>SVFO01000006.1:11657-150553 GCA_015056795.1 Lachnospiraceae bacterium
CAGCACAGCACAGCACAGCACAGCACAGCACAGCACAGCACAGCACAGCACAGCACAGCACAGCACAGCACAGCACAGCACATAACTGTGCCTATTTTAGCTTCATATGTATTCTTAACCGTCAGGTAAAGGGAGTATCGTTGAACTCTCACGCCAGACGGTTTTTTTGTCTGGAAAATGGGTGTAAAGCCTCTGGCAAAGGGGGCATTATCGAGCAGACTTTCACATTGTGGTAATAAGTAGAATCGGAGCTTAACATGAATATGGAAAAACATATTATTCGCTTTAGTCCACCTGACATTGGTGAACAGGAAATTATGGAAGTTGCAGAAGCACTTCGTTCCGGTTGGATTACTACGGGGCCGCGCACGAAATTACTGGAACGTCGCATTGCTGCATATATTGAGACAGGCAAAACGGACATCGATTGCTCAACTGAGGAGGCCATAGAGAAGTACGGTAATAAAGTTGCATGTTTGAGTTCTGCAACGGCAGCAGAGGAGTTAAATCTTAGATTACTTGGCATTGGCCCTGGCGATGAAGTCATTGTCCCGGCTTATACATATACTTCGACCGCATCGGCGGTCGTACATTGTGGAGCTTCAGTGAGATTCGTAGACATTCAAAAGGATGGAGCCCCTTTTTCACATATGCCGGAAATGGACTACGAGGCTTTAGATCGCGTCATCGGACCTAAGACAAAAGCAATAATCCCTGTGGATCTTGGCGGTATGGTCTGTGATTATGAGCGTATCTTCGAGATTGCGGAAAAAAAACGGGAATACTTTCGCCCCATGGACGACCACGACAATCCTCTCAATGATCTTTCATCGCGGATTCAGCAGACGATTGGGCGCGTAGCAATTGTAAGTGATGCCGCCCATGCGCTTGGAGCAAACAGAGATTTCCGCGGTCAACGTAAAAATGCCGGTGCCATCGCTGATTTTACGTCTTTCAGTTTTCATGCCGTAAAGAATTTTACAACGGCAGAGGGAGGAGCGGCGACCTGGCTTCCGTTAGTGGGAATTGAGGATGCTGAGATATACAAGATGTTCCAACTCCTGTCTCTTCACGGTCAAAGTAAGGACGCATTGGCGAAGGAAAAGATTGGCACTTGGGAATATGATATCATCGGACCGTGGTACAAATGCAATATGACTGACATAATGGCTGCCATTGGCCTTCGGCAGCTTGATAGATATCAAGGACTTTTGAATCGAAGAGCGCAGATCATGGCTGAGTATGATAAGGCATGTGATGAGCTGGGGATTAGCTATTTGGTGCATCATTTGGAAAATATGAACAGCTCTAATCATCTCTACCTCATTCGCATTCCGGGGATAGACATTGAACAAAGAAATGAAATTATCAAAAAAATGGCGGAACGAGGTGTGGCTACAAATGTCCATTATAAGCCGTTACCGATGATGACGGCTTATGGAAAGGATTGCTCAGCTTATCCGAATGCATATGATTACTATCATAATGTTATCACGCTTCCACTCCATACATTGTTGTCAGATGAGGATGTTAAATACGTGTGTGAAATGTTAAGTGAGGTAGTGCGCGAGGTTCGGGGGTGAAGGGGCATTGATACGTGAAAAGATAGACTTTTGGAAAAACAGAGACGAATGCAGAGTGAAGGCAGAGAGGATAGTTGAAGCATGATAAAAAAATGGGAGGATCTTCCGGCATTCATGAAGATTCCTGAAGTACGCCCCTATTGGGAGGTGCTTTACAAAAAACGTGGTCAGCTGGCGCTGAAAAGAGTGTTCGATTTTTCGCTTTCGATTATTCTTCTCATAATCCTTGCCATCCCAATGGCGTTTATTGCATTCATGGTCAAGAGGGAAGACCATGGACCGGCCCTATATCGACAAGAAAGAGTGACAACCTACGGCAAGCATTTTAGAATCCACAAGTTTCGAACAATGGTTATGAATGCGGATAGTATTGGTACTGCAGTCACGGTTGGCAATGACAGTAGGATTACCAGGATTGGCGCCAAGCTCCGGCATTTCAGGCTTGACGAGGTGCCCCAATTATTTGACGTGATTTCCGGGAACATGAGCTTTGTAGGCACCCGGCCGGAAGCCGTGAAATACGTAGAAAAGTATCAGCCTGAATTTTATGCAACGTTACTGATGCCTGCGGGCATAACAAGTGAGGCAAGCATCAGATATAAGGATGAAGAGACGCTGTTAAGCGTTGCGGACGATGTTGACAAAGTGTATGTTGAAGAAGTATTGCCAGCGAAGATGGTGTGGAATTTGGAGTCTGTCCGCCGCTTTCGCTTTCTAAGGGAAATATTGACGATGTTCCGCACCGTATTGGCAGTAATGGGAAAGGATTACAGAAAATTCCAAGTTACGGAGAAGCATAATGAGACAACTAAAGGTTTGGCTGGTAAATGAAGGTGAGAATCTGCCGGGGGATGATAATAACCCAAGACTTCAAAGAATGGGTCTCCTCGCTTTTGAACTTGAAAAGCTCGGGCCGGAAGTAACCTGGTGGCAGTCCACGTTTAATCACTACCAGAAGAAGTTCAGGTATCATGAAGATAAGGATATAAAAGTCACGGAGAATTTGGAAATGAAGCTGATTCATTCCTGTGGATACAAAAAGAATGTCTGTGTCCGGAGAATGATTCATGAATGGAAGACAGCAAAAGGCTTTTATATACGGGCTGAGAAAGAGGAATTGCCCGATGTTATTGTATCTGCGATGCCGACGGTCGCTCAAGCGCATTTTACGGTGAAGTTTGCCAGAAAGCACAATGTTCCCGTAATCGTTGATTTGAGGGACCTCAACCCCGATGTATTTGTTTCTCCATTTCACGGATTGATGCGAACAGCCGTTTCAATTGGAATCCTGCCCTTAAAAAAGATGCTGGGTAATGCGCTAAGGCATGCGGATGGTCTTGTTGGTACTACTGATCCGTATCTGAATTGGGGACTGGGTTATGCTAAGAGAAGCAGGGGAAAAAACGACCGAGTTTTCTTTGTGTCTTATCCGGATCAAGGTGTTGCGACGGCATTAAGTGAGAATTCCAGATGGAAAGAATATGAAAACTATCCTGGAATCGTCTGCTGTTTCTTTGGTCAATTTGGGCAGCTTGTTGACTTTGACACGCTTATGGAAGCTGCCGCTCTTTGTAAAGTGAGGAAGACGGATGTTCTTTTTTTGCTATGCGGAAAAGGGGAATTGCTTGAACATTATCAGCGGGTTGTAAAGGATAGAGGGCTGGATAATGTTGTCCTTCCTGGTTGGGTGAATCAGACGGATATAGCCGATTTGGGTTATCTTTCTGATATAGGGCTTATGGCATATAAGAAAAACGAAAACTTTGACATGCAGATGCCAAACAAATTCAGCGAATCCTTATCACTGGGATTAGCGGTCATGCTTCAGCCGACGGGAGTTATGTTGGATGTTGTTACTAAGAATCAATGCGGAGTGCATTATGAAAATGCGGAGGAGCTTTTTCAGGCATTAAAAAGACTCTCCGATGATCGTGAATTACTAAATCAAATGAAGAAAAATTCAAGAAAATTATTTGAAAGCGAGTTTTCCGTAAGCAATGTTTATAAAGAGTATGGGAAATATATCATGGAGATGGCCAGGGAGAGGAAACGATGAAGTTCAAATATGTTGTAGTGGGGGCAGGACTTGCCGGGATTACGGTTGCTGAGCGGATTGCAACCCAGCTTCACGAAAAAGTGCTTATTATTGAAAAACGTGATCACGTCGGTGGAAATATATACGATGAATATGATGCTGCCGGTATTCTTGTTCAGAAATATGGTCCGCATACCTTTCACACAAATGATAAGGAAGTATTTGATTATATTTGTCAATACTGTGACTGGCATGAATACCAGCACAGGGTGCTTTCCTATGTGGATGGGAACTTTGTTCCCGTGCCAATCTCACTGGAGACCATCAATCAGCTCTATAATTTGAACCTGTCTGAGGATGAGATGGAAGGATTCATTGAAAGTCGCAAAGTGAAGATTGACGAAGTTAAGACAAGCGAAGACGTGGTGTTGAGCCAAGCCGGCCGGGATATTTACGAGAAGTTTTTCAAATTCTTTACGATGAAACAATGGGGAACAGACCCTTCGCAGCTTGATAAAAGCGTTATTGGCAGGATTCCATTTAGAAAAAATCGCGATACCAGATATTTTACGGATCAGTATCAGGGGAATCCAAAGGGTGGCTTTACAAAGATGTGTCAAAAAATGCTTGATCATCCTGAAATCAAAGTCCTGTTGAACACTGACTATAAAGAGGTGCTGGGTGATATCCAATATGAGAAATTGATATACACGGGTCCTCTTGACTACTATTTTGATTATCAGCTTGGTAAACTCAAGTGGCGCAGTCTCAAGTTTATCTTTGAAACCCATGACTGTGAATCATACCAGCCCGTTGCCAGCACACGTTGGCCTAGGGACTATGCATACACAAGAATTACAGAGTTCAAGAAGATGACCGGTCAGAAAAGCGACAAGACAACCATCCTGAAAGAGATCCCTTACGATGGAGATGAGCCATTCTACACATTCCCGACGGCAGAGTGGAAAGCCCTGGCCCAGCAATACAGGGATATGGTAGCCAGAGAAAAGAATGTTATTTTCTTGGGAAGACTGGCTGAATACAAGTACTACGACATGGACGATGTTGTAAGAAGGGCGCTTGACGTGTTTGAGGAAGAGATCAGGTGAGAAAATGAATATCCTTTGCCTTACAAATGAGTATCCAAACAAGAATTATCCCAAAAAGGATTCCCCTTGGATCGTTCCATACTTTGCAAGAGAATGGGTAAAGCAAGGAAATAGAGTCATCGTTATTGTAAATTCGACCAAATTCCCTTTGATTTGCTACTGGGGAGTCAATTTCATTAGGCCGTTCCTAATGAGAAAATACAATATCACAGAATCGAATCTGTCAAGCCGGATTTGGGCAAAGCCTTTTGAGCTTATTGATGAAGGCGTTTGTGTCTATAACAGACCGATGCTCAAATACATTCCGAGTGCAAACTTTACCGAAGCTAGGTGTAAGCGTCAGGTAGAGAGCATTGCAGGTATTCTGGAGGAAAACGGCTTTGTTCCTGACATCATTACGGGACACTGGCTGAATCCTCAATTGCGTCTCATTTCGATGTTGACGGAGTATTATAAGTGTAAATCTGCGTTTGTATTCCATAGTGAAGTTACAAGGAAATACATAAAAAAATACAATGTCAGACAATATGTAAAGAACATTCACCGGATAGGCTGCAGATCGAAAACCAATGCTGAAATACTTAAGGCAAACCTGAATTTGAACGATGATCCTTTTGTTTGTCCTTCCGGCATTCCTGATCAGTATATCGAGAAACGGCAGATTTCAGGCAAGACCATAAGAGATCGTGAACTGCAAATCATATGTGCAGGCAGATTGGTGAATTATAAGCGGATTGACGCGGTTATCGCTGCCTGCGCTGAATTTGGTAAGAATGAGATTCGTCAATTAAAAGTTGTTGGGGAAGGCCAGCTCAGGGAAGACTTAGAAGAACATGCAAAGAAAAAAGGCTTTTCTGATAGGATCGTGTTCACGGGGAAAGTTGAAAGAGATGCCTTGATTACAATGATGTATCAAAGTGATGTCTTTGCCTTGATCAGCGAGAGGGAGGTCTTCGGACTGGTCTACTTGGAAGCCATGCTTCAGGGATGCATCGTTATCGCGGCAAAGGGCGGTGGAGTTGACGGAATCATCATTGATGGAGTCAATGGTTTCTTATGCGAACAAGGTAATTCCAAAGAGCTGTCAGAGATTATTTCAAAAATACTCCGGATGACGGATGCTGAAAGGAAACAAATCTCAGAAAAGGCAATAGCAACTGCAGCTCAGTATTCAGACAGTCAGGTTGCGGAAACATATTTGTCAAATATATTGGAGTGATTGTTATGAAGGACAGTATTATTCTCTTTAGTCACAATATACACGCATTCATTTCCAATGAAATTCAATTTGCATCGCAGGAATACGAGATAGTAGTGCTTATTGCTCCACAAGACGATGAATTACAGGCAGTCTGCAATCAATATGCGAACGTAACATATGAACCATTTATGCGAAGCTGGGGAATGAAAGAATTGGCGGAATCTTTTTTTCAGGTAGATCGCAGAATTCTAAAGGAAGTATTTCGTGCAACATTTCATAAGGTTGTGACGGTTGATTATCTCAAGGATATGATGTACTTCTTGCGTTGCAAATCAGTTCTGAACAGACTATGCAGGAAGTATATAAAAGACCAGGGGGACAGATGGGTGATCGTATCTTTATGGTTTTATGAAACGGCGTATGCCGTTAGTTTATTAAAAGATACATATCATAAAGCGACTCTTGTTTCTCTGGCACATGCTTTTGAAATAGATGGCTCTCGGAATAAGCAGATCGATTACTCATGCAAAGAATTCTGCCATGAACGGCTGGATTACATTTCCTTCATTAGCAAAAAGCGAATGGATGAGTATATGAATGATCATGCGAAGCATTGGAAGTGGAGAGTGGATAACTGTCATTTGGATTATCTTGGGACAACAAAGGAAAATCAGGCCGTTTCATCTCCAACAGACGGGAATCCATATCATATTGTAACATGTAGCAGATGTGTAGAATTAAAGAGAATTGATTTATTAATAAAGGCACTTTCCTTGACTGAGAAAACACGCATACATTGGACGCATATAGGTGATGGCGTTCTGTTTAATGAACTGCTTGAAATGGCGAATACGTTGCCAACGAATATTACTGTGTCTTGGTTGGGGGCTTTACCCAATGCGGAAGTTCATGCATTCTACAAAGAACATGCCGTAGATATTGCAGTGAACCTAAGTACAACGGAAGGAATTCCCGTGGCATTGGTTGAGGCCTTGTCCTATGGAATACCAATCATTGCAACCGACGTGGGAGGGAATTCTGAGGTATGTGATAATAATGTCGGTTTTCTTCTTCCATCGGATCCCTCGCCGGAAGAAATCATAAAATCAATAGAAGATTTCTTAAGCCTTGAACATACAAAAAGGGATGAGATCAGAAAAAATGCCTTGGACAAGTATGAGAAATTCTTTAACTCATATAAGAACAGGTCAGACTTTTATCATAAAATTGCTATGATTGAATGACATTTTTTGAGATTTCGTTTGCTTGGCCTTTTGAAATCTAAAGGATACGCTTATGAAAATTCGCTTGAACTGTCGACGAATATTTACTGTTCTTATGACTGCGTATTTAATGAATATATTCTATCTGAATAGATACGAAACAGTGCAGAAGCTACTTGTTTGGGCGTTGGTTGCCGTATATCTTGTATTGAATGCAGGAATCATTTCAAAGATTATCAGTAGAATGATTCTTTGCCATTCAAGGAAGAAAATGGTTCTCCTGCTGTTTGCTGTATGGGGAGGCATGATTCTTCTTACTCCCATTCTGCACGGAACGCAGGATTATTCATATTTTGGAGAGTATATTACGATCATCGCGACAGTACTTACCTGCCTGGTAATTTGCGTCAGAATTTATAAGACAGAGGGCGAAAATGACCTGTGCGAAAAGTTTATGCTAAATTTTATTTATGCGATGATGCTGTATGTTTTCTCTTCTGTTATTGCCATAGTTTTTCCGTCATACAGGGAATTCATCATAAAGAACGTAAGCATGTCTGATTATGCGCGCAGTATCATGCAAGTAGAAAAATACAGAACCAGAATCGGATTTGCCGGGCTGTCTGTATACAGCTCCGGAATTAAGTGTGCGCTTGCAAATCTGTTTGTATTGTTCTTTGCATTTAAGAGCTTACGAGAAAACAACAGAATCAGATTGGGAATATGGATTTTATATGCTTGGACAATCCTCGGAGAATTCTTGTATTCCAGAACAAGCCTTCTGCTCTCGATCCTCTGCCTCTTATTATTTGTTATTTTGGTTTTAACGAGGCTACACCGTATAACAACATTTCTCAAGTTTGTACTGTTGGGCGCTTTTGCTACTCTTCTTGTGATTCTGCTCGTAGGTCAATTTAAGGGAGATAATGCAAGTTTGGCCTGGCAATTGGAAGTGCTCGTAAATATGTTAAACGGAAGAGGGTTCAACGCAATATCACTGAATATCATGAGGCGTATGGCGTTTGTTCCCAGCATCCCAACCTTGCTGTTTGGAGACGGCCGATATGCGGGCGTAAATGGCGGATACTATATGTCTACTGACCTTGGTTACATGCGTTCAATTCTATATTATGGATTATTTGGATCCTTGTTTGTTATTATTCTGGTTGCAATTACATTGAAAACCATTCCGAGAATCAGAAAAGAATCGGAGTATCGCATGCTTGCCATTATGAGCTTTATTGCTTTTACGGTATTTGAAATTAAGGGTGAATGCATGGGTGTTTTCTTTCCTGTCATATTCGCACTGATGTGTTTCACCTCGCACGGCAAAGAAGATACACTCCATTAACCATGAGTGTGTATCGGTGTTATTCTGAAGGATCATGGACAGCCAGAAATTTTGCCATCGGCGATGAGAGTAAAGCAATTGCCATGAACAACAGTAATATAAAGATGCTTGAAGGCTTTGATCGTTATTTTAACGGACTTTATCACGATATTTTCAGTGACGCGATTGATTTGAAAAGGATGAAAACCTCTATAAGCAAAAGAAATACAGAGAGATAATTCAATCGAAAAGAAATGTCAGACTGTACCATTCCCGATATGGAACACTCAGAACGATCTTGCTTTTTTCAGGGCAATTCATTCAGCCATAGCGTCGTCATGAGGGGCATTTATGTCACGGTCTCAAAATTGATGCATATTAACAGCTATGAGTATGTAATGGGGCTGAACAGGAGTTATACAAAAAGGTAAAGCGAACTGGCAATCAGGTTGTATTGTCGTATTCCCACTTGGAGATGAACGCAATGAATAAGATTTTGGTAACCAGATCATCCATGCCTGAATTGGATGAATACATAAATGAAATCAAGGAAATTTGGGATACACATTGGATGACCAACATGGGACCAAAGCACATGCAACTGCAGGAGGCGCTACGCAGCTTCATGGGCGTGGAGAACGTGGAGCTCTTTACGAATGGTCATATGGCGATCGAATTGACGCTTCAGGCCATGAATTTACGGGGAGAAGTGATCACGACGCCATTTACGTTTGCTTCGACTACGCATGCAATTGTTCGAAATGGTCTGGAGCCGGTCTTCTGTGACATTGATCCCGTGACATTTACAATGGATACCGGGAAGCTGGAGGGCCTGATCACGGAGCGGACTTGCGCAATCCTTCCCGTGCATGTATATGGGAATGTCTGCAACATTGAAGAGATTGACGGGATTGCCCGCAAATACGGACTAAGGGTGATCTATGACGCCTGCCATACCTTTGGAGAAACCTATAAAGGAACAGGCGTAGGATGCTTTGGAGATGCGTCCTGCTTCTCCTTTCACGCGACGAAGGTTTTCAACACAATAGAGGGTGGAGCAGTCTCATTCCATGATAAAAGACTCGGGGATGCATTGTATGATCTGAAGAATTTTGGCATTCATGGACCGGAAGAGGTAAGTGCCGTTGGGGCAAACGCTAAGATGAACGAGTTTTGTGCCGCAATGGGCCTTTGTAACCTGAGGCATCTTCAGGACGAGATTTCCAAACGGAAAGCGGTGGCGGAGCGCTACAGAAGCCATCTGGCGGGGGTTGAGGGGCTTCAACTGAACGTGGTTCAACCCGAGGTGACATCCAATTATGCGTACTTCCCCGTTGTCTTTAACGAGCAGCTTTTTGGATCCGACCGCGACCATGCGTATGATGCGCTGGCAGAACATGACATTCATGCCAGAAAATATTTCTACCCGCTGACCAGCACATATTCTGCTTTTCATGGGAAGTACAATGCATTGGAAACGCCGGTTGCCCTTCAAGTCAGCAAAAGAGTACTGACTTTGCCAATGTATGCCGATCTGGCGCTTGAAGATGTTGACAGAATCTGTGAAATCGTATTATCCAGTAGAAAGTGAATAAGGTGGGATAAGTCGTGAGGGAAGAATTAAAAGGAAAAGGCTTTTCTGACCGTGCAATTGAAAGTTGAAGGATGTGGAAGATGAGTGACGTACTGGTTACTGTAGTCTAAATAAGACAATGAGTGTGTACAGGTATTACTCCAAGGGGTCATGGACGGCAACTACTTTTACAAGGATCGATTCCGATAAAGCGATAATGCTGGATCGCGAGAAAATAGACATGCTTGAAAGATGCGATCAGTATTCCGGTGGCAAGTATACGGACATTTTCCGCAAAGTGATTATGGCAAAGGAAGCAGACATTTTGTTCAAACAAAAAAAGTATCGCGATATAGTATTAAAAAACAAATATTTGAGGTTGTTCTATAAGCAATATGGTTTATTAAGAACCTGCCTGCTTTTGGTGAGGGCGGTGAGCTGCCATGAATAATCGGCAAAAATCAATTACAAGCAATTTTATATGGCGTTTTTTGGAACGAATCGGGGCACAAGGCGTTACGTTTATCGTGTCGGTAGTTCTTGCAAGAATACTTGATCCTGCCGTGTATGGTACGGTAGCAATTGTCACAGTCTTTACTGCCATTATGCAAGTATTTGTGGACAGCGGCATGGGAAATGCCCTGATTCAAAAAAATGATGCGGATGAAGTGGATTTCTCGTCAGTTTTTTATTTTAATCTTATGATGAGTGCGCTTCTGTACATAGCCATGTTTTTTGTGGCTCCGTATATAGCCTTGTTTTATGAAATGCCGGAGCTTACAAAGCTGATCAGGGTCATGAGCCTTGTTTTGATCATAGCAGGAGTGAAGAATGTTCAGCAGGCATATGTGTCCAAACAGATGCTTTTTAAAAAGTTCTTTTTCTCCACGTTGGGAGGAACCATCGGGGCTGCGATCGTCGGTATCTGGATGGCCGGGAAGGGGTATGGCGTTTGGGCTCTGGTGGTGCAAGGGCTCTTTAATTCTCTTGTTGATACAATAATTCTTTGGATTACCGTAAAATGGAGACCAAAACGGCTATTTTCAATCCAGAGATTAAAGAATTTATTTGGCTTTGGGTGGAAGTTGCTTGCCTCGGCGTTATTGAACACCGGATATAGAGAAGTAAGACAACTGATCATAGGGAAAATATACACTTCTGATGATTTGGCTTTTTACAACAGAGGCAACCAATTTCCGCATTTGATCGTAACAAATATAAACACGTCCATGGACAGCGTATTATTTCCATCCATGGCGAAGGAGCAGGATGATCGGGAATTAGTAAGAGACATGACGCGTCGGGCAATTAAGATAAGTTCGTTTTTAATGATGCCTTTGATGATGGGATTAGCCGTGTGCGCTGAACCGATTGTACGAATAGTTTTGACTGAAAAGTGGCTTTCATGCGTATTTTTTTTAAGGATCTTTTGCTTTACTTACGCATTTTTCCCGATACACACCGCTAATCTAAATGCCATCAAGGCAATGGGACGTAGTGACCTTTTCCTTAAATTGGAGATCGTTAAAAAGCTTTTTGAACTCGGGTTGCTATTGGCAACAATGTTCATTAGCGTTGAGGCAATGGCGCTAAGTTTACTGCCTGCAACCTTTCTCGGACAGGCCATCAACGCCTGGCCAAATCGAAAAATATTAAACTACGGATATGGGGAACAGCTGAAGGATTTGCTGCCGCAAATGATGCTGTCCTGTGTTATGGGGGGGATGGTATACGGCATAAGCTTTCTTCATTTGAGCGACTGGGTGACGTTATTGCTTCAAATTCCCGTGGGGATCGCAATTTATGTGTCAGCATCAATGATTTTTCATGTTGACAGTTTCGAGTTTTTGGTTAGCGCAGCGAAAGGATATTTCGGAAAGACTAATATTGGAAACGTAAAGCATTCCGTAGATAAGCGGATTATGAAAGGAGACACGGATCATGAAACTACAGAAAACAGATGACTTAAAGGAGCAGATCGCGATGGGAAGGATGCTTTCCGCGAGATGGGCATCAACCTCCGCTTCCTGCGGCGCAACGAGGACATCCGCTACAAACAATTTGGTGGCGAGTTCGTTCCCGACCTGAGCATTATCGACCTGATGATGTTCTGCTCACGCGACGAGTTGCATGACATGTTGAATCGTTATCATTTCTTATGATCCAATGTCAGAATCACTGAAACAGAAAACGGATTATTTTTTTGTAATCATTCAATATTCAAATAGGAGAAAATGTATGAAACTATACGCAAGTGAAGACGAGGCCTATCAGATCCGCACAGGCCGTGAGATTGTAGAGGCTTATCCCGAAATCTACAATCAGTGGATCATCCAAGACATTAAGAAGAAGTTGGAAGCACGTGCCAAAACCAGACCCGACATAGCAGGCGGCAGAAGCATAGAGGACATCTTTGCCATTGCCACTTACGACTACTGGCAATATGGTATCGATACACCCGAAGAGTTCTCCCACGAGCAGTTAGGAGCTACCGACGAAAAGAAACGCCAGTACATCACCTTCCGAGGACGCTTCGACTACATATACCATCTGAACAAGAAGGAGGACATGCACCTGCTGAGCAACAAGTGGCATGCCTACCAGCTGCTGAAGGATGCTTACCGGCGCGAGGTGCTGCTGCTCGAAAGCGAGCAGGACTTCCCTGCCTTTGCAGCATTCTGTCAGCGTCACCCCACGTTCGTCGTCAAGCCCGTCGGTCTCGGCCTGTCGTTGGGAGTCCGCAAAGTGGAGGTCGGAGACTACTCCCCTCTCCTTGGGAGAGGGGCTGGGGGTGAGGCTCTCCACACACTCTTCGACCAGTTGTTTATAGAAATAGAGACCGAAAACAGCCATTGGAACTGTGGCACCGAAAAGGGCGTGCTGTTGGAGGAACTGATTGAGCAAGGCGAGGAAATGGCTATGCTTCATCCTGCCAGTGTCAACAGTGTGCGGATGCTCACCATCAATCTGGGAGATGGCGACATCCGTCTATGGTATCCTTACGTCCGTATCGGTGTGGGTGGGCATTTTATCAGTTCAGCAGCAACCGGTAGCATTGTTGCAGGCATCAATGCGGGTACAGGCGTGGTGGAGACTACTGGTTTTGACAAGTTAGGAGGGATCACTGATGTGCATCCAGACACCCATTTCACAATTAAGGGTATCAAGATTCCCCGATGGGGGCAGCTCTGCCAGAAAGCCATAGAGATGTCTAAGCGTCTGCCTACCCTGCGCTACATCGGCTGGGATTTTGTCTATGACAAGGACGGAGAGTGGATTGTGATGGAGGGCAATGAAAATGCCGGAATAAGCAGTTCTCAGCTGATTCATCACAGAGGAATGCGTGAGGAGTTTGAACAACTCATCGGCTACCATCCTATCAAAGAATACTGGTGGCAAGGCAAATACCCTTCAAGATTCGAAAACATTAAATAGGAGGCATCATGTCTGAAATGAATATTCTTGGAGTCGGAGACATCATTGTAGCAAAGCGACTGCCCTCAAAAGGCTACTGCGGCTATGACGAGATAAAGCACTTGTTAGATAGTCATGATGCCTGTTTCGGCAATCTTGAAACGACGGTTCATGATAATGAGGGCTATCCGTCGGCATTCCCTGGCGGTGCGTATTCGATGGCTAATCCCGCCGTTCTTGACGACTTAAAGCAGCAGGGCTTTAACGTGCTGAGCATAGCCAACAACCATGCTCTTGATTATTGTCAAAAAGGACTGGAAGCCACCATCCGCCACCTGAAGGATGCGGGAATGACTTACGTAGGGGCAGGCAGAAATCTGGCAGAGGCATCTATTCCTAAATATGTGGAATGTCGGGAAGGAAGGGTCGCCTTTATTGGCGTAACCAGTTCTTACCATGATTCGGACGCAGCCGGTCCTCAAGGCGGAATTGTGTCTGGGCGACCAGGCATTAACCCGCTCAGAAGAATTGAGTATTATGAGGTGACGGAAGAAAACTTTCATGCCTTGAGCAAAGTTGCAGAAGAGACGGACATGAACGATGGCTATAAATGGGCGGTGGCCTACGGCTATAGAAGAGCCGGTGAGGTTTCGCCCGCGTCTGAGCAAAGCGAAGAGCTCTTCCTGCGGGAAATGAAGTTTGTAAAAGGCGGGTGCAACCGAAGGGTTAATCACCCGCATCCAGCCGACATGGAGAGAATAAAAAACGCCATTCAGGAAGCAACCCTTCAGGCGGACTGTGTGGTGGTCAGCTTCCATTCCCATCAGATGAGCGGAAGTGCCGACAAACCGGCACCGTTTATCGTCGAGTTTTGTCACGCCTGTATTGATGCTGGTGCGAACGTTATATTCGGCCACGGTTCCCATGAACTAAGGGGATTGGAAATATACAAGAATGCTCCTATTTTCTATGGTCTCAACACCTACATCATGCATAATGAAATGCAAGAGGTGGAACCTTTCGAGTTTTATGAGCGGGTTGGTCAGGAACCATCTAAATATGATTATGTGGGATTAGGGATGAATCTCAGAAGCAAGGGCGGCACACGTGGGCTTTGTGCCGATCACAAGGCGTGGGAGTCCGTTGCGGCAAGTATTTCCATGAAAGATCATGAAGTAAAGGAAGTGAGAGTCTATCCCCTCTCTTTAGGATTTGAGAAAAGCAGAGCGCAGCGTGGCTGGCCGGTGATAGATAAAACAGGAAAGATCCTCGACAATTTCTGCAAACTGTCAAATAATCAATACGGAACCCAGTTTGAGTTAGCAGATGGTTATGCCAGAGTGCTCCTCTAATTTTCATTAACTATTTAACGAAGTATTGATTGAAAGATGAACAGATTTTTAGAAAACCAAGTACAAAGCGATTGCTGTGGGTGCTCTGCTTGTGTAGAAGTATGTCCTGAGAACTGTCTTACTATAGGGAAGAATGATGATGGGATTATCGTTCCCCTTATTAGCAACAAGGATGCGTGTATAGACTGCAGCCTGTGTTCAGAGGTGTGCCCTGTAGAAAACAAAATTACGACGAACTATAGCAATAAGTACTATGGTGCATATAGTGACATTCCGGAGGATATTAATTTCAGTGCCTCCGGGGGCATTTTCCCGGCGTTGGCTCGTTGGGTTATAGAGCAGGGTGGCGTAGTATATGGCGCATATCTTGATGGCGAACACGACTTGTATCATACTAAAATAACCGAAGCTAAAGATATCAAGAAGCTTCAGAATTCGAAATACTTCCAAAGCGAAATAAGAGCAGCATATAAGACATGCCAAGCAGACCTGCAGGAGGGTAGGCTCGTTTTGTTCACAGGTACTCCTTGTCAGGTGCAAGGATTGAAGTTGTTCTTAAAGAAAGACTTTGAGAATCTTCTTACTGCCGACTTAATCTGTCATGGGGTGCCCAGTAAGAAAATGTTTGATGCGTATGTGACATTCCTGGAAAAAAAGCATAGAGGTAAACTGATAGACATTATTTTCCGTGATAAGAAGCGTAACGGATGGTCTCAAACCTTAAGATATACTATGGAATATCCGAACGGCAAACGGAAAGACTATTATTTACTCGGCAGGTTGTCTGAATATTTTGTTGCATTCCAAATAGGTGCAATTGAGAGAGAATCCTGCTATACTTGCCAATTCGCTTCAATGAACAGGCAGGGAGATATTTCTTTGGGTGATTTCTGGGGATATCATAAGAAACGACCGGACCTTAGGCACGACGAGGGCTTATCACTTATTATTTCAAATAGTGCTAAAGGAGAAAAGATTATTAATGGACTAAGAAATTATGGTGCCTGTTTTATAGAAGTGGACGAAGAGAGTGTAAAGGTCACTGGGAATAGAAATATTTATCTCCCCTTAAAACGTCCAGAGATAAGAGACCATGTGTATGAAGAGTTGGACCAGCATGGCTTTGAGTATATTGCGAGAAAGTATTTTCGCAAAGCACATACATGGCAGAACAAGTTGAAGAATTTTCTGCCGCCAGTTATAGCCAATGCGTTCAAAAAAAAATACACTATTATAACTTAAAATCAATCAAATTCTTTTGTAACTTGCTTTGAGGAATGGCAGAATCATTAAAAGATAAGACGGTAAAGGGCTTGGGCTGGTCGGCATTAGACAATGCCGCCCGCTGATTTGTCTGAACAGTGCGCTTTACCCGCTCCATGCCATCAACCTGAACATGCTGCAGGTGCAAGGACGCAGCGACCTGTTCCTCGGTCTGGAGGTTGTCAAGAAATTGATTGGCCTTATTCCTCTTGCGGTGTGCATCTTCTGGGGAATCATGCCCATGCTCTATGTGAATCTTGTCGTTGGAGTGGTGGCTTATTTCCTTAATTCGTATTATTCAGGCCGTCAGATAGGCTATAGTTCATGGATGCAGGTAAAAGACATAGCCCCTTCTTGTCTGGTTGCCGCCATTGTAGCGATCAGCGTATTTTTCGTCAAGTATATCCCTGTAAGCTACTGGGTGATATTGCCGCTGCAGATGGTAATGGGTGCCGTCGTCTTCATGGTGTTATGCCAGCTGACAAGAAACCCGGAATACATAGAGATGAAAACTATGCTTGCGCCATATCTAAGAAAGGCGAAAAGGTGAAACCGCATGGAAGAAAAACAATATAAATGGATGGTCTGCACAAGGTGTGTCACTTTCAACCAAGCACCCTATATCGTGGATGCCATGAATGGCTTTACGATGCAGCAGACCACATTTCCATTTGTCTGCACGATTATTGACGATGCCAGTACCGACGGCGAGCCGGAAGTCATCCGCCAATATCTGCAGGAACATTTCGACTTGGATGACAAGTCTGTGGTACGTAACGAAGAAACAGACGACTATGTGCTTTGTTACGCCCGGCATAAGGAAAACAGAAATTGCCACTTTGCTGTGCTGTGGTTGAAATACAACCACTACAGCAGGCATAAGTTGATTTTTCCGTATGAAGCAGAATGGAAGGAAAACTCGAAATACTATGCCATATGCGAGGGTGATGATTATTGGACGAGTCCTCAAAAACTGCAGCGGCAGGTTCTTTTCCTTGAGCAGAATGACGATTATGTCATGTCGTACTCGCAAGCTGCGGTTCGCAGCGGCGACGACATTGTGGGGCTCAGAAAGTTCAAGACATGCGACTTCGAGTCGATTGTCTGTTTCAATGGTATAACGACCTTAACCGTTTTATTCAGGGAGGAACTGAGGAAACGGTATAGGGATGAGATTAGACCGATAGCCCCCGGTGGTTGGCTGATGGGCGACTATCCTATATGGCTCTATCTGAGTCTGAAGGGTAAAATCCATTATATCGCAGAACCCTTAGGCGTTTATCGGCTGCAGTCAGAGAGTACTTCCCACAGCAAAGACTTCCAGAAATCACTCCGCTTTGCAGAAAGTGTCTGTCAGGTCAGACAGTTCTTCCTTCAGTATGCAGAGAGACTGACGGGAACACAAAACCCGGGACTGAGGAAAAAGGTGGCTGTCGAGAATATGAAAAGAGTACTGTCGGTCTATTTCACATTTCATAAAATCAGAGAGGCAAACTCATACTTGAAGGAGCATGGAGGGGAGCTTTCCTTCCTTTCGCTTCTGCCCATGAGATTGCGAATCTTCAAACACAGCATGATGAAACGATGATAAAAAAGATAATATACATATTAACCCTTATCCATATACCGAAAAGGATGGTGATGTGTATTCGACAGAAAGGAATGAACAGGCCATAAAGGTTGTTAGTACCAAAGTACATCAATAAAAACAATGAGTCGAAAGGAGTATTTATCATGAGTGAACTTGAATTTAAGAGTTTATACTCGCACGAAACAAATGTTTATTCTCTTCCGGATTTTAAGGCGGCCACAGTAGATCTGGAATATCTGAAAGCGCTGGGGGTAGACATCGAGATCGCACCGGAAACCCTGGAAGGTCTTAGAAAGGGTTCAGAGGTTTTTAAGAAAAGGCTTGAAAACGGAACGGTCATTCCGGTTTCACACCTTGTTGTCGATGAGATTGATCCTGAGAAGGTTGATACTGAGATCCACAATTATACAGGGCGATGTCCGACTTTAACGTTTGAACTTAACCCGGTGAAGGGCTGCAACGTTGGCTGCCTTTACTGCCTTGTGACAGACGGCGTTCATGAGCAGACCTTGATCGCTCACAACAATTACCATCTCTATGTTCGCAAGCTGCTTCGTGAAATGAACGGAACGCCTACAAAAGAGGTTACCGAGGAGGATATTAAACGTAAGGATCAGCTTCTCAGAGAACTGGCGGAAGCTATCGAGAAAGCTCCGGAGAAGAAAAAAGAGATTGAGAACCAGATTACAGAGCTTAGCAAAGGAAAGAACTGGAACCACTATTATTATTTTTCACCGAAAACCGAAGCACTGCAGGAGCCTACGCTCTACACGGGCATTGCGCATCGCATTCTTAAAGAGTTTATCCGACATTATGAAGAATTTCCTGATTCGAATGCACGGCTTTTCATTGCATCCAAAGCCGGCGCAAAGCATCTTTTGTATGAGTATGAGGGAGAGACCATCCTTGATCTGATGAAACAGCTCAAAGGCAAGATGCAGTATAATGTCAGTGTTTCCATCATGCCGAAGGAATTCAGGGACATTCTTGAGCCCTATGCAGCTCCCATTGAGGAACGTATCGCTTCCGTGAAGCTTTGTCAGGAAAATGGCATTCAGGCAAATTCGGCGCTTGTACAGCCGATTTTCACGCCTTATCTTACGGAAGAGCGCATTCGGGAATTCTTTGGGATGCTTCACGATGCAGGAATTATTAATTACAAGCCGGAGTTTTTGACGGCCTGCATGGAGAACCTGGCAATGCTGGGACAGCTCCTTGGTCATTTCGATAAGGATTTGGAGCGAAAGCTGTATCTTGATTATGTTATGCCGTCCAACGCCGATCACCGCAAGCAGCGTGGACGTACTGCACCTGATCGTGCCCTCAGCATCGATAACATTCAGAAGATGATGAAAATCACCGATGAACTCGGAATGACGATCAGCATTTGCTATTGGGTTCGTAAGCAACTGAGGATTCCGGCAGATATGATCCAGCTTATTAACAAGAATGGTTTCCAGTGCCTGGGTTATCAGTCAAAATTATTCTCAGCGGAGAAGGAATTACCCGGGCCATGTTAGATTGTGAGCTTGGTTGAAAGGAATTATGATAGAATGAAAGGGTATTACAGCACGGAATTTGATAAATTGCATAGGGAATCGGCACCATATTTTCTGAGATGGTATCATGCAAAGCCGATGGCGTTAACGAGTGAGCGTAGAAACGAGCTGAAAGAGCTGCACCGTATTATGTATAAGTGTATCTCTTTTATGGCAGAGCATTACATACAATTCGTGCCTAAATATATGCCTCTTTCCGATGCAGAGATGGAGTTGCTTGCGCTGCAGGCCCGGTATCCTTACCGGGCCGGCGCATATCGCCCCGATTACATCATTGCGGAGGATGGACGTTTACTTCTCTGTGAGATCACCAGCAGATTTTTTGCACACGGGATATTCTCGTCATTTTATGCGGAGTGCGCCGCAAAGCGTTTTATGGAACAGTTCCCAAATAAGACAGTCGATTCTGAATTTGAGGATATGCTTCGATACATGGCGGAGCATACCACGGAAAAGGAAACGATCAGTATACTGAAAAGCTCGGACAAGACCGGCGAGATTAAACTTTATGTTCCCTTTTATCAGCAGTTTGGGAAGAAAGTTTCGGTATTTGAGGCGCAGGAAGTCGAACAAAAGCGCAGCCAGTGGGCCGGAGGAGGTGTGATCAGCGCATTGAATCAGATGGATCTTATGTCCTTTTCCAGGGATACGGTCAAGGCCATGATCGATGCCGGGATGATCAACGATCTGCGAACAATCCTGATCGTACATGACAAACGTTTCATGCACCTTTGGTTTGAGGATGACTTTACCGATAAATGCCTGACTGCGGCAGAAACAGATTTTTTGCGTGCACATACCATCCCTACCTATCTGTATGGTTCCAGTGAGGAGATTTGGGAACACGCACGCAGGAACAAAGATGGTTACATTTTGAAGCATCATCGACTTGGAAAGAGTGAGAAGGTATATGGAGGTCCCATAACGGATCAGGCGGTCTGGGAAAGCCTTTGGAAAAACGGTGATATACAGAACATGATCCTACAGCCGTTCATCCGCCAGCGGACATTTCCGACAATTTGGGAGGGAAAGAAATTTGAGGACTATATATGCGGTATGATGCTTTGCGTCGATGATCGTTATTTCGAGTCAGGAATGTTTCGTGCATCCAGCCTGCCCGTGACCAATATCGGGGATGACCGCAAGATTTGCCCGCTTTATACAGACGATGAGGAACTGCTTAAAATGTGCGATGTTTTGTAGTTGGAAGAATTAAGACGGCGCTTGCGGACATTGACAGAATCTGTGAAATCATTCGTTCGAGCGGAAAGAGAGGAAATCATGTCGGAACATAGTGAAATTGCAATGGAAAGTGTTCCCGTGCAAGCCTTAAAGCTGAGAGATTCCAACCTGGAACTTTTCCGAATTATAGTGATGCTACTGATCATCGCTCACCATTTTGTTGTCAATTCAGGATTGATGGCGGCAGAGGGACCGATTTATAAAGATCCGCTTTCCTGGAGATCCTTGTTTTTATTGGTGTTCGGTGCGTGGGGAAAAATCGGCATCAACTGCTTTGTGATGATAACCGGCTATTTCATGTGTACTTCAAATATTACCGTGAAGAAATTTATGAAGTTGCTTTTTGAGGCAATGTTTTATAGGCTTATTATCTATTTGATATTTTGGATTACAGGTTATGAGGCTTTTACTGTCACTGGGTTTCTGAGAGTGATGATCCCCATCAGAAACATATCCAATGATTTTCTGAATGCATTCCTGCTGTTTTATCTGCTGATACCATTCCTGAATATACTTGTTCAGCATTTGAGAGAGAAACAGCATGTTTTTCTGATTTTGTGGTGCGGCTTTACATATATTTTTCTTGGAACGGTTCCTGGTTTTTCGGTGAGGATGAATTATGTATCATGGTTTTGTGTTTTGTTTGTGATTGCTTCCTACATCCGCCTGTATCCTAAAAAAGAATATCAGAATCACAAAATTTGGGTTCGGCTGACAATTGTTTCTGTGTTGTTGTGTGTTATTTCTGTGATTGCCTGTGCCTGGTTGAGTGCGAAAACGAACCGCATGTTAGCATTCCGTTTTGTCAGTGATTCCAACACCTTCCTGGCTGTTGTGACCGGAGTGTGCTTATTTATGCTTTTTAAAAATTTGAACATCGGATACAGTAAGTTCATCAATATGGTAGCCTCTTCAACCTTTGGCGTATTGTTGATTCACGCAAACAGTGATACCATGCGTCGGTGGCTATGGGAGGATGTGATTGATGCGGTAGGTCATTACAATGCTCCGCTCATGCCGCTTTATGCTGTCGGTTGCGTTGCAGCCATCTATGTCGTTTGTATGCTCATTGACCAGCTTCGCATCAGACTGATTGAAAAACCATTTTTTCAATTGTGCGATAGGCATTGGGACGCTATTTTGGAAAAGTATAGAAAAAGTGAAACGACATTTTTTCAAAATTGAATGCGCAAGATTAGTTTTAAGTCAGGAGGTTTTGAATCAATGATTATTGCAGCGAATCAACCCTACTTTTTACCATATATATCCTACTGGCAGTTGATATATGCAGCGGATGTTTTCTTTGTTGGAGATAACTATGCTTATATTAAACGCGGATGGATAAACAGAAACAGGATTTTGTTTCGTAGTGTCCCGGAGTATTTTGGGATAGCGGTAAGCAAAGCCAGTTCATTTAGTTTGATTAGTGAGCTACATGTGGCTGATACAGATAAACGTCGAAAAATGAACAAGCTTTACGAAGCGTACCACAAGGCTCCATATTATGATATCGGTGCTCAGCTTGTGGAAGAGATTCTTGACTGCAAGGAAGAAGTATTATCAGACTTTCTGATTTCTTCAATCAAAACAATATGCCGCTATCTTGATATCAATACGCCGATACATAGGATTTCTGAACTTAAAGGTAATGATGCTTTTAAGCGGGAAGAACGCATATACGATATGTGTCACAGGCTTGGCGCGGACACATATGTAAATCCTATCGGCGGAAAATCACTTTATGACGCCGAAGAGTTCGCGAAGCAGGGCAT
Organism: Lachnospiraceae bacterium; assembly: GCA_015056795.1. Lineage (GTDB taxonomy): Bacteria > Bacillota > Clostridia > Lachnospirales > Lachnospiraceae > Acetatifactor. Next base: position 33,905 of record SVFO01000006.1, read on the forward strand.
AAAGCTTCGGTTTATCAACACAGGAGAAATTACTTATCGGCAATTTGGAGATGATTTTGTTGGGAAGCTGTCGATTCTTGACGTAATCATGTTCAATTCAAAGGACGAAATCAAGGAAATGCTTGGACGATATGAGCTGATTACTTAAGGGTCAAGGTGGGAAAAGTCGTGAGGGAAGAATTAAAAGGAAAAAGACTCGCTGTTTTTGGAGCGAATAACGTGATCAAGGAAGTAACCAGATTTGCAGAGGAGAACGGAATCATACTGATTTCCGTGGGGGATGCCCCTGCGGCTGAAATGCACAAGGTTTCGGAAGAACAGTATTTCATTGACTGTACGGATGAAGCGGCTGTTAAGCAGTTGTTTGCTGAAAAGCATATCGACGGCTTGTTGTCTTGTTCGGGCGAAGCTGTCATACGAAAATCCGTGGGATTCATAGATCACATGGGCATCAGATATTATGCCACTGCCCGCCAATGGGACATTCTGATGAACAAGCAAAAGTTCAAGGAATATGCTGGCCGCTTCGGTATCAAAAAAATCCCGGATTATGATCCTCAGTCAGCGGAGATTGAATTTCCCGTGATCGTTAAGCCGGTCGATAACGGTGGATCGTTTGGCATCAGTGTTTGTAATACTCGTGAGGAGCTTGATAAAGCAGTAGAATACGCAAGAGAAAACTCCCTTTCCGGAAACGTGATCTGTGAAAAGTTCCTAAATGGGGATTATTTTCAGTTTGAGATCTGGCGGCAGAACGGCAAATCGTATTTCCCTTACACAAAGGAACGGCTTTTTTATGCCGCGGTCGGGGATTCCCCGCAGCAGCCGTTTGCAGATATTTATCCGTCCACTTCTGACGATTTGATCATGCGCGAGCTGTATGCCCCTATGTCAGAGATCTTTGACTCCCTTGGGGTGGATAACGGTTCCTGCATGTTCCAAGGGCTGATTTGGAACGGTTACCCGTATATCATGGACACAGCCTTCCGGCTCAGCGGAGGCATGGATTTCAGAGTCGTTGAAAAGGACAAGGGAGTTGATCTGGTTGCCAGCCATATGGAGTATGCCCTTACGGGTAAATTCGGTGGTGATTTTTCTGCGTTAAGCAGGCCGCTCGATATGTCTTACGCGACTTTGTGCATCGGATTGAAAAACGGGAAAATCGGCAAGATCATCGGACTTGAAAAGGTTTCGCAGAAACCGTATGTATATAGTCTGTTCACCTATTACGCAGAAGGCGATGAAATGAAGCATTCAGGGTTATTTCTTCAGGTGCTGAGCAGGATTTTTATATGCGGAGAGAATATTTGCGAAGTAAAGCGCCACATGGCAGAGGTAATAGAGATGATAGAGGTCTATGATGAAAATGGGGAGTCCATGCTTCGGGAGTTTCCTGAGATATAGATTCGTTTCCTCTGCATTGCTTATGCTATTGACGAAGAAATCATCCACCTTCTTCGGAAGCGTGCCGGATGAAACGAAATGATCAATCGCTTCAGCTTCCTCAGGTTGCTGAGAGTCTGGCCTTCCTGAATCTTTCCGCGGCGCTTCGCATCATCAATTCCAAGCCTTGTTTATTGGCGATGATTATGAACTTGACCGAAGGGTGCAATTTTGCTATACTGAAAGGGCTGACAGTAGAGAAAAAGGTTGTTTTTTCGTACTTGAAAATGATCTTGAAGGGAGAAGAACAATGGAATTAATTCAGAGCTTTTCAGTAGACCATACCAGGATTGTCCCCGGCATTTTTACCAGCCGCGTGGACGTGTTGGGTGATTATAAGGTTACCACGTACGATATCAGATTAAAAAAGCCAAACAGGGAGCCCGTGATCGACGTGGCGGCCATGCATTCCTTAGAGCACATTATCGCAACTTATCTTAGAAATGATCCGGACTGGAAGGATGAGGTGATTTATTGGGGCCCCATGGGATGCCTGACTGGATTTTATTTGATTCTCAAGGGGAATCGCGCTCCGCAGGAGATTTATGATCTGCTGTTAAACGCATTTAAATCGGTAGAAGCTGCGAAGGACGTGCCCGGAGCAACGGCGGAAAGCTGTGGACATTATCTGATGCATAACCTTGGAATGGCGAAATGGTATGCGGCAGAATTTGCAACCTATTTGGCGGCAAATGCTGGAAATCCTGCCATTTTTGAGTATCCGAAGTCAGAGCGTCTTGTCACGGATGACGGTCAGCATTTCTTCGATTCATAATGGGGATAAATGTCTTGACTAATATTTGGAATTGTTTTATAAATAAATCAAAGCTGTTCGAAAAACCATTTTAGGTACCAATGAAGGTGATTAATCAATGAAACTTCTAGAGGATAAGATTCGCCGTGAGGGGAAAATCCTTCACGGATCTGTACTGAAGGTCTCTTCGTTCTTAAATCATCAAATGGATCCTGAGCTGATTATGCAGCTAGGCGACGAATTTGCGCGCCGTTTTGCAAATGATCAAGTCAGCAAGATACTCACGATAGAGTCTTCAGGGATTGCACTTGCTCTTGCGGCAGGTGTTGCTTTGCGTGTTCCTGTAGTGTTCGCGAAAAAGCATCGCTCCAGCAATGTATTCGGTGACGTGTATCAGACAACAGTGCACTCTTATACACATGATACCGATTATAATATTGTTGTGGAGAGTGAGTTTCTTCGCTCCGGAGATCGCATTCTTTTAGTCGATGATTTCCTTGCTAACGGAAAGGCCTTGGAGGGACTGCTTGAGCTTGTCCAGCAAGCAGGCGCTGAGGTGGTTGGCGCGGGAATAGCGATTGAAAAAGGATTTCAGGAGGGAGGTTCCATGCTTCGGCAGAAGGGCCTTCGCATTGAATCCCTCGCGATCGTGGAGAAAATGGAAGGATCGGACATCTTCTTTAGAAACACGTAATTTTAGGAGGAGAAGTATTATGAAAAAGAGTTTTTTACGTATTGTTTCCCTCGCAGCAGCAAGTGTGCTGGCACTGACTGGACTTTGCGGCTGTGGCGGTTCTTCTGAGGGAAAGTCAAGTGGTGCTGCAGACAAGGATTTCAAGATTGGTCTGATCTGCCTGCATGATGAGAATTCCACCTATGACTTGAACTTTATCAATTCCTTGGAAGTAGCAAAGAAGAATCTGGGCTTAAGCGATGATCAGATTCTGATTAAGAAGAACATTCCTGAGAGCAATGAGTGTAAGGAAGCTGCAGCTGACCTTGCTGACCATGGCTGCGACATCATTTTCGCAGATTCCTTTGGTCATGAGCCTTATCTGCTTGAGGCAGCTGCTGAGTATCCTGACGTTCAGTTCTGCCACGCAACTGGTACGATGGCACATACTGAGGGCAAGGACAACTTCCACAATGCATTCGCATCCATCTACGAGGGTCGTTATGTTGCAGGTGTTGCAGCTGGCATGAAGCTGAACGAGATGATCGATGCTGGCAAGATTACTGCTGACGAAGCGATCATGGGTTATGTTGGTGCATATACCTACGCAGAGGTTATTTCCGGTTATACCTCTTTCTATCTTGGCGCTAAGTCCGTATGTCCTTCCGTAACCATGAAGGTACAGTTTACGGGTTCCTGGTATGATGAGACCGCAGAGAAGGAAGCTGCTACCAAGCTGATTTCTTCTGGCTGCGTACTGATCTCCCAGCATGCTGACTCCATGGGTGCTCCCACCGCATGTGAGAACGCTGGCGTACCTAATGTTTCCTACAATGGTTCTACCGTTGATGCTTGTCCCAACACCTTTATCGTAAGCTCCCGTATCGACTGGGCTCCCTTCTATGAGTACGCAATCAAGGCTACCATGGAAGGCAAGAAGATCGAGGCTGACTGGGTTGGCAACCTTTCCACTGGTTCCGTTGCCCTGACCGCAGTAAACGAGAAGGCTGCAGCAGCCGGCACCAAGGATGCCCTTGATAAGGTAATCTCCGATCTGAAGGCAGGCAGCGTACATGTATTTGATACCGCAAACTTCACCGTTGGCGGACAGAAGCTGGACAGCTATCAGGCAGACGTGGATACCGATGCAAATTACACTCCTGATACCGAGGTTATCAAGGATGGTTATTTCCACGAATCCGAATATCGTTCCGCACCGTATTTTGACCTTCGCATTGATGGCATTACGACTCTGAACGAGATGTACTAAATCAAAGGTTCAGAACCAGCATTCATAAGATGACCTAGTTCTGAATTGTCATAAAACTTGGACAACCGTGCAGACGGACATTCTCAGAATACTGTGGATGTCCGTCTTCTCGTAAGAGACTAGTTCAGGGGGCGAAATATTCTTCGCTAAAATGGAGCCGAGAGAAATGGAGCCAATCATCGCGAAGCGATTCTAATTAAGAAGGGAAAAAGAAAAATGACTAAGGCGCAGCAGGGTAAAGTTCCAGCGTTACGTTTGGAAGGAATTACAAAAGAATTCGTCGGCAAGGTTGTTGCAAATGACAACATTAGCCTCAGCGTAGATCATGGGCAGATCTTATCCGTGCTTGGAGAAAATGGCAGTGGTAAGACGACGCTGATGAATATCATCGCGGGCATTTATTTCCCAGATCATGGACATATTTATATCGACGGCGAGGAAGTTGTCATGCGTTCTCCGAAGGACGCCCTGCGCCATAACATTGGCATGATTCACCAGCATTTCAAGCTGATCGACATTTTTTCTGCCACCGAAAACATCGTACTTGGCCTTGACGAAAAGGGACGCTTGGACATGAAGCAATGTTTAAATCGCGTTAAGGAAATTGCGACGCAGTACGGGTTTGAGATTGATCCTGAGAAGAAAATCTATGAGATGTCCGTATCGGAAAAGCAGACCGTTGAAATTATCAAGGTATTATATCGCGGCGCGGACATCCTGATCCTTGACGAGCCGACGGCTGTTTTGACGCCGCAGGAGACGGAGAAGCTGTTCAACATTCTCCGCAAGATGCGTGATGACGGAAAGGCAATCATTATCATTACGCATAAGCTCCATGAGGTGCTTTCACTCTCCGACAGAGTTACGGTTTTATGTAAAGGCAGAAACGTTGGTACCGTAAACACGGCTAAGACCAATGAGACGGAGCTGACGGAGTTCATGGTTGGCAAGAAGGTGATGCTGAACATCAACCGTACGATGCCAAAGGATCCGAAGCCGAGGCTTGAGGTTAAGAACCTTTGCTGTAAGGACATCGAAGGCGTTGAGGTCTTGAAGGATATCAATTTCACGGTGAATTCCGGAGAAATCTTTGGTATTGCAGGCGTTGCGGGAAGCGGACAGAGGGAGCTTCTGGAGGGCATCGCTGGATTACAGAAATGTGAGGGCGAGATCATTTACTTGGATCCTAAGACGGGTGAGACGAAGGATTTACAGAAAAAGACGCCCCTGCAAATCCAGGAGCTCGGCGTTCGTCTTTCCTTTGTCCCCGAGGACAGACTTGGCATGGGACTTGTCGGCAACATGAGCATTGTAGACAATGTCATGCTCAGAAGCTATAATAAGGGTAAGGGCATTTTCCTTCACCGCAGTGCTCCCACGGAGCTCGCGGATAAGATCATTAAGGAGTTGGAGGTCGTGACACCTGGAAAATCGACTCCCGTTCGAAGATTGTCAGGCGGTAATGTTCAGAAGGTCTTGGTAGGGCGTGAGATTGCCGCCTCCCCGACGGTGCTGATGACGGCATATCCCGTACGAGGCCTGGACATCAATGCCTCCTACACGATTTACAATTTGCTGAACAAGCAGAAGGAGGGTGGAACCGCCGTGGTCTTCGTCGGTGAGGACCTCGACGTGCTGCTCGAGCTCTGTGACCGTATTCTCGTGCTTTGCTCTGGTAAGGTGACTGGCATTGTAGATGCCAGAACGACCACAAAAGCGGAGCTTGGTCGACTGATGACCCAAAATACAAACGACAAGGATGGTGCAAGCGATGGCCAAGGTTGAACATAAAGTCAAGGAACCATTGATACATATCACAAAGCGAAGCCGCATCACCATATGGAAGGCGTGGTTGATCCGAATTGCGGCAGTCGCTTTGGCACTGGTGGTCAGCGGCATCGTTGCCTATTTGGTCACGAGCGAGAATCCCCTGCGAATCTATGCCGTCATCATTGATGGTACGTTTGGAACTTCACGAAGATTTTGGGGCATGCTGCAGAATCTTGCCATGCTGCTTTGCGTATCCCTTGGTGTTACGCCCGCCTTCCGCATGCGCTTTTGGAATATCGGCGCGGAGGGTCAGGTACTGATTGGCGGACTTGCCTGTGCAGCATGTATGATCCTGTTCGGCGATAAGCTGCCGAACGCCGTCTTGATTATCGTCATGATCATTGCGAGCCTTGCGGCAGGAGCCATTTGGGCGTTTATTCCCGCATTCTTCCGCGCAAATTGGAATACCAATGAGACGCTGTTTACGCTGATGATGAACTATATTGCCATCCAGCTGGTGTCCTTTTTCACCTACAAGTGGTCTGTGCCGAAGGGCTCTGGTCAGATTGGCGTCATCAACAGGACGACGCACGCAGGATGGCTTCCCGTGATTGCAGGAAAGAACCATCTGCTCAATATTATTATCGTGCTGGTCCTGACCATCGTGCTTTACATTTACCTTTGGTACAGCAGGCAGGGCTATGAGATCGCGGTTGTCGGTGAGAGTGAGAACACGGCCAGATACATTGGTTTATCCGTGAAGAAGGTCATTCTCCGCACCATGCTGATTTCCGGTGCCGTCTGCGGACTGACGGGACTTCTTCTGGTTGCAGGCACTGACCACACGATTTCCCGTGAGACGGCAGCAGGAAGAGGCTTCACGGCAATCATGGTTGCCTGGCTTGCCAAGTTTAATCCCCTGGTGATGCTCCTGACTTCGTTCCTGATTGCATTCCTCGAAAAGGGTTCGACGGAGATTTCAACCACCTTCGGGTTAAATGAATCCTTCTCGGACATCATTACGGGTATTATCATTTTCTTCATCATCGGCAGTGAGTTCTTTATTCAGTATCAACTGAAATTCAGGGAAAAGGAGGAAAAATAAATGTGGGCTGCATTTATACGACGTGCAATCATGCAGGGCATTCCCCTTTTATATGGCTCCACGGGTGAGATCCTGACGGAGAAATCCGGTAACCTGAACCTTGGTATCCCTGGAATTATGTATGTCGGCGGCATCGGCGGCGTGATTGGTGCATTCCTTTATGAGCAGCATGCCTCCACGCTGAATCCCCTGCTTGCCGTTTTGATTCCCTTGCTGTGCTCCATGCTAGGATCCCTGCTCATGGGACTGCTATACTGCTTCCTGACTGTTACCATGAGGGCAAATCAGAACGTAACGGGTCTTGCCATGACGACCTTTGGTGTGGGCGTTGGTAACTTTTACGGCGGCTCCCTTGCAAAGCTTGCAGGAAGCGACGTTCCTTCGATCAACCTGACGGCAACCAGTAGTTATTTTAGGGCATCCCTTCCCTTTGCCGACAAGCTTGGATGGTTTGGGGAAATCTTCCTTTCCCACAGCTTCTTGGCTTATCTCGCAATTATCATGGCGCTGGTATCCTCCTTCTTTCTGGTAAAGACCCACAGCGGACTTCGCCTGCGTGCGGTAGGAGAGAGCCCTGCCACGGCAGATGCGGCAGGTGTCAATGTCGCAAGATACAAATATTTCGCAACCTGTATTGGTAGCGTGATTGCTGGTTTGGGTGGTTTGTATTATGTCATGGACTATGCAAACGGCGTATGGTCGAATGATGGATTTGGTGATCGTGGCTGGCTTGCCATCGCACTGGTTATCTTTGCCGTATGGAAGCCAAATTACAGCATCCTGGGCTCCATCCTTTTTGGAGGCCTCTACATCATCCACAATTACATCCCGAATCTGGACGTCAGCGGACAGGAGCTCTTTAAGATGCTTCCCTACGTGGTAACCATCCTGTTCCTGATCGTGACGAGCATTGGAAAGAAGCGCGAGGCACAGCCGCCTGCATCCCTGGGACTTCCTTACTTCCGAGAGGATCGCTAAAAAGGCGGTGTATGGGTTTGGTTCATAAGGAGGGCGTATGAGCGAATATATGAAAATGGCAATTAAGGAAGCCTCTTTTGGAATTCGGCATGGGCACGGCGGCCCCTTCGGCAGTGTCATTGTCAAGGATGGCAAGATTGTTGGCAAGGGTCACAATGAGGTGCTTCATCAGCAGGATCCAACCTGCCACGGCGAGGTCATGGCGATTCATGATGCCTGTAAAACGCTGGGAACCTTTGACCTGACAGGCTGTGAGCTTTATACGACGGCGCAGCCCTGCCCGATGTGCCTCGGTGCCATCATGTGGTCAAACATCAAGAAGTATTATTACGGCTGCACGATTTATGATACGGAGAACATTGGCTTCCGAGATGCCGTGTTTTACAACAATCCTGAGTTTGTGGCAGAGCAGATAGATCACGAGGAATGTCTTGACTTGTTTCAGGAGTACCAATCGATACAGGACAGGAAACTATACTAAAGCATACAAGGAGATGGAAGTTATGGAGAAAAAGCTTACGCTGGCATTGCCAAAAAGAGTGGATACGAACAATGCGGAACAGGTGGCTCGGGAGCTCAATGCCGCCATTGCTGAGGGCGACGCCGGCAAGGGGATCGTTTTGGATGCGGATGCTTTGGAATACATTTCAAGTGCGGGACTGAGGGTGCTGCTTGCCCTGAAAAAGAGTCATGCAGACTTGACCGTGGTCAACGTGTCGCGTGACGTGTATGACATTTTTGAGACGACGGGCTTTGACCAGATTCTTGGCGTACAGAAAAAGAAGCGGGTGGTTTCCGTAGAGGGCTGCGAGGTGATAGGCGAGGGAGGCTGCGGTACGGTTTATCGCATAGATCCTGAAACCATCATCAAGGTTTACCGCGACGCGACGGAGGAGACCTTAGACGAAATCGAAAATGAAAAGAATATGGCCAAGCTGGCTCTGGTAAGCGGGATTCCGACTGCCATTTCCTATGACATTGTCCGCGTGGGGGATTCCTATGGCGCGGTTTTTGAACTCCTGAATGCCGTGACCTTTAATGACATGGTCATCAAAAGGCCGGAGGATCTGGAGACAATCGTCCGGCAGTTTATCGCCTTCGTAAAGCTGATTCATCATACGGAGATCGTGGATCCGGCCGTCCCTTCCGCAAAGAAAAAATTTTATCGATATCTGGACAACGTCCGGACAATTCTTGGAGAGCCCTTGTATGAAAAGCTTCGCGGCATGGTTGAGAAGATTCGGGACAGCCATAAGGTGGTGCATGGCGATCTGCAGATGAAGAATGTCATGCTGGTGGATGGAGAGCCGATGCTGATTGACATGGATACCTTAAGCACGGGTGATTTCATCTTTGATTTACAGGCACTTTATGTTACTTATATCGCGTATTCGGAGGATGAACCGGAAAACCCCATGAATTTCCTTGGAATTAGCTGTGAAACCGCGCACGAAATATGGGAGAAGATTTTTGCCTATTATTTTGAGGATGGATATCCCGGGGGCAAGGAGACAGTGCTTCAAAAGATTCAGATTCTGGCATATATCCGTTTCATGTCCATGATTGCCGTCGACAAGGACGCGGATACGCCGCTTAGCAAGCTGCGGATCGAGCATTCGAGGCAAAAGCTTGATGCGCTTACTAAGTTGTATGACGACTTAAATATCTGATTTATTTCATAGTCTTTTTATGAATGCTTAAGAAAGCCCACTTTACAAGAAAGTGGGCTTTTGTTAGAATATAAGACATGACGGATCACGGAGAAGACACAGGATAAGCATTCGAGAATAGAGAGGTTTGGAAGGCTGCATGGCAAATAAGAATGATGACGACATGAAAATATTAAACTTTCGGGAAGATTTTGAGGACGAGTCGGGCAAGGGCTTCGATGATCAGGGGGATGATGCTGCGACGGGCAAGGCCTCGGATGCTCACGGCGATGCTTCGGCAACCACGCGCGCAGGCAAGGGCGAGAACGAGGATTACGAGGACGTCTGCTTTATCTGCCGTAGGCCAGAGAGCAAGGCGGGGCGTATGTTTAAGTTGCCCAACCATATTTGCGTATGCGATGATTGCATGCATAAGACGATGGATACCGTGAGCCAGTTTGATTATCAGGGCATGCTGAATCACCCCGTGAATCCGCAGGGAAATGATTCGGAGCAGGGTTTTCCCAAGGGGTTCCCGAAGATCAGCTTTGTCAATCTGGCAGACCTGCAGGGCGACGGCGGCATCCCGAATAAGCAAAAGCTCAAGAAAAAGAAGGCAAATCAGACGCCGGCCATTGATATCAAGAACATTCCAGCACCGCATAAGATCAAGGCAAGCCTGGATGAGTATGTCGTAGGGCAGGAGCATGCCAAAAAGGTGATCTCCGTTGCGGTTTATAATCATTATAAGCGTGTGGCGACGAACACCATGGACGAGATCGAGATCGAGAAGTCAAACATGCTGATGATCGGACCGACCGGCTGCGGCAAGACCTATCTGGTAAGGACGCTGGCAAAGCTTCTTGACGTGCCGCTGGCGATTGCGGATGCAACCTCCCTGACGGAGGCGGGCTACATCGGTGATGACATTGAGAGCGTCGTAAGTAAGCTTCTTGCGGCTGCGGACAATGACGTTGAAAAGGCTGAGCGCGGCATCATTTTTATTGATGAGATTGATAAGATCGCAAAGAAAAAGGAGACCAGAAGCCGTGACGTCTCCGGCGAAAGCGTGCAGCAGGGCATGCTAAAGCTTCTGGAGGGCGCGGAGGTTGAGGTGCCCGTCGGAGCAAACAGCAAGAACGCCATGGTACCTCTGGCAACGGTGAATACGCGAAACATTCTCTTTATCTGCGGCGGTGCCTTCCCTGATTTGGATGGCATCATTAAGGAGCGACTGACAAAGACGGCATCGATCGGGTTTGGCGCGGATCTGAAGGATAAATATGACAATGACAAGAACCTGCTGTCGAAGGTGACGGTGGAGGATCTTCGGAATTTCGGCATGATCCCTGAGTTCCTCGGGAGACTCCCTGTGATTTATTCGCTGGATAGCCTGACGAAGGAGATGCTGGTAAAGATTCTGAAGGAGCCCAAGAACGCGATTTTGAAGCAGTATCAAAAGCTCCTGGAGCTCGACGAGGTGAAGCTGCAGTTTACGGATGGCGCGCTGGAGGCGATTGCGGAGAAGGCCATGAAGCGGGATACGGGCGCGAGAGCGCTGCGTTCCATCATCGAGGAGTTCATGCTCGACATTATGTATGAGATTCCGAAGGATGACAACATTGGCAAGGTCACCATCACCAGGGAGTACATCGAGGGTACGGGCGGCCCCGTGATTGAGATTCGGGGTGGCGCGGAGACACAGGAATAACAGGCAGAAGGGTGAAAGAAAGGGGCTTGCTTAGGGCATGCCCCTTTTTCAGTGATTTTGGGAGGATGCGTATGTACGAAACAGATTTTCAGTCGGTTGTCGGCAGTGAGGAGACGATCCTGTGGCAGGGGAGACCAGAAAAGAAATGCTTTATCATAGAGAGCATCTTTAATCCGCTTTTGCCGTTTGCATTGTTCTGGGCGGCAATCGACCTGACCATTATGGGAGGTCTCTTTTTTTCAAAGGTTCATTTTGAGGACATATCCAGTGAGACAGTGATCCTCTTGGTGTTTTTTTTGGTACACATGATGCCTGTATGGATCTATTTGATCGGCATCCTTCGTTCCATTCGCAGCCATCGCAACGTGGAATACATTGTGACGGATCGCGCAGTTTATATTTCTGGCGGTTCCAATCGGTATTACTATGAGAAGAAAACCTATCAAGAGCTGGAGGGCGTGACGCTGAATCAGGGTTTTTTTGATATCAAGCTTGGCGTTGCTGACATTGAGTTCAAAAAAGAGAAGGAGAAGCAAGGCCAAATTCTTCGAAATAATCTTAAGACCTTCGCCATTTGTGACATCTCGGATTATGACAGGGTATATCGTCTCGTGAAGGATACCTATGAAAAAGCAAAGGCATAAATGGAAAAAATGCGAAATAACCTATTGACATCTGGAGAAAATATGGTATTATAAACATATGAACAGACATTCATATGTAAAATGATTCAGATGAAAATAGAGACACGGGAGGATCACGAGATGAAGAAAACCTATAAGATTGAAGTGGATTGCGCAAATTGTGCACTGAAGATGGAGGAAGCAACGAAGACAGTCGAGGGCGTTACGGATGCAACCGTGAGCTTTATGACCCAGAAGATGAAGGTAGAATTTGCTGACGGAGCCGATGAGAAGGCGGTTATGGAAAAGGTCGTAAAGGCCTGTAAGAAGGTCGAAGATGACTGCGAGATTTTTCTGTAGCATGAAAAAGGAAACGAATGAAGAACGCGCGGAAATGATGGGTTTCCGCGCGTGGTATTTTTTCGGAAGAATCAGCGGCAGGGGGAGACGGAGTCGCTGGCGTGTCGGAGAGTCCGGCAAATGCGAATGAGCCATTCGGGAACGCACTACGGATTTGATGAGTGAATTGAGGCGAATTATGACAAAGAAACAAAAAAAGGTATTGTATCGGATTATTATTGCTGCAGCGCTGTTGGTTGTGCTGCACTTCCTGCCGGTTGATGGGATGCTGGCGTTTGCGCTGTATCTCATTCCCTATTTTGTCATTGGCTATGACATTTTACGGAAGGCAGCTCTTGGCATTGTGCGCGGGCAGGTCTTTGATGAGAACTTCTTGATGGCGGTGGCAACGGTGGGTGCCATGGCACTCGGCGTCTATGAGGAGCTTCGCGGCGGTGAGGGCGAGTTTGTGGAGGGCGTTGCAGTTATGCTCTTCTATCAGATCGGTGAGCTGTTTCAGGCGGTTGCCGTGGGAAAGAGCCGCAAGAACATCACGGCCCTCATGGACATTCGCCCCGATTATGCCAACATTGAAAACGAAAACGGCGAGCTGGAACAGGTAGATCCTGATGACGTGGAGATCGGTACGATCATCCTTGTGCAGCCTGGCGAGAAGGTGCCCATCGATGGAATCGTGGTCAGCGGATCCTCAACGCTCAACACGAGTGCGTTGACGGGAGAAAGCGTACCGCGCGACGTCAAGGAGGGTGAGGAGATCATCAGTGGATGCGTGAATCTCTCAGGACTTCTTAAGATTCAGACGACCAAGGAATTTGGCGAATCTACGGTATCGAAGATTCTGGATTTGGTAGAAAATTCCAGCATGAAAAAGTCGAAATCCGAGAACTTTATTAGCAAGTTCGCGAAGATTTATACACCTGCGGTTTGTATTGGAGCCTTAGTGCTGGCACTATTGCCGCCCGTGGTGCTGCTGCTTTTGGGGAGACCTGCACAGTTCCCTACTTGGATCATCAGAGCGCTGACCTTCCTTGTCATCAGCTGTCCTTGTGCACTGGTGATTTCGATCCCTTTGAGCTTTTTTGGAGGAATTGGCGGGGCGAGCGCCTGCGGCATTTTGGTCAAGGGATCGAATTATCTCGAGGCCATGGCGGCAACAAAGTATGTAGTCTTTGATAAGACGGGAACCCTGACGAAGGGCGTATTTGAGGTGACGAAGATTTGTCCCGCGAAGGAACTGCTTGCCGAGAGCGGGGAGAACCTGGAGGAGGCAAGACGCAGGCTCTTGGAATATGCGGCCTATGCAGAAAGCTATTCAAATCATCCCATCAGTAAGAGCCTGAAGGAAGCGTATGTAAAAACTCTCTTGGAAGATGGGACATGCGAGAGTCAGACAGAAAACAGAGCTGGCAAGGATCAGGTGGGAAGCACGACGGAAGCGCGGATGGAAAGCATGCGTGTGGATGTTGAGGCAGACAGGAAAGCAATGTTTAGGACGGGAAATCCCTTGCAGCCTGGCAGGGTAACGGATGCACAGGAGATCAGCGGTCATGGCGTAAAGGCAATCGTAGACGGCAAAGAGGTCTGCGTGGGAAATGCGAAGCTGATGAAGAGAATGGGGCTTTCGTATGAGGAAGCCTGCGACGTGGGAACCGTGGCTTTCGTTGCCGTGGACGGTGCTTACGCAGGACATATTTTGATCTCTGACGTTGTGAAGGAGCATGCAAAGGAAGCCATGGAGGGGCTGAAGGCAGCAGGCATCAAGAAGACGGTGATGCTTACGGGAGACAGCAAGGCCGTGGCGGAGAATGTTGCCAAGGAGCTCGGATTGGACGAGGTTCACAGCGAGCTTTTGCCTGCGGACAAGGTGGAGGCCGTGGAGACACTGCTTGCGGCAAAGGGACCGAAGGAAGTGCTGGCATTTGTCGGAGATGGCATCAACGATGCGCCCGTGCTGTCACGCGCGGACATTGGAATTGCCATGGGCGCGTTGGGATCGGATGCGGCGATTGAGGCGGCTGACGTCGTACTTATGGATGATAACCCTGCAAAGATTGCCCTTGCCATGAAGATTGCGAGAAAGTGCCTGCGGATCGTATATGAAAATATCGTATTTGCGCTGGCAGTCAAGGGACTTTGCCTGATTTTAGGCGCGCTGGGACTGGCCAACATGTGGATGGCGATCTTCGCGGACGTCGGCGTCATGGTGCTGGCAGTACTGAACGCCATTCGGTGTTTGAAGGTGAAATAAAGTAGAATGCCATATGTTCTGGGATAGGGCCGCAGGGGAGGGTTCCCTGCGCGGCCGCGGTGATTCGAAAAGCATAAGAGGAGAGCAAGTACGGCGGAGCATTTAGCTCCGCCGTTCCTTTTATTGTTATGCTTTTTTGCGATATGTGATGGGTGGCATGTTCTCCAAAATCTCCTTCCCCTCTTCTAGCTTGGCGCTGGCATAAGTTACAGTGTCTCTTGGGTCAGGGAGGGAAGAGGGATTTGACGTTGCAATGTTCCATAGATCCTCCATCCAGCCAAAACAGAAATCAAATACTAGGCCGATGACAACCAGGGCATTCTTTTCCAGCGAGATTTCTACAACATAGCCAAGGATTTCGATTGAGAGAATGCCGTTGCTAACTTTTATTCCCAAATCCAGTGGATTTTTGACTGCTGTATAAACTTTGTTTATATAGACGCCGAATCTGTCGAAGAATAATTCTTGAAGGACGTCCTCCACCGAAAGACCAAGCATTTCGTTTTCATCCTTCGTTCCTCCGAAACAGTAGTTGAGCACGAAGGCGAGTGCTGTGTTCATGCCGCTAGCCATTTCCTTGCCCAAGGATTCACTGTATTGTTTTAAAAGAATTTTTGAGGATTCCTCCTGTATCGCCTTAGCGC
The DNA here is from genome assembly GCA_015056795.1 of Lachnospiraceae bacterium. Taxonomy (GTDB): domain Bacteria; phylum Bacillota; class Clostridia; order Lachnospirales; family Lachnospiraceae; genus Acetatifactor. The sequence goes on from SVFO01000006.1 coordinate 49,133, forward strand.
CTTCCTTTGCGAGTTTTGCCGTTGCATATTTCAAGGAATCAACGCCGCCTGACTGAACCGCAGACCGAATGGAGGATTCGAAAGCTTTCTTTCCCGCGTTCTCGGCAGCCTCCTTTAAGGCACTGTTAAAGTAAGTGCGTACTACGCTGCCAAACAGTTGCCCGATTTTCTTCCACATTTCTTCTGAATATTCGGATATCTTATTCGAAAGCCATGCCTTGAACTTGGCTAATGTCAGGTCGCCTCCGGCTGCAATCATGGAACGGTAGATGTCCCCTTTTACATTGTCTTCGCCCTCGTAATAGTGTTTGACAAAGGAAACCATGAGGTAGGCCGAAACAATGTAGCCGAGTTTTTCGGGATCGGGCTTTAGGTCACCGGTCATTGCCTCGGACAGCGCATCCTGGGTACCACTTAGTATGGTTTTGAAGAAAGGCATTTTCTCATAATCACCAGTTCCAGATTCGGATCCGGGACCAATGTACTGCCCAATATAGTTTGCCAGCATATTTTTTAAGGGATTGACGAAGTTTGCCGTGATCTTTCCTGCCGTCTTTCCCCAATACATCGTAAGGAGTACCTCAACGGCGTAATCGCCAGCCTTTACAAAGGAGTTCGCCACGATAATATACCGCGTCATCGTCTGGTCGATCTTTTGATACTGACGACTTTGTTCTGCGTAGAAATGCATGCCTGCTATGATGATCCATTTACGCGTGAAAGCAAGCTCTTCAGCGGAATGCTCATGCGCATGAGCGAGCAGGTATTTTGTTGTCGAATCATTTGTGTCAACGCCAAATAGTTTAATGTCTTTCTTAAGCTTTTCATAGGCCTTTTCCCACTCTTCCTGGCTTGGCGGTGTGGGTTCTTCGCCACCTAAACGCAAGGGCATTTCCACCTCTAGCTTTTTCTCACCCTTATAGGTAATGGGGAGTAGCGCCTCATAGGGTTCACAAGCCTGAGGCAGGGTATCAATCGGGAAAAATCCGTGAGTCCCGTCGCTTAAACGAGCCGTCTTAAAACGGAAGTTTTCTTTAAACGTGTTTCCGTACAGACCCTTGTCATTGATGTCGCCGAACGATACTTCAGGATTTTTTAGGATAACGGCGCCGTCTTTGCCTATGTAGCAGACGAGAACGTCAAACAGAACAGGCCTGATTTCAGAGAACGATACTCCTGAATTTTCAACGGGGAGAGTGTCGATCCAAAGTGCTTCCCGTTTGATTTCCTTGGAAGATACAGTGATGCCCTCGTTGTGCATGCACATGGAAACATGTCCCTCGAGCGGCTTGTCCTCGCCTTGCACCTTAACATGAAAATCAAACGTCATCTCTGTTGGCTTTGCGAACACACTTTGCTCTTTTTCAGGCAAGGTGGCCGTGTTGTTTTTGATGATCACCTTATAGACATATTGTCTGTCCGTTTCTTCAAATCTAACGTCAAAGCCATTGATCTTGTCGGCGGTGATATCCTTTACTTCCGGCATGACAGTCGCGTCAACTACCATAAATTTGGCGGTATACGTAAATTTATCACCATAGATCGCATCAATGTAACATCTGCTGGAGTTTAAAATATATTCACCAGGTTTTTCGGTCTCCTCAACAAATTTGATGGAAGGACCGTCAACCAGACGGAAGATGACGGTATTGGTAAACGTGCCGCCCTCGCCGTTAAAGGTAAAGATAATGTTTGCCGTGTCATTATAATTATTTTCAGGAACGCTGACTGTTGCCTCGCAATACCTTCCGACAAGTGCCGCATCATGGATGGTCATGCCGTCTCCAGAGACGCCAATCAATGCCGTCAAGTCATTTCGGTCACGCGAGACGCCATTCTCATCAACCTCCGCCATGCGCGCGCGAATCTTTACGGGCTTGGCGGCGCCGCGCCTAATGGCATCGCCAAAGTCCTTTTGCACGTACATCTTGTAGGATTTCTTTTTCTTGCCGTTATTGTTTTTTCCTTTACCGGAAGATGCGGCCGCCGCACCTGCGCCTACCGCGGCGCCCGTCGATAAAACGCCGACAGCTACTGCCCCGCCAACGCCCATACCATCGTCATCATAATCATGACTGGATTTCACGGAACCTGACTTCGAACTGCCCTTATCGGAGTCAGAGTCCTTCTTGCCACTGCCCTCCACGATATCGTCTGAAACGACAACGCCATCATCCTCGCCAGGATTTTGCTCTGCACTCTGTGTAACACCGATGTTTTGCGTGGTATCTTCCTCCTGATCGGAGCCTTTGTACGAAGGATCTATTTCAGGTTCGTTCCACGTAATGCTTATGCGTGAATCCATATCAAGAAATTTCTCTCCCATATTCTCATTGAGAAATCCCGAGATTCGGTCAAGAGCGACATGATAATAGGGTTCCCAGTCGCCATTGGGGTAAGTATCACAAGGCTTCTTGTTTGCGCTGTCTCTAATCTCAAACGATTTATTGGCATACATGACATATACGGCTTTCACATATATTCCGGGAAGTTCTGAAAATGTCATAAAGCGTACATAAGTCCATGTATCAATTACGCAATCAAAAATATCATAATCGAAACTAATTGGTTTTCCGTCACTGCGCATCCCGAAGACTGTCGGTTCCTGTTCATGCAGAATAATCGAATAACCGTCTCTCTCCTGCCTAATCGTAATCGGGTCCTCCACCGAATTAGTTTGTTTCATTTTCATGTTGCGGTATGTATCTACTTCTTTTTCCATAAGTTCAGCAGCTGATTTGCCCCGATCGTCGCCATATGGTTCCACTTCGTGTAAAGTCACGCTACAATCCTGATGTAGCGAATAATAAACACTATTAACAACATATTCGTTATACCATGTATCGCTTTCCCAACAATCAAACCAATGATTTTCCGGATCCGTTTTATGAGATATTTTTAAATAGTCAAAATATCCATCCGGAAGCGTGATTTCCAGTCGCGCCGATTGGGTATACATCGGCCTGGCGCCCTCCGGACCCATCCCTTTATATTGTATTGTCCGCGCAAGCATCAAACCTTGATCCACAATGAATTCTTCGTAATCCGTGTAATAGTCATAAAGATCTGAAATGAAAAGAGTGTTGTCTGCTGTTTTGAATTCGTTAAACGGAAAAGCCAGTGCAGTTACAGACAGCGTTGATATAAGCCACAGTGTCAATATTATGCATGCCAAGATACGTTTTCTCATTGTACTCGCTCCCCCTTTCTGCTAATTTTTATGACACCCTTTGCCTGGAGAATCATCATGACCACGCCACCTACGAATAGTACGGCTCCCAAGATGATAAGGATTAGGTTGACATCGGTCAGTCCGAGGAATGCCGCTGCCATGAAGCCAATGGTAAGACCACGGATAAAGGTCGCAGTGCCAGGACCTGCCGTCGCCTTGCCCTTGGAAGTGAAGGAGCTAAGGAGTCTGTGCAGAAAACCGTTATTTAGAACCGACTTTGCAGCCAGGTATGCCGCCGCGATGCCGCCCATGAAGGCAAGCCTTGCCGCGCCACCGGAGAAAAACAGGTACAGCAGCATTGCCGCGCCTGCGCCTGCAAGGTATGCCCAAAGGGTGTCAAGAGATACGCCAAAGGTGCCTGACAGGGTATCCTTGAAGGAGCGCTTGGCGCCAGTGTTTTTTCGCAGAAGTGCACCCAGCAGCGTGGTGACCGCGCCTGCAAAAATGCCCTTGCCAAGGATTCCGCCGACGGCACCAATGAAACCGCCGCTCATGCCGCCGTTTGCGAAGGTGAGAAAGGAGAGTGCCTGCACAGGAGCGGCATCAACCTCGTTGACCTGAAGAAGGTTCAGTACCAGCCAGACAATCGCCAGCAGGACCGCAGGGATCAGGCTCTTCGGATTTTTTAGTACCGCGCGAAGCGATGAGAAGAACTGCTTGATGCCAGTTCCGATCACCTTCCATGGCCCAGGGATGAGTTCCGTGACGGCGTTCATCGCAGTACTTCCAATGGTTCCATATGCCGCCTCGCCAGCCTCGTTTAGCGCAGTAAACAGAAACGCCTTCGGTTCAGATGTCGCCATATTTGGTGAGGGATCTGTCGGCACCGTGACGGAAGCGCTTTCTGCCTGCTGAATCTGATCGGATGGAGACTGGGGCTGATTGGAAAGGGTATCCTGTAGCGATGCATTTTCCGCCGTAGTTGTCTTCACCGGAGTTCCGCAACCTACGCAAAATTTCGCGTCATCTGGCAATTTATTTCCGCATTTTGTGCAAAACATCCATTATCCTCCTTGAATAATCATTCTATTAGTGAAATTATACTATATTTTCACTCTTTTCCTCAATGGTTGCCATAAAAGTGTCATTGACATTATTTCTGGCAACTCGTTGATCATTCCTTTTGTCCGTGGTAAAATGATACCAGGATCAAAAGGTCAAAAGACACCAGAAAATACAGGGGAAATGAAAGCAGGAGTAAAATAATGTTTGGTGAGCGTTTACGTGGCATGCTTGTGCTTTTGGAGATAACGGGTGCGGATCTTGCCCGCATGAGCGGATGCGATAAATCGAACGTCAGCCGCATGGTGAGCGGCGTGAGAGTGCCGAAAAACGGAGGGGCAGGGGCGAGAAGGCTGGTCAATGCGCTCTATTTTTGTGCGGATGAGAAGGGAAGGGTTGACGAGCTTTGTGATTTGATCTCTTGTGAAAACAGGGATTCCGCTGATGACATCAAGGAGCAAATGATGTTATGGCTGTACGATGGGGAGAAAACTGCCGTGAAGGCCGATTTCGTGAAGGAGAAAATACCCTACCGCGCGTTAGGGGAAAGGCTGGGGGCGGTCATGGAGCTTGCGGGGCTGTCCAACGTGCGGCTTGGAAAGCTGTTAAATCTGGATCCTTCCTATATCAGCCGCTTTCGGAGTGGCTTTCGTTCGCCGAAGGCAAATCAGAAAATGATGAACGATCTTTGTCTGATTCTTCTGGAGAGAATGGAGGCGCGGGATACACTGCCTGCACTTTGCAAATTGATTGACGCCGCGTCTGACGTTATGACCGACAAGGAAATGATCTTCGACCTTCTTTATCGATGGCTGTATCAAACGGACAGGACGGATCATACGTCCTTTGTTGAAGGTGTGATAGATCAAATTGGCTCAATTCAGGCAGACGTGAAGATGCCGCCGATTATGCCAGAGGGAGTGATGGTTGACGAGACCCTCCTGCCAGGGGGAGCGACTGCTGACGAGACCATGGAGGAAAATGTGCAGGTCTACTGCGGAGTAAACGGCCTTCGCCGAGCAGTGCTCCGTTTTCTAGGGAATGTGGTGAAGCGCAGGGAAAAGGAACTGTTTCTTTATTCCGATCAGAGCATGGACTGGATGGTGTCCGATCCTGCCTTCCGTGCGAAATGGGCTTCGCTGATGATTCTTTGCATCACGGGCGGAACGCAGATCAATATCATTCACAACATCAATCGCGACCTGGCCGAGATGGCGGATGCCATCAAAAGCTGGCTGCCGCTGTATCCTTCCGGAAAGGTCAAATCCTATTATTGTAAAACCAGGGGCAGCGAGCGGTTTTCCACAACGCTTTTTCTCTGTCCTGGGTATGCCTGCATTTCCGGCAGCAATGTGATCAGCGCGGAGGACGAGCATGGCATTTACCGTTATGATACGGATCCGCAGCTGCTCAAGGCGCATGAGGCCGCCTATCAAGAGCTGCTCGGGCGCTCAGGCGAGCTTGCCCATGTATATAAAACAACGGACGTGGATCCATTGGTTTCCTTGGAGCTTCCTTTTGCCACCATCCTCGGAAATACGCTTTCCCTCGCAACGATGCCAGAAAAAACGCTCAACGCGATCCTGGAACGCATGAAGGTGAGCGAAGAGGTAAAAGAGCATATTGTAAGCGTTAGGGAACAACGGAATTCCGTGCTGAGCAGGATCACAGGCAAGGGAGGCTTTCATGAATATGCCCCACTTCCGAGGGAGGAAGAGTTGTTTGAGGAAAGGGTTCCGATCGATCTGCCAGGACTTCATGCCACGTATACGCCGAAGGAATACTCGGAGCATATTCAAAATATTATTTCGCTGTCAGACAGGATGGCCAATTATCGCTTTCATGTCCTTCCGGAAGCGCCCTTTGAGGACATCAAGATCGTAATTTCTGACAAGGGGGTCGCCGTCATCAGGCAAAAGGCGCCGTATTTGATCTTATTGTTTGAGCATCCTGATATCTGCCGCGCGTTTGCCGTTTATGTCGAGGGAATCAGGGGGCAATACCAGCAGGATAAGCTTTCAACAAAAAAACAATTGGAACGGTATTTGTAACAGGCAAACGGAGGGCAAGATGGACGGTTTGTTTCGGAAGATAACGGAAGAGTGTAGGAAGACAGGGTTTCTGGAGACGGTGCTGGAAAAGGCGCATTATGCGCCTGAGGACAGGGAGCTTTTGTGGTCCGTGCTGGAGCAGGTGCTTCAATGCATGGAGGGGGAAGCCTGCTGGAGTGCGAGGGCGATAGGCGATAAGGAGCCTGACGGGAGAGAGAAGGCGATAGGCAACAAGGAGCCTGACGGGAACGGGAAGACGATAGGTGACAGGGAGCCTGACGGGAGAGAGAAGGCGATAGGCGACAGGGAGCCTGACGGGAGAGAGAAGGCGATAGGCGCTAAAGAGCTTGGTGCTGGGAAAGCGAGTTGTGACGAGAAAGAGGTTGGCGCTGAAAATACTGATTGGAGCGTTATGGAGAATGCCGATGGAAATACTGATTTGAGTGTAAAGACGGTTGGCACAGGGGATGCTGGCGTACGAGCGGTTGTCATGACGCTGGGAGCAGGCGTGGACCAGCTGCAGGAGGATATGCTCGCCGCGGGGAAGCTCACGGAAGCCTACATGGTTGAGGTTCTGGGGAGTGAAATCCTGCTGTTGGCATACTCGGCGTTGAATGCCTGGGTGAAGGAACATACGGATTTTGTGGTCAAAAGATATTACTTCCTTGGCGTGGGGGAGTATGTGACAATTTATGAAGCAGATCAGGACGGTATGGGTGGGGGGCATGAAGCCGAGGATCATAAGACTGCAAGAACCCATACGGAGACGGCTGCTAGGATTTCGTTGGAGCTTGCAACGCTTCCTGACATGCTGGAAAGGAGCGGGCTGCCCGTGACCTGTACGGAGGGCTATTGTATGATGCCCAAAAAGAGCGTTGCCTTTTATGCGGAGCTGACAAAGGATAGGACGGTCACCTGCGAGGGCATTTGCATGGGGTGTGGACGCAAGGATTGCCCCAACCGAATGGATGCCTTGGAGCGCACCCGCGGCAACCGAACCCTCGACCGCCCCCTGACCTACGGCTACGCCAGGATCCTTGGACTGCGGGAATCCTAACAAGATTTCTTTATGCATTTGTGTGGCTATAAATGGAAAAAATGGTGTTTGTGAGGTGCAATAAGAAAATGGTGTTGACGTTATCCGCTCAGGCTTTGCTTTGGATATGGTTTTTGGGGTGCACTACAACATGGCGTTTTGGAAAAGTATTGCTTGTTGAAGGAATGGGAATTAAGAGTGCAGAGTTCACTATGCTTTGTTTGTACAGCATAGGGCTGGTCGCACATTACTCTTTTCAGCCTAAAGGCAAATGGATTTTGTTCGTCATCCTTGCACTTTGGTTTGTTATTCAGTTTTTTTGCCACTGGTATTTTACAATCTTTGGTGCCTCCGAAGGAAAACTGAAAGGATACAATGAATGTTTCAAGGGTACTGCAAGGCTAATTCCAATGAGTGAAAATCGTCTTATACCCGATTTATATCATATTGTTCTTCACATATTGATATTGTTGAATGGTGTTCTTTGCTTAATTACATGTTGAGGGACAGCGAAAAACAAACGCACAAATCGCTGTTTGTTGAGCAAGTTTGTTTCAAAAATCGCTACTTGTAGATCCGTTTATATTTGACAACCCGGGGTTGCAAGAAGAAAGGCAACTTAAATAAGGTGCAGGGTGGCGCTGGGTTGCCTTTTGAGGAAGAATCAAGAGGAAAGGCAACATAAACAAGGTGTGGGGCGGTGCTGGGTTGCCTTTTGAGGAAGAATCAAGAGGAAAGGCAACATAAATAAGACGCGGGGCGCCGCTGGGTTGCCTTTTGAGGAAGAATCAAGAGGAAAGGCAACATAAATAAGGCGCAGGGTGGCGCTGGGTTGCCTTTTGAGGAAGAATCAAGAGGAAAGGCAACATAAATAAGGCGCAGGGTGGCGCTGGGTTGCCTTTTGAGGAAGAATCAAGAGGAAAGGCAACATAAACAAGGTGTGGGGCGGCGACAAGTTGCCTTTTGACAAAGTATGGATCGAAATCGGAAAAAAATCGGCAACTTCGGGTTTGTTTCTGCGGTGCCCATTCGCATGCAGCTACGCCGCATTGCTCATGACGCGCTAGCGCGCTATGTGTCTGTCTGCATAAATGCGCTTGCGTGAGCATGCTCCCACCGCGCATTATGCGACATCCACGCACCGCTTGTAGAAACGCGCAACTTCCAGTTTATGGTTGGAAACGCTATTTGCAAAAAGGGAGAGACAAGAAGCTACTGATCTTATACTATTCATAATGTACTAGACTTGCAGTAAACTCGAGGAGAGGGTTGTAGGGGTCTTTCTAGGTCAAAAGATTACTAGAAAGACCCCTACAACCCCCTCCCCGAGTTCTTCCATATCCTTAGAATGGCGGGTAAAGCAGCTGTCCGCTTTCGGTTACGCTGCCGCCGAGGGTCAGATGGCGAGAGCTTTCTTCCTTGGGGAGCGAGAGCTTTTCGGCGTGCTCCCTGCGGTAGCGGCTGGGAGAAGAGCAGAGGAACTTGCGGAACTGACGGCAGAAATGCTCCACGTTGTTGTAACCGCAATCCTCCGCAATTTCACGGACGGATTTCGAGGTGGAGACCAGCTGGTCCTGTGCATTTTTGAGGCGCTGTAGGATGACGTCCTCCATGCAAGAGGACCCGAACATGGTTTTATAAAGTGCCTGAAGATAACCGCTGCTCAGGTGGAGCTCGCGGGCCATGGCATCAACGCTCCAAGGAAGCTCAGGATGGTTGTAGATGCGCCTATGGAGATCATACATTTCCTGCGTATGCGGGTTGCTTGCAGGGCGGGAACAGCTTTCCGCCAGCTTAAAAAAGAGAGCCTTTAATAGATGGGAGAGCACCTCGCGGCTCTCCGAATTTCCCAAAGTGGATTCCCAAGTCATCAGCTTGAACAGATCGTGACAGTACTGTGCGTCACTGACCTGGAAGGGCTGATTTTTTAATGGGAGCTGTTCTGCAAAGGGCTCGTCGCAGCGGAAGCGGATCCAGTCGTTGACATAGGACTCCTCGCAGGCACGATAAAGCACATGCGACCCAGGCGTGTATAGGATCACCGTTCCGGCGGGATAGCGGTGGAAGGACGCGCTGAGGCGCTCCTCCATGGACATGGGGGCATGGGCTTCCCTGCCGAGCACCTCGTCGCCAGCCGTCAGGTAGATTTCCACGGGGGTTGAGGTCAGGAGCAATAGATAGGAATTATGGGCGTTCGGCAGGCCGTAGATGAAGCCGGAGGGATGGGTGCCGTCATATCCGATAAATTCAATTTCTAACATGCCGTTCTCCTTAAGAAAATTCAGTGATTTTTCACTTTATGTTCTACATTGTAACGATTTCTGTTTCATGACATCATGCCACAGTAAAAGGCAGGAGATGCTTCTTTACATCATGGCATCATGCCACGGTAAAAGGCAGGAAATGCTTCTTTGCGTCATGGCATCATGCCACGAAAAAAAGCCTCAAAATGGTTTTTGACTTTACATCATTGCGTCAATAATCTTGAAAATGAGATAATGTGCTTTCTAGTCAGTAATGATATAGAGTTCACCCAAATGCTTAAAAAATAAAGTGCACCAGGAATTCCAGCTAGAAAGGCGGATATCTTACAATATGAGAATATATCAATTTTTTAAAAGTATAAATCATTGGAAAGAGGGCGTCAAGAAGGTACACTAAGAAATAGAATGAGAAAGTCTGTGAAATTGTATCATTTTGGATAAAGAGACAGGAGGAAATGGCAATGAAGAAATTAGGATTCAATCCGTATCTGCCCTCATGGGAGTATATTCCCGACGGGGAGCCCTATGTATTTGACGGCAGAGTGTATGTTTACGGCTCTCACGACAAGTACAATGGGCATGTATTTTGCCTCGGGGATTATGTGACTTGGTCTGCTCCCGTGGACGATCTTGGAAATTGGAGATATGAGGGCGTGATCTATGAGAAGACGCAGGATCCCTTGAACAAGGAAGGCAAGATGTGCCTGTATGCACCTGACATGACGATCGGTCCCGATGGCAGATACTATCTTTACTATGCACTGGACAAGGTGCCTATCATTTCCGTTGCAGTTTGCGACAGCCCTGCTGGAAAGTTTGAATTCTATGGCTATGTTCATTATGCAGATGGCACGAAGCTTGGAGAGCGCGCAGGAGATGAGCCTCAGTTCGATCCCGGCGTCATCACCGAGAATGGCAAGACCTATCTCTACACGGGCTTCTGCGGCCGCGGCGACAAGTCCAGAACCGGTTCCAGGCTGCAGGTGCTTGCTGAGGACATGCTGACCATCATTGAGGAGCCGAAGACCGTGGTTCCCGGCGTGGAATACCAGGAGGGAACGGGCTTCGAGGGACATGCATTCTTTGAGGCATCCTCCATCCGCAAGGTTGGCGACAAATATTATTTCATCTATTCCTCCACCCCCATGCATGAGCTTTGCTATGCGACGGCGGATGATCCGAGGGGACCGTTCACCTATGGCGGCGTGATTGTCAGCAACTGTGACATTGGCATCACGAAGGACAAGCCTGCCGAGCTTCCCCTGGCCTATGGCGGAAACAATCATGGCAGCATTATTGAAATCAATGGACAGTGGTACATCTTCTATCACCGTCAGACGAACGGTACCTGGTACAGCCGTCAGGTTTGTGCTGAGAAGATCGAGATTCTTCCTGACGGTCGAATCCCTCAGGTGGAGCTGACGAGCTGCGGCTTGAACGGCGGACCGCTTCCCGGAAAGGGAACCTATGGCGGATATCTGGCTTGTAACCTCTTTACGGACAAGCCCATGCCGTACGTCGGCGGGGATGCCTTCCCGAAGATCATGCAGGATGGCCGCGACGGAGACGAGGAGCCCGGCTATATCGGAAACATCAAGAATAATGCGACTGCCGGCTTCAAGTATTTCGATTTCCGGGGCGTGAAGGCCATTACTCTTACGGTTCGCGGCTATGCGAACGGAGAATTTGAGGTGCGCACCAGCCGTGAGGGCGAGGTTCTGGCAAGAATCCATGTCGAATACACCAATGTCTGGGAGGATTATCGGAGCGAGATCAACATCCCTGATGGCGTTGGCGCGATCTACCTGACCTACAAGGGCGGCGGAATTGCAAGCCTTCTGCAATTTACCTTGGAGTAAGATCACAAGGAATAAGGCTTCAGAAAAGGAACCAAGTAAGGCATCAGGAAAAGAATTAAGAAAGACTTCATGAAAAAATAAAGTAAGAATTCAGGAAAAGCATTAGGCAATACTTCAAGTAAGAGGGCAGAGCCTTAGAAATGTGAGATTCCTTATGGGATGAAAGGCGAAACCTGAGAAATGGTGCCTTGGGGGGCGGCATGATCAATAGAACGGGAAGTGTGAGAACATGAAACATCAGGAATGGAAACGATTGCTTTTAGGACTGAGCGCGGCAGCGCTTCTATTGGCGTCGGGATGCAGCGAAGCCTCTGGCAACGGAACAACGCCGAGCGGAAGCGGCAATACGGGGGCTTCCGTAACGGAAAGCGACGTAAATCCGTCTGGCAATGAACAGGACGGCACGGGCGAAGCTGGACAAAGTAACGAAAATAATCAAAATCAGGAGGAAAGCAGTATGGATTATGCGGAAATTTTTAAGGGTGTGACAATTGCGAAGAGCTACAAGGGAGTGATGAACAACAACCCCATCATTGAACAGCACTATGGTGCGGATCCCTTTGCACTGGTATATGGCGATGAGGTGTATTTTTACATGACGGCGGATGCCTATGAGTATGATGCAGCTGGTGCCATCAAGGAGAATACCTATGGCAAGATTCGTAGCCTTTACGTGGTATCCACGAAGGATATGATAAACTTTACGGATCACGGTGAGATTACGATTGCAGGCGCAGGCGGCGCAACCAAGTGGGCGCACAATTCCTGGGCTCCCGCAGCAGCTTGGAAGGAGATTGACGGCAAGCCGAAGTTCTTCCTGTACTTCGCAGACAATGGCGGCGGCATTGGCGTGGTAACCTCTGACAGCCCTGTTGGTCCCTTCGTGGACGAGCTCGGACATGGTTTGATCCGCAGGGACATGGAGAACTGCGGCAATGTAGAATGGCTCTTTGACCCCGCAGTTTTGGTGGATGATGACGGCAAGGCATATATCTACTTTGGCGGCGGCGTTCCCCAGGGCAAGGCATCCCATCCCATGACGGCGAGATGCGCACAGCTCGGTGACGACATGATGAGCCTCGTGGACGTGCCTACGACCATCGACGCACCTTACCTGTTCGAGGATTCCGGCATCCATAAATATGGCGACACCTATTATTATACCTATTGCTCCAACTTCAGCGTGGACAAGGAAGGTACCGCTGAGTATGGCATGGAGAACGGCGAAATCTGCGTGATGACCAGCAAGAGCCCCTTGGGACCCTTCACCTTCTCGGAGAGAATCCTGAAGAACCCTGGCTTCTACTTTGGTGTTGGCGGCAACAACCATCATGCCATCTTCAAGTTCAAGGATCAGTGGTACATCACCTACCACACCCGCATGCTGGAGACCGCACAGGAGATCGTTAAGGGCTATCGTTCCACCAGCATTGACGAGTTCAACTTCAATGAGGACGGCACCATCGGCAACATCAAGATGACCAAGGCTGACCGCAAGCAGGTTGGCACGCTGAATCCTTATGAGACCATCAACGGCGCTACCTTCGCAGTAATGGGCGGCGTGGACACCGCTCCCGCTGATGAAACCAGCAAGAAATACGGCTGCGGCAACCTTCTCCTTACCGCCATCGACACTGGCGACTTCGTAAAGCTCCAGGGCGTGGACTTCGGTGACAAGGGTGCCACCACCATCAAGGCAACCGTAAAGACCAATGGCAAGGATGGCGTCATCCGCGTTACCACCAAATTCCCGAACGGCGAGGTTGCAGGCTACCTGCCCATCAAGGCTGATTCCGCAGACACCACCACCTTCGAAGCTAAGCTCGACGCACCCATCACCGGCCTGCAGGACGTCTTCTTCACCTTCAGCGGCGAAGGCTACGAAATCATCGACTGGATTTTCGAGTAAATGACCTTTCTTGAGACAATACATGATCATATGTTCCCTGTGCAATCTTGCTCCATAAATGGTGCAGCATCACCTGTACAGAAACAGATGAATAAACATGTCTCAAAAAACAATCGACAAACAAAATTCATTAAACATAACATAAAGAATTTAAATAACTCGAGTGTGATCGGGTGGAATCCTCTTGAAACAATTAGCCGGCAGCACTTAGCGAACCAAGAGGCTCAAAAGACAGGAGCGAGGCTTATAGACTCGCGAGTGCCTTTGCCTGAGCGTCGCAGGTGAGCTTAGTGCAGTCCGAGCCGTTTCAAGAGGATCCACCCGAAACGCGAGGGCAGTTAAGTGCAGTCCGAGCCGTTTCAAGAGGATCCACCCGAAACGCGAGGGCAGTTAAGTGCAGTCCGAGACGTTTCAAGAGGATCCACCCGACCCACACGAGGTCTTTCAAGACATTTCAATGGGAGGTTACAAAATGGATATACGCGTAAAGGTCGGTGACCGCGCAAGCTTCCACAACCAAGTGGACTACTGCATCGGTACCGGAAGAATGGGGCTTGCGCTCCACAAAGAATACCATGATCAGCTGAAAATGGCCCAGGATTACATCGGCTTCCAGCACATCCGCGGCCATGGACTCTTCTGCGATGACATCGGCATCTACCAGCAGCACAGAGAGAACCCCTGGGACAAAAACAGCCCCTACGAGGTTGAGTACAACTTCACCTACCTTGACAGAGTCATGGACGACTACCGCTCCATGGGCCTAAAGCCCTTCCTCGAGCTGGGCTTCATGCCCTACGGAATGGCGAGCGGCACCCAGACCATCTTCTACTGGAAGGGCAACACCACCCCGCCCAAGGACTACGAGGACTGGAAGAAAATGGTACAGGCACTCCTGCGTCACCTGATCGAAAGATATGGTGAGGATGCCTACACCTTCCCCATCGAGGTTTGGAACGAGCCCAACCTCCCTGGCTTCTGGTACAAGGCCGACATGGACGAGTACTTCAAGCTCTTCAAGGAAAGCTTCTATGCCATCAAGGAGGTTAGCCCGAGATTCCGCGTGGGCGGCCCTGCCGTTTGTGGCGGTACCGACGAGAAGTGGATCAGCGCGTTCATGGAGTTTTGCCACATGAACAAGATTCCCGTGGACTTCGTGACCAGACACCACTACACCACCGAGCTGCCTGAGAGAGATGGTCACTATGGCTATGCCGAGCTGATGAATGAAGAGGATGGCTTCGCAAACCTGAAGACCACCCGCGACATCATTGACAAATATGACGAATACAGAGGACTCCAGATCCACATTACGGAGTACAACACCTCCTACATTCCGAACTGCCCGCTGCATGACACGAACCAGAATGCGGCATATATTGCAAAGCAGCTCTCCAGATTGGGAGATGGCAACGAATCCTACTCCTACTGGACCTTTGGCGACGTGTTCGAGGAGCAGGGCATTCCCTTTACGCCCTTCCATGGCGGCTTTGGCCTGATCGCCAACGGCTGCATCCCGAAGCCGACCTTCTGGACCTTCGTATTCTTTAAGAATTTGAAGCGTGCGCCGGGAGAATGCATCTTCAAAAATGACAATGCTGTCATTATGAAGATGGAGGATGGTTCCTTTAGAGGTGTTGTTTGGAATGATACAAGGAATCGCGCAGGAAAGGATTTCACCATGAACCTCTCTCTCGAGACGGAGGCAGGAGAGTACTGCATCCTCACGAAGCGCGTTGACGAGGATACCTGCAATCCCTTAAAGCTTTGGCATGATATCGGCGAGCCTGCAAATCCTGATCAGGCGCAGATCGACCTAATTAAGGAGGCGGCACAGCCCTTCGTCAGAACCCTCCGCAGAAATGTGTCAAAGGGGACGGTTCTTTCTGACACGTTTTCAAACGGCGAAGCTCAGGGCGCTCTGGAGTTCTCCGTGGAGCTGAAGGAGAATGCCGTGGTTTACTTTGAGGCGAAGAAGGCTCCCGTGAAGTCCGATCGCGGCTATCGTTATGAGCACGTGACCCAGCAGGGCGGCATTAATCCTTTGACGAAGATGGATTATCCTGATCCTGACATTCTCCGCGTGGATGATACCTACTACATGGTAAGCACCACGATGTACTTCATGCCTGGCTGCGAGATTCTGAGATCCTATGATCTCGTGAACTGGGAGCATGCGACCTATGTTTATGACAGATTGGATTCCACGCCAGGTCAGAAGCTGGAGGGCGAGGAGAACATCTATGGTCAGGGCATGTGGGCGGCAAGCATCCGCTACCATGAGGGCACATTCTATGTGATCTTCGTGGCAAATGACACGCACAAGACCTATCTTTACAAGGCAAAGAGCATTGACGGACCTTGGGAGAAGAGCGAGATTCAGGGCTTCTTCCATGACAATTCCCTGCTCTTTGACGATGACGGCCGCGTATATATCATTTCTGGCAACCGCACGATCCACCTGACTGAGTTAAAGCCTGATCTTTCTGGCCCGAAGGAGGGTGGACTTGACAGGATTGTCATAAAGGATCGCGATGATGCGTACCTTGGCTATGAGGGCGCACATATGTATAAGATCAATGGAAAGTACTATCTCTTCTTCATCCACATGCCCAGAGAAACTGGACGCAGGACGGAGGCTTGTTTCATGAGTGATTCCCTCGAGGGTGAGTTCACGGGCGGCGACGTCATGGGGGATGACAGAGGCTATTGCGGCAGCGGCTGCGCGCAGGGTGGCATTGTTGACACGCCTGACGGAAAGTGGTATTCCATTGTCTTCCAGGACAGCGGTGCCGTAGGCCGACTTCCTATTTTGATCCCTGTTCGCTTCAATGAAGAGACGGGCATGCCGGAGTTTGGCTTCCGCGGAAAGGCACCCCTGATCTTTAAGACGCCTGCAGCAAAGCCTGGCTATACATATGAGCCACTGGTTGGCAGTGATGACTTTAAGGATTGCGATGCGGGCGATGACAAGGAATATGCAAGAAAGCATGCAAGCTTTGGCTTCAAGAGTCGTTGGCAGTTTAATCACGAGCCTGATCTGACACTCGTGTCAAGAGATGAAAAGGCAGGCACCGTGACCGTGACGACGGATAAGCTCTGCAAGAACGTGGTTCAGGCAAAGAATGTTCTGACGCAGAGAACAACCTTCCCTGGAAGTGCTGCGGAGATCACCGTGGACGGCTCCGCGCTGAAGGAAGGCGATTATGCAGGATTGGTGCTCTTAGAGAGCGCATATGCCTTTGCGGCGCTGACCAGAAGAAATGGCGAGCTTTGGATCGTGATGAAGAACCGCAAGGCGCCCGACGGAATGTGGGGTGAGCGTCATGATACGGAAGCTGGCGATGAGTGGGCGGCAGTGAAGGTGACGCCTTCCATGCTTGAAGCGGGCGAAGACGGCTCCAAGACTCGGATAACGCTTCGCGCAGAGACGGACTTCGCGTATATGAAGGACGTGGCGAACCTCTTCTATGTGGAGCAAGGCGTAAAGAAGCCTCTTGGACCGACCTCCAAGCTGTGCTTTAAGCTGGATCACTTTACGGGTGTTCGCTTTGGACTCTTTGTCTATGCGACGAAGGAGATCGGCGGCAGCGCAAGCTTTACGAACTTCCGCTATGAGACCAAGGTGGACGGCGCGTGGGAGAAGTGCTAGGAAGTATGACCAAGTAATGAAATCCATTTTATTTGACGCAGTTTGCAAATTTTTGACAAAAATGAGATGTTACAGGCTGAAAAAGAAGAACTATTTCATTAAGAAGAAAGTTTAGTTTTAAATGCGAGTTCTATGACAAGATAAAGGGGATGCCGGGCGTATGGGGGAAGCGCTTCTGCCATGTGCCCGGTATTCCGCTGTCATCACGCGAGGCGGACAAAGCAAGCTATCGCGAAGCGAATATAATTATTTACTTTTTACATTTGTGTGGTTGTAATGGATAATAAAAATCGCTGTTTGTAGGGGTGATTCTGTTCGCAAACTCGCTGTTTGTTGAGCAAGTTTGTTTCAAAAATCGCTGCTTGTAGATCCGTTTATATTTGACAACCCGGGGTTGCAAGAAGAAAGGCAACTTAAATAAGGTGCAGGGTGGCGCTGGGTTGCCTTTTGAGGAAGAATCAAGAAGAAAGGCAACATAAACAAGACGCGGGGCGGCGCTGGGTTGCCTTTTGAGGAAGAATCAAGAAGAAAGGCAACATAAACAAGACGCGGGGCGGCGCTGGGTTGCCTTTTGAGGAAGAATCAAGAAGAAAGGCAACATAAATAAGGCGCAGGGTGGCGCTGGGTTGCCTTTTGAGGAAGAATCAAGAGGAAAGGCAACATAAACAAGATGTGGGGCGGCGACAAGTTGCCTTTTGACAAAGTATGGATCGAAATCGGAAAAAATCGGCAACTTCGGGTTTGTTGATTGGAAACAGGGAAAGAGATTGGGTACTTCCAGTTTGTCGATTGGAAGTAGAAAAAGGAGTAGATATCTTCCAATTTACAAATTAGAAACACATTTGTAAAAGGGTAGTAAAATGAAGGAGATCAAGGGATGAAGGAATTATGGTATCGCCAGCCGGCGAAGGTCTGGGAGGAGGCGCTCCCTTTGGGAAATGGGCGATTGGGCGCCATGGTGTTTGGAAATGTTGAGGCGGAGCGCCTTCAGGTCAATGAGGAGAGCGTGTGGTATGGCGGGAAGAAGGATCGCATCAATCCCGATGCCAAGGAATATCTGCCGAAGGTGCGCGAGCTGATTCGCGAAGGCCATATCAGTGCGGCGCAGGAGCTGATGGGAACGGTGCTGACGGGGTGTCCTTGTAGCCAGAATCCTTATCAGACGCTGGGCGACGTAAAGATTTATTTCCGTCATGTCGGCGTAAAGGCTGAGGATGCAGAATCTCCAGACATGGTGCAGCCTTCCCTGAAGCCGGAGGACATCCAATTTCGCAGGAGTTTGTCATTGGAAGAGGGCGTTTGTCGGACAAGCTATGTGGTCGCAGGCGTAAGTTATCTTCGGGAATGCTTTATTTCGCAACCTGCGGATTGCATGATTCTAAGATTTACGGCATCGGAAAAGGGCAGGATTTCCTTTACGCTTAAGCAGGAGCGCGGGCATTTCTTCAAGGGCGTGAAAAAAACATACGCTGAAGCAAATGCTGTAAATGTGATCGGGCAAGCAGATGCAACTGAATTGATTGAAAAGGGTAAGCTCGCTGAAACCAAACGGGAGGCAAACGGAGTCGTGCTCTATGGGCGTCCTGGAGAAGACGGACATGCCTTTGTCATGATGACCAAATGTCGGGTCATTGGTGGTACGCGGAAGGTGCTTGGGGAGAGCCTGATCGTGGAGGATGCGGATGAGGTGCTCCTGTATTTTGGCGCGGTGACGCAGTATCGTCATTCTGGAATGGACTATGCAGGCTTGGAGGAGGTCCTCTGCAGGCAGCTAGAGCAGGTGATGACGAAAAGCTATGAGGAGCTTTTCGCGGAGCATGTTTCCGATCATAGGTCACTCTTTGATCGCGTGGAGCTAAAGCTTCAAGAAGAGGAAGCAGCGGATGATAAAGCTGTAAATGATAAAGCTGTAAATGATAAAGCCGAAAATGATAAAACCGTAAATGATAAAGCTTTCTGTAGTAATGTGATAAGTGCGAAGACCGAAAACGATAAAACCAATAACGACGAAGCAAGAGAAAATAATGACATACGCGTCATAAAATGCAGTGCCCTTCCAACGGATGAAAGGTTAAAGAGGGTACAGGACGGAGGGGTTGATCTTGGCCTCGAAGAGCTGCTGTTCGATTATGGAAGGTATCTGATGATTGCCGGCAGCAGGCCGGATACGCTTCCCCTGACGCTGCAGGGAATCTGGAATAAGGACTTTACGCCCCCTTGGGAGTCGAAATATACGATCAACATCAATTTGGAAATGAATTATTGGCCGGCTGAGACCTGCAATTTGTCAGAGTGTCACCTGCCCATTTTGGCGCTTTTGAAAAAGATGGTGGCGGATGGCAGAAAGGTGGCGCGGGAGATGTATGGGTGCCGCGGCATCGTGGCGCATCATAACACGGACATCCATGGTGACTGCGCGCCGCAGGATCTTTGGCTGCCTGCGACCTATTGGCCCATGGGCATTGCATGGCTTTGCACGGATCTTTGGACGCATTATGAGTATACGCTGGATCAGGCATTTTTAAGGGAAGCCTTCCCCATCATGGCGGAGAGTGCGCTGTATTTTGTGGATGCGTTGGAGCCTTGGGGAGAGTATTTGGTGACGAATCCGTCCTGCTCCCCTGAAAATACTTACCTGCTTCCGAATGGAGATCACGGATGCGTTTGCTTCGGACCGACGATGGATAATCAGATTTTGCGCGATTTGTTCACGATCTGCCTGAAGGCTTGGGAGGTATTGCAAGCAGGGGATGCCGTATCGAAAGGCAACGCAAACGATGGAATCGTGGCAGATGACGAAAAGGCAGAGGGCAAGGAACGTGGCATTGCAACAAAGAAGTGCGCAGCGGAGCTTTTGAAGGACATTCCGGACCTTGGGGATGCGAAGGAGCTGATGGAGACGATTGCTCAGATGCTGACTAAGCTTCCGCCTACGAGGATTGGCTCGGACGGACGCATCATGGAATGGGTTGAGGAGTATGAGGAGCTGGAGCCTGGACATCGTCATGTCTCCCAGCTTTATGGATTGTATCCCTCCAATCAGATGACCATGGATGGCACGCCAGAGCTGGCAGCGGCTGCGAGAAAGACCATCGAGACAAGGCTTGCGCATGGCGGTGGTCATACGGGCTGGAGTCGTGCATGGATCATGAATCACTACGCAAAGCTGTGGGATGGCGAGGCTGCCCATGAGAATATCTTAAAAATGCTTTCCCAATCGACCTATCCGAACATGTTTGACAAGCATCCGCCCTTCCAGATTGACGGAAACTTTGGGGCGACGGCAGCCATTGCACAGATGCTCGTTCAGAGCGATTCAGATCGCGTGGTTTTGCTGCCTGCGCTGCCGAAAACCTGGGGAAATGGGTACGTGAAGGGGCTGAAGCTCGTAGGAAACGCGGAGATTGATCTTGCGTGGTCGGAGGGGAAATTGACCTGCTGTGAAATCCGATGTCTGGGTGATGGCTACCATACTTTGATCAAATATGACAAAAAGTGCAGAATGGTAGCTCTTTCAAAAGGAGAAAAATTGTCAATTTCGACAAAGAATTTTGCGATGTAAGCAAGATGTGTAAAAAAAATAGCACAATATGGGATGCAAGATTACATGGAAGATTGTAAAATAGTAACGTTTGGGAGGAAATTCCATGTATAAATTTAGAAAAAACAAAACGAAAATTTGGTTACTTGCTGCAGGGCTTGCCATGACTGCAGCGTTTTCAGGTTGCACGCAGGAGTCTGAGGGAGAAGAGAAAAGGGTGATTGTGGAGCAGGAAGCGCCGGAGGTGGATTATAAGTTGGCGGCTGTTGTGCGTGGCGACGTTGTCAGCAGCACGGGACTTCGTTGCACCTATACCCAATATAATGGAGAGAACCTTTCCTTTGGCGTCAGCGGAAAGCTGGTTTCGAAGGTGTATGTCAAGGATGGCGACACTGTGGCAAAGGGAACGCTTCTTGCGGAGCTTTCCGGCGGCAGCAGGGAGGCGGAAATTGAACAGCTGGAGTATCAGATTAAGAGAAATCAGATTCTCCTGGAGCAGATTGATGACAATGAAAATTATGAAATCTCCAGAAGATGGCTGAATAAGCTGTATGGTCGCGGCTATGATCAGACGGGGGACATCGAAAACCTTCAGAAGAGCAATGATTATACGCGTCAGGATTATAATGATGCGATTGCCGCAGATCAAAAGCAGCTGAATCAGGTAAAGACGCAGGTGCGCCAGAGTAAGCTGTATGCGCCCATCGATGGCATTGTTACCATTGTTAAAAAGAATTTGGAGGGCTCTACTTCCGTGCGCGATGAGGTTATCATGCAGGTGAAGGATAATTCGGAGTGCTTTTTCTCCACGAAGATTATGACCTATCAGTCCTCCGTTCATGAAGGGGATCAGCTGGAAATGAACGTGGTCAGCGGCCCTGGTAAGGGAACCTATAAGGTAGAGCCTTATCAGATTCAGGACTGGACGGATCAGATGTTTTTCACCATCGTAGAGGGTGCCGAGGGCGTGATTTTCAACGCAGGAGACAATGGAACGGTAACCGTGATTCTGGACAGCAGGGAGAATGTGCTGACGCTTCCCATTGAGGCGGTGCACAGCGCAGACGATAAATGGTATGTTTACGTGATCAATGACGATGGCGCAAGAGATGTAAAGTGGATTGAGGTTGGACTTACCGGTAACGGCCTGGCAGAAATAGTTGGCGGGCTGGAAGAAGGGGAGAAGGTTATTCTGAAATGAGAAGGAAAAGCATAACGTTATTACTCATAGGAAGTATGATCGTTTCCCTTGCCGGATGCAATGTGGGAACGGGAAAAGCGGAGCCTGCGAAGGCTTCCCAGGAAATTGAACTGATTGAGCCGGTGAATGCCGAGGTCAGCTTCGAGGAGGCTGCCATTCGCAATTTATATGCGGCTTCGGTTTATGCGGCAACGGTGGTGCCTTACGTCCAGGAATACGCGGCGGAATATGCATTTGCGTTCGGCTCCTACGGGGCATATCTGGGAGAGACCGTGAAGGCGGGGCAACAGCTGATCAGCTCAAACACGGAAAACATTGACGAGCAGATCAAGACGAAAAAGGAATCCATTGTCTCCATGCAGGAAGATTATAAGAAGTACATGGAGCAGCAACAGAAATCCTTGGACGAGTATCGCAGGCAGGAGACCAATGCCAAGTGGGCTTACGAGCAGTATGAAAGCATTGAGGAGCCTGAGAAGATCCCCGCAGAGGACGGAAGCGGCGACATGGTGGAGAATCCTGAGTATGCAGCTTGGCGTGCAATGTATGATCGGTTCATGGGAGATTATCGCATCGCAAAGCATGCGGCAGATACCATTGAGCTTAACATGCAGCAGCGCACTGAGCTGTATGAATTGGATCTGGCACATCAGAAATACCTGTTAAAAACCCTGCAGCAGAACCGTCAAAATGCCATGATTACTTCGAACATGGACGGAGAGCTTGTTGCCTTGACGGAGTTTGGCAATAATCGCTGGCTTTCGGCGGATCAGCCCGTGGTCGCAGTGGGTGACTTAAATAAGAAGATTCTGAAATGTGACTATATTAATAAGAACACAATCAAGAATGCACAGGAAGTGTATGCGCTGGTGGACGGCGTAAAGTATCAGGTGGAATACGAAGCAATGTCCTCCGATGAATACGCAAGGCAGTCCGCTAACGGCGGCAAGGTGTACTCCACCTTCTATCTGCCAGAGGGAACGGGTGATGAGATTCAGGTCGGTGATTATGCCGTGATCACCGTGATTTCCAAGCGCTATGAGAACGTGCTTTCCATTCCCAAGGGGAGCATTCGCAAGGACGAGATGGGAAGCTTTGTTTATCTCTATCAGGATGGAAAAAGCATCCGCGCCAATATCCAGACGGGATATAGTGACGGAACCTATACCGAGATTCTCAGTGGCCTGAAGGAAGGGGACAAGGTGCTGTATACCGCTGCCCAGAAGCTGGATGGTTCGAAGACCGTGAAGATTGGCAGGGGAGAATTCCATACGGACTTTTCCGAAAGGGCGGAGCTGACCTATTCCAACAGCGAGGAATTAAAGAATCCCATCGAAAATGGAACGACCTATTTCGGAGAATATCAGGTGAAGCTCTTCCAGCACGTAAACAAAGGCGATGTCATTGCAACGGTACGCGTGGAGGCAGACAACATCGCGCTTTCCAGAAATGAGACGAGACTGACGCGTCTGCAGGAGCGACTTGCTGATTTTAAGAAGGAAAACGAAAAGAATACAGGGGACGAGTATTACGCCGAATCCGTAAAGAACTACGAGGAACAGATTGCAGACATTCAGAAAACGATTGCTCAGCAAAAAAAGGATTTTGCCACCAAGCAGATTGTGGCGCAGAAGACGGGCGTGATTTTGCGGATGGATAATAACCTTGTAAAGGAATCCATTGTACAGAAAAATGCCACGATTGCGGTGATTGCTGATGAGAGTAGCTGTTACGTTCAGGTGGAAGATGCCAATCAGATGCTTCAGTATGGCAATATGGTGACCGTGGAGTATACGGATGCAGAGCAGAAACCACAAAAGATTACCTGTAAGGTGGTTACCATGTCTAAGGTAGGCGTCGGAAGGGAGCTTCAGACGGATACCAAGAAGATTCTGCTTCCTGAGGAAGCCGTGGAGGACGTCCTGCAGGGAGCGCTCGCAGGAGATTGGTGGGATCGTTATCGCTATACCGTTTTAGCGGAGGCCAGAACCATGGATAATGTTTTGATCGTGCCGAAAGCGGCGGTGTATGAAAATGGTGGAAAGACCTATGTCTATATTAAGGATGAAAATGGTAAGGTAAAGGCGCAGTTTTTCGTGTCTGGCGGTTATAATGACAGCTATTACTGGGTGGTCGAGGGACTGACGGAAGGGATGGAAATATGCTCAAAGTAATGTTGCAAAAGTTATGGCATAAAAAATGGATGGTCCTGTGCCTTCTGCTGGGCTGTATCCTTTTGATTGCTACGGTGGTGAGCTTTCCGCTGTATCGAAATGCCGCCTTTGACCGAATGATCAAGGATGAATTTGACGATTATGTTTCAGAAAAGGGCCTTTGGCCGGCCATGAATTCCATGCTGATGATTGCAAAGAATGACCGTGAAGGTAAATCCATTGTAAGGCTGGAGAATGCCATGGCGGAGATGGACGGCGTCATGGGCGTAACGGAGAGGGAGCGAATTTATTACTATTCCTTGGCAAAGGCTCCGCTCCAGTCGACCTGGAACAGGACGGACCTGGGAACGGATGGACTGCGACTTGGCTTTATGTCAAATCTGGAGAAGCATGCAAAGCTGCTCTCCGGTGAGATGTATTCTGAGAGTGGATATTCCGAGGATGGTGCCTTTGAGGTCGTCGTAAGTCAGGATTGTCTGGTGAATAATAACCTGCTTGTAGGCGAGACCTTTGAATTTACGGGACTCGCAGACGCCAATAAAAACATGATTCGCATTAAGATTGTTGGCGTATTTGCGGAGGAGGACAGCACGGACTTTTATTGGCAGGTGAAGCCCTCCGACATGGGAATTGTTGCACTGATGAAAGAGGATCTGTTTCGGGAATACTTCCTTGGAGAAAATGCTTATCACTATTCCATCACCTGTCAGTTCTTTAATTTATTTGAGTATGATGACATCACCGCCGAGAAGGTGGATCAGCTGATGGAAAAGACGATCTACTATACGGAGGAGAGTGGTATCCGTAAGACAATGTCTAAGCCGGAGTATCGCGAGCTTTTAGAGAATTATCTGGCAAAGCGCACGAGAATCGAGGCGGCGCTCTTCATTTTACAGGTTCCCGTCTTGATTTTGCTTTGCGCCTTCCTGTTTATGATCTCTGGTCAGATGTATGACATGGAGAGAAATGAGATTTCTGTTATGAAGAGCCGTGGCGGATCCAGCGGTCAGATGTTTAGGCTCTATCTGTACCAGAGCACGTTCCTGACGCTTCTTGGCGCAGCGGGGGGCATCCCTCTTGGAACGGTATTTTGCAGACTTTTGGGTTCCACTCAGAATTTCCTGGAGTTTAACGTAAGACGTCAGCTCAACGTGAAGTTTGACCAATCGGTATGGAGTTATGCCATTGCAGCCATGGTGGGATGCGTGCTGATCATGACAATCCCTGCGCTGAAGCACAGCCGACTGACCATTGTAAAGCTGAAGCAGTCCAATGCTTTGAGAAAGAGATCCTGGTGGGAGAAGATTTTTCTCGACGTTATTTTGCTTGGCATTTCCCTGTATGGCTATTACAATTTCTCAAAGAACCAGGGCAGTCTGGCAGCCTCCGTCATGGAGGGACAGACGCTGGATCCTTTGCTGTACTTAAGCTCTTCCTTATTTATTGTTGGCATGGGTCTTTTGTTCCTGAGACTTCAGCCGATCGTGATCCATCTGATTTATTTGCTGGGCAAGCGCTTCTGGAAGCCTGCCAGCTATGCATCCTTCATGGAGAACGTAAAGAATGGAAGGAAGCAGCAATTCATCATGCTGTTTATGATTTTGACCATTTCCCTTGGTATGTATCATGCAGTCGTTGCTAGAACCATTTTGCAGAATGCCAAGGATAACGCAGAGTACTTAGAGCCTGTGGACATTGTCATCAAGGAGGTTTGGAACAAGGTTCCCTCCAGCACGGACAATCCCACGAATGAGGCGACTGCGGCTTACATGGAACCTGACTATAGTAGATTTGCCTCCATGCCTGGCGTGGAAGCATACACCAAGGTCTTCCTGGATGAGCGAGGTACCATCAAAACGGTAGACAAGACGCAGTCTGCTTGTACAATTCTTGGAATTCATACGAAGGAATATGGTACCATTACGAATTTGGATGCGGAGCTGAGCGGCAAGCCTTATCGCGAGTATTTGAATGAACTGGCCGTGGCGCCTGACGGCGTGCTGCTGTCTGCAAACTTCCGCGACGTATTCGGATTTAAAGTGGGAGATAGCGTCGATT
Source organism: Lachnospiraceae bacterium (assembly GCA_015056795.1). Lineage (GTDB taxonomy): Bacteria > Bacillota > Clostridia > Lachnospirales > Lachnospiraceae > Acetatifactor. The sequence goes on from SVFO01000006.1 coordinate 75,112, forward strand.
ATAAGGATCGCTATGGAACCTTGATTCAGGCAAAGATCGTTGATTTCTTTGATTATTGGCCTGGTTATGAGCCGACCTCCATCACGGTGGGCGCGGACGGAACGGCACAGAAGCAGAACAACCTTCTCGTGATTGCGAATTTTGCAACCATCCAGAAGAATTTGGGCGTTTATCCCTATGAAATTTGGGCGAAGCTGGAGTCTGGCGCGACCTCCGATGCCATTTATGAATGGATCAAGGAGAAGAATATTCACGTCGTGAAGTATGCGGATAAGTCCGCTGCCATGAGACAGGTGGTACAGGATCCTCTGCTTCAGGGTACCAACGGCGTGCTGACCATGGGCTTTATCGTGACGATCATCCTCTGTGCGGTTGGTTATCTGATCTACTGGATCATGTCGATTCGTTCGAGAGAAATGATCTTCGGTGTGCTTCGTGCATGCGGTATGCATAAGGGAGAGCTGTTCCACATGCTGATCAATGAGCAGATTTTCTCTGGTGTGCTTTCGATCTTCGCGGGAATTGGCATCGGAACCCTGACGTCGAGAATGTTCGTGCCCATGCTGCAGACGGCTTATGCGGCCTCCAATCAGGTGCTGCCGATGAAGCTGATCGTGAATCAGACGGACATGAACAGATTGTATCTGGTGATTGCGGGCGTGATGGCACTTTGTCTGCTGACCCTGATCACGCTGGTATTTAAGATGAATGTTACGAAGGCATTGAAGCTTGGTGAAGAATAAGGCGAAAAGGAGCTAAGATGGAAGAAGATCGCAGCAAAAATTACATCATAGAGATCCAAAACGTCGGGAGAACATTCTCCACGGCCAGCGGAGATTTTCAGGCGCTGAAGAGCGTGAACGCAAATATTCCTGAAGGAATTCTTACTATATTAAAAGGAAGATCTGGTTCAGGAAAGACGACGCTGCTGAATATCGTTGGCGCGCTGGACAATCCCACGACGGGACGGGTCATAATCGACGGGCAGGACGTCAGCAAGTTAAGCGCCTTCCAAAAGGAGAAGCTACGCCGGAAGAAGATTGGGTTTGTCTTCCAGTCCGTGTCCTTGATTCCCAGCATGAATGCCTTCCAGAACGTGGAGTTTTCCATGAGAATGGCGGGGATTAAGGGAGATCACAAGAAGCGCGTGGAGGAATGCCTGAAGATGGTAGGCCTAGGAAGCCGTATGCATCACATGCCGTCGGAGATGTCCGGTGGTGAGCAGCAGCGTGTGGCCATCGCAAGAGCCATCGCACACAGCCCGAGCATTATCCTTGCGGACGAGCCCACGGCAGAACTGGACAGTGCCATGGCGGCAGAGGTGACCAAGCTTTTCCAGGAAATGACGAAGCGTGAGCATGTGACCATCGTGATGACCACGCATGACGTCGGACTGATGGATGCCGGCGACATGGTCATTGAGCTGGAAAACGGAGTGCAGATCTCGCAGCAAGCCGACGCTTAAGTGTTTGGAGGACGAAATGGCTGAGAATATGATACAGGCGGACGGCCTGGTAAAGATTTATAAGACAAAACAGACAGAGGTACTGGCGCTGCAGGGCCTGGACCTGACCGTGGAGGAGGGCGAGCTGACGGCGCTGATTGGTAACAGCGGAAGCGGTAAGTCGACCTTCCTCAACATGATCGGCGGCCTGGATCGCCCGAGCGCAGGTTCCCTTCTCGTGGGCGGAAAGAACCTGTTTACCATGACGGAGAAGGATCTCGTGGTTTATAAGCGCGACACGGTTGGCTTTGTGTGGCAGAATAACGGACGTAATCTACTCCCTTATCTGACAGCCTTCGAGAACGTCATGCTTCCCATGCATCTGGCGAGTGGAAGAAAGAAGCGTGAGAAGGCGCTGGAGCTGTTGGAGCGCGTGGGCATGTCCCACAAGAAGCACAGCAGACTGAACATGCTTTCTGGTGGTGAACAGCAGAGAATTGCCATTGCGATTGCCCTGGCAAATTCCCCCAAGCTTCTTTTGGCGGACGAGCCTACCGGTAGCGTCGATCCCATGACTGCAAATTATATTTTCGACCTGTTTACGGAGCTGAACAAGGAGGGTCAGACCATCCTGATCGTAACCCATGACGTGGCACTTTCGAAGAAGGTAAAGCGTGTGGTGGCCATCAGGGATGGAAAGATCAGCAGTGAGCGTATCCTGAAGGAGAGCTATGCGGATCGTCTGAAGGAGGTATCCGTCGACTGGAGAAATGAGGATACGCAGGAAGAGTACGTGGTCATGGATAAGGCAGGCCGCGTTCAGATTCCCAGGGAACTGCTGGACGAGCTTAACCTTTCCGGAAACAAGTTAAAGCTGGAAATGAAGGATGGCAAGATCATTATTACCTCTCCTGAGGAGGAAAAAGTCGAAAAATCTGAAGAAGAAATGCAGCTTTCTTAATTATTTATGAATTTTGGCTAATTTTTTCAAAAAGTCATTTGACAAATATTGCGATTTCCAAAATGTGGAAAAAAAAGCGGCCTTCTGTGGTAAAAACAGACAAAAAAAGGGCCGTTTTTTTGGTGAGAGCAAAAAATGAAGGATTTTTGAAGTGACTTGGATAGGAAAAAGTGTCCAATGTGCATAAGAAAAAAGCGCTTTCATTGGTGGAAATAAGCAAGATGTATTTTGCAAATGGCAAGATTTAGGGAGACATTATGCAAGTTGAACAGTTATAATATCAATTATGAAGGGGACTATCTCTATTTTTCTAGAACTCTAGGAGGCATGTATGAAGGACTCTGTGAAGAAACTGTTAATTTTTGTGGGCGTAATCGCAGCTTTTGTTGTATTTTGCCTGCTCTTGAACCTCAGGGGTACCAAGGACTTTCATGAGAAATATGAAGGCCATAACCTCGACATTGACGTTACGGGTGCCGCACGTACTGGTACGTACTCTGGCTATCTGAGGGATCATGCAGGTGCGAGCACGCCAAAGACCGACGTGGAAGTGAGTCTTTATGACTACGCGACCGAAGTGGGCAAGGCTGAGGTTGTCAGCAACTATAGCGGAGAGAGCCAGGCACTTTTGACGGATGCCGGTTCCACCGTTACTTGGAAGGTTGACGTACCCCAGGCTGGCTTCTACAACATTTACTTGGAGTATCTGCTCCCTCAGTCCAGAGGCGTTGCTGCAGAGCGTTCCGTTTTGATCAACGGAGAGCTTCCTTTTGACGACGCTGGAAATATGGTGTTCAGCCGTATTTGGACCGATGGCGGTGAAAAGAGAGTGGACAACCAGGGGAACGAGATTCGTCCCACGCAGGTAGAAATCTATGATTGGCAGGGCGCATACTGCAAGGACAGCATGGGCTATATTGCTGACCCCTATGAATTCTATTTTGAGCAGGGCGAGAATACTGTTTCTTTCGTTGCAGTCAACGAGCCCATGGTGCTGAGAAAGATTAAGCTCTCTGCAATCAAGGAGATTAAGTCCTATGCAGAGTATGCGGCATCTCTTCCTGCAGTAAACCCCAGCAGCGTTGGACTTACTTTAAATGAAGTGATCGAGGGTGAGGATTCCGTACGTCGTTCTGAATCTTCCCTGTATGCAAAATATGATCGCTCATCTGCAACCACCAGTCCCTATAGCGTAACCAAGACCATTTTGAACTATACCGGCGGCGACGCATGGAAGTCCGCAGGCCAGTGGATTGAATGGGATATTAACGTGCCTGAAACTGGATATTATCACATCACCGTTAAGGGTCGTCAGAACTACTCCAGAGGTAGCGTATCTGGTCGTATGCTGATGATCGACGGAGAAGTTCCTTTTAAAGAAGTAAAAGAAATCGCATTTGATTATCAGAACGATTGGGAGTGCAAGACCCTCGGTAATGACGATGGTCCCTTCAACTTCTATCTGACCGCTGGTAAGCATACCCTTCGCCTTGAGGCAACCCTCGGCGAGGTAGGTAAGGTTCTGGAGGAGCTTGAGGACTGTACCTTCCGCCTAAACAAGATTTACAGAACGATTCTGGTTTACACCGGCGCAACGCCTGATAAGTACAGAGATTATAAGATTCAGAACGTATATCCCGAGAGCATTCTTGCAATGGAGCTCGAGGCAAGACGTCTTTACAAGGCCGTAGATGACATGGTTGCCATTTCTGGTCAGAAGGCCAGCCAGATTGCAACGGCGCAGACCCTTGCAACCCAGCTGGAAAGATTTGTAGATAAGCCTGAGAAGATTACGACTGAGTTCACAAACTTCAAGGATAACATTACCGCACTCGGTACCTCCATCCTGGAGCTCTCCGAAATCAGACTTGACGTAGACTACATCAGAGTGGCTGGTACGGATGCAAAGGTTAAGAAGGACAAGTCCAACTTCTTCAAGAATACCGGACATGAAATTAAGTCCTTCGTTGCTTCCTTCTTCGTAGATTACGAAGCAGTCGGCGACGTATATGACGAGAATGCAAAAGGTGACGACAAGCCCCTCAAGGTTTGGGTGCTGACTGGTCGTGACCAAGGTACGATCATGAAGGCGTTGGTCGATGAAGAGTTTACTCCTCAGACCGGAATTAAGGTTAACGTACAGACCGTACAGGCTGCAGCGGTACTGAATGCGGTAATGGCAGGAAGAGGCCCTGATGTTCTCCTTTCCATCGGTGGTGACCAGCCTGTCAACTACGCACTCCGTGGTTCCGCAGTTGACCTGACGAAGTTTGATGGATTTGAAGAAGTATTCTCCAACTTCACTCCTAGTTCCTACGCACAGTACTCCCTGGACGGCGCCGTATACGGCATGCCCGAGACCCAGACCTTCAACGTACTGTTCTATCGTAAGGACATCCTGGAGGAGCTGGAACTGGAAGTACCCAATACCTGGAAGGAACTGATCGAGATGTTCCCGACCATTCAGGGTAACAACATGAACATTGGTATGCCGAGTGCAGCTGGTACGGCAACGACTGGTAGCGGCGGCGACCTGAACCTGTACTTCACGATGCTGTATCAGTATGGCGGTGACCTTTATAATGAAAAGGGAACCAAGACCATCGTAAATGATGACGCAGGCGTAGATGCATTCGCTGATTACGTGAAGTTCTACAATGACTATGGATGTCCTACCGTTTACGACTTCGCGAGCCGTTTCCGTTCCGGCGAAATGCCCATCGCAGTTGCAAACTATGGTATGTACAATACCTTGATGGTATCCGCTCCCGAAATCAGAGGTCTCTGGGACTTCACCCTTGTTCCCGGTACTGAGAAGACGGATGAGTACGGCAAGACCTGGATCGATCGTTCCGACTGTATCGTTGGCGCAGCATCCATGATTCTTCCTTCTGACGATGCGACGGAACAGAAGGCATGGGAGTTCTTCAAGTGGTGGGGCGCAACCAACACGCAGGTGAAATTCGGTAGAGAGATGGAAGCTCTGCTGGGTGCATCCGCAAGATATGCTACCGCAAACAAGAACGCATTTGCACAGCTGGCATGGTCTCAGCACGCAATCGAGGTTCTGACGGATCAGTGGGAGCAGACGGTTGGTATCAGAGAGGTTCCCGGTGGATACTATACTGGACGTCACTTGACCAACGCAGTTCGTAAGTGTATCAACGAGAAGGCAGATCCGAGAGAGACCATTTTGGACTACTCGATCTTAATAAATGAAGAGCTGACCAAGAAGCGTAAAGAGTTTGGTCTGCCGCTGGAGTAAGGAGAGTGAAGCATGAGTAGCAAATATTTTGACAAATACGTCACCTTGCGAAAGCATAACGCAAAGGTGGCATGGAAAAAGGCCAAGATCAGTAAAATGTGTTATCTGTTCCTGGCACCCTATGCGATATTGTTCACCATGTTTTATATCCTTCCGGTGATCAATTCCATTTTCTTCAGCTTTACGTATTACAACATTTTGGAGCCGGCAAGATTCATCGGCATCCACAACTACGTTAGCCTGATCCTGGAGGACGACGTCTTCCTGATCGGCGTAAAGAACACGTTCATGATCGCCATCATCACAGGTCCTTTGGGATACATCTTAAGCTTCCTGTTTGCATGGCTGATTAATGAGTTACCGAGATGGATTCGTGCAGTCACAATCGTTATCTTCTACGCACCTTCCATTTCGGGTACCCTGTACACGATCTTCACGATCCTGTTCAGAGGTGACTACTACGGCCCCGTCAATTCCTTCCTAATCAACTGGGGAATCATCGATGCGCCGATCCTGTGGTTCAACGATCCGAGATACATGCTTCCGATCTGTATGGTCATCATCCTTTGGATGAGCTTGGGAGCTGGATTCCTTTCCTTCGTTGCAGGTCTGCAGGGTATTGACGGATCCCAGTACGAAGCAGGTTACATGGATGGCGTCAAGAACAGATGGCAGGAGCTTTGGTACATCACCCTGCCGAACATGAAGCCCATGCTGATGTTCGGTGCGGTTATGACCATCACCAGTTCCTTCGGTGTCTGCGACGTGACCATGGCACTCTGTGGATATCCTAGTACCGACTACGCCGCACGTACGATCGTAACACACTTGTTCGACTATGGTTTTTCCAGATTTGAAATGGGTTATGCCTGTGCAATTGCAACCATGTTGTTCTTGATTATGATCTTGTGTAACAAAGCAATCCAAAGTCTGTTGAGAAGAGTAGGAACCTGATATGAGCAAAAAAGAAAAAGAAACCGAAGTTGTAAAACATCATTTGATCCAAAGAAGAAAACCCAATCGTTCCATCGGTGGAGACATTGGAGTTTACGTATTTCTGTTCTTGGTCGGACTCGCCATGATCTATCCTTTGGTATTTGCCATTAACATGGCATTAAAGCCCATGGATGAGCTGTTCATGTTCCCGCCCAAGCTGTTTGCGCGGAACCCGACACTTGATAATTTCTCGGACTTGTTCGTAAATATGAGTAAGTCCACAGTAGCCTTCAGCCGCTATGTATTCAATACTGTGTTTATTACGGCAGTGGGAACCGCTGGACACCTTCTGGTTGCATCCATGGGTGCATTCGTGTTGGCAAAGTATGAGTTCCCTGGAAACCAAACATTCTTTAAACTGGTTACGACGGCAATGATGTTCACTGGTTACGTTACCCAGATCCCTAACTACATCATCATCAGTAAGTTGGGTTGGGTTGATACCTTCTGGGCATGTATCATTCCCGCATTTGCATTCCCAATGGGCTTCTTCCTTATGAAGCAGTTCATGGAAGGTCTTCCCAGCACTCTGATCGAGGCTGCAAAGATCGACGGTGCAAGTGAGTGGAGAGTGTTCACAAGAATCGTTATGCCGAACGTTAAGCCGGCATGGCTGACCATGATCATCTATTCCGTTCAGGCGCTGTGGAACAACCAGCAGGCAACCTTCATCTTCTCCGAGGAAAAGAAGACGCTGGTATATGCGCTGAACCAGATCCTTGGCGGTGGTATCGCCAGAACCGGTCAGGCACAGGCCGTACTGATCATCGTTATCGCCGTACCTATTACGATCTTCATGTTTACGGAAAGCCAGATCCTTGAGACCATGGCAAGCTCAGGCCTGAAGGATTGATGGGAGGAGAGGTTATATGAAGAAGAATTTTGCAAAAAAATTAATCAAGCGAATGAGTGCGCTGCTTGCCGGCGTGGTCGTTTTAGCAGGCTCCTCCTTAACCGTTCATGCGGAAGGAAAGTATACGTACTGCTATGACTATTGGGGAGAGGTTCAGGATTCCCCCGATGCTTATGAGGTGGTAAAAGTATTTACCAGCAAAGAGCTTGGCCTGGAAAAACCGATTAGTCCTACGGCGTCAGGCCTTACGGTAATTGGCAACTACATTTACCTCTGTGATACCGGTAACAACCGTATCATTCAGTGGGAAAGAATCGACAGAGAGCATTTTAATCTTGTAAAGATTTATACGGAGTTTTCCGGTGATGTTGAAGTAAATACCTTCAATAAGCCGCAGGACTTCCAGATCAATGAGGATGGTAACATCTTCATCGCAGATACGGATAACAACCGTGTGCTGAAACTGGATTCCGAGTGGAACTACGTGATGGAGTTCACGAAGCCTGATGACAATACCTTGGACAAGGAGCTGGTATTCCAGCCCACCAAACTTGCAGTCGACAGCGCTGGTCGTGTGTACTGTATCGCAACTGGTATCAACAAAGGTATGATTAAGTACGAAGCAGACGGCACTTTCTCCGGATTCGTAGGAGCAACCCCCGTAGTCTATAATCTTTGGGATTATATCTGGAAGCGTTTCTTCACTACGGCAGCTCAGAGAGAGAAGATGGTAAGCTTTGTACCTACTGAGTACAGCAACCTTTACATGGATCATGACGGATTCATCTATGCATGTTCTTCCAACCTGAAAGAGGAAGACTTAAAGAGTGGATCTGCAAAGGCAGTCAGAAGACTGAACCTGATGGGCAGCGACATTCTGATTCAGAATGGTGAGTTCCCCGTTTATGGTGACATCTACATGGGCGCCGGCGGTGGTTACAGCGGATGCTCCAAGATCGTTGACGTTACCGCGTTCGACAATGATACATACGTATTGTGCGATAAGGAAAGAGGTCGTCTCTTCGTATATGACAGTCAGGGTCGTCTGCTCTTTGCCTTCGGCGGAAAGGGTAACATCGACGGATATTTCAGTAAGGATCAGCCGATCGCATTGGATCACATGGGATACGACCTGATCGCACTGGATTCCATCAGTAAGACGCTGACCGTATTCACCCCGACCGAATATGGTAACATGATCTATCAGGCAATTGACCAGTTCGATGACGGTTATTACGCAGAGTCTGGTGAAACCTGGCAGAAGGTTATGGACCTGAACGGTAACTATGACCTGGCTTACATCGGCGTTGGCCGTGCAATGCTTCGTCAGGAGCGTTATAAGGAAGCCTTGAATTATTTTGAGCTGAAATTTGATGACGACAACTATTCCAAGGCATTCAAGCAATATCGTAAGGAATGGGTTGAGGATCACATTTTGATCATCTTCCTCGGTGCATTTGCAATTTTGATCATTCCCATGATCATCGGCAAGCTTGGCAAGATCAAGCATGAAATTGACACCGCCGACATTTTCAAATTCTAATTTAGGGAGGTTGCTATGTTAACTTCAGCAAGAATAGAAGCTTTTAAGAGATATTGGAAATCTTTCAAGTTTGCATTTTATTGCGCAACCCACCCTATTGATGGATTTTGGGATCTGACGCATGAAAAGCGCGGAACTTATGCGGCCGCAAATACGATCCTGCTGCTGACCATTCTCTCCAGGATCATGAAATTACAGTTTACCAGTTTCGTGGTTGACCCTGTATACTGGGAGGAAATCAATATATTCCTTTATATCGCCAGCATTATTTTCCCCCTGCTGATATGGGTTGTAGGTAACTGGGCACTGACAACGCTGTTTGACGGTAAGGGCAGACTTGGCCAGGTTTATATGGCAACCTGCTACTGCTTGCTTCCCTATCCTTTGATCCAGTTCCCGCTGATTATTCTCAGCAACATGGTGACAAAGGAAGAGATGCAGTTCCATACGACACTGAGTGCCGTGTCCCTGATTTGGGTACTGGTTTGGATCGTGTTAGCAATGGGACAGATTCACGAGTACTCATTTGGAAAGAATATTCTGTTTACCATAGCAAGTTTGTTTGCAATGCTGGTTATCGTATTCATTCTGCTCTTGTTCTTTAGCATGATTTCCCAGGGCGTTGCATACTTTATCTCTTTTGGCAAAGAATTTTTGTTCCGAGTATCATAAAGGTAGAACAGGAACCTGCAGAACGGAAGGATAGGAGTAACAAAGAATATGGATAACAACGAAAAGACAGTGAAAAATGACGAGATCTTACAGACCGAAGAGGTCATTCAAGCTGAACAGGAAGTTGCTGAGGCACCTGCTGAAACCGTAGAAGCAGTGTCTGAGGAGGTTACGCCTGTAACGGAAGAGCCAAAGCTTGAAGCTGAAGCGGAACCTGTAGAGGCTCCGAAGCCGGAGAAGAAGCCTGAACCTGCTCCCAAGCCCGCAAAGGCTGCAGCTCCCGTGAAGACGGTGAAGAAGCCCATGCTGAGCGACGCAGCAAAGCAGAGACTCAAGGGTTTAATCTTCCCCGTAGTTATGACGCTCGTGATTTTGGGTGTTGTACTCTTCATTTTGAATCATAAGTCAAAGGAAGTAGAAGAGCCGGTCATCCGCGTAAATAAATACGAGGGTGGTGAAGATGCGGAACCAATCATCTTGGAAAACAGCGACCTGAAGCTGACCATGGATCCCAAAACCACGATGTTCGAAGTCGAGGTTAAGAGTACTGGTAAGGTTTGGAAGTCTGTTCCCGAGGATGGCTTAAATGATCCCATCGCAACCGGTGATGCCAAGGGCAAGGTAAATTCCACCCTGATCATTTCCTACTCAAAGGACTCCGGACTTGAAAAAGAGTACAATAACTATAACTACAGTATTGAGAACGGCGTATACGATATAGAAGCGACCAAGGATTACATCAAGGTGTTTTATTCCATTGGTCAGGTAGAAAAGGAATTCTTTATTCCTAAGGTTACGACCGCAGCGAAGTTTGATGAGATCATTGGTAAGCTTGACAGAGATGCAAGCTACTTCGTATCTCAGTACTACAAAAAGTATGATATCAAGAAGCCTGGTAAGAAGGACGATGTAGAAGCTCTGAAGACTAGCTATCCCATCTATGAGACCGAACCAATTTATGTCATTCGTGATGGCGTAAATGATGGCTTGAAGACAAAGATGGAAGAGTATTTTGCAAGCGCGGGCTATACGATGGAAGACTATAAGGCAGACCAGGAATTAGACCAGTCTGTTGCAACAACGGATAAGGCCGTATTTAACATTGCAGTATACTATCGTTTGGATGGTAAGGATCTCGTTGTTGAACTTCCTTATAAGGAAATGCAGTTCAGCATGGCGAACCCGCTGTTCTCCCTGACTCCCCTTCCTATGTTCGGAGCGGGCTCCACGACGGATGAAGGTTATCTCTTCGTTCCCGAAGGCGGTGGCGCTAAGATCAACTTCAACAATGGTAAGGTTTCCCAGAACAGCTATGAGTCCAAGGTTTATGGCCGTGACATGGCGCTTGTAAAGGATGCCGTGGTACACGATCCTGTCGTTAACTACAACGCTTATGGTATCGCAAATAACGGAAGCTCTTTCCTCTGCATTTTGGAAGAGGGCGCATCCTATGCTTCCATTCAGGCCGACATCGCAGGAAGATACAACAGCTACAACTTTGCAAATGCAAAGTTTAGTGCAATCCTTCGTGAGAAGTACAACCTGGGTGATCAGGCAAGTACCTCCGTATATGTATTTACCCCTAGCCTTCCTGATGAGACGATCGTTGAGAGATTCTGCTTCATCGATTCCGACAACTATCTGGACATGGCAAAGGAATACAAGGAGTATCTGAAGAAGAACTTTAGCAATGAATTTACCTTGAACAGTGATACGGAAGCTCCCGTAGTCATTGAAGTGGTTGCAGCAGTTGACAAGGTGAAGCAGGTTCTCGGCGTACCTACCTCCCGTCCTTTGAAGCTGACGACTTTCAAGGAAGCTAAGGAAATGATCAAGACGCTCCAGTCCGAAGGCATGAACAATATGTCCGTAAAGCTGAGCGGTTGGATGAACGGCGGCGTTAACCAGAAGATCTTAAAGAAGGTGAAACTGGTTAGTGCCTGCGGAAGCGGCGGAGACTTAAAGAAGCTTGCTTCTGAGACAAAGGGTATGGGCATTGACCTGTATCTGGATGGCGTAACGCAGTACGAATATGACAGTGATCTGTTCGATGGATTCAATTCCTTCACGGATTCCGCAAGATTTATCAGTAAGGAAAGAGCAAAGCTGTATCAGTACAGTGCCGTAACCTTTGCACAGAGAGAGGGTGCAGATACCTACTATCTGCTTCACACCGATCTCGCACAGAAGATGACGGAGAACCTGTACAAGGCAGTAAAGAAGTATGGCGCAAATGTTTCCTTTAGAGAGACTGGTAAGGATCTGTCTGGTGACTACTACAAGAAGAAGACAGTTACCCGTGAGGCTACCAAGAAGCAGCAGATGGAGCAGCTCTCCAAGATTTCTCAGGATACCAAGATCATGATCAACGGTGGTAACGTTTATGCTGCAATGTACAGCGACATGATTACCAACATGGATCTGAGAGGTTCTGAATACACCATCATTGATGAGTTTATTCCCGTATATGAAATGGCCCTCCACGGCTACAAGAATTACGTAGGAAATCCCATCAACCTGGCAAACGATCCTACAAACGAGCTCCTTACTTCTGCAGAATATGGCGCAGGCCTGTACTTCACCTTGATGAAGGAATCGCCCTTCGCACTACAGAAAACCCTTTATACCGAATACTTCGGCGCAAGCTATGATTCCTGGCATGATAAGATGATTTCCATCTATACCAGATATAACAAGGAAATGGGACACGTATTTAATCAGGAGATGACCGGACATGTTACCTTTGAAGACGGTTTGACCTGCACGACCTACGCAGATGGCACCAAGGTTTACGTGAACTATAACTATCTTGACAAGACGGCAGATGGTAAGACGATTCCTGCAAGAGATTACTTAGTGGTTCGGTAAAAGACGAAAACATAGAAAGGGTTTATGATTATGAAGAAACAGAAAAACACCTTAGCAGGTCTTCAGAAGCGTAAAGCGATATCGGGATATATCTTTATCTCCCCCTTTCTCATCGGCTTCTTGGTATTTATGGTGAAGCCCCTGTTCCAATCGCTTTACATGAGCTTTTGTGACGTGCAGATCGCAGCCGGCGTGATCAATCCGGTCTTCAAAAAACTCGAGCAATACAAATTTGCATTGACTGTCGATCCTAACTTTAACAGGCTTCTGGTGGAGGAATTCACCAGAATGCTGACCAACTCCCTGGCCATCATGGTATTCAGCTTCTTCGTTTCGCTGATTCTGAACCAGGAGTTCAAGGGAAGAGCAATCGTAAGAGCAATCTTCTTCCTTCCCGTTATTTTGTCCTCGGGCGTTATCATTGGTCTGGAGACCAACAACTCCCTGATGGCACAGCTGCAGGCAAACATTCAGGAGGCAGCTTCCGGAATCAGTATTACTGATACCTTGGAGAGCGTGCTCCGTACCGCAGGCGTCGGCGTAAGAGCATTTGAGGAAGTATTTAAGCTGATCGATGGTATTTACGATGTGGCAATTGCCTCCGGTATTCAGATCATCATCTTCCTGTCTGGTCTGCAGACGATTTCAGCCAGCATGTACGAGGCTGCTGACATTGAGGGATGTACCGCATGGGAGAGCCTTTGGAAGATTACCTTCCCGATGATCAGTTCCATGTTCCTTGTAAACTGGGTGTACACCATCATTGATTTCTGTATGAGATCTGATAACCAGGTTATCGATAAGATTAACACGGTAATGATCACGGATATCAATTATGGATTGGCTTCGGCGATGTCTTGGATCTACTTCGCGATCGTTATGGCCTTCGTAGGCATCACCTCATTACTGATCTCAAAGGGGGTTTACTATTATGACTAAGGTAAAAAACTCAAATGGTGACTTCTGGGAGAGAAACCGAAAGTCGGATGGATACCTGCTCAAGAAAACTTTATTATCATATGGAGTTAGCATTGCTCGTTTCATCCTGCTCTTTGGTATGTGCTTCATGATTTTGCAGCCGATCTTCAATAAGATCTCCGTAAGCTTCATGACTCTGGAGGATTTGAATAATCCGACGATTATTTCCATCCCCGAGAATCCAACCACGGACAACTACTTCATGGCGGCAAAGCTGATGAGCTATTCCAAGGGCCTTGTGAACTCCTTCGTAATGGCGTTGACCATCGCAATTGTTCAGATTTCCATGACGACCTTGGTAGGATATGGATTTGCAAGATTCGAGTTCCCGCTTAAAAAGTTCTGGTTCGCCTGCGTAATGCTGATCATTTTGATCCCGCCGCAGACAATTTCGACATCTTTGTTCCTACATTTTAGATTTTTTGATATTTTGGGATTGCATAAATTGATCACAGGTGATACTATAAATCTTAGAGGTTCGGCATTACCCTACTTTTTGATGAGTTTCGGATGCATGGGACTGAAGAATGGACTTTACATCTACATGATCAGACAGTTCTTCCGTAACATTCCTAAGGAATTGGAAGAGGCTGCTTACGTAGATGGCTGTGGTACGCTGATGACCTTCATCAGAATCATGCTTCCCGATGCAAAGCCGATTTTAACTTCCTGCTTCCTGTTTAGCTTCGTATGGCAGTGGACTGACGGATATTACTCCAAGCTTTTCCTTGGTAACATAAAGCTGCTGAGTACGGAACTTGCAAGATTGGTTGATACCTTGGGTGCTTTCCTGATGAGAGAGACCGGTACGACGACAACCGTGCCCGTTGCTTACTCCAACGCAATCATGTCAACAGGTACCTTGATGATGATCTTACCTTTGATCATTCTGTATCTGTTTGCACAGAGAGGTTTCGTTGAAAGCTTGTCCAGTTCTGGTATCAAGATGTAATTGATATATCATTCCTACCCCGCTGGTTTCCCGGAAAGAATTATCCAACGGGACAAAGGAATATATATAATAAAGGAGGATAAAAATGAAGAGTAAAATGTTCAAGAAACTGATGGCAGCCGTTATTGCTACTACTATGACTGCAAGCCTTGCAGCATGTAATGGCAGCGGAGACGCAAGCACCGACGCTTCTGGTAGCGCTAGCAGCAACAGCGACAGCAAGCAGCAGACCTCTGCAGCAGCATCTACTGATGATGCTACTTCTTCTTCGGAAGAACTTGGTGCTTACACCCCTCTCGTAGATAAGAACGGCAACGTTTATGATCTCGGCGGTATGGAGATCATCATTCGTGACTGGTGGTCCGGTGACGGCACTCCCAAGGAGCCTACCAATGCATTTGAAGAGGCTCGGGCTGAGTATCGTGATTGGATCCAGGAGACCTATAACTTCAAGATTAAGCAGATGGCAATTTCTGACTGGGGCAGCGCTCCTCAGGACTTCGTAGACTATGTATCTTCTGGCGGAGATGATCAGAACTATGTATTCACTCTGAGAAACGATCCCGCTCTGATCTCTGCAATGAGCACTGGTCTTTGCTATGATCTGTCCAAGCTGGATTGCCTTGATTTCAATTCTACCAAGTTCACCGCTAACCTGCTTCACAAGCAGTTCAGCAAGGGTGGCAAGATCTATGCTATGTATGCAGGCGCTTCCGAGCCTCGTACCGGTGTATTCTTCAACAAGAGACTGTTGAAGGAAGCTGGCATTGATCCTGAAACCATCTATGATATGCAGAAGGCTGGTACTTGGACTTGGGATGCATTCGTTGATCTGTGCGATCAGGTTCAGAGAGATACCAACAACGATGGTGAGATCGATGTATATGCATGTAACTGTAACAACGGTGTTATGACCGAGGCTGCTGTTTACTCCAACGGCGGTGAGTTCGTTGGCCAGGATGCTTCTGGTAAGTACATTTACAAGCTGGAGGATGCTAACACCCTTGAAGGCCTTGAGTTCGCTAAGAAGCTCTTCGATACCTACTGGGAGAAGGAGCCCGATGGCGCAGCTTGGGACTACTACAAGGAAGGCTTCCTGAACGCTGAGTATGTATTCTGCTTCGATCAGGCATATTGTGGACAGGAGACTGGTCCTTTCTACAACATGGAGGACGATTGGGGATTCGTAATGTTCCCGAAGGGACCCCAGAAGAACGACTACACCAACCTGTGGGATAACAACCCTGCATGTATCCCTGCTTGCTATGATGATGAGAGAGCATGGAAGATCGCATTCGCTTGGAACCTGTACACCAATGACGTTCCTGGTTACGAGGATTCCGATGCTTGGAAGGCTGACTACTACAAGACCTATCGTGATACCAGATCCGTTGATGAGACTCTGGCTATGATGAGAACCAAGGGTATGATCACCTACCATGGCGTTATTCCTAACATGCAGTTTGGTCCTGAGCTGACCTGGAACGTAGGTCCTGGTTCCGCTCCTATTTCTGAGGTTGTTGCTGGTATCGCTGATACTTGGAAGGCTTACATTAACGACGCTAACAAGTAATTTTCATTACTAGTTAATTGATTTAATAATAAGGGATGGAGTTTCCGGGACCCCATCCCTTTTATTATCCCTATTCTTAGGGAAAGAGAATCTAAACCTTCCCCTTGAGGAAATGGAAAGCTTAAGTAAATGACATTGCAACGAATTTATGTATGAGACTTCGTATGATTATCTTTGGGTATTTTTGTTGGTAATCATTTATTAGAGGAAAAAAGAAATATGTGTAAAAAATCATTTAGAAAAAAAATAGTTCTTACTTTGGCCGCGCTGATACTTGCTTCTTTCATAGGCGGCTGTACTAATGGATCAGTATCACAATCTACGGAAACGACCGAGACCATCGAGAGTACTTCTGGGTCTGACAAAACGAAGAATCAGGAAAGCTCTGCACAGAGCTCTTCTGACGAAACATCTACTTCAGAATCGAAAGTTGAGGAGAAGAAGGAGCCCTTTGTCTCTGACAGATCGGCTGCCTTTGAACTCCTGTCCCATATAACCATCGGCTGGAATCTTGGTAACACATTAGACGCTCACGGCGCAGGAGCCAGCCTGCTTTCCGAAACCCGTTGGAGAAATCCTAAGACGACGCAGGAAATGATGGATGCTGTTGCCGCGCAGGGATTTAATGCGGTACGAATTCCTGTAACCTTTGCGGAGCATGTAGGTAAGGCGCCGTACTATACGATCGATGACGCTTGGCTGAATCGTGTGCAAGAGGTTGTCGATTATGCATTAAATGCAGGCATGTATGTCCTACTAGATACGCATCATGAACCAGATTATTGGCTTAAGCCTGATGAGGCACATGAAGAGGCTTCCATAGCAGAGCTTACGGCAATCTGGACACAGGTTGCAGAACGCTTTCGTAATTATGATGAGAAGCTCATTTTTGAGGGCATGAACGAGCCAAGAATCAAGGGTTCTAGTGCTGAGTGGAATGGCGGCACGGCGCAGGAGCGCAAGGTCGTGGATCATTTGAACCAGGCCTTCATTGATGCCGTAAGAAGCACAGGCGGAAACAATGAGACACGCCTTTTGGTGATCTGTACCTACGGAAATAACCCAGGCTACAACATCATCAAGGAATTCACGATTCCCGAGGATAACTACATTGCCGTTGCCGTTCACATGTATACGCCGTATTACTTTACCTTCGATGGTGAGGGTGGCCAGTTTTATGATACCTGGGATGGCTCAGAGAAATCCTCGATCTCCAGCACCATGAAGCAGATCGACAAGTACTTTATTAAGAACGACCTCCCCGTCATCGTCACGGAGTTTGGTGCCGTAAACAAGGGAAAGTCTGAAGAAGTAATCAAGTGGGCGACGGACTATCTGAGCGTTATGAACAGCTACGGTGTCAAGTGCTTCTGGTGGGATAACAATATCTACAACACCAGTGGAGAGAAATTTGGCATCTTCAATCGAAGGGAGCTGAGCTGGTTCGATCAGGAGTTGGCAGACGCGCTTGTTTCCAACGCCACGGCTGAGGACTAGAATAAAAAAGATCGACGATCACAAGTTCGTCGGTCTTTTTTATTATCTTCTATCATAGGAAAATTAGTAAGAAAAAGTATACCACTCTCAGTAAGTAGTTTGTCATGAGAAGCACACCACCTTCGTTGAAAACTTGGTTAGAAGTATGCAAATTAACTGAGAAGTTAAGCTTTCATTCTGTGTGAAAGGAGGATTTTCGTGGACTGTCAGGAAGCGATTTTGTCAGAGCAGACCTATGATTATATCACGGATTTTCCAGTTAATGAGGAGGAAGTGGATTCCGTCCTATGTACGGAAGAGGTTGGAGACAGGTTTCATGTCATTTATGTGGATAATGGCGCCTTGCCAAGCCTTGAGGTGGATTTCTACGAATATCAGGGAATTCCAAAGCTCTACGGGCTCATGCAGATCGAGGGAGATGAGCCAATGATTCCGAGGGCAACCAATACAGAACCCTTTGATCCTGCGGCCATCATTTCCAGCGGCATTTCTCAGGTACAGGGCCCACCACTAAACCTGACAGGATTTGGGACCTTACTCTGCTTTATCGATACGGGAATGGACTATGAAAATGAATTGTTCCGAGATGAACTGGGAAATACGCGCATCGAAGCCATCTGGGATCAGACCGACCAGACGGGAACGCCGCCCGAGGGCTTTCTCTACGGAAGCCTTTATACGAGGGAGCAAATCAACTATGCCCTGCGAAATGAAAATCCAAAAGAAATCGTCCCTTCCATAGATGAAATTGGCCACGGCACGGCGCTCGCCAGTGTGGCAGCGGGTAGCGTCTTTTCAGGCTTTCGCGGCGCAGCCCCGGAATCAGGTCTTGTCATCGTGAAGCTAAAGCCTGCGAAGGAATATCTAAAAAAATACTATTTATTGCCCTCCCAGGCGCTTGCCTATCAAGAAAATGACATTATGCTCGCGGTAAAGTTCTGCGAGAGCTTTGTAAGATTATTTCGCCGCCCCGTGGTAATTTGCCTTGGTATCGGAACCTCCATGGGAAATCATGCTGGTTCATCGCCCCTTTCCTCCTACCTAAATCAAGTCGCACTAAAAAGAAATCTTGCGGTCGTGGTTTGTGGCGGTAATGAGGGGAATGGCGCAGGACATTTCCGCGGATCCCTGGCAGGAGAGGCCCTGACGATGAATATGGGAACGGCGCTGGGAGGAGGCGCCTTTCCGACGACATTGACCCAATCCAACTCCAGAGAGGTTGAGATTCGCGTATCGGAGGGAAATGGAGGCTTTTACATGGAGCTTTGGGGAAGGCGCACCAATGTCATCAACGTGGAAATTCGTTCCCCCGGCGGCGAAGTGATTCCGCCAATCCCCTTGGGACTACGCCAGAGCATCACCTTCAGCTTTGTCTACGAGAGAACTCGCGTCACCATCTACTCTACGCTGGTGGAACCGACCTCAGGGGAGGAGCTGATCTTCTTTCGCTTTGTCGAACCGACGCCAGGGATTTGGACGCTGCGCGTGATCGGACAGGGGGACACCCAGGGAGGCATCTTTGACCTGTGGCTTCCGCTGCTACAATTTCAGCAATCCCCGCTTTATTTCTTGAGCCCGCATCCCGACGTGACGCTAACCGAGCCAGCCATGGCGATGGAAGTCATCGCAACAACGGCATACAATCCGGCCAATGCCAGCTTCTACATTGATTCTGGTCGAGGCTTTTCGAGAAATGGCATGCCGAGGCCAGATCTTGCGGCGCCTGGTGTCAATGTCTCCACGGCCTATGGGAAGCAAAGTGGATCGGGCTTTTCCGCAGCGCTGACGGCGGGAGCCGTCGCACAGCTCATGCAGTGGGCTGTTGTCGAGGGCAACAATGCCTTCGCGGATACTCGCGTCATCAAGGGATATCTTCTTCGCGGGGCACGCAGGGAAGCAGACATTTCCTATCCCAGCAAGGAATGGGGCTTTGGGCGACTTGACATGGCAGGAACCTTCACCAGCCTTCGCGGATAAGGGAAACCTTCAAAAAAGAATGAAATGAACTAGTTAGAAGGTAAAACTTATTGGCAGGCAGAGCAATTCTACCGATGGAATATCTGTAGATGGACTAATTTTTGTAGATGGAATGGTTCTGCATGAAGAATGATTCTTAAGGCAAGTGCATAAAATGTCACAAAACAAAAAGGGAACGCAACTATGAAAACCTATCCCTTTCAAAAGCTTTTCCCCGTATTCCTCTTGCTTGCCATGGCATTCTTTGCAGGAAGAGGCTTTGCGGAATTTGTAGAGAACCTGCGAGGCATTCAAGAGCAACATAAAGAGACGATCATGGTCTCAAAAACGCAGGGAGCCGTGACATATCAAGCGCAGGAGCTGCAGGATGGCACAGGCATTACACAGCAACAAGAGAATCAGGAGAATCTTGCCCTCCTACAATCTCAGCAGACCTCAGCCTCTGCTCAGCTGCAGGTCCTCACCAATTGGCCCTTTACCTTAGATTCCCCCTTGCTTCCAGGCACGGAAAACTGGGGGCTTGGCTTTGGAACGGCAGGCTCGAAGCCAGCTGGCAATGCCACGCCAGAGGAAATGAAGACCTACAATGCCTATTATGTAGCGCCAGGGGAGGAGAGGAAGATTTACCTCACCTTTGACTGTGGCTATGAAAATGGCAATACAGAGGCCATTCTGGATGCCCTAAAAAAGCATCATGCCACGGCAACCTTCTTTGTCGTGGGCCATTTCTTGGAATCTGCACCGGAGCTCGTAAAAAGAATGGTGGCAGAGGGTCACACCGTCGGCGACCACACCTACCACCATCCAGATATGTCTAAGATTTCTGACCTCGCCACCTTCCAAAAGGAGATGGATGACGTGAGAACAAAGTTTTTTGAAGTGACTGGGCAGGAGATGCCCATGTACTATCGTCCGCCGCAGGGGAAATACAACAAAGAGAACCTGCAAATGGCAAAGGATCTTGGCTATGCAACCTTCTTTTGGAGCCTCGCCTATGTCGATTGGAACGTGAATGATCAACCAACGCATGAGGAAGCATTCTCCAAGCTGACCTCCCGCATTCATCCAGGCGCCATTGTCCTATTGCATAACACCTCCAAGACCAACGCG
Source organism: Lachnospiraceae bacterium (assembly GCA_015056795.1). Taxonomy (GTDB): domain Bacteria; phylum Bacillota; class Clostridia; order Lachnospirales; family Lachnospiraceae; genus Acetatifactor. The sequence continues at coordinate 95,801 of SVFO01000006.1, forward strand.
GAGATCCTTGATGAGCTCCTCACAAAATGGGAGGAGATGGGCTACGCCTTTGGCAACCTAGAAGAGATAACTACACTCTCGACTTCGCCGTGATGATCCAAGGAGCGGGCTCCTGCTTAAAGGTATTGTTGCTTCCAAGCTTTGCAACGGAAATCTGGATCGTCTCGACGTCCGCGAGCCCCAAATCCTGCAAGGTCGCCTGAATATTTGCAGCAACCTTGAAATCCAAGGTGTAAATGACAACATTAATGTTCGGATTAATATCAATCAGGCACCGAAGCTCCTGATCCGTGCTGGCGGAAGCCACAAGAAATACGAGGCTGGGCTTCGGGCAATCCTTCATGGTCTCAGCATCCACGTGATCAATGATCTTTACGTTATGCAGGCCAAAGTGCAAAACATTGTCCTCCAGCGTCATGCGATCCGACCGACTATACTCTACCGCAATGACATTTCCCTCGGGTGCCTGCAGGGCAGCCTCAATGGCAATGCTCTCGCCGCCGATGACAACAAGGTCGTCCTGCGGATCCACCGCCATCTTATTCAGAATAATCGCACGAATCTCGCTTCCTACATAATGAATGGAGCCGCGCTGGAACTTTTCATTGCTCAAACCGATCTTCGCCGTATTTCTGGCATTGGGATTTAGGATCAGCATGCCGGCGGAAGCGTTGATGCCGCGGTCGATCATATCCTTGATCTGCTGATGCAGGATGGGGCCGGAGGGATCAGAGCCCTCATTGTACCAAACGTCGCACTCCCCGAGACCTGCGCTCCAAAGGCGATAGAAAATGTCATCAATGCCCGCATTCGTAAACACCATGGTAGTCTTATGCGCCTCTACGGTCGGGATCAGGTTCTTATTCTTTTTCGTGATGTCGATCATCTTTACGTGCTCCAGATCCAGCGTCGTATTCTTCGCATAATACTGGAGCCAGCTCAAAATTACTTCATTGGTAAAAATCTGTTTTTCCATATGAAACCCCCTTATGTAATAATCAAAAAACTACTCAAGACTAGTATAACACTTTCTTTCATGTTTGTAAAAAAAATCTTGTCATTCCAGGGTGGATAATTTATAATTATCTTTGTTTTTAAAGGTATAAAGCAAAACGATAGAAGCATAAGTTTTACGATGGATTCTTTTCCTACTTTCCGAAATGACGCGATCCGCCAGACAGATTGCAGCAGGCAAAAGACAACAAATGGGGCCGGACAGATAAGGCAACGAGCAGAGCCAGCCAGGTAAGGCAATGAATAGAGCCAGGCGGGTCGGCAGCGGACAGGAAAGGAAACGAAGAGATCCACACAGGAGGAAACATTCATGGAAAATATTTCCCAAGAGAAGGTGCTGGTCATTGATTTCGGCGGACAGTACAATCAGCTTGTTGCAAGACGCGTCCGCGAATGCAACGTGTACTGCGAAATCTATTCCTATAAGACTGATCTGCAGAAGATCAAGGACATGAACCCCAAGGGCATTATCCTGACGGGCGGTCCGAGCAGTTGCTACGAAGAAAATGCGGCGACCTGCTCCCCCGAGCTCTTTGAGCTAGGCGTTCCCGTGCTGGGCCTTTGCTATGGCGCACAGCTGATGAGCCATGTGCTTGGCGGCAAGGTAGAGCGTGCGGCAGCCAGAGAATACGGCAAGACCGAGGTTGACGTGGACGTAACCTCCCCGCTGTTCCAGAACGTAACGCCCCATACCGTCTGCTGGATGAGCCATTTTGATTACATTTCCAAGCTTGCGCCTGGCTTCCGCGCAGTGGCAACGACGGCGAACTGCCCCGTGGCAGCAGCCGAGTGCCAGGAGAAGGGCCTCTACGCCATCCAGTTCCATCCCGAGGTGCTCCATACGGCGGAAGGCTCCAAGATGCTCTATAACTTTGTAAGAAATATCTGTGGCTGTGCAGGAACCTGGAAAATGGATTCCTTTGTTGCCAATACCATTGAGGAAATTCGTAAGAAAGTCGGCAACGGCCGCGTTCTGCTCGCGCTGTCCGGCGGCGTAGATTCCTCCGTTGCAGCCGGCCTTCTTTCCAGAGCCATCGGAAAGCAGCTGACCTGCGTATTCGTAGATCACGGCCTGCTTCGTAAGAACGAGGGAGATGAGGTGGAGAGCGTGTTCGGCGCAGGTGGTCAGTTTGACCTGAACTTCGTGCGCGTAAATGCACAGCATCGCTATTACGTAAAGCTTGCAGGTGTCACTGAGCCTGAGCGCAAGCGTAAAATCATTGGTGAGGAATTCATCCGCGTCTTCGAGGAGGAGGCAAAGAAGATTGGTGCCGTGGACTTCCTGGCTCAGGGAACCATCTATCCCGACGTGGTGGAGAGCGGCCTTGGCGGGGAATCTGCCGTGATCAAATCCCATCACAACGTGGGCGGTCTTCCTGATTTCGTTGACTTTAAGGAGATTATCGAGCCTCTTCGCAGCCTTTTCAAGGATGAGGTGCGTCAGGCTGGACTGGAGCTTGGCATTCCCGAAAGATTAGTGTTCCGTCAGCCCTTCCCTGGTCCTGGACTGGGCGTTCGCATCATCGGCGACGTGACCGAAGAGAAAGTAAAGATTGTTCAGGATGCTGATGCCATCTACCGCGAGGAGCTGGAGGCAGCAGCAGATGCCTATAAGAAAGAAAACGGCAAGGAGGCACCCTGGATGCCAAACCAGTACTTCGCCGCCCTTACCAACATGCGTTCCGTTGGCGTTATGGGCGACGAGCGTACCTATGATTACGCCATTGCGCTTCGCGCCGTACAGACCATCGACTTCATGACAGCGGAATGCTCCTGCCTTCCCTGGGAAGTTCTTCAGAAGTCCATGAGCCGCATCATCAACGAGGTCAGGGGTGTCAATAGAGTACTCTATGACGTCAGCTCCAAGCCGCCCGGAACGATTGAGTTCGAATAGTACCCGGCGGTTTCCAGGTGAATAATGAAATCGTTCCAGATTATCGGGAGCCGCCAGCTTCAATGAGCTGATGAACGTGTTGCTTTGAATCGTTGTATTTGAACATAGGCCAGTAATTTATTATCGATCATTCCTGATGCCCCCAATGCGGGGCATCGGAATTCTTCTTCTTTCAGATTCCGATGCTTTTGTGGAACCCATAAACACTTCTGAGCATCAAAATCCCCATTTTTACAAATCCCGCTGTCATCCGGCAGACAAAAGAACCAAACCCGACAGCGAAAATCCACAAAATCCTGAATTCCGCTGTCGCCCGGCAGGCAAAAGAACCAAACCACACAGCGAGAATCCCCAAACCCCGAATCCCGCTGTCGTCAAGCAGGCAAAAGAACCAAACCACACAGCGAGAATCCCCCAAACCCCGAATCCCGCTGTCGCCCAGCAGGCAAAAGAACCAAACCACACAGCGAGAATCCTCAAAACCCCGAATCCCGCTGTCGCCCAGCAGGCAAAAGAACCAAACCACACAGCGAGAATCCCTAAACCACAAAACTCGCTGTCGCCAAGCAGGCAAAAGAACCAAACCACACAGCGAAAACCCAAGAACCCCAAAACCCGCTGTCACTAAGCAGGCAAAAGAAGCAAATCGAACAGCGAAAACCCAAGAAACCCAAAACCCGCTGTCGCCAAGCAGACAAAAGAACCAAACCACACAGCGAAAACCCAAGAAACCCAAATCCCGCTGTCGCCCGGCAGACAAAAGCCCCAAACCCGACAGCGAAAACCCCAAGATTATACGAGGAGCGAGTTAACAAGAGAAAAATAAAGATTATTATGGGAGGAATAAACTTGAAAAAACAAAAATCTACATTAACGACAAGCCACACTGACCTGTACTGCGAAGCAAAACGACGGTACGACATACTTCTTCAGATCAAGAGTTCAAAAGAACCGGCACTGGAGCAGACACCGCCCGGGAAGATACACGTAAGCAAGACACCGCATGGCGTTCAGTATTATTTGCGACAAGACGGCGCGGACAAAACAGGAAAATACATTCCAAAATCTGAAGTTTCTACCATTAAGCAGTATCTGCAAAAAGCATATGATGAAAAGATCTTAAAGCTTGTTTCACAAGAGGCCCAAGCCTTGAAAAAGCTTCTCGACAAATCAGAAAATTCAGTAAACAAAATCCGATGTGCATATTCAGATTTCCCCCAAGAAGTGAAAAATTATATAGTCCCCATAGACGTTTCGGATGAGGATTACATGCGCGATTGGTTAAGCATTCCTTATGAAGGCAAGGCAATACCGGAGTATCTGCCGTTCCTGGAGACAAAGCACAAGGAAAGAGTCCGTTCAAAGTCCGAGCTTAACATAGCCAATGCACTGGCGGAACACGGGATACCTTACAAATATGAATGCCAAATGCAATTAAGTAATGGCATGATCATCTATCCGGATTTTACCGTGCTTGACGCTAAGCGGAGGAAGATTTTGTATTGGGAACACAGGGGAATGATGGATGACAAAGACTATGCAAGGAATGCCGTTCTAAAAATGAAAAGCTACCTGCAAAGCGGAATCTGTTTGGGAAAAGAATTGATCATTACGGAGGAGACAAGCACTAACCCGCTTGGAACGAATGAAATAAATGAGATCATAAAGAAGTATTTTAGCTAGATCATGTCCGCGATCATGACATAATCACGGGGCGCTAATTAAATCATTCGAGAGCCAATTTGATCATTTACGTGGATGATAATTAAATTCCCTTTTTACATTTGTGTTCCTAACAGGCTTTTACTTTATATATTGGCGCTCAGCTTTCTGGGTATAACGAAATATTGATTTTTCACTGGAAGATTATGACAAATTCTCTATCGGACACAAAATCGTAAAAAGGGAGTAATTAAATTAGGGTTGAAAATGATAAGAATTCATGTAGATTATGCAGGGATGGGTGACTTTAAGCCCGGTATCGGCAGATGGGGAAAGGCGCTTTACTGGTATATAGACCTTGACGGGATTTTAGGCGACCAGTACAATGAAATAAGATGTGTTAGTTCGCTTGAATCATGGAAAACAATGTCGGCATCTTAGTGAGGGGGTATGTTTTATTATGATTCCCGGGCAAAAGTGATTGGAATTGTTTCGGACGGAAAACCTGCAGGAGGTGATAATGACGTGTTGGGGACTACAGGCATAAGGATTATAAGCGTAGTAGAATCCACGGAAAAGCAGAGGATTTCCAGGACGGTACTGGAAGCTCTTCCCGACTGGTTCGGAATCCCTGAATCCAGGGAACAGTATATAAAAGAAAGTGCTGAGCAGCGATTTTTTGCGGCGTATGATTCGGAAAAACCGATAGGTTTTCTTTGTCTTAAAGAGACTGGTAAAGAAACCGTTGAACTTTGTGTCATGGGAGTGCTGAAGGATTATCACAGAAAGGGCGTTGGAAGAAAACTGTTTGAACAGGCAAGAGAGAAGGCCAAGCAAGCGGGATATTCGTTTATGCAGGTTAAGACGGTTCAAATGGGTCGATATGCAGAGTATGATGCCACCAACCATTTTTATCTGTCCCTTGGATTTAAGGAGTTTGAAGTGTTCCCGACTTTGTGGGATGAGTGGAATCCTTGTCAGGTATATGCTATGGCACTTTGATAACACTTTCATGATAATGTTTTGATTATGTTAGCGGATACGTCTCAAGCATTATTCCCATATTAACAAATCCCGCTGTCGCCAGGAAGGTCAAAGAAGCAAACAAGGCAGTGAGAATCTCAAAACCATGAATCCCGCTGTCGCCAGGCAGGCAAAAGAAGCAAACAAGGCAGCGAGAATCTCAAAACCATGAATCCCGCTGTCGCCAGGCAGTTCAAAGAAGCAAACAAGGCAGCGAGAATTCCAAAACTGTAAATCCCGCTGTCGGCAGGCAAAAGGATCAGGATCGACGGAAAATCAAGATAAGCATGTCAAGGCTGCCCCGTGAAAGGGGGTTACCTTGACACAAAAAATAGGATACGGGATAATACATATTATGGGTGCTCTCATGGGTTTCAGGCAGAATCGTGCAGGATCGGAATCGTGCAGAACCGTAATGCAAATAAGGAGCCTCGTAAATACTATAAAAAAACAAAGCATGACATGGAAGAACTTATCAAGCATTGACTGGTGAATCAGGAAGGACGCTAAACTATGAGAATAGCAGTACTGGCAGACATCCACAGTAATCATATTGCTCTGGACGCGTGCGTGGAAGAAGCGACAAATCGCGACGCGGAGGAGTTCCTTTTTCTCGGAGATTATATCGGGGAACTGGCTTATCCTCAAAAGACGATGGAGAGCATCCGCCGGATACGGGAAAGGATTCCCTGTTCATTCATTCGTGGCAATAAAGAAGACTATTGGATCAATCGCAAAAACGGAAAATACGGAGATTGGCAATGGAAAGACGGAAGCTCCGGTTCGGGAATGCTGAAATATGCCTTTGACCGGTTAGAGGGAAAAAACATTGAATGGTTTGAGCAGCTTCCCATCTCCAGAAGAATGCAGTATCCGGAATTGCCTGAATTTGTTATCTGCCATGGTTCCCCGTGGAGAGCCAATGAGGATCTTCGTGAGGACTATGATTATATTGATGAATTGACAAAAAAACTGGAAACGGAATTGACGATTTGCGGCCATTTTCACATTCAATGCCAGTATATGCGTCATGCAAAACGGATCGTAAACCCCGGATCCGTTGGCATTCCGCTGTTTTGTGAAGGCAAGGCCCAGTTCATGATGCTTGAAGGGATGGACGGACAGTGGAATCCGGAGTTTATATCAATTGCATATGACGTCGAAAGAGCAATCGGTGAAATGGACGAGGAAAGACTTTCTGAGCAGGCACCGGGATGGTATCGGGCAACGAAGGCAGTGCTAAAAGGAAAACGGATTTCACAAGCGATGGTTTTGGCAAAAGCCTGTGAGCTAATGGAAAAACATAGCGGAAAGAATGACTGGAAAAACATTCCTGAAGCATACTGGAACATGGCATGTGAAGAGTTGGGGATTTGAGAGAAAACATACACCAGGGGTAGCCCACGTAAAGAGACCAAAGATATGGACTGACAGAGCGGAGATAAAAAAGAATTATGTTGTTTTATTCATGGGTGTTTGCTAACGGATTGAGATAAATCCTTCTGCTAAAAAACAAAACTAAGGAATAAATAGAATGACTGATTTTACTACTATCACAGCCTGTGGAGAGTGCTGTGTTGGATGTTCGAAAAAGAAAGATGGATCTTGCCCAGGGTGCATCGTGGCAGATGGGAGAGTTCCGGAGTGGGCCGGGTCGGGGATGTGCAAGGTGCATGCCTGCTGCAAAGAGCATGATGTCAGGTTCTGTGGCCTGTGTAGCGAGTTCCCGTGCGACAAGCTTCCTCAGATGATCTCCTGGAATCCGGAGATTATTAAGCACCTTTCTGCCTTTAGGGATGAGTATATTTGTAGAAGTCTGTCCGATAAATATGCGGTTAGAAGATTATCTGAGGCGGATATACCTAAGGTCCTTTTTCTTTGTGATAAGAATACACTCTATTATCAGTATTGTCCGCCGTTTGTATCAGAGCAGAGCATCCGCGACGATATGAATGCTCTTCCGCCCGGAAAGACTATGACCGATAAGTATTATGTTGGATATTATGATGAAGATCGACTCATAGCAGTTATGGACCTGATCATGGCCTTTCCAAACAAAACTACAGCATTTATCGGCTTTTTTATGACAGAAGCAGATGCACAGAGGAAAGGGTTAGGAAGTGCTCTTATTACAGAACTGTGCAATGCTATGTCTGGTATCGGTATTAAAGAAGTTCGGCTTGGATGGGTTAAGGGTAATCCTCAGGCGGAACATTTCTGGAAAAAGAATGGATTTGTTGAAACCGGTGCAACCAGTGAGAGCGAAGAATATACAGTTGTTGTAGCCCGAAGAGGATTATAGCAAAATGATTCGAGGAGGAAAACGATAGAACTGCGATAATTGAATATTCTTTTATTTATCACTTCAGTTACAGTTGCTTCAGTTTTTTCGCCAGTAGTGTAGGATACAAAATCGAATACACTCCTTGTACATGCAATAATTAGAATCAAAATTATAAAAAAACTATATAACTTCAAGGAGTTTCTCTTAATCCAGCTATCTTCACTATTACTCATTTCAAACCTCCAATCACCATAGTTAGCTAAAGTGCGAATTATTTCTTGTATAATATGAATATAATACTAAGAGGTCTGTAAATCTTTGTCAGTTTTTTAATTGTTTTTATATTTCACACGGAAGTAGGGCATATTGAGGTAATTTTATGTTATGGTATGTTCATTATCTTTACGCAACTAAATATAACATAAGATATAAGGAAATGTTTACTTTACTTGGTAGACATTTCCTTATTTGTTTGTAAAATATTATTAACAAAATGTTAATAATTATTGCAAAGGCGGGATGTTTATGAGAAAGTATTACTTAGACAACATTAGATGGATTACAGTTGTGATCGTTGTTATATACCATGTATTTTATATGTACAATGCCGAAGGTATTCTGGGAGGAATTGGTCAGATTACCAATCTGACTGTTCAGCCGTACGATATCTTCATGTATCTTGTATATCCATGGTTTATGCCGGTGCTATTTTTAGTGGCAGGTATAAGCTCAAGACTGTATCTGGATAAGCATACGAATAAGGAATTTATAAAGAGCAGAACAACTAAGCTTCTTGTTCCTTCCACAATCGGACTTTTCGTATTTCAGTTTATACAGGGATATGTAAGTATGCATCTGTCTGATGGAGCAGCTGAACTAGTATCTATGGGCGTTCCTAAGTTTGTTATCTACCTTATTATGGTCGCATCAGGAAGTGGAGTACTATGGTTCGTTCATCTTCTTTGGATATATAGCGTGGTGCTTGTGCTTGTAAGAAAGATAGAGAAGGGAAAACTTCTTGAGGCTGGTTCTAAGACACCGCTTTGGCTGATAGTTCTTTTCTTCTTCCCTATCTGGGGAGCTGCGCAGATACTTAATGCACCCATTATTGCGGTATATAGAGTTGCTTTATATTTTGTATTCTTCATGCTGGGCTACTATGTATTTTCAAATGAAGAAGTAATGGATAAGTTGAAGAAGTATGCAGTGGCGTGTATCTTGATCGGAGTAGCGCTCTCCATTACATTTGCAGTATTTAACTTCATCCTTCGTGGTGGAACTAATTATGCTGATAAGCCGGTCAATAGGGGACCACTCTACGCAGCATGTGCATATTTTGGTTCTCTTGCAATGCTTTCAGGTATGGCAAGATTTGGAGACTTTAGTAACGGCTTTACAAAGTGGATGAGTAGTCATAGCTTTGGACTCTACGTATTCCATTATCTTGGAATATCTACTGTTGCACTTGTTTTCGCAAAGAATGCTATTCTGCCTGCGCCTCTTTGCTACCTTCTTAGTCTAGTGGCAGGATTTGCATTCGGATACGGATTATATGCAATCATCAGTAGGATTCCATTCTTCAGATGGGCAGTACTAGGAATCAGTAAGAAGAAGGTTCAGAATAGGGAGTAATCTGTGAATGAAAGAAATGTTGTTTGACAGATTAGATAGATTTGGTTGGTATGCTCTTCTTATGGCAATGGCTGGAGATGTTCTGATTTCATGGATATTACCTGTATTTTATAAAGATTATAGTTGCCTCAAGTTTTCTATAAGTGCACTTGGAAATCCACAGTCTCCGGTACGGATTCCATTTAATATATGGATGCTGGTTGAAGGAATACTTTTTCTTTTAAGTCAGCCTGTTTTATATAAGTGTTTTCATGACACTTCGCATGGATTAACAAATGTGTTGATTGCATTTACGGCTATATTTGCTATAGGGGCTTGTATTTTTACCTGTTTCTTTAGCGTAAATGAATCTAAAGATATTGTAACAGTGGCATCAAAGATTCATGGTTTTGGTTCAGTGCTGGGGTTTATGTTGTTTCTTTTTGTTCCACTTATTGTTGCGATTCTTTCTTTCAAAGAAAACGATGTGACAGTTGGAATTATTAGTATTATTAGTTTTGTGGTTTCGTTCTTTTTCTTTGTTCTGTTTGTTATGGCGGACAAACCTGAGTTTTCAAACACTAGATTAGGAAATGAAGGACTATGGCAGAGACTTAATCTGGTTTTTATGTATGTTCCGCTAATAATCGTTGCTATAAAGAATATTATGTCAGGGATGAAATAGAAGAATAGTAGAGTATATAGGAGTAAATATATGTTTAATGAAAATATTGTTCGACTTAGAAAGTTAAATCAGATGACACAGGAGGATATAGCTGAGGCGGTTGGTGTATCCAGACAAGCAGTTGCCAAGTGGGAAAGCGGTGAAACAATTCCTGATCTAGAGAAATGTAAGCTACTGGCTGAGCTCTTCGGTGTGTCTCTTGATGATCTGGCAAACTATGAACCAGAGGATAATATGGGACTGGATGTTCCTCCGAAGGGGAAGCATCTCTTTGGAATGGTTACAGTTGGCGATAAGGGACAGATAGTCATACCTGCAAGGGCTAGGAAACTTTTTGATATATTACCCGGTGACCAACTGGTTGTATTAGGTGATGAGTCTCAGGGGATGGCTATCATAAAAGCAAAGGATTTCCTTAATATGGCAAATATGATAAGGAATGCTGTAAAAAAATAAAAGGGTTAACTACTATGAATAGATTTAAAAAGGTTGGCGCTGTTGTTCTTATTATAATTATTAATATTTTGGTGCTTGGTATAATTCCACTGAATGTACTGCTGATATGGAAGGATTTTCCACAGTGGATTATGATAATCGCTTCAGTTGTGGATATAGCGATTGTTTTGCTTTTAGCTAGGAAGACATTTTCTGGGAAAGCAGCAAAGATAATTGCAGTAACTATTACGTGTGTTTTTACAGTTATTTGTGTACTTTTTGCATATGCCTGCCCGTACTGGAATAGTGATGGCCACAAGTCAGACAGGCCGATTCATTACTATGAGAATTCGGATCTTACAAAGAAAGAGGCACTGGATGATCTTGAGGAGGTCATGGACTACCTGAGAAAGTATCATATATCTTTCACAGATGGACTAACAACTGAGGTTCAGGCAAAGTATGAGGAAGTCAGGGCTGATTTTGAGTCAAAGGATACAGTCAAGAGAATAGAGTTAATTCGTGGCGTAAGAAGTATACTGCATGAGATAAATGATGCACATACATCATTTAATTCGTGGGATCCTTTATTACTATCGGATGATCTTGAGATGATGAGTAAAGGCTATTGCATTTATTCGGTAAATGGAATGACAGAAGATAAACTGAAGGAACTCGTAGAGCCTTATTTTTCTTACGAAACACCGCGCTTCATTAGTGTAAATATGGAAAACTTGTTCTATCTGGATCTATGTGGCGTTGAGGCGCCTTATGAGGTTGTTTGGAAGAACGAGGATGGAGATGAGGAATCCCGAACTTATAGCCGTGAGGACTTTATAACTGCTGATGAATACTATAATCTTCAGGATAAGTACCTTCCATCAGATAATAGTAATGATGATTATGTATATTATGAGATAGACGAAGAAAAGAGTCTTGCTATACTTACGCTAAAACATTGCTGGACAAGTGATCACTACAGGGATGTGCTTCGTGAAATGTTTACAGAGATAAACACGAAAAAGATTAAAAATCTTGCAATTGATCTAAGAGGTAATGGCGGTGGCGACACATATGTTGTAAATGAACTGTTTAAGTACCTTCCGATAGACGAATATTATCAGGTAGACGACTTTAGAAAAATAAGGTGGAACTATATAACATTTGATTTTGATCAAGGTGGTAAAACTAAGAATAAGAGAGTTGCAGAGCTTGAGTTTGATGGAAATCTGTATGTGCTCACAGATGAAGGGTCATTTTCGGCAGCCATGATTTTTACTGAAATGATAGTAGACAATGGCCTCGGGAAGGTAATTGGAGAGTCGCCTGCGGAGTCCTGTAACTCCTGCGGCGAGATTACGCAGTTCTATTTCGAGGATATCGGAATGTGGCTTTCGGTGTCAACCGACTACAGCACTCGAATAGATGCATCGAAAGGAGATTATATCGAATCTGATTATCCTTGCAAAGGGGAAAAAGCAATTGAAATGTTATATGGTATTGTCAGCGAAAACTAATGCTGCAGGGAGGTATTATGATAGCGGATATCTCTTATATAAGTGCACACGATTTTAATATGAAGACCCATAAGGTGAGTGTTACAGAGGATAACAGAGTCGTTATCACGACAACATTAGAAGTAAGTACCTCATCATTCTGCATAGCTTTTGCCATTATGTAGCAGGTTACAGTTGTTGGAGAAGCCAGCATTATCAGAATAGCAACCAGCTCTGAACCTGCAAAACCAAGCTTTACAGCTATAGGGATAAATAATGCTGGAAGTGCTATTAGTTTTATTGCAGAAGCAATCACAGCAGGCTTTAGTCTTGTCAGTGCAACCTTAAAAACATACTTGTTAGTTACATTTACAAACTCTTCATTTATCAGATGAAGCTTTTTAAGAATATAACCAAGAAGTATGACCAGAAAAACAGGTATTGTTGCATTTAAACTAAAGATAAAATTTTCCATAACGTTCTGTATTTTACATGAACGGATAATCAGAGTCAATTTCAAATATGTCACAACAGTTTTTAATGCTAAAATAATAAAAAGATACATTTTTGGCGACAATATACATCGGGACTATGGCTATGCCATAGTCCCGATGAGCATAGCCCGAATGAATAAGGAACTAACTGTAACCAGGTCTGAACAATTACATTTGAATCGGTGTATGTGATGTAGTAAAATATGTCAATAAAAATAATGTCAAGAAAGGATGTGAAAACATGAGTGTAATAAAGCCATACTATCTTAATCAAAATGGATGGACTTCAGATGATTATTATGGGCTTCATAGATATTTGCATAGATTGTTTTTGCGTTATGACAAGAAGAAAGAAGAGATACAAAGTATGGATATCAGTCAGATGACTGATGAAACTAAAGTTTTGATTTATTGTATTTTGAATTACTATAGTATGAATGATCTTATGCAGTTAAATAACTTAAAATCGTTAGCTATTTGTACTCCGTTAAAAAAACCTTTAGTTCTTGGGAATCATAGTATAAAAAGTGTAAAAGTATATAATGATATGAATGTGATGTTATGAGGTGAGCACATGTGAAAATATTAAATGCAGGATTAACTGAATATAATGAAGCATTGAAAAATCTTAATGATAAGCTGGTTGCAATAGGCAAATATATAGAAGTTAGCGCGATTGGTAAATAACTTCCAAACCACTCGATCCCAAATGAATGAAGAATTTAACCCTTGGTACTAATTTGGTACTAAGAATCCTCAAAACGAGATGGAATGTGTATAATATGAATAAAAACTAAACAAATATGTTTAGAAATGATATAAAAAGAACTATGAATACATTTGAATTCTGCGAGTTCGAATAGGAGAAAAATGCTCGAAATGCCCGAAAACACTGGATTTTTGGGAAGCGTGGTTGCAAATTGGTTGCAAAAATGTGTTGCCAGTTTGTTGCCGGAATGATTTGAATATGTATTTTGAAATGGAGGTATAACTCCTCTTGACTCTCCCCTTAACTGTAATGTTATAACCAAGCTGTAAAGCAAAATAGTGCTGTTTCGCAGAACAAATTCGAAAGAAAGGTGTGCTGATATGTACAAGATTGGTGAATTATCACGGCTTTGCCGCATCCCGGTAAAAACACTGCGGTACTATGACAATGAAGGCGTGCTTGTTCCGGACGAAATTGACCGTTTTACGGGCTATCGCTACTATTCTGCCGCAAGGATTGCCGATTGCAATCGCATTATCTCACTCAAAGAGCTTGGTTTTTCTCTGGAGGAAATAAAAAAGCATCTGCATGCGGGTACGGACGAGGATATTTTTGCATTGGTAGATGCCAAGTGCGCAGAAATTGAGGAAAAATCAAAGGAACTTTCATTACAGTTGAAGAAACTAAATCACATTAGGAAATCATTATCGGAAGGGGAGAGGACTATGTTTCCTATGGCTATTCGAAGTGGTGACACCATTCGTGTCGCTTATCAAAGAAAGATGTATGTAACCAAAGCCGAGGCTGAGGCAACGCTTGCGCAAATGAAGGAGACCCTGCCAAAGCAATTGATTGGTGCACGTACTGTGATTGTGAACTATGAGATGGAATATCGTGAAAAAGACCTTGACCTTGCCATATGCGTGGAAATTACCGGCGGACTTGCAAAGTCTTTGGGATATGAGGAGAAGACGCTTACTTTTTCAGGAGAGCTGGCAACTTTGGTTTGCAAACGGGAGCAACTTGACGATGGCTATCAATCCATGCTGTCCCAAATTCACGAAATCGATTACCAAATCATTGGGGCTTCTTATGAAATCTATTACGAGGACGGAACGGTAGAACTGAAAATACCTGTATGTAAAAAGGTGAGATGTATGGATCCGATGATAGAAAGACAGGTATTTAAGAATGATGAAGCTGTCGTTGGTAAGTGGGAAATCCGAGACATTGTTCCAAGCAAAGAACAATTTGTTTACGGATATCCGAAATGTCATGAGGCAGAAAATTCTGTTTGGCACGAACTGTATTTTCCAAAGGACGGGGAACCGTACTGGTTTCTTAAGGGATGGACGAAGGGGTGTTTATATCTGGAGGCAACAATCCCGGAGCCGCATCTTGTGGCAAATCCTTACTCTATTGAATCTGTGAACGGACATATTATTATGTTTCTGGAAATACCACGCCGGTATGAAGACGGAAGCAGAGATGCTGTTCCGCAGTTACTGGTGTTTGAGAAGGTGTCTGATCAGCATTTCTTGGCAAAAGATATTCAAATCTCTGTTAATTGAGTGTTTGAATGAAGACTATAATTATCTCAGTTGAAGGCTGGTTCATCCAGTCGCTTCTTGTATGTGTCTCCCCCTGTTAGTCGCCGTCCAAAGCAAGCTAACAGAACTGGAGACACATTTTTTATTGCCCTTTTTATGCCGTTTCTCTTCAGGAAGAACCATTCGTAAAGCTGTCTTGCCAAATCGGATATCTGTCTCATTAGGTAATGATTTTTTAGTGCATTGGCATCGTGACTACAGGCGCGCGTTATGTCTCCGTCCCAGTTTTTCTGCCTGTTGAAGCCTTCGTTTTCTATCTTCCAGCGCAGCCTTACGATTCCTGCAAGTGAACTGACCAGACCATCCCCGAGCCGTAGCTTAGCTTCCAAGACATCAATGTGATAGTTTATCCTCTCGTTCTCCGTCGCCCTGTCATAATGCCGTTCCAGATATTCGTTTTCCGTCACGTGATGCGGCAGATACTTCCATTTCCCGCATCCCATAATGCCAGACAGGTTGCCAGAGATCTTCTTGTTGTTGAACGCCTGCGTCATGCCCTGCATGCTCACGATTCCGGCAATTCCTTTGAAGTACATTTGACCCAACATCATTCTGTTGGGATAAGTGATGTAGCACGGATTGCGTGGATCAGCCGTTTTTTCGAACAGCTCAAACAAATCCGGCATGAATTATCTCTGTACTTTGCAAAGCTCCGCCAATGCGTTTTTTCTCTTTTGGCGGATTCTCGCTCCTGTATTCTTGGATTATATCCTGAATCGTATCAATTGGAGAGGAGAAATAGGGACAAGAAAACGAAAAGAAATACCTGAGATACCGGAAGAAGCAATACGAGAAATCATAGTAAATGCTTTTGCTCATGCAGACTATGAAACGGTGCCTGAAATTGAAATCGGCATTCATCCAGGCAAAGTGGAGATATATAATCCTGGGTCATTTCCGGACGAACTGACGCCATTGGATTTTATATCACGGAATCTCCCGTCATATAAAAGAAATAGGCTTATTTTGGATATCTTGTTCAGATGTAAAGATGTTGAAAAATCAGGAACCGGATTCCAACGTGTAAATGATTTTTGCAAACAGCAAAATATAACGTGGAATTATAGAAAAGAGGCATATGGATTCTTCTTCGAATTTATCAGGACAAATGTCCAGATAAATGTCCAGATAAATGCGGAGCTTACAGAGGCGGAGCAGGTCATTTTCAATTTAATTCAGAATAATGAGGGGATTTCCAAGGCTGAGATGGCTATAAGGATTGGAAAATCTGAGAAAACAGTTCAGAGGCTTATATCATCACTCACGAAGAAGCAGGTGATTGAAAGGGAAGGCTCCAATAAATCAGGTAGTTGGAAAATAAGAGAATGAGAATCTCAATTACGCTTTTTGTAAAGCGCAAAATAAAGCGCAATAAAGCGCAGAGAGGTATGCTGACGAATTGCTGCTTGCTAGAGAATGCAAATAACAGAGGTGATACAGGTGAAAGACTTTACCATAAACGAGATGCAGGAAATGCAAAGCGCCTGGAAAGCAAATGGACGATAAGCATTATATTGGTTTTTATAACAATAAAGATTTGATTGCCGTAATGGATTTGATTGAAAGATTCCCGAACGAGAATACCACGTTTATAGGCTTTTTTATGACGGATGTATCAATTCAAAAACATGGAGTGGGACTAAAATAATTACAGAGCTTTGTGAGAAACTGAAATGCAATGGGTATTCTTCTGTTAGGCTTGGATGGGTTAAAGGAAGTCTGCAGGCAGAACATTTTTGGAAGAAAAACGGCTTTGCTGAAACAGGTGTAGAGAGTAAGACTGAAAATTATATAGTAACCATAGCGCAGAGGGTATTATAGATGAGTAAAGAGATAATCATTGTAGAAGAAAAATATGTTGATAAAAAACAGCGTATTGCTAGAGAAATACTAGAGGCATTGCCTGACTGGTTTGGAATTCCTGAAGCCAGAGAACAGTACATAAAAGAAAGCGCAAATCAGTCATTCTTTGCAGCGTATGATTCGAATAAACCTATTGGTTTTCTTTGCCTTAAAGAGACCGGTAAAGAAACTGTTGAACTTTCTGTTATGGGAGTGCTGAAAGATTATCACAGAAAAGGTGTGGGCAGAATGCTTTTTAAGAAGGCTAAGGAATCAGCTCTTCAATCAGGGTACTCTTTTATACAGGTTAAGACGGTTCAGATGGGACGATACGAAGATTATGATGCTACGAACCATTTTTATCTGTCCCTCGGGTTCAAAGAGTTTGAAGATTTGATAACATTAGCTGATGCAGTCCATGTGATATAGACAGCTGAAACCAAATGAAGTCAAATCGTGACAGATAACCCTAACAAAAATGTTTAAGATACAGGTTAAGTTAGGGAATTCGAATAATTCCTTAATCCCTGCAAAGCCTTTGATAACGGCTTTGTAGGGATTTTTTTATGAAGACGGGGCGATTACTACCATTTTTCCAATCATGCCCAGATGATCCCGTTCATGAGATAAAAAGCTCTGGAAATATCTAAGAAAACTTGTGCCGCCAATTCCGAGTTTTCGGTGTTTTCGATTAGGCCAGAATTGACCGAGGTCTCCGTTTTTGATATAATTAAATTCAATAAAGGGGGAACCAGATGAAACGAAAAATCTATATTGTTGATGTGATAATTATCATTTCTCTCTTGTTATTTATCGGATGTCTACTTTTTCCTATTCTATTTCCTGCCAAGGCTGAGGTGGGTAGGATTGCAGATGAAAACGGGGATGGGCAGGTCACTCTGGCAGATTATTCCGGAAAGAGGGTCGGTGCGATCACGGGAGTAAATTATGACCAAATTGTTGAAGATTGTATTCCGGGAGCTATCATCGAATATTATTCCAGCTTTCCTGACCTTGTGATTGCCCTGAAGTCTGGACTGGTTGATGCCTTCATCGTTGATGGACCTTCCTTGGACGCCATTATGATGGAGGATCCGACGATTGGCAGGGTTCCCGAGCCAATGTCCACGTGGCTGATGTCCTTTGCCTTTTCCGAAAAAAGCAAAATCCATGGGCTTCGTGATCAGATGAACGAATTCCTGAAGATGAGCAGGGAAAACGGCGTCATGACGGAAATCGAGAACATATGGTTTGGAAAAGATGACAGCGTGAAGGTCATACCACCGCTGGAAAACCTTTCTGCCGAGAACGGTACGGTTCAGGTTGCCTTGGAAACCACATATGCTCCGATTGTTTATGTCAAGGAACAGAAGGTCGTTGGCTATGAAGCAGACATTCTTTATCGCTTCTGCGAGTACTATCATTATGGACTTGAGTTTATGGACATGCAGTACGACGCGGTGCTGCCAGCAGTCATTTCAGGAAAGTGCGACATTGGTGCGTCGGGGCTGGAGTACGACGAAGAACATGCGGAATCCGTCAGCATGTCCGATCCACACATGGAAGCAGATAGCTCCCTTGCAGTTCCGATGTCTGACTTGGTCGGAGAATCGTTTATAGAGGAGCGTGGTACGCTGTGGGAGAGAATTTGCAGCAGCATGGAAAAGAATCTTTTTCATGAGTCACGCTGGAAGCTGATTGTGCAAGGTATTGGTACGACCTGCATGATTACGGTTTTATCTGCCCTGTTTGGTACGCTCCTAGCCTTTGGAATGTGCCTGCTTCGCAGGACGCAAAGCTATCTTGCGAACCCGCTGTGTGATGCATATATTCGATTCTTCCAGGGCATTCCATTGGTGGTGCTTTTGATGATTCTGTTCTATGTGGTTTTTAGCAGCTCCAATTTGAAAGCCGTATGGGTTGCCGTGATCGGATTTGCCCTATGCTTTTCAGCGAACGCCGCAGAGATCATGCAGTCTGGCTTAAACAGCATTGACCGCGGTCAGGAGGAGGCAGCCCTGGCCTTGGGATATACTAGAACCCAGGCGTTTTTCCGATTTCTCTTTCCGCAGGCAGCGATCCGTTTTCTGCCAGTCTATCGAGGGGGACTGGTGAGTCTCTTAAACGATACCTCGGTCGCTGGCTACATCGCCGTTCAGGACCTGACTAAGATGAGTGATATCGTCCGCAGCAGAAGCTACGAGGCTTTCCTGCCTTTGATTTTGACAACGATCATTTACTTTGTGTTGGCCCGCTTCATCACCATGGGCGTGAATGCTTTACTGAAGTCCCTCCTTCCAAAGCGGATGAATGACGCAGGGAAGGGCAAGGATTGATAAAATATCTTATCGATGGAGGAAGCAGGATGAATAGGAAAGGGAGCAGACAATACAGACGATTTCTTATGCCTGTGCTTCTTTTGACATTGCTTTTATTTGCGGGCTGCGCTCAAAAAGAAGGGGAAAATACTGCGATGGGGCAGGGGCAAAGCACTACCGCGACAAAGGAAAAGGAGGCGGAGCTCCAGGAGTATTCCGACCTGAGCGGGAAAACAATCTCCATGCTGACGGGTGCACCCTTTGAAGAGCTTGCACGCAGCAAGAATGAGAACATTGCTGACTTCACTTTTTTTAACAACACGCCAGACATGCTCTTGGCGCTGGAGGCAGGAAAGACGGATGCGGTACTGATTAATAATGCCATTGCCGCGCTGGCGGCGAATCGCAATGAAAAGCTTGCAGTGTTTCCCCAAAACCTTCAGGACAGCGTTTTTGGCATTGCCTTTCGGAAGAATGACCCTGCGCGGGATGAGTGGCAGAAGGCCTATGATTTAATCACCGAGGAAGAGAAGCAGGCTCTTTGGGAGAAGTGGACGGGTTCGGATGAGAGCGCAAAGGTGCTGCCAGAGCAGAGCTGGCCTGGCTCGAACGGAACGGTTCAGGCTGCGGTTTGTGATACGCTGGAGCCAATGAGCTACGCCGGGGAAGGCGGTAAGCTGATAGGCTTCGACGTCGAGATGATTCTTCTGATGGCGGAGAAGCTGGACGTCCACGTAGAATTCACGGGCATGGAATTCGCCGCGATCCTTGCCACCGTGCAGTCGGGCAAGGCGACGCTCGGAGCGGGCTCCATCATTGTCACGAATGAGAGAAGGGAGCTTGTCGATTTTATAGAATATTACCCTGCGGCATTTGTCCTGATCGTTCGTGCGAAGCAGTCAGAAAATGTTGCAGGGGATCAGTCTCCGGAGAGTGAGGACGAAGGGGGCATTTGGAACTCGATCGCGGGCAGCTTTGAAAGAACGTTTCTGCGGGAAAATCGTTGGCGGCTTTTCCTGCAGGGAATTGGCACGACGCTGTTGATTGCGGTCCTGTCCATCCTGTTTGGCACGATCTTGGGATTCCTTGTGTTCATGCTTTGCAGAAATGGAAATCCCGTGGCAAATTCCATTACACGATTTTTTATTTGGCTCGTCCGTGGAATGCCAGTGGTCGTGCTGTTGATGATCTTGTACTATATTATCTTTGGCAAGGTTTCCATCTCTGGCACGACGGTATCGGTGATCGCCTTTACGCTGGTATTTGGATCAGGCGTATATGGAATGATTAAGGCTGGCGTGGGCGCCGTGGATCTGGGACAGCTCGAGGCGGCCTATGCTCTCGGCTACACCAATCGGCAGGCATTTTATCGCGTGATTTTACCGCAGGCACTGCCCCATTTCATGCCGGCGTATAAGAGCTCCATTACGGACATTATTAAGGCGACTGCCATCGTGGGCTATGTTGCCGTGCAGGACCTGACGAAGATGGGAGACATTGTCCGCAGCCGAACGCTGGAGGCATTCTTCCCGCTGATTGCCGTTGCGGTGATCTATTTCATCTTGGCAGCGATTTTGACCTGGATCGTAAAACGCATCGAATTTTGCATTGACCCGAAGCATCGGTCGACGGAGGCCATTCAGAAGGAGGTTGAGGAAGTATGATCGAACTGAAGCATCTACAAAAGAAATATCCGAATGTCACTCCTTTGGAGGATGTCAGTACTGTGATCAATGATGGAGACGTGATCTCCGTCATCGGACCGTCTGGCACGGGAAAATCGACCTTGATTCGCTGCATCAATATGTTGGAGCGCCCGACGAGCGGGCAGATCCTTTTTAACGGCGTGGACATTACGGATCCCAAATATGATTTGACGCAGGCCAGACGGCGGATGGGCATGGTGTTTCAATCCTTTAACCTGTTTGGGCATTTGACCGTAATCGAAAACCTGATGATGGCCCCCATGGATCTTCTGAAAAAGTCGAAGCAAGAGGCATACGAGAATGGAATTGCGCTTTTAAAGCGCGTGGGTCTTGCGGGGCGCGAGTATCAGTACCCCGACCAGCTCTCCGGCGGACAAAAGCAGAGAGTCGCCATCGCAAGAACCCTTGCCATGGATCCCGAAGTGATCTTGTTGGATGAGCCTACCAGCGCGCTGGATCCTGCCATGGTGGGCGAGGTGCAGACCGTCATCAGGGATCTTTCCCAGACGGGGAAGACCATGCTGATCGTGACCCATGAGATGCAGTTTGCCCGCGCCATCAGTAACCGGGTCTTCTATATGGATCAGGGCGGAATTTACGAGGATGGCACGCCCGATCAGATTTTCGACCATCCACAAAAGGAATTGACCAGACGTTTTATTCGTAAGCTGAAGGTGCTGGAAATCAGCATTGATGCCAAGGAGTACGATTTCCTTGGCGCAGGCTCGGAAATCAATCGCTACTGCTTTAAGAACGACATTGCAGCTCGCATGAAATATCGCATTCACAGTGTCTTTGAGGAGCTTGTGCAGCAGATCCTTATGCCCGTATTGCCTGAGCCGAAGCTGAAGTTTACTGCGGAATATTCTGAGGCAGAAAAGAGGATCATGATTACGGTTTTATATAACGGTCCCGCCTTTGACCCTGCGGCCTCAGACAATACGCTCTCTTATACCATGCTAAAGGGTATTGCTGCAGACCTTCAGCATTCCGCCATGGATGAGGATGGGTTTACGAATAGATTTCAGTGCATGATCGAGGAATAAATAGAAAGGGATCATACAAAAATCAGTTGAGATCGGAGACGTCTATGAGATAGAGTTGGTGAAGGGAGAAAAGTCGGATGAATCTTAAAAAAGGTTTTTGCGAACAAAAATTCAGCTCCATGTTGATATCTGGGACATTCACCAAGGCAGTCATGTATCTGATGCTACTCAGCGATAGTATCATTGCAGGTTATTTTATTGGTTCGTCAGGTGTTGCAGGAATCAACGCGATCACACCAGTGACAGCCATTGTTACCTTCTTTGGCGATCTGGTTTCCACAGGCGTCGGGATCGTATTTGCGCGAGAGACCGGAGCCATGAGGAAGGATCGGGCGGATGAGATTTATGGACAGGGACTCATCATCAGTATTGGAATGGGGCTGCTCTCAGCACTTTTGATCTTTGTGTTCAGAGACATGTATTTTGCCGTGAGTGGTGTTTCGGGTGACATTTTGAAAAATGCGCTCGAATACTATCGTTTTGTTCCCATCAACGCATTTCTGACTATCGTGATATTCTATCTTGAGCAGATGGTCTACAGCGATGGAGATGAGCTCTGCAACAATATCTGTTATGGCTTCCAGATCGGCGGGAATGTCATTCTCTCCATCATATTGACAAGGTTTCTTGGAATGACTGGCATCATCCTCGGTTCTGTGATCGGAAACACGCTCGGGACTCTTGTTTGTTGCTGGCACTACTTCAGAAAAGGAAATACGCTTCACTTTGTATGGCACCTCTCTTTAAGGGATTTTCTGTTGACTTCACGCTATAGTATCGTGGATTCTTCCGTATATATCTGTTGGGGCCTGATGGATTATGTGATGATGAGCCATGTATCAGGACGTTATGGGGAGAACGGCTTGATTACGCTGGCCGTGGTGGTCAGTCTGATCGAGTTTGGCGTCGTGATGGATGGCGTGGGTATGGCCATGCAGCCTCTGGTAGGAACCTATTTTGGAGAGAGAAATCCCAAGCTGATAAAGAGAGTTATGAAATCCGGCATCAAGGCGGCGATCCTGGAAGGAGGAGTGGCGACTCTGTTCATACTGATCTTTGCAAGGCAGTTTTGCGCTCTGTTCGGGATCACTGACGGGGCAGCTCTTTCGCCATCGATCACTGCGATCAGGATCGTATCCCTTGGATTTGTTTTTTGCAGCATGGTGTCTCTTACCACCTCTTATTATATGCTGATCGACCATATTGGGATGGCAACCGCGATTGCTTGCCTTCAGAACGGTTTGCTCTATATTGTGTTGCCCATGGCAGGTTCCCTGCTTTTCGGCTTCAACGGAATGTGGGCAGGCTTTGTCGTTGCGCCGGCTTTGGCCATTACCACGGCGATGCTCTTTGTATTCCTGAGGTTTGGAAGGGAGAATTTCCCCTTCCTGCTGAAGCAGATGGAATCGGACATTGTGGTCATGGACGGCACGCTTACGCAGGAAACGGCGGTTGAGCTTTCGAAAGAAGTAAACAGTAGCCTGCTTGCCCGTCAATATTCGAAGGAAGAAGCCAACCGTGCGGCTCTGTTTGTCGAAGAAATGGGACTGACCATTCTCGATAGGAACAGTAACGCAAAGAAACCTATTTTGATGGAGCTCTCGCTTTTCTATGAAGAGGATTCTGTCCTTATCATAATGCGGGATTCAGGAAAGCTGTTTGACCTGACGGATCCTGACTCCCCGATTAAGGGACTGAGTGGATTTGTATTAAGCGGTTTGATGGCATCGCACAAGGAAAAGGCATATCTTGTTACCACGGGCTATAACAGAAATATGATTCGTTTTTCGAAAATATAAATGGTGACGGAGAAAGGATGTAAATGAATGTATATGACTTTGACGGAACGATAATTCGCGCGTCAGGTTGTCAAGGTTACGCATGTCTACACTCCAAACCCTGATCATAAAGACATCTATGCGCGCAACTACAGGGTGTTTCAAAAGCTCTACAAATCGAATGCCGCAAATTTTAGAGCGTTAAACAATTGAAAATGGCAGTACATACTGCTGTTGATTGATGAGATTGAAAGACTAAGATGCCAAAGCCAACAGGCAAAGATGTGGTTGGTACATTTTCCTATACAATGAAGGATCAGCCAGAAAAATCCTGCGACTCTCTTGTAAAATAAGGGTTCGCAGGATTTTTTATGCCTTCGTGACGAGGCATTGACCCAGGTTTTCATTTGTGATATGTTTTTGATAGTGCGTTGTGATAAGGGCCGCCAAAGGACTAACGTCATTAAGTTAAAGATTTGGCAAAAGGAAGGCCGTATAGAAAGACAGGAAAGAGCGAGGAAGCTTATGAAGGTACAATTAGAGAATCTGACAAAAATTTTTCCCAATCGAAATAAAAAAGTAGGTGGGGACGTCATAGCGGTAGATCACTTTAGCTTTGAGGTGCCAGATGGCGAATTGGTAGGTCTGCTGGGTCCCTCTGGCTGTGGAAAGAGCACGGCTCTGTTTTTGATCTGCGGATTGCAAAAGCCCACGGAGGGAAAAATTTTCTTTGGCGACCTTGACGTGACAAAGCTTCCTCCCGAAGAGCGCGGCGTCGGCGTCGTTTTCCAAAACTACGCATTATACCCGCATCTTTCGGTTCTCCAAAATATCACCTTCCCGCTGGAAAACCTGAAGGGAGAGGAAAAGCTCACAAAAGAGCAGATGAAGGAAAAGGCATATGAGGCTGCAAAGCTAGTACAGATTGAGGAATTAATGGAGAGAAAGCCGAGTGAGCTCTCTGGCGGTCAGCAGCAGAGAGTGGCGATCGCAAGGGCACTTGTCAAGCGCCCGAAGGTTCTTCTTTTGGACGAACCGTTGTCCAACCTGGATGCGAGACTTCGCTTGCAGACAAGGGAGGAGATTCGCAGAATTCAACAGGAGACGGGGATCACGACGATCTTCGTCACGCATGACCAGGAGGAGGCCATGAGCATCACAGATCGCATCGTGGTCATGAAGAACGGAAGGGTTCATCAGATCGGTAAGCCACAGGAAGTGTATGATGATCCCGTGGATCTGTTTGTTGCGAAGTTTTTGGGCACACCGCCCATCAATGTGTTTGATGGCAGGGTGCAGGCTGGAAAGCTGTGCATTGGCGGAGAAGAAGTACTGGATGTTCCAGGCGTTTCTGATCAGGAGCTGACGGTTGCCATTCGTCCGGAAGGATTTCTTTTGGATGAAAAGGGTTCTTTTTCCTGTCAGCTTTCCAGAGTGGAAGTGATGGGACGCGACGTCTCCGTAATCTCCACCCATGAGTGCTGTCAGGGCGGAACTGTCCGGTCCATCATTCAGGCGGAGAATAAGGTGGACCTTGCGAAGAAGCAGGTGCGTTTTACCCTGAAAAAGGCGAAGGTTCTTTTGTTCCAAAAGGATACGGGAGAAAGGATCCGCTTCTAGAAAAGGGAAGCACTGGAGGAAATGATCATGGAAAAGAATCAATATAAGGGTTGGCTGTACCTTTTGCCGGCCGCCCTGTTTCTGGCAGCGTTTCTTGTGTATCCGCTGGTGGACGTGTTTGTGTACTCGATGGAGGAGGGCTACAATTTTGCCTCCCAGACGAGCTTTGGCGTGGGAACCTATAACTTTTCATATGTGCTGCATGATCCCTATTTTTTACAGGCCGTGAAGAATACGTTTACCATGGTAATCATTACGGTTCCACTCTCCACGGGCATAGCCCTCTTGATTTCCGTGGGATTAAGTTCGATTACGCCGCTCAAGAAGCTCTTTCAGACGATTTATTTTCTGCCCTACGTAACCAATACTTTAGCGGTCGGCCTGGTTTTTATGGTGCTTTTCAAAAAGACGGCCTATTCCGACGGCTTGGTAAATCTTCTGATCAACTGGTTTGGCGGAGAATCCGTGGACTTTATTGACGGACCGCATGCCGCCAAAATGTTTGTGATGTGCCTTTATGTTATCTGGGTTGTCATGCCCTTTAAGATCTTGCTTTTGACGAGTGCGATCGCTTCGGTCAATCCGAATTATTATAATGCGGCAAGAGTGGACGGAACCTCCTCGTTTCGCATCTTTTACAAGATCACGCTTCCCATGATTTCGCCCACGCTGTTTTATCTGATTATCACGGGCTTTATCGGCGCCTTTAAGGAATACGGCAACGCCGTGGCGCTCTTTGGAACGGACTTAAATGCAGCGGAGATGAATACCATTGTAGGTTATGTATACGACATGCTCTACGGGGACAGTGGCGGCTATCCCTCCTACGCCTCCGCGGCGGCGATCATCCTGTTTTTCATTGTGCTGACGATCACCTACCTGAATCTGACGGTCAGCAAGAAGCACACGTATTACTAAAGGAGCAAGTATGGTACAGTCAGAAAACCTCGAACATCAAAGAACAAAAAAATTCCGTGCAGCCCTGATGGCAAAGAGGGGAATCACCTATGCGGGACTCGGTGTATGGGCGCTCATGGTGCTGTTTCCGTTTTATTGGATGCTCCTGACCTCCGTCAAGAGCTACGGCGAGTATAATGCAGAATATGTTCCAAAGTTCTATGCAGGATCTCCCACCCTGCAAAACTATTTGGATGCATTTAACAGCGTTCCATTGGGAAGGTATCTTTTGAATACCTTGCTCTTTACGGTAATCACAACGGCAATCATGCTAGCGGTGGTGACGCTTGCGGCATATGGCTTTGCAAGATTGTCCTTTCCTGGAAAGGATCTGGTATTCACCTGCTTTTTGGCGTTGATGATGATCCCGAATGAGCTTGTGGTGATCACGAATTTTGTCACGATCACAAATTTTCACTTGAGAAATACCTATACTGGTCTGATTCTGCCGTCCGTCACCTCCGTATTTTATATTTATTTGCTTAAGGAGAATTTTGCGCAGGTGCCGGATGCCTTATATTATGCGGCGAAGGTGGACGGAACCTCTGACCTTCGGTATCTTTGGAAGGTGATGATCCCGATCTGTCGGCCGACCCTGATTACCGTTGGAATCCTGAAAGTCATTGAGTGTTGGAATTCTTATGTGTGGCCGAGGCTCATCACGGACGAGGAAGCTTATTTCCTAGTTTCAAACGGCATTCAGGAGATTCGGGAAAACGGCTTTGGACGAGAGAACGTTCCTGCCATGATGGCGGCGGTGGTCGTCATCTCCGTGCCGCTCGTGGTATTATTCTTGATCTTCCGTGAAAAGATCATGGAAGGCGTTTCAAGAGGAGGGACCAAGGGATGAGCGCAAAGAGAAGCAGTGGGAAAAGGTGCGTTTTATTTCTGTGGGGGCTGTTCCTTTTTGGAATGCTTACCCTGGCAGGATGCCATGGCTCTAAGGGGAGAGCGGAATTTGAAGTGCCCCGGGAGCTGGACGAAAACCGCAGCTTTGAGATCATCTTTTGGGCAAAGAATGACACGAATAAACGGCAGACGGAGATCTATCAGAATGCTGCCGCAGACTTTGAAAAATACTATCCGAACATTCACGTTACCATTCGTCTTTACACGAATTATGGCGATATTTACAACGATGTCATCACAAACATTGCGACGGGGACGACGCCAAATGTCTGCATTACCTATCCCGATCATGTTGCAACCTATTTGACGGGAAGCAATACGGTGGTTCCTCTTGATTCGTTGTTTGCGGATTCACGCTATGGCTTGGGCGGAAGCAAGGTGGCGTTTGATTCCGTGAAGCAGGAAGAAATCGTACCACAGTTTTTGGAGGAGTGCACCCTTGGCGAGAATGTTTATGCCCTTCCATTTATGAGATCTACGGAGGCCTGTTATGTCAACCAAACCTATCTGGAAAAGCTGGGGTATGAGCTTCCTGACGTTCTGACCTGGGACTTTATCTGGGAGGTTTCCGAGGCCGCCATGAAAAAGGATACCGACGGAACCTTCTTAGTGAATGGTCAGAACGTGATGATTCCGTTTATTTACAAATCCACGGACAACATGATGATCCAAATGCTTCGTCAAAAGGAGTATGGGTATTCAAATGAGAACGGGGAGATTATGATGTTTAGCGATGAGACGGCGGAGCTGATCAAAACCATCGCCGAGCATGGTAAGACAAAGTCGTTTTCCACCTTTAAGATTTCAGGCTATCCGGCGAATTTCCTGAATGCAGGTCAATGCATTTTTGCAGTGGATTCCACGGCTGGAGCCACTTGGATGGGATCGCAGGCGCCCTTGATGGACATCAGTGCCGATAAGGTCGTGCCGTTTACGACGGCTGTCAGAATGGTGCCGCAGTTTGATCCAGGGCATCCGCAGATGATCTCGCAGGGACCCTCCGTCTGCGTCTTTAACAAGGAGGATCCGCAGGAAGTGCTTGCTGCGTGGCTGTTTGCACAGTATCTGTTGACGGATGACGTACAGATCGCATATTCCAAAACGGAAGGGTATGTTCCAGTGACGACAAAGGCACGCAATACGCCTGAGTATCAGGAATACCTTGCAGCGGAGGGAATGGATAACATAGAGCATTATGAGATTAAGATCAAGGCCAGCAAGCTTCTATTAAACAATGTGGATCATACCTTCGTGACCCCCGTATTTAATGGTTCTACGTCGCTTCGAGATGCCGCAGGACAGCTGATTGAGAATTCCGTGAAGTCCGTCAGGAGAAAGCAGGTTGTGGATGACGCATATGTTCAAAAGCTATATCAGGAAGTGATCAGCCTGTATCGATTGGATCAGCTCGGCGGAAGTTCGGAGGGAAAAAGGGACCTTGGCCCCTTGCCAATGACAGCGAAGCTTTTGCTTGGCGGCTTACTGGCAGTTTGGGGCTGTATCATCGCGATGTCCCTGATCCAATTCGTGCGTAAGCGGCGAAAAGAGGAACAAAAATCGGTAAAATAGATAGCAAAATCTGAAAGAATTATGGAATGTGTTCAAAAACTAAGGTGTAGTCATGTCAAATTTATACAGATATGAGATTGTGTTCTTATCCGATGCCCTGTAAGATAACATAGAATCAAGTTTTACATGGTCCCGACATTTGGGTACCAGAAAGGGAGAAAAAATGAAAAAGAAAATTTTGGCAGTATTGGTTGCAACGACCATGTCCTTCGCATTGGTTGCATGTAACAACGGAACTCAGGAAAACACACAGGAGAGCAGCGCAGAGGTAAGCCAGTCCGCTGAGACTACGGAGAGCTCCAGTGAGGAGAGTACGGAAGTACAGGGCACGGAAGAGAGCTCCGTGGAGGAAAGCACGGAAGAAGCTGGCAATCAGGACGCGCAGGCAGTTATGACCTATGCTGAGTATGTTGCAGCTGAAGTAGACGAGCCCGTTGTGATCGAAGCGTATGTTCAGGCAAATCAGAGCTGGTGGGATGGAAAGCTCACTGTTTACACGCAGGATAAGGATGGCGCATATTTCCTTTACAACATGGCTTGCGCTTCTCAGGAGGATGCAGATAAGCTGGTACCTGGTACCAAGATCCGCGTATCTGGTTTTAAGTCTGTTTGGGAAGGTGAGGTAGAGATCGTTGACGCTACCTACGAGATCGTTGCAGGTGACACCTATGTGGCTGAGCCCGTTGACGTAACTGCACTTCTTGGAACGGCTGAGCTGATCAACAAGCAGAACCAGCTGGTAGCCTTTAAGGGCATGACCGTGGAGAGCGAGGCTCTTTACAAGTGGGATGGTTCTGGTCAAGAGGGAGACGATCTGTACTTCAACGTATCCGTGAACGGAAATACCTATACCTTCACCGTTGAGTCCTATCTTTGCGGCGCAGATACCGAGGTTTACAAGGCAGTAAAAGCACTGAAGGTTGGCGACGTCGTTGATCTGGAGGGCTTCCTTTACTGGTATCAGGGCGTAAATCCTCATATTATCGCAGCAAATGTTCAATAAGGCGAAGACAGTTTTCTACATAAGTCATAAAGCCGTGGCATTCGTGCCGCGGCTTTTTTGCTTGACCGCATGTTTCTGTTGCCTCATAATAGATTTCAGGTTAGCGGAAGATAGGAAAGGGAAAAGACGCGCGGTTGGAAATTTACCAATTACGCGTCTTTGCTTATAGGCAAATTCATTGATACAGCACGGGAGAATTTGTAGACTTACGGAAAAGATGGATTCTCCATCGACAGTATAAGTCATGTGTTCGATACATGATCCAATAACAGTACAGATTGTCCGCGCAAGTGATCGTGAATAGTATCACTGCAATGGGACCGAGTAATGCATCCGGCAAGAGAGAAAGCAAATTCATAATCGGAGTAAAGCAGTGATTCATAAAAAAGTAGATGATACAGGCAAATCCCAGACTTGTAGGCAGGGAAGTATATCTTGTCATATGGAAAGGAATCCAGCTGTAGTCCCAGTAGATAATGCCTACAAATTTTTCGGTAAAGATTCCCAGCAGAAGCTCGCCGATGCTCACGGTAAGGAAGGCAAGCAAAAAATAAACGACGGAATTGAACAGTTGATTTTCTGAAAGCGTAAAGCGCGTTTCCGTAGGAAAACCAAATAAAAGATAAAAACAAATAACAAACACTCCATAGCCAGGAAGGGTAGGTAGTCCCATATTACGATTATCAATATATCCTTTTGTGAAAGCCAGCCATATATTTTCCGTAATAAAACCGATGAAAGAGATTATTACAGATAAAAGCATTAGTCTAAAGATACTTTGCATACTTGTCTCACCTCACCCATCATGCTATAATTAATCTGATGCTACAAGTGTAACACTGGGACGGGTGACATGCAATATGATGGGCTACGGACAAGACATAAGTCATTACAATTGATGCGACGTTACAAAAATAGAGAATCTGTATGGATCGGAGGACGAGGACATGAAAAATGAAAAGGGATTTTTGACCGAACTTCAGAAAAAAGAAGTATTAAGGATGAACAATAAAGAATCCAATCAACTGACTCGAGAGTGCTTGCAGCTTGCATTGATCCATCTCATGGGAGATCATCCCTATGAGAAAATCACGGTCAGTGAGATCGTGCGTCGGGCAGGCGTATCAAGGACAGCGTTTTATCGTAACTACACAGATAAAGAAGATATACTAAATGAATGGGGAAGCAGACTCGTGCAAAGCATTTCTGAATTGACGGAAAAACCAGAGCTGCGTGAGAATCCAAAGCAGTGGTTTCAAGACGTGTTTCACCTTATTCGGGAGAACAAGGAAACCATAGCGTTGCTTGACCAAGCGGGGATACAGCAGAGAAATTTGTTCTCCGGCAAATCGATTGCTGAGCTGCTATATCCTTCAACGAATACGGAGATCAAGTATGTCCATATCGCTACAGAAGCCGCTTTCTTTCAGATACTTATCAGCTGGTTTAGAGACGGCATGCGGGAGGAGGAAGAATATATGGCGAACATCTGCGTCAATATTTTTGACGGTGTCTTGAAGATATTAACATAAGGAACATAGTTCAGTTGCGCTGCCTTCCTGATTGTTACGAAATGGCTCTTTTTGTAACGCCCAATCAAAACCAATGGATATTGTCATGTCCGAGGTTGGCTTTGTTGTGTTTCAAATGAAGAAACGTTACACTTGTAACAGTATGTCATTGATAAAATGGGAAGGAAGCTGAGATAAGCGCATCCTCATGAGTGCGGATTGCTCAGGGAAGAAGAAAATGGTCATTTGCGTAGTGTGCGACGTGTTGGGCGAAGAGAATAATGGAACGACCATAGCCGCCATGAATCTGATACGATCCCTTCGTGAAAAGAAGCATATAGTCCGTGTGGTATGTCCTGATGAAAGCAGAAGAGGACAGCAAGATTATTATGTCGTCAAGGCGGTCAATCTTGGGCCATTTAATAACTATGTTAAGAAAAATGGCGTAGTGATTGCAAAGTCTGATAAAAAAATTCTTAGTGAAGCACTAGATGGTGCAGATCATGTTCATTTGATGCTACCGTTTCCCTTGGCGATTGCGGCGCTGCACCTTGCCAAGAAACGTAGCATTTCCGTGACGGCTGGCTTTCATTGCCAGGCAGAAAATATTTCCAGTCACTTTTTCCTAAAAAACAACTTTCATTTCAACAAAGTCATTTATAAGTTTTTTTATCGCCATTTTTATCAATATGTTGACGGTGTTCACTATCCCACGGAATTTATTCATCAGCTGTTTGAGCAATACGGTGGGAAGACGAATGCATTCGTGATTTCAAATGGGGTGGGCAGTGCGTTTCATCCGATTCAGGTATCTCGCCCAGCAGAATTTGAGGGAAAGCAAGTGATTCTGTTTACGGGGAGATATAGTAAGGAAAAGTCTCACAAGGTGCTAATTGATGCGGCAAAGCAAAGCCGTCATGCAGACACGATCCAGCTTGTTTTTGCCGGGGATGGACCATTAAAGGAAAAGCTGCGCAAACAGGCGAAGGGATTACAGAATCAACCGCTTTTCCAATTTTTTTCTCGAAAAGACATGGTACGCATGATCAATCTTGCGGATTTATATGTTCATCCCGCCGAAGTAGAGATTGAATCGATTTCCTGTCTTGAGGCCATTTCCTGTGGCCTTGTGCCGGTCATAGCGGATTCGCCGCGCAGTGCGACGCGTTACTTTGCATTGGATGACAAGAATCTTTTTCCCTGTAATGACAGCCGTGCACTGGCAAGAAAAATCGATTATTGGCTGGAGCGCCCTGAAGAGAAGGCAGCCAGAAGCAAGGAATATGTGGGTTATACAAAGGCATTTGACTTTGAAACCTGCATGAATCGCATGGAACAGATGATCATGAAGACGCACGAGGAATGCTGCAGACATGGCTAAAAAAATAGTATATTATGAAGATTTGTTGAAGGATGATTTCGCGAATAATGGAATCAAGCCCAAGCCAGTTGCAGATAATTTCCCTTTTGTCATCAAGAATCCTTGCTGGATCCTGGGAGAGTTTTTTGCATATCGAATTGTGGCAACGCCGATTGTATGGCTGATCGCAAAATTGGGCTTTGGTCTTCGAATTAAGAACAAAAGAGCAATCCGAGGGCTCCGCGGTACGGGATATTATCTGTATGGCAACCACACGCAGAACATGATGGATGCATATACCCCCACGCTGGTTTCCTTTCCTAAGCATGCACATGTCATCGTGGGTCCGCATGCTGTTTCGCTCCCTTTTTTACATTATCCAGTCCAGCTTTTAGGGGGAATCCCGATACCAGATAGAATCAAGGGGAAAGTACTTTTTTTGAGAGCTTTGTCCTTCCGCGTGAAACAAAAAAGGACGATTACGGTATACCCGGAAGCACATATCTGGCCGTGGTATACAGGGATTCGACCATTTGAAGATGTCAGCTTTACTTATCCAGTGAAGGATGACGTGCCCGCAGTCGCTTTTGTTACAACCTATCGGAAGCGAAAATGTTTCTCCATGCTTCCGCCGCTACTTACCGTGACTTTGTCGGATCCATTTTATCCGGATCCTTCGCTAAACAAAGCAGAGGCAAGACGAAAACTGCGGGATCAGGTCTATGATTTTATGTGCCGTGAGGCAGGAAAACAGGACAACTATGCGTACTATACTTATGTAAAGAAAGATTAAAAGGTCAGCGAAGCTACGCTGATCTTTTTTATATTGACAAATTCGACACGCGTGTCTATAATGAAAATAGACACAGATGTCGAAAAGGAGAAAAGAAGTGGCAACAAAAGGGGAAAGAACTAGGGAATCAATTCTGAATGCCGCGTATGCGCTTTTTGCAAAGAAGGGCTTTAAGCAGGTAACCATGAAGGACGTATGCGAGGTCACGAACATGAGCAGGGGCGGTTTGTACAGCCATTTTTCCAGTACAAGTCAGTTGTTTGAGGCCTTGCTGGAAAGGATCACGGAAAAGGATGCGTTGGACTTTCAGGAGCAGATGAAGCAGGGAGCTTCCGCTATTGCGATATTAGAAGAAGCGTTAAAGCTCATGGAGGAGGAAATGAAGCATCCCGAGGATTCCTTGAGCATCGCCATGTACGAGTATGCAGAAACTGTTGATTCTGAGGTGATGGAACGCCTGAATAAGGCCAGTAAAAAGAAGTGGAAGCAGCTGATTCGATATGGCATTGAGCGCGGAGAGTTTCAGAACATTGATGCCAGTGAAGTCGTGAACGTGATCCTATATTCCTATCAGGGCGTTCGAATGTGGAGCAGGATTCTACCAATGAAGCCAAAAACCATGCATTCCATTGTGGAGAACATAAAGAGACAATTAATAGGGGAACGGAAATGATTACGTTGAAAAGACCAAACAAAGAACTGGAAAAAGAGGCCCTTGCCTTTAAGCAGGAATTCATCGATTATGGCGAGCCGACGATCAATGGCAGCGAACTGCTGGACCAAATCGACTCCTACGAGGAATGGCTAAAATCTGTTACGGACAATACTTCTCCAGACACGGTGAATCTAAAAAACGGCGGAAGGTATAAACGCAGCTTTCTTTTCGAGGGAGAGGAAGCGGATGTCTATATGATAGACCTAGTTTAGTAAAACATACTGTGGGGAGGAAGCGATATGGCGAACGAGAAATCATGCGGAGCAATCATTTTCACGATGGAAAACAATGTCAGAAAATATGTAATCCTTTGCGGAGTTGGAATTTATCAAGGATATTATGGGTTTCCCAAAGGACATATGGAAGAAGGAGAGACCGAGCAGGAAACAGCACTCAGGGAAGTGAAGGAAGAAACGGGATTAGACATTGTCCTGTATGATGATTTTAGAACGGTGGATGAGCACGCGCTGGCCCTTGAGGGGCGCCCCGACGATAGAAAGACAAATGTATATTTTCTCGCGGAATACCATGATCAGGAATTCATTGCACAGAAATCAGAGGTTTCGAAAATCGTCTTGCTAGATTACCATGAAGCACTGAAGGTTCTTCAGTATGAAGAGTCTAAGCGAGAGCTTATGGAAGCAGAGCAATACCTAAGCAGAAGGTGAGCTAACTTAGGAACATCATCAGGCAACTAGTGATGTTCTTTTTTGTGAAAGCCAGATAATCAAATTGACCGTAGTTTCCACATTTGATATACTCTAAAATAGAGGATTTAGTAGGTTGGTGGCTATTTTGAATATCACAGAAACTGATTTCTGGTCCGCTGTATATGGGGGATTTTACATGTTAAAGAGACTTCAAAAATTATACATTGGCATTTGCTTGGTCATGCTTCTGCTCCTTGCAGGCTGCTCTGATACAGGAGGCATTTCACATGGTCAGGAGACGGATGCGCATCAGGAGATGAAATCCAATCAGGAGACGGTTTCTGGCCAAGCGACAGAATCCAGTCAAACGGCGGAATCCAGCCAGGAGACGAGTGTTGAAAGCACCGAGTCCCTAATACGGTATGAGGTGGCGGATGCGTGGTCAAGGAATTGTTATCAGGCCTTCTACAGCCTTGTGTCAAAATCGAAGATTACGGAATGGGCGGGATTTCAGCTGATGGATATCGATGGCGACAAATGCGATGAGTTGATTGCTGCCAAGGAGGATGCTGAAAGCATAAAACAGGGGAAGCAGCGCTATTTTGTCATGGACTGGGCAGATCGTAAGATTATCGTTACGGAGACAGATCCATTGACTGAGACTCCCTCTGGAGAGCCATTGAATCAGCTGGAATATTATGACAAGGACTTCATACTTCTGATCCTGAGTGCGGAAGGGAAAAGCTTCATGGAGGGCGTGACGAAAAAAGATAAGGATTTCTTTTATCTTGTAGCCAGTATTGTTTGGGTGGAGGAAGGCTGGACTGAAAAAACGCAGGAGCAGCGTGAAGGAATGGAGGATTATCTCGTTGTATCCGAATTGGGCGAGAGAACGAATTCTAGCTATCATGCAGATGGTATTGATGACTTACTTTATCAGTACAAAATGCGTACGTCAGAGGTGACGGAGTTTTACAAGGATGTCATGGGGTGGGAAAGAGAGTACTCTCCTGATCATGACAGCACTTCTGAGATTGGCGTGCAGAACAGGTCAAATGGGTATTTGTATGGCCAAAATAAAATCGGCTGGGCTGATTATCCCGTGCTCACTAAGGTCGAACATGAGGGAAGTGAATTGACGGTTCATGCGATCATTAAGAGCGCCTACACGGACAATCGCATAGCTGAGGTGAAGGTTCTCATGGCCCCGAATGCAGGAAAATATGGATACGAGCTTCAAGGGTATGAGGTGGCTCGGGAGGAAGACGTCGATCTGAGGACAGGACAAAAGCTGCAAGAGTTTCAGGCAGAGGATTTACGGATGCAATATGTCATGCAACGAAATCGATACTCGGATGAGTTCACTCCCTTGATTAGGACGCTGTGCTTTCAGGAGAATGACACGGAGCAGTTCACGGCTAACGCTAAGCGCCTTTTGACGGAACTGAAAAAGGAATATGAAGCCAATCCTGGAAAGGACGGAAGCAATCTTGCCGCGAAGAGTACCCTGCTTGCAAGCTATGATTTTGCGGACCATTCTAAGATCCTGATTTATGAGGATGCCGTATATGGCAAGGTCCCTCCGGAAACGGGTGAGGGTTCGGAATACGGGTATTATTTGAATTATTGTGTTTTGACTCCTGGCGACATGCGTATGGATGGTGAGCTCTTCCATTATACGGAATCATTTGGTGACATGCCTGCCGACAGACATGGAAAATCCCGCTGTTATCATTATTTTCTTGGATGCGATTTGCAAGGTGACCCTAAAATTGATGGTGCGTATGTTGCCCATACGGCGGATTTTGCCGAGGAACTCATGTTTTACGCGGAGATCGGCCGAAGCCATGACATGACAATGGATGAAAATGGCTGGGAAAATTATGATGAAGATTTTTATGTATATGGCGCCTATTTCCGACCGGACGGAACGCGAATCCTAGGTCAATATGATACCTGGCAGATTGCCACCTGGGAATATGTTTCCCACGGCTTCTTTCTAAAGGATTCCAAGGAAAAGACCTTGTTTGAGCAAAAACCAGGGCCTGAGGGGTTTGAATATTATGTCGAAGGAAAGAAATTAGCCTTTGATCAGAAGCAGGAAGACACCGAAGAGACATTTTGCGATATGAAGCTTGATGCGAAAACTAGGCTGATCGGAAAGTTTTATTATTGGGAATGGGAAGGCCTTGTAAGCGTTGACCTTGTATATGATATAGATGGCGCGGAAGTGCATCATAATTTGTTCTGGTATAAAACAATGTGGTAGGGATAAGAAATGAAATGTGTATGAAAAGGAGAAGTAGGATATGCCTTTGACGGTGAGCGTTGTATTCAGCCTGATAACTGAGGTCATTTCCACCACGATGGGACTGGCGTTTTATTATTTTTTGTTTTGGATGTTTTTTCTGCGTAAGCCTGGCAAACCAAAGGAAGTGCGCGCGAATGAGCATGTCTATTATCCAGTGCGTTTTTACATACCTATACTTAAGATCCTAGGTGTATATAGTGCACTTATGATCATTAAGGTCTCCCTTAAGTTATGGATTCAAGGTTACTGGGCTGGAGGCAGGGATGTTGTAATCGTATGTGCGGTGTATGGTTTGATTATTCTTTTCATTCCTACTGAGAAAAACGTAAAGCGCGTGATCGTTAATACGGAGGGGATCACACTGGAATGCCGCGTGGGTGGCAACATTCATTATGCAGCCAAGCAGTATATGGGCTACGAAGGGATACATTTGTATTTTGAGGATCCGAGCGGAATAAGGAAAACGGTGAAGCTTCGTCGTTGGTGTAGGGAAGATAGGTTTGCCATTGTGCAAGACCTGAACATGCTGAAGCAGACAGGAAAACTAACGGGAGCAACCGCTACGAACGCAGAGGAAGAGCGGAGAAAGGCCAACCAACAGTTTTTGGAGGAAAAGCAAAAGCTATATGCGGATACCAAGCGTTATGAAGCATACCTAAAGGAAGAAGCATCAAAAAGGCTTTCCACCTCACAAAAGCAGGATCTGGTACGCATGCTCCAGAGTGGGGATAAGATGAATGCCATCAAACAATGTCGGGAGTGGACGGGACTTGGTCTCAAGGAAGCAAAGGACGTGGTGGAACATTATCAAATTTGCCTCTTGGAGGAGGGAGATAGGAAGGGTGGAGAGTCACTGAAGGTATCGCATGATCTTGTGACGGCTTATCAGACTTATCTTGTAGCAGGTGGGCAGAGAGAAGAAGCTCCAGTCAATCGGGGAAGCTTCTCTTGGAAATGGAATATTTCAGGTAAGGAACAAGAGTATTCAGAACAAAAAAGCTTAGAGAGCACAATGGATCAGCTGCTTTCAGATCTTACGATGAAGCGTGAGGAATCCGTGACATTGATCCCGCCGGCACCGCTTCTTGGCATTGTTTGCGTGCGGGCCTGTTTGGATCCCCAGGGTATCATGTTTCGCGTGGAAGTGGAGTTCGTGGAGCATGACGCGCAGGGAAATCCAAAGATTTTATTTAAGAATGGTTTAATGAGCTGGGACGTGAGGGATATCTTTGTCAATTTCCGGCGCAGTGCTAAGGTCGAAACCGACGGATGGCAGCAAATACGGGAAAAATAGATCGTGTCAACTGAAAATCTGAGGATTGGACATAAACAGCGAATGCCTGATTTTGTTGAGTTTTTGCAGATTCGCTGTTTATGGTAAAGACATTTTAGGGTTCCTGACGTATCGTAAAGCCATCACAAGCAGGAGGGAAAGATGATGGACATGGTAAAGATGGGAAGCTTTCTTGCGGAGCTTCGAAAGGAACATAATCTGACGCAGGCAGAGCTTGGCGAAAAGCTGGGAGTGACAAACAAGACGATCTCACGGTGGGAGACAGGTAACTACATGCCGCCAGTTGAAATGCTCGAAGAGCTCAGCAACATGTACAACATGACCATCAATGAACTCCTGAGTGGTAAAAAATTATCCACGGAGGAATATCAAGAGATGGCAGAAGCTAACATTAAAGAAACTTTAAAAATGAGTGCATTTAGCTTAAAAGAAAAGCAAGAGTTCTATAAGATAAAATGGTTAAAGGACCATGTGGCGATCATGGTGTTTATCGGTATCTGTATTCTTGGCGTTTTCGTCGCAGGAGCAATGATGAGTAATATGCTCATAGGTTATGCAGCGATCCTAATGCTGGTTGGGGCACATTGCTGGAGAAACAATACCATGATGACCTATGTTGAGAAGTATGCCTTTGACGGTACTGGCGCAGGACAATGATGTTCGGCCATGAACTTTGCTGGCAGATGGACAAGGGTAAAAAATGCATATCTGTGGTAGGAAAACGGGTGGCTTTTGGCCACCCGTTTTGTTACAATAAAAAATGAATTGATACCGATAAACATGCAAAAGAAGAATGCCCAAAGGGTATTCAGAGGAGGTAGCAAGGATGAAGAAGGTAGCGGTGATATGGTCAAGCCCCAACGTTGACGGGCTCACGGCATCCTGTAAAAATCAATTTATACAGGGGCTTGCGGAGGCAGGCGCGCAGGTAGAAGAGATTCACCTGAACAAGAAAAAAATAGAGCATTGCAGGGCATGCGGCAATGGTTGGGGAACCTGCAACAAGACTGGTTCCTGTGTCCTGCAGGACGACTTTGCGGAGATTTATCAGACACTTGCGGAGGCTGACGGCATCGTTTGGATCAGCGCGGTTTACTGGTCGGACATGACGGAATGCTTTAAGGCATTTTTCGACAGACTTCGCAGATGTGACGCCACCAAGAATCACTTTTTGGCAGAAAAGCGCTGCATTCTCATGGCGTGCGCCGGCGGCACGGGGCGCGGGACGATTGAGTGCCTGACGCAGCTAGAGAGAGGCCTCACGCACATGGGCATGCGCGTCTATGACCGCATCTCTGTCGTGAGATATAACAAGGACTATGTGCTTCCAATGCTTCCAGAGGCAGGGAAGACATATGCGAACATCCTGGAGACGGGATTTAACATGTATTATTAGGTTGATGGGCGTGAGATGGCGCACCGTCGGATTGGAGGGAACGAAAAATGAAAATGCTCAATGTTGTAAATGGACCGCAGAATGTGTCAGCTATTATTCAGGGCTGTATGAGAATGCCGAGCCTTTCAAAGGAGGATGCGGCAAAGGTGATTCGCACCGCCTATGATTGTGGTGTCAATTTCTATGATCACGCCACCTGTTACGGAAAAGACGGTGAGGCGGAGACTCGGTTTGCGGAAGCATTTCCGTTGACGGGTATCAAGAGAGAGGACGTTTTTATTCAGAGCAAATGCGGTCTGTGCTTTGACAGAAATGAGTTTGACTGGACAAAGGAAAATATTCTTTCAAGCGTGGATGACAGCCTTCGTCGTCTGAAGGTGGACTATCTGGATGCCCTTCTCCTTCACAGACCGGATGTTTTGTTTGATCCGGAGGAAGTGGCGGCCGCGTTTGATGAGTTGGAAAAGGCTGGAAAGGTGCGTTTCTTTGGCGTGAGCAATCTAGTTCCCATGCAGATTGAGCTTCTGAAAAAGTTCGTAAAGCAGCCACTTGTCTTTAATCAGGTGCAGCTTTCCCTGGAACAGTCCCAGCTGATCGATCAGGCGCTCTACATGAATAATAAGTCTACCGAATTCTCCATCAATCGCGATGGAAATGCCTTGGATTACTGTCGTCTGAAGGATATTACCATTCAGGCATGGTCGCCCTTGCAGTTTGGCATGTTTGGTGGTTCCTTCATCGATCATCCTGATTTCCCGAAGCTGAATCAGACCCTTGCCGAAATTGCGGACCGC
Source organism: Lachnospiraceae bacterium (assembly GCA_015056795.1). Taxonomy (GTDB): domain Bacteria; phylum Bacillota; class Clostridia; order Lachnospirales; family Lachnospiraceae; genus Acetatifactor. The sequence continues at coordinate 136,290 of SVFO01000006.1, forward strand.
GAGAAGGTTTCCAAGGCAGCAGTTGCCATTGCGTGGATCCTTCGTCATCCTGCAAAGATGCAGACCATCATCGGAACCATGAATCCCGGGCATGTCAAGGATGCCTGCGCTGCAACCAAGGTTCAGCTGTCACATCATGATTGGTATGCGCTGTACCTTGCAGCTGGGAAGTATCTACCCTGATCTACCCTCGTTAGACGTGCAGCTGGAATATGTATTATGAAGATTCAAATACAAAAGATAATGGTTGACAAAATAAATGACATAGATTATTGTAAGCTTAGTGTTAGATAGAACACAAATCTTAGAAAGAGAGGTAACAGTCATGTTGATTATGCTTTGGATTCGTTCCAGTCAGTGCAAACTAAATATCGAATCCCAATTGTCAGTTACCTCGATGAACCTACAGTAGTTCGAAATAGTGGCTATTATTTTGATACCTTGCTTATGTTTGCCGTGGCTGATTTGCCACGGCTTTTTTGCGCAATACGGAGTTTTTTTCCCTACTTGATTTGCGGTACGGTCGTTGGGATTCCTTATTTGGTTTTGCACTTACGGATGCGGGAAGAGCACGCTGCTAAGAATTATTTTAGGAGAATTAGATAACGAAGACATAAGCTATGTTGATGGCATTCGAATGGCATATGCTTCCCAGATTCCGAAGTGGGACAAGGGAAGCATTGAGGAGCTCATTCCGCCAGAGAATAAAAGGGTTTTCGACAGAACCTGCGATGCATTTGATCTTCCGAAGGATATGTATACAAGACCCTTGGAAACCTTCAGCTCTGGTGAACTTAGAAAGATCGATCTTGCCAGGGCATTAAGCCAACCCAGTGACATATTGATCTTGGATGAGCCGCTGAATTACATGGACTATCTGTTTAAGATGCAACTGCGGAAGGCATTGGTGGAACAAGCGGTTACCCTAATCTTCGTAGAACATGATCGAGAGTTTGGCAAAGCAGTCGCCACAAAGACATTATATTTGTGATCGATTCTTGTGTCATCCTCAAAGGTTCAAATTGACCACAGTTTCCAATTTTGATATACTAAAATACTAGGGATACCATTTATTCCAATTATGGGTTTTGAGAGAATGTGTTTCAGGATAAGAGAAACATGATCAATGAGGGAGCGGTTATGGAAGGATTTAATGGACATGTATTGTACCTATTCTGACGATGGCAAGACATTGACGGTACCCATCAGTAAATTTGATCATAAAATCGGGGACTACAAGTATTGTCGATGTGAGTATGAAACCGAAGGATATACCTTGGTGAGCCGGACGGAAATCTCTTACGAAGAGATGGATCAGTGGACCGATTCGAAGGAAGCTTGATTAAGAAAGCCTTAGATATCCCTGGAATTTCTAAGGATCATGAAAAGAGAGTGGAAAGGAGCATTATGGGAGGTAAGAAATTTGGATTGTATTGGTGCTTTGCCGTGATCGGCACGGTACTCCTTTCATTTTATCCGCTGTACATGGGCGCGAAGGTGATTGGAGACATGATCAAGGATGGCACGGTATTAAAGGAAAACTATCCGAAATACATCATACCCTATACACCGATCGCGTATGCCGTCATCCTCGGCGTGCTCCTGATGCCGCTGCTTGTAAAGCTCATGAAGGAGTTTGCGATCCTTGGCGGTTCAACGCTGTCCATCGCAGCATTCTTTGGATTTGAGCTACTGTTTGAAAAGAAGGTCGTGGTCAGCTCCACCGAAACCGTGGCAAAGCTTGCAGACTGGCAGATGTTTCTTTGCAGATATGTACCGCCGGAGGAATTGGTCATAAATACGGAAGCGACTATACGTACGGAAACGGCCGTGGACATTTTAATTGGGGATTATAACCCTGCGTTTAAGCTCCATTTTTACTTAATTTCCGTGGTGCTGATCCTTGCGGTCCTGAACAGTATTTATGGCTTTGCGCAGATGATCAGAACAGGTGACGGGAGTAGAAAAAAGGCCTTGATCTTGCAATCCATTTCTGCGGCGCTTTTCCTTGGCCTTTGCATTTTGGCATGCTTTACTGCGTTTTGGCGAGACGGGGAGATTCAGGTTTCACCGCTTTCCGCATCCCTCATGTCGATCTTCTTTATCCTGCTCGGAGTAACGGTAGGCATTTTTGCAGGCTCCCTGCTTTTGAAAAAGAAAAAGAGTATCACTCTATATGTGCCAGCGGTATTATCGCTTATGACAACGCTTATTATGTACGTGGGAGAGATGATTCTGTTGCATGCCCATCTGTATCGTTTTGGCGAGGGATTTTTCTTTGAAGGTCTGCCTGGAATCGTTCTTGCGCCAGTCGATGTTGTGGTGATCTTAATTGCTGGATTGATCACCTATTTCTTGATGCTGTTCGTGAGAAAGGGCGACAAAGCTTTGGCAGAAAACAAATAGGTATGACGGTGAAGAAAAGCGGCAAGGGAGGACGGTTACGAAATGAAGAATAATATCATAATCGCAGGGGTTCCAAGAGCTGGAAAAAGCACGATTTCCAATCTGCTCTCAAAGCGATATGGATACCAGCATGTCAGTATGGATACGATTATCGCCGGATTTGAGAAGTGCTTTCCTGAAACCGGAGTCAATACCTACCAAGGTTTGCCCTATTATGAAACTGCAAGAGAGAGGGAACAGGTATTTCAACGCTTCCTAAAAGAGTTTGGATTTACTTCAGAATTTGTTCATGAGCAGTAGGAAGGAGTAAACTAATATGGAGAATTGCAAGAGGAAATCAGTTGATCCCATTTATTCTATGTGTGTTCAGCCCTCCTTCATCATTGGAACAAACAACGAAGACGGATCGTATAATTTTGCGCCAATTACCTGGGTTAGCGCCACACAGGGAGAAAGCGACGGGTACTTCCTTGTGATCAGCATGTTTGGAACCAAGAGGACAAAGCTGAATGTCATTAGAACAGGTGTCTTCAGTGCAAATCTTGTAAGTAAAGATATGCTTCCCCTCATGGATTACTTTGGCTCAAAGCATGGCAAGGATGGGGAAAAGAAGGATGTCTCTTATGATGTCAGTCGAGGAGAGGTTCTTGACGTGCCAACGCTTGATGCGAGTAGATGGGTATATGAATGTGAGGTCGTAAGAAGTGTAGAAACAGGCGATTCCACGACCTTCTTTTGCCGTGTCCGCAACATTCAAATCGATGAAAGACTGTCGCCGAAGGATATTTTTGACATCGACTTGACTGCTCTTGATCCAGTGATTTATTCTGGGAGATATCATAGTTTGGGCGCCATGCTAGGAGAGATTGGCGATTTTCGCAATTCCTAATCAGGAAAAAAATATTATAATAGCTTAGTAATGCGATGGAATTAAAATGAAATACGTGGAAAAGTTTTGTAAAAGAAATCTGTTTTCGGCAGTTATGGTTGTCAGCATATGTCTCACGCTCACTTCCTGCAATCGTACCAACGATACGAATGAGACAGAAGCGGCTGCATCGAATTTTGCTACGATAGACTCCGAGGAAATCGACTGGAGGAATGATCCTAATATAGGGAAGGTGCAGCCGGGATACTATAAGCGGGTCGGAATCGTCAAGGATGGCGAGACCTATGAGGAAATGCTGGAGCTTCGTGAGATTGAAGATCGAGGCTACCTCATCATAAAGGATGACGGTACCGCCGTTTTTGATCTTGATGGAGAAAAAACAGAGTATGTATATGATGAATACAATCTCTATTTATCTGAAGATACAGAAAGAACCAACGGAAGCTCTTATGTGTTTATAGGCGGAAGACTGATTGTTGACGATGGAACAACGATAACACAATATTTAATGCTTTCGGAGGAGGAACTCAAATGAATCTTTTCAAAGCACAGAAAATGACATTTGTCGTTAATACGGTAATCTTACTATTGGTCATCGGCTTGGCATGTTTTTTCTACATGGTGGATGCGCCATTTCTGATCTATTTTAGTATCCCCACGGCACTCGTATACCTGATCGGATACTATTTGATTGCAAAGGAGTGGCTGCATATCTATGTTTGGATGGTCTATTTATGGCTGACCATTTACATGTGCGTCACGACGATATGTCTAGGCTATGCTTATGGCTTCCACCTATATTGCTTTTCCATGATTCCCGTGATGTATGTCACGGAATATATTGCCTATAAGCTGGAGAGAAGAAGTCTGCGTGCCCTTTATGTCAGCATGGGCATCAGCCTGATCTACCTGTTCAGCACGGGTTATGTGGCACTATTTGGTCCGATCTATGAAAGGGATCAAAAGCTGGCATCCTTCTTTTGGATTTTCAATGCCCTGATCGTGTTTGGATTTCTCATTTTCTATACTAATTATTTGATCAAGATGATCATCTCCTCCGAGGAAAAGCTGCGAGAGATGGCGCAGGTGGATCCCCTGACGAAGCTTTACAACAGGCGCTATATGAAACGACGACTTGACGGTGCCAAGGATCGCAGGACGAAGGGCTTTCTTGCTATGGCGGACATTGACGATTTCAAGCAGATCAATGATCACTATGGACATGCGGCAGGGGATGAGGTGCTTATGTATATCTCCAATGCCATGAAGGAGGTCTGTGAGGATTGTGACATCGCAAGATGGGGCGGCGAGGAGTTCTTAATTTATTCGGATAAGGCTGAAAACGGCGCCGAACTGATGGAAGCCCTGCGGAAAAAGATCGCGGCAAAACCCGTTTCATGGGAACAGAAACAGATTCCCGTGACCATTACTGTCGGCGTCAGTCTGCGAAAGGAAGCTCAGAACGTGGAGGCTTGGATTCAGGACGCAGACGAAAAGCTTTACCATGGAAAGAATAACGGCAAAAATGTTGTCATAGGGTAATGTATCGTGTCATATTTTATTGGGAGGCGTGAAAAAGGAGGTAGCCATGTCAGAAGCGGATGAGAAGCTGATAGAAGAGATTATGAAGCATCTGGACAGTGAGGTTGTAGGCGGCAGCATGCGTATGAGCGTGGAGATGGATGAGACGCAGGAAGAGCATGCAAAGGTGTCCCATAAATGCTGCAAGGTATACGGCAAGGATTCCACGCGCATGGTCGGAGAGCTTGACATGTATTCCGACCTCTATTTGAATGACATGAAAAAGCGCGGAGAGCTGTAAGAAAACATCATAAACATCCATCCCCTGCAGATCAGATTCACCACCGGTTTGCAGGGGATTTTTTTACCGTTCATCTATGGAAAACTGCCGCTTACGTCAAAAGTATATGCAAGCGCAGTGTGATGTCATATAGTCATTTTAGAAGCAAGGACAACATGACAAAACAGGTATGTCGGTAAAAAGAAAGGATGCATGGCATGGAAATGAATCAAAAGAAAGACATGATTGTTTTAGAAAATTTATCCAAGAATTATGGGGCAAAGAAGGCCGTTGACGGCATCAACCTCACGGTCAAGGAGGGAGAGATGCTGGCGCTCCTTGGAGTCAATGGAGCAGGTAAATCGACCACGATCAAGATGCTCTCCTGCTTGACAAAACCGAGCGGCGGTACGGCAAAAATAAATGGTCACGACGTCAGTAAGGAGCAAACACTGGTGAAGGAAATCGTTGGCGTTTCAACACAGGACACGGCGATTGCAAGAAATTTGACAGTGGAAGAGAACCTAAGCTTCATGGCTGGCATCTATCTAGATACTAAGCAGTATGACAAGAAAAAGAGACTGGAGCGCGTGGAAGAAATTCTTCAGGATTTTAAGCTTGACGAGGTGCGCAAAACGAAATCCAGTAAGCTCTCGGGCGGCTGGCAGAGACGCCTTTCCATCGCGATGGCAATGATTGGCAACCCGAAGGTCATTCTTCTGGATGAGCCGACGCTGGGCCTTGACGTGCTAGCGCGAAGAGAGCTTTGGCGTGAGATTGAAAAGATCAAAAAGAATCGGACGATCATTTTGACAACTCACTACATGGAAGAGGCGCAGGAGCTGGCCGACAAGATCGCAATCATGATCAGTGGTAAGATCATCATGGAGGGAACCTTGGAGGAGCTTGAGGAGAAGACGGGGCAAAAGGGCCTTGAGAATATTTTTGTGTCAGTAGCGGAAGGAGACAGAGCATGAGTAGAACAATCCAATTTGCAAAAAGAAATATCATAGAGCTTTCCAGAGACGTTCTGGGATATATTTTCTGCATCGCATTCCCAATCCTGATGCTGATTGTCATGTCGGTGGTGAACGAAAGCATCCCGAAGGAAGCAGGCATGATTATCTTCCGCATCGATTATTTGTCGGGTGGAATCATTGTTTTTGGACAGACCTTTGTCATGCTGTTCACGGCGATTCTCGTGGCGACGGACCGAAGCACCTCGTTTCTGATGAGACTGTTTTCCTCTCCGATGAAGAGCAGTGACTATACGAATGGATACATTCTTCCCATGATCCTTGTTGGCATCATTCAATCGATCGTGACCGTGCTGGCATCCTGCGTGATCGCGGCGATCACGGGTACGGAGCTGAAGGTGGCAGGGCTCCTTTTGGTGATTCTTTTCAGCATTCCGTCCGCACTGATGTTTCTCTCCATTGGCCTTATTTTTGGATCCCTTTTCAACGAGAAATCCGCACCGGGCGTCTGCTCCGTCATCATCTCCGTTGGAACCTTTCTTGGCGGCATATTCTTTGACGCAGAAGGCGTTGGTGGTCCTATCCTCAAGATTTGTAAATGCCTGCCGTTCCTTTATTGCACAAAGGTGGCAAGAAGCACCATTCAAATGGATTTTCATTGGGATGATTTCGGAAAGTCTCTTTTGATCGTATCCCTGACCGCGCTGGCCTTAGTATGCCTGGCAATTCTAACTTTCAGGAGCAAAATGAAGGCAGATCAATAACCAGGATCATTTGACGAAACCGTATGACCAATCTTGCAAGGAGGGCATAAATATTTTATACTAAAAAATAAAGAATTGGCTTCAGAGAAGGGCGAAGTTGATTAACTAAGCTGATCGTGGTGATGATATGGAGTCAAGCAAAAAACACTCACAGGATGAAAAAGCAGGGATTCCTTGAGTAACATGATGGAGTGGGTACGGATGCAGATCAAATCCGAGATCAATGAAAAGTATAAGGAAATAGAAGTTCATGTTTGTCATGACAAGATGAACGAAGAAGTCAAAAGCGTCATGGGGCAGCTACACGCTCTCTTTGACGCTTCCCTGACGGGGACCGATGAGGTTGGAAATCGCTGCGTGATTCATCCGTCGGAGGTGACGAGCTTTTACGCGGAAGGACAACGGGTCATGGCAAGGGATGACACGAAGACCTATGTCATCTCAAAGAAGCTGTATGAACTGGAAAAGGATTACGAAAACTTATGCTTTGTCAGGATTTCCAAATCAGAAATCGTGAACTATAAAAAGATTCGTAGCCTTGACGTGAGCCTTACGGGAACCATTAAGGTCATCATGAAAAATGGATATGAAACCTATACCTCGAGGAGAAACGTCGCAAAGCTCAAGGAACTCCTGTTGCGCGGGAAAAAGTCAGAGCATGACAAAGAATGATGAGGCAAAAGGGAAATGAAGGCTTACCCCATGACCAAGAGATTTCGAAAAACATTAGGAATGCAACCGTGAGAACGGGAAAGGAAGAATTATGATAAAACAAGCAATAAAAAATGGTGCCATCAGTTTCGCCCTCGGTTCTTTTTCAGGACTCATCGTTAATTTAATCATCGATATCGTTGCGAATGCGCTGGGAGCAGAGGACTTTTGCTCCATCTCCCCGAACTTTCGGGCGTTGTTTCCTACCTCTGCCATGGCAGCCTATATCAATGTGCTTTTGTATGGATGCATCAGCGCAAGCTTCGCCTTCATGACCTTTATCTATGACGTGGAACGAATTGGTTTTCTCATCCAAAGCATCATTTACTTCGTGGTGACAAGTATTGTCTGCCTGCTCATCACCATGCTGCTATGGCAGCTTCAGCGCTATCCCGCGGCACTTCTTGGAACGCTCGCCGGATATCTGATCACCCACGTCATCATGATCACCACGGCTTATAGAAAGCTGCGAAAGGATGTCAATGAGATCAACCAAGAGCTCCTGCCTGCGGATGTTTCGTAAGAGAAGTAATAGCGACAACGATTACTTTTTCCGATATCCCGACGGAGTCATGTGGTAGAACTTCTGGAACGCGTTCGTAAAGTGCTCCGGTGAGGAATATCCAAGCTCCGTGGCGACGGAGGCGATGCTGTTCGACGAATCCTGCAAGAGAAGGCAGGCGGCGGACATGCGCGCCTCTGTTTTTTTCTGCGCAAAGGTCTTGTTGTAATGCTTCAAAAGGAGGCGCTCTGTCTGGCGAATCCCGAGGTTCACCATGGAAGCGAGCTTTGGAAGCGTAAGGTCTTTGTAATTATATAAAAAGGCTTCCTCAATGGTGAGGTAGGTCTGGTCGGCAGGCATCTCAAAGGATGGCGCAGCAGTTCCCTCGCCCTGCAAATATTCCTTGCGATAGTATTCCCGCGAAATCAAAAGAATCAGCTGCTGTAACAGTGTGGGCAAAACAAGCTCATACCCGATGGAGCGTTGTTCCAGCTCGTTATGAATCTGCTTCATGAGCTCATGCATGCCAGGTGCAGCCTCTCCAATCCAGAATTTTCTTTCCAAGAATTCTAGCAGCAGTCGCTCCCTAGGTTTGGTAGCAGGCGCCCCCACGGAGCTTATTTGTAGATAAACGCCATACTCCGTCATGGGGTCTTCTATATCTGAAATCTGCTCATGAAAAACGCCAGGTCCCGTTACAAAAAAGGTCCCAGGAACCACCTCGTAGGTCTGCTCATCGGCAATTAGTCTTCCGTGTCCATAGGAGACATAGTGCAGCTCAAAGCTGTTTTTGCTGTGGCTGTGCCTTGGAATTGGCGTGACCATCTTTTCCAAGCTGATGCTCAGCACAGTAAATTTTGTATCATCAATTGTAAACGATAGCTTTAAGTTCCGATATTTCATGCTTTCTCCCCCAATATAGGCCCTTCAAGCAAATCATACGACAGATTTTGCGATGCGACAATACTTTTCATGGAAAAACCTTCGAAAATGCGACATTCATTTCAAAAAAGCGTCATTTGATCATATTGCTACTTTGGGAGGATGAATTATAATAAAAGCATAGGGCTTAGAATTTGTATTTTATGTAAATCTATAAAACAGGCCCCCTGTAGAAACCTTTCAAGACATAAAATCTATAGATACATAAAACGAAGATGAAAGAGTAAGACATGACATTTACTGGAAAGGAGTAGCAATGATCGTCAAGGGAACCTATTTTCAAAATGATGCCGAGCATCCTTTGGTTTATGGTGACGTGGAGATCACGAACGTAAAAAGACAAAGGCTTCGCGGCGAGGAACTGAAGGAGGGCATTCTCTGTGAGCCCGTCATGATTGGATTTTGTGGCACGGACAATGAGCTGATGCACATGGGCAGCGAGGGGCGTCTTTCCGCGAAATTTCCTGAGGGGAAGAATCGTCTTGTCAACGGCCACGAGGGTATCGTTTGGGTGCCGTCTGAGAATCGTTTTGCCATTGTTTTGATCCGCGGCGGCGACAGCTATGATCCTACTCGCTACACGGAGGATGAGACCTATTTTGAATATGGCTGTGACAAGGCAGACGGACTGTTCTGCGACAAGCAGTATTTCCATCCTGACATGCTGCTTCGCATTCCTGATGGATATGTTCATAACGGAAAGCTGGATCGCTCCTTTGCGAAAAAGATGGTCTTCCCGGATCCCTTTGCATGCATGCTCTTCCAGTTAGAGCGCATGGAGGATCTTGGCAGCGCCCACAATTTCCGCGTTTGCATGCGCAAGTACAAATGCGATGAGCAGAAGGCACGCGAGATCGCGAAGGAAGAGATCTTCGACCGCACCGTTATTTTTGGCCTTGGAACCACGGGGATGTTTATCGGTGATCTGATTCTTCGAAATCATAAGAATGCAAAGGTTCTCTTCGTGGCGAGAAGCCCCAAGGATTCTGCGAAGGTGACTTATGCCTTAAAGCAGACGGGTGCGACCTATCTGCAGAATACCTTTGACTGCGAGGCAGAGCTGTCGAAGGCAATTGTGAAAGCGTTGGGCGGCAGAGCAACGACCTTTATCGGTGTCAGCGGAAGCAACGTGGAGCATCGCGTGGCCTTTGAGCATGGCGCGCTTGGCTGCAACGGTATCTACAACAGCTTTTCCTTAGGACCGAAGATCACCTTTGACACGATGCCGTTTGGCTTCGAAAATCATCTGATCCTTGGCAGCATCAACTTCCGTCAGGATCACATGGAGAAGGCAATCCAGCTGCTTGCAGAAAGTAGCTATGATGAGATCGTGGAGTTGATCGACAAGGACGAATTCACCGCAGATCCCATGGGAGCCTACAAGAATAAGATTTATTCCAAGAATGCGCCCATGAAGACTGCAGTCATCTGGAACCCGAAGTATGTGGATTAATAATAGATTTACTGGAGGTATATTATGAAAACCGTATTTATTGATAAGCCCTTTGAAATTGACGTAAGAGCAACGGAAATGCCTGTGCCGAAGGAGGGCGAGGCACTTTTGAAGATTTTGTATTGTGGCATTTGTGGATCGGACGTGGCAAGCTTTACCGGAAATCAACCGTTCACGACCTATCCCCGTATTCCCGGACATGAGTTTAGTGCGCAGATTATTTCCATTCCGGAGAATGACAAGGGCCTGAAGGCTGGCGACATTGTGACGGCAAATCCTTATTTCAACTGTGGTCACTGCTATTCCTGCCAGAGAGGCTTTGTAAACTGTTGTACCGACAATCAAACCATGGGCGTTCAGAGGGACGGATGCTTTCGCGAGTATATTGTGATGCCCGTGGAGAGAATCTATGATGGCAAGGGTCTTTCCGCAAAGCAGCTTGCTTTGGTTGAGCCCTTTACCATCAGCTATCATGCACTTCACCGCGCAAAGATCAACAGGGGAGACAAGGTGCTGGTGGTTGGCGCAGGCCCTATCGGTCTGTTTGCGCTGATTGCAGCGAAGGCACAGGGTGCAGAGGTCACGGTTGCCGACATTCTTGATGGCAGACTCGAAAAGGCAAAGCATTTTGGAGCAAGTAACGTCATCAATTCTAAGACCAGCAACATTCGCGAGGAGGCCATGAAGCTCACGAACGGCAACGGCTTCGACGTCTGCGTGGAGGCATGTGGTCAGGATGTCACCTTCCTCAGCTGTATTGATTGTGCAGCCTTCGCAGCCAACATTATTCTGATTGGCAATGGCAAGAAGGAGACGACCTTCCTGCATTCCATACTGCTCAAGAAGGAGCTGAATGTTTTCGGCAGCCGCAATTCCTATGCAAGAGATTTCCAGGCTGTTATTGACCTGATTGCATCTGGTGAGGCAAAGGTAGATGACATGGTCAGCGCCGTTTATCCTGTAGATCAGGTGGCAGATGCCTTCGACGCACTGGTACATAATGACGGCAGCCTGTCCAAGGTACTGATTGAGGTTGCTAAAGAGGCGTAAGTACTGAATTCGCATTTTTACGACAATAAGTTGAGGGGGTAATGATGTGAGTAATAGAATCATTATAGACGCGCATTTGCATCTTTGGGAGAGGCAGCAGGGGGAGATTGAAGGTAAGCCCGTGTATTCCATCGGTAATGGAAAGAGCATGTTTGTCGGCGAGATTCGCCAGATGATGCCGCCTTATCTTGTGGATGGAAAGAATACGGCGGAGCGTTTGCTTGCCAACATGGACTATGCTTGCGTCAACGGATGCGTTGTCACGCAGGAATACATGGATGGTAATCAGGATGAATACCTTCTGAAGGTAAAGGACAAATATCCCGACAGGTTTCGTATTTGTTCCCTCTATGAGGAGCGGGACGACTTTGAACTTGATGGGTTTGACGGCGTTAAGATTTGTGCTGGCCGTCTTGCGGACCAGGATCTGAAAAAGCTTCTCCCCGTGTTTCAAAGGATTTGTGATGCAGGGAAATTTGTTTCCATTGACATGGCGGACGGAGACGCGCAGGTGGATGACCTGCAGTGGGTGATTGACAGACTCCCGAATCTTCGCATTGCCATCGGACACTTTGGCATGGTGACAACGCCTGGCTGGCAGCGCCAGATTGCCCTTGCCAAGAATCAAAATGTCTATATCGAAAGCGGTGGTTTAACCTGGCTCTTCCATCAGGAGTTTTATCCGTATCCTTCTGCGATAGAGGCCATACGCGAGGCCATCTCCATCTGCGGCGTCGAGAAGCTGATGTGGGGAAGTGATTATCCGCGCACCATGACTGACATTACCTACAAGAGCGCCGTTCGTTTTCTGCTCGATACGAACCGCCTGACCGAGGCGGAGAAGGATGCCTTCTTAGGAAAAAATGCTGTGAGATTTTACGGATTTAAGAACCTCACTCCCCTTCCTGAGATTGGAAACATGTTATAATCATTCACTGTACTTGGATTTCGTGTACCTCGAGGGGATGTTCGATCTGTGTCTCCAAGGCTCGTGTGCCAAGCGCCGGTACTTAGGAGACGTATTTTGGCTCCTTAGTACCGCTGCGCTGCACCCGAAGCGCGAGCGTGCCTGGGTGACATGGATCGGACAAATCCCCGAGTTATGATAAAAGGAGGAATCAAACGATGTTAAAAGGAATTTCACCGATGTTATCCCCTGAGTTATTAAAGGTTCTTTGCGAGATGGGTCATGGTGACACCATCGTGATCGCAGACGGCAACTTCCCCGCGCAGTCCATGGGGAAAAATGCCATTGTCATCCGCATGGACGGTCATGGCGTTCCCGAGATTTTAGAGGCCATCTTGCAGGTATTTCCTTTGGATCAATATGTGGAAAAGCCCGTCAGCCTGATGGAGCGAGTTCCTGGGGATCAAGCAGACGTTTCCATTTGGAAGACCTACGACAAGCTGATTGCTGCGGCCGAGCCAAGAGGGACGGGAGTGATTCAAAAGCTGGAGCGCTTCGCCTTTTATGACGAGTCGAAGAAGGCTTATGCAATCATTGCAACCTCAGAGCGCAGTCAATATGCGAACGTAATTCTCCAAAAGGGCTGTGTTCTTTGATGAAAAAGACAAAAACCAAGCACTTTAGAGGTGCTAATGTTGTTGCAAAGTAAAACAACCTCATGTATAATACATAGCAAGACGGCAGGTATTCTTAAGAATTGCCTGCCGTTTCTATATGCTTCACAGAAGGAGAGGACAGAGCATGTTTAGGGAAGACGTGGTAGAAAAGGAAATCAATCAGGTAACAGCCGTACCCAAGGAATTTGTAAAATCCATATTCTATAGTGCCGTTATCAATTTTATCAACCATAGCCTGAGGATTCCGGCGGTTCTTTCCGTGCTGCCCTTAATGGTGCTGGCACTCTTGATTATCCTGTTTACGAGGGAGTGGCATAATAAAAAGCGACAGTATGCTTTTTTAATTCCCTATGTGGCATGGTATTTTGCTTTTTGTTTTTATTTCTACAACGGTGGCAAGCTGATGCTGCTTACGGCAGCTTGCATGGCGGTGATTCTTGCGGTATGGGGCGTCATTTGCATTGAATGCTTTACCAAGAATAAAAAGCGCCTGGTCATTGGACTTCTTGTATTTGCCATTGTGACAGCTGGCAGTGAGTTTCTCATTTGGAACCATTATTCCGCCAAAGCGCAAGATGCGGTACAAAAAATCAAGGACACGCCAAGGATCACGGAGACCTTCATCACGGAGATGGATGACATCTGTCAGGAATTGAACGTGGTATATTATCAGAAAAACAGATTGAACTTCCGATTGAAGGAGATCGTAACAAATGAGCTTGTGTCCAAGGAGGAACGCGAGGAATACTATCAGGAGTTCCGCGGAAATCTCTCCAAGGCAGATGGCAAATGGATCAGCGCTCTGATTGCAGAAGAAATTGAACTTTCAAAAAAGCTGGAGAATTTTTACTAAAGCAATAAACAATCCTAGTTTTTTGAACGATACATATGATGTAGCGAGGAAGGAAACCAAGCGACCCGCGAAGCGGGGCATTTGGTTTCACCCGAGCGTATACGAAATAAAATCGGAAGCTGCGAAGCAGCGACAGATGCCGAAGGCAGCTGGATTTTATGAGTGAAGAGGAAGGAAACCAAGCGACAGGCGCGTGAAAATCTTCGATTTTCAGGCTAAGCATTTGGTTTCACCCGAGCGTATACGAAATAAAATCGGAAGCTGCGAAGCAGCGACAGATGCCGAAGGCAGCTGGATTTTATGAGTGAAGAGGAAGGAAACCAAGCGACAGG
>SVFO01000006.1:150563-156183 GCA_015056795.1 Lachnospiraceae bacterium
CGGAAGCTGCGAAGCAGCGACAGATGCCGAAGGCAGCTGGATTTTATGAGTGAAGAGGAAGGAAACCAAGCGACAGGGCGGAGGTAGTTATGGCATCAGAAGAAAAAAGGAACGCAGAGCAAATCCTAAAGGAGCTGTGGGAAAAGGAAGCAAAGGCGAACGGCAAGTGTCAGGAGGACGTAAAGTTTGTCTATGAAAGCGTGCAGAAGGGTACCTTTTCCAAACGGGATTGTCTTTGCGACGAATTATATGCTTTTGTGGAAAAGGTGGATTCCGAGAGTGGGAAAACGCCAGCTTTGGGGCGCAATATTGTGATGGACGAGGAGAATCAGGAGGCGGATTTCCTACTCTTAAATCAGGTGCTGACTTTGCAGAATGCACCATTGGGAAAGTGGCCTTCCAAAGGATTAAATCCCCTTTGGCAGCAGGTTGACGTCAACCTCGCCATTCGTAAGGGTGATGGCTCCGCGTTTGAGGAGACAGGGAAAATTGTTGCTGCTCACGAGAAGACGGAGGCTGATAAGACTGCGCTTTTAGAGGAGCTTCTTGTAAATAACGTCGTAGACAGGGCAGAGCTTCTTGCAAAGTATGAGAAGCCAGATGAAGCCTTTGAAAGCTTTACGTTTTATCATGGAGAAGAGAAAAACCATGCCTACGCGGAATATCCCTCCAAGTGGCATATGCTTCGAAATGATAACATCAATGAGTATTCCATGGTGCTTTCCGCGCAGGAGCATGGCGCTTTGGAAAAGCTTTGCAAGGATATCAAGGCGCAGGAAAAGACGGCGGGACGATTGACGGCGCCGCTGACCAGCGAGGCAGAGCGTAAGGCCTTTTATGAGAAGGAGCTTTTGCCCTTCGTAGAAGCCTTCCGCAAGGCCAATCTTGCAGAGGATCGTCTGCCGAAATATAAGAAGGCAAGGGAGGAGTTCCTCGCGCAGCTCAAGATCGTAAAGGACATGCAGGCAAAGCAGGGAGTGCTTCAGCAAACCTTCCTTCGAAATTGGAAGGAGGAAAAGCAGGCATCGAAGAGCTTAAAGGATGCCGAGGCTGCGATTGAACATGGCAAGCGCGATGCAGAGAATGCTGAGAACGGAAAGAAGCCTTTGATGGAGCAACGCGACAAGAATCATTCCGATCTGGAAGATCTTTACAAGCAGATGGAAAAGACGGGAGCAGAGGCACAGCAGGCGAAAAACGAGTGGACGAAATACAATGAGATCATCCGCACGGGCTTTGATAAGGAGCAGCAGCTTCGCGGTTCCGTCAATGCCATGACAAAGCTCCTTTCGAAGAAGAAATATGAAGCGGTCATGGAGCAGGCAGATCAGTGCGCAAAGGAAGCAATTGAGGCACAGGAGAAGGCTCCTGCTGCAGAAAAGAAGATGAAGGAGCTGACCGCTCAGTACGACGAGCTGGCGACCGTTGAGAAGCGAATTCAAAATAACTTAACTAGCATTAATGAGAAGCTGACACAGCTGACGAAGACCATCAATACCGCAAGGGCGAGCATGGCGAAGAAGGAGGAAGAGAAGGAGCAGGCAAAGTGCCATCTCGAATCCGTGGAGAAGGATCACAAGGCGATTTTGGAGCAGTGGTCCAAGGAACAGGGTGATGACCAAAGAACCATGCTGGATCTGGACTTTGTGAAGGATTTGCTCTCGAAGGATGCGAAGACTGTGGCAAAGCGCACGGCAGAGAATCCCTGGATTTCCAAGAATTATCAGAAGGAGAGGGAAAAGCTCTTTGCGCTTGCACTGGAGCTGCAGCAAGCGTTTGTCGCTGCTTCGGAATGCTGTAACGCAAATCTGGCAACGCTTTCTCAGTATCTGGGATATTGGAAAAAGGGCAAGGAAAAGATCGTATTCCATCAGGCAGACCGAGAGGAGACGGCGGCTTCCCTATGGCAGACCTTGTTCCTGTTCCTGCCACTTCCAGCCGTGGATCTGGAGAGCCTCAGTGAACTGTTTGCCGATGCTAGAAAGCCTGGCGTGATTGGCATGGTAGCCCTTGAGGATGCAGACGTGGCCGCACCGCAAAAGCTGGTTGGCGCACTTTATCGCGGCAGACGCGCCGTTACCTTTGAAAAGACAAAATAAGATTCCTGCAAACAAAGAAAATGCCTAGAAAACATATAAGAAACATGTAAGGCAGGATTGACGAAATTCCTCCGTAACGATAAAATATAAGTGGTTCGTTGTCAAATAATGACAAGTGGATGCTTCTATTATGTTGCGGAGGGATTTTTTATGCCCAAGAATCGTATAGATGACAAGTTTATTCAGGATTTTTTTCAGATCGGTGATGGTGAGGAAGATCATCAGGAGATCGAGGAGATAAAGAAAAAGCTAAAGCGCCTGCAATTCGAAAATGGTCAGGATATTTGCGTCATTGACGGGGAGCCTGATTGTATGTTTTTCCTGGAAACGGGAACCGCCATTGTGCTGAGCCGTGAGGGAGAGCAGATCAATATCATGCACGAAGGCCAATACTTTGGCGAGTATGGCGTCCTGTCAAAGCAAAAGCGCCTTTCGACCGTGCGTTCCCTCGGTCGCACCATTGTCTATCGTCTGGATGCGGATGACATGATGAGCATTCTTGCAAAGCACCCGGAGGTATACGGCGAGCTGATGAAGCGCGTGTATGGGCAGGTGTCCGGTAAGCATTCCCAGATTCTGGCCCTTTCTGGAATGCGCAAGGGTATTTTGCAGCATCCATCGAACCAAACGCCGCTTTCCAAGCGCCGCATGATCATTCAATATGGCATTTTGGCCCTGATTTACGTTCTTTGCTGGATTCTGATACCGAAGGAGGCAAATGGACCAGTTTTTTTGGCGCCCTTAGCACTCATGTTGGTTTATGTTCTTGTGACCAAGCGTACGATGGAATCGTTGATTGTGTCGATTATGCTGGCAGCCCTTTTGATTTATCGCAAGGGCATTTCAGCCAGCTTTGTGGATGGCATGATCGAGTCCATGATGGCATACGACAATGCATGGACGGTGTATGTCATGGCATTGATGGGAAGTGTTGTCCAGCTTATCGAGGCCTCTGGTGCGGTGACGGCCTTCAAAAAGCTCGCGGACAGCAAGGTCAAGAGTCAGCGCGGCATGATGCTGACGGCCTTCGGCATTATGACGGTGACCTGTATTGATGATGGCCTAAATATGGCCTGTGCGGCGAACTCAACGAACGCAGTTGCAAAGGAACAGGCGATCCCAAGAGAGAAAACGTCCCTGCTCTATAGCTTATTGCCAACGGTGCTGAGCTCCTTCATTCCCATTTCCCTTTGGGGCATTTACGTCATTGGTACACTTACGGCGTCCGTACATGATAACACCGTGGGCGTGTTCTGCCAATCTATACCTTTTAACTTCTTCTCTATTTTGGTCGTCATTTGTATGCTGCTTTACTGCTTTGGAAAGCTTCCGCTCACGGAGAGACTAAAGGAAGCGGACAAGCGAGTGAAGGAAGGCGGCAGACTTTGGCCAGATGGTTCTGAGAAATATTTGAGCCTGAACGAGCCCGAGATGTGGGGCAAGATCATGAACATCATGCTTCCCATTTTGGTATTGGCTGTTAGCTCCCTGCTGGTTAGCACCATAATCGCTGGAAAATTTATGGTGGACAGCGCAGTGGGTCTGACTGTGACGTTAGTTTTCATGTTCCTCCTGTACTGCTGGCAGGGCTTGATGACGCCAGAGCAGTTTATGGAGCATCTGATCGTGGGCATCGCAAACTCAACATTGCCGATAGTGCTTTACCTATTTACGATTTGTTTCTCCACGCTTCTTAGTACGCTTCAACTGACAGAGTACTTTTCGGATGCCGTGGAAGCATTTGGCATGTTCGGTCCCATCTTCCCGATGGTGATGTTCGTGCTTGCCATGTTCCTGACGGTGGCGCTGGGTTCCTCCTGGTCCATGTATGCAATCGTCTTCCCGATTGCCGTTCATTTTGGACCGCTCCTTGGCGTGAATATGGCGCTCTGTATTGGCGCCATCGCTGGTGCTGGCATTGCGGGAGAGAAGAACTGTATGTTTACGGCGGATAGCATGAATGTCGGAACCGCCATCGGATGTAATCCCAGGATCGTGCGCAAGGTCCGCATGAAGTACAGCTTTGCCATTACGGGAGCTTCCGCAGTTTTGTACCTGATTGCAGGTTTTATCTTTAGGGCTTGACAGAAACATGAAAGCTTTACCTTCATGGCGTCACGGAATTTTGGGTGGAAGGAATTGCTTAAAAGGGAATGAATGCTAGTATGGAAAAGGATGGGAAGATTGCCACTGCAAAAAAGTCGCGCAGGTCATCCGTTAAAACAGAAAGCACGGACGAGTCGCGGCATTATAACATGCAGCAGATTAAAAGCAAGGACACGGCGATTGAGCTAAAGCTTCGCAAGGCCCTGTGGAATAAGGGCTATCGGTATCGCAAAAACCTTCGGACGCTTCCTGGCTCGCCAGACATTGTCCTGACGAAATATAAAATTGTGATCTTCTGTGACAGTGAATTCTTTCACGGAAAGGATTGGGAGGTTTTAAAGCCACAGCTGGAACGCGGGAACAATGCCCAGTTTTGGATCGATAAGATCACGAGAACCAAAACCAGAGATGACGAGGCAAACAAAAAGCTCCTGTACTTGGGCTGGACCGTCATTCGTTTTTGGGGGAAGGATATCTTGAAGGATGTCGATACCTGCGTTAAGGTCGTGGAAGAGACCATCTTCGACAATGAAATGTCAGAGGGAGCCGAAGAAGAGACCATGTTTGATCATGAGATAGAAATATAATAGTTGATGGGGGAAGGAACAATGAGCGATGAGAAAAAAGAGGGATTTCAGGAAGAAACGAGAGAGCTGACGGATGCGGAGAAACGACGCGCCGAGCTTTTTGAAAAAACCAAGGGAGAACTGGAGGGACAGGGGTATGAGATGAAGGAACTGACCTGTTCCATCGTAAAGGCAAATACCTTGGGAATCCTATATGCCGCCATTCTTGCCGCGCCGTTTATTATCGCCTATTTCTGCATGAAACTTCCGTTGCCTGGGGAAGATACGAGTTGGCAACCATTTGTAATGATGCTTTTATTTGTTGTTTCCATTGTCGTTCACGAATTGATTCATGGCATTACCTGGGGCCTTGGCATCAAGGGAGGATTCAAGGAAAACATAGAATTTGGGTTTATTGTACAGGCCCTTACGCCATATTGCACCTGTAAGGTTCCCATGAAAAAGAGCTGTTACATTATTGGAAGCCTGATGCCCTGTACGATTTTGGGTATCATTCCCTGCATCCTTGCTCTGGTGTTTGGGAACCTATTCTTCCTGATTTTTGGTGCCCTTGGCATTTTGGCAGGAGGAGGCGATATTTTGGTCACCCTGATGATCCTGACATACAAGTCGAAAGGGAAAAAGGATCAGCTTTATTTGGATCATCCGACAAAGATTGGCCTTGCCCTGTTTGAAAGGTAAGAGCATTATGCTCTTGCCATGAAAGGCTAATTCGCGTATAATTGTCTGGAAATTACATAGTAATTTCCAGATCCCGAATGAAATGAGGGACATGCCGTAAGGCATGCCATAATTGTTTGGAAATTACATAGTAATTTCCAAATCCCG
>SVFO01000007.1:0-627 GCA_015056795.1 Lachnospiraceae bacterium
AAGGCTTCAAGGCACTTTTTTCATTAAAAAAATAGTCCGAGGCAATCAACCTCGGACTTTGTCTTCAATCTGAAAGGCCCTCCCTTAAACAGGGAGGGCCTTTTTCTCTATCGAAGGACGGCGGTCACCCGCAGTCCTTCGTTTTGGAAATCTGAAAAAAAAGCTCTCCCAAATTTGGGAGAGCAGATGAGAACATGTTTAGTCGCGATATAAGAGGGGCATTTCGCCGCCCATGTTGAGGTCTTTTAGTTGATCCTGGAGCTTTTGGTCTGATGCAACGGATGCCTCGCTCTGGATGTCCATGTATAAAATAAACAGATCCTCTAAAGACATCCCTTTTTCTGTTGCGATTTCCTGCATGATTGGCTTTAATTTCTCTAATTGCATGGAAACGGGGACTTTTTGGGGATCTATATCACCCAAAACCTCCTCTGCGTACTTGTTAATTCGATTTAGAATGATTCTATTTTCCTCTGTCATGACTTCCTCCAACCTTTCCTTTACCTTTTATCGAAAGCTCGCTGCTTCGCAGCTTTCTTGATTTGCTTCGCAAATCTGCTTTCTCGTTAAAACATGCTTGAAAAACAAATGTCTGCTTTGCAGCCGCTTGTTTTTCTATCGCATGTT
>SVFO01000007.1:637-112374 GCA_015056795.1 Lachnospiraceae bacterium
CAAATCTGCTTTCTCGTTAAAACATGCTTGAAAAACAAATGTCTGCTTTGCAGCCGCTTGTTTTTCTATCGCATGTTCTTTTGTCATAAACTCGAAAGCTCGCTGCTTCGCAGCTTTCTTGATTTGCTTCGCAAATCTGCTTTCTCGTTAAAACATGCTTGAAAAACAAATGTCTGCTTTGCAGCCGCTTGTTTTTCTATCGCATGTTTTATATTATCATAAAAAGTGTGTTGTGCATAGTCTGTTTTTTTGGTATAATGGTTGGAGTAATTGTGAAGAAATTATATGAAAATAAAGGAGAATCATTATGGCTGACGTGAGACCTTTTCAGGCATTTCGACCCGCACCTGGCAGGGAAAAGGAGATTGCTGCACTTCCTTATGACGTATATAATCGTCAAGAGGCTTGTGATGTAGTAAAAAAGAACCCGGGATCCTTTTTGGCAATTGACAGGGCTGAGACACAGTTCGGACCTGAAGTAGACACCTATGCACCCGAGGTTTATCAAAAGGCAAAAAGCATGCTCCGCGGTTGGATTTCTGAGGGGAGATTTCTTCAGGAAGACAAGCCCTGCTATTACTTATATGAACAGGTTATGGACGGAAGAAGCCAGACGGGTATTGTCGCGTGCGCGTCCATAGATGATTATCAGAATAATATCATTAAAAAGCATGAGAATACGCGTGCTGACAAGGAGCAGGACAGAATCAATCATGTTGACATTTGCAACATGCAGACGGGTCCTATTTTCCTTGCCTATCGCGCTGGCGGAAAGCTTCGCGAAATTATAGCCGAGGAAAAGAAGAAGGCTCCTGTATATGATTTTATCTCCGAGGATGGCATTACGCACAGAGTTTGGGTGATTGATGAGGCACAGGCCATTTCTGACATTCAGGATGCTTTTTCTAAGATTCCTGCCATTTATATCGCTGACGGTCATCACAGATGCGCCTCCGCAGTGAAGGTTGGACAGAAGAGAAGAGCTGAAAATCCTAACTATACTGGTAAGGAAGAATATAATTATTTTCTTTCCGTTCTGTTCCCTGATGAAGAGCTTAAAATTTTAGATTATAATCGTTTTGTCAAGGATTTGAATGGCCTTTCCGAGGAGGCGTTCTTAGGTAAGGTTTCAGAATGCTTTGAAATAAGCGATTTTGACAAGGATGGAAAGCCATATGCGCCGCAGGAAAAGGGGACCTTTGGCATGTACCTTGGCGGTAAGTGGTATGGCTTAAAGGCAAAGAAGGATATCTGCAGTGATGATCCCGTAGAAGGCTTGGATGTTTCCATTTTGCAGAATTACTTATTATCTAGCATTCTTGGCATTGGCGATCCTAAGACAGATAAGCGTATTGATTTTATCGGTGGTATTCGCGGACTGAAGGAGCTGGAGAGAAGATGCGCGGAGATTCCTGGCAGCATTGCCTTTTCCATGTATCCGACTTCCATCGGCGAGCTCTTTGCCGTTGCAGATGCTGGTAGACTGATGCCTCCGAAATCAACTTGGTTTGAGCCAAAGCTTCGCAGCGGTTTATTCCTTCATGACTTGGGGTAACGACTGAATTGTCTGCATCCTTTTACTTTATCATGACAGGGAGCAGAAAACAGCTTGCATTACAGAAATCACACGGCATGAAAAGGGGAATTATGATAAATGGATAAAAAACTTTATAAACGAATGAATTGGCCCTTAATCGAGGAGATTGTTTATTCAGAGTCATCGAATCCGCACCGCATTCTTGGAGCACAGAAGGCTGGATCTCAAACCTTAGTACAGGCATTTTTCCCGGATGCGAAGGAGGTGTACCTTCATTGGACCCAAAAGGAGAAAGATCGTCAGCGGGAAAAGCTTGCAACTTATGCATATGACATAAAGATGGAGCAGGCAGACGAAGTGGGATTTTATGCTGCTCTCGTTCCTGCCAAAAAGATTGATAGCTATGTTTATAAGGTGATTTATAAGGATGAAAGGGAAGCAACGGTTGAGGATCCCTATCGCTTTGATCCCGTAATCACCAAGGAAGACATTGAGCGCTTTAGTAATGGCGTAAATTATGAGATTTATGAAAAGCTAGGTGCTCATCCCATGAAGGTGGATGGCGTTTGGGGTGTTTTATTTGCCGTATGGGCTCCAAATTGTCTCCGCGTCAGCGTCGTTGGCGATTTTAATGGCTGGGATGGCAGGGTTCATCAGATGAGAAAGGTCTGGGACAGCGGCGTTTTTGAGCTGTTTATCCCTGACGTATCGATGGGCTCTAACTATAAGTTTGAATTAAAACTGAAAAATGGCCTGACCTACCTAAAAGCTGACCCTTATGCAAATGCTTGTCAGCTTCGCCCTGAAACGGCATCGGTAGTGACTGATTTAACTGATTTCAAGTGGGAGGATCAGGATTTCATCGAGAATCGTGAGGATTATCAGACGGGCAATGTTCCCATGAGCATCTATGAACTCTATTTAGGATCCATCTTGGAGCATAAGGACGGTGGTTTCCCCAATTACAAAGAGCTAGCAAAGAAGGTTATCTCCTATGTAAAGGAAATGGGATATACGCACGTGGAATTGATGCCCGTGACGGAATATCCCGTGGATGAATGCTGGGGATATCAGACGACAGGCTATTTTGCCCCTACGGCTCGATATGGCTCGCCTGAGGATTTTATGTATTTTGTCAATGAATTACATAAGGCTGGCATTGGAGTCATCATGGACTTTGCCGCACAGCATTTCACGAAGGATGATTTTGGACTTGCTTCCTTTGACGGTACCTGTCTTTATGAGCATCAGGATCCCAGAAAGGGCGTAAGTCCCAGATGGGGCACCTTGTTATTTAATTATGGTCGTCCTGAGGTATCGAATTTCTTGATTGCAAGCGCCTTGTTTTGGGTAGAAAAATATCATATTGACGGCATTCGCATGGAATCCGTGGCGAGTATGTACTATCTGAATTATGATCGCAAGGATGGCGAATGGATTCCGAACATGTATGGCGGAAACGAAAATCTTGATTGTATTGATATGATCAAGCATTTGAATTCCGTCTTAAAGAAGAGAAATCCTGGTGTGTTATCCATCTCTGATGCACCGATTATGGACGATGAGCAGCTTGGATTCGACTTGACCTGGAATCCTGGCTTTGTCAATGGTTATTTGGATTATATTAAATATGATCCGTATTTCCGTGCCCATCATCATGGCGAATTGACCTTTAGCATGGTTTATGCCTATACGGAAAAATATGTTTTGGCATTTTCCCATCATAATTTCGTTGGTGGTCAGTCCAGTATGCTCGGAAAGATGCCTGGCATGCGAGAACAGAAGTTTTCGAACCTGCGTCTCACCTTTGCCTATATGATGGCTCATCCTGGTAAAAAGCTGTTATTTATGGGACAAGACATCGCAGAATTTGATGAGTGGAATGAAAAGCGTAGCGTAGAATGGAATTTGCTTGACTACCCTGGACATCGCGGTGTAAAGGAGTTGATCAAAGCCTTACATCAGCTTTATCATGAGCAGAGGGCGCTGTATGAGCTCGATGACGCTCCAGAGGGCTTTGAGTGGATCAACAACATTGCCGCGAATGACTGCTATCTTTCCTTCGCAAGAAAGGGCAGAAGGCAGGAAGATATGCTGCTAGTTATTGCAAACTTCTCAGGTATTGAAGAGGAGATTACGACAGGCGTTCCTATTCCAGGAAAGTATAAAGAGCTTTTGAATACGGATGCGAAAGCCTTTGACGGAAGTGGCATGGTTAATACCAAGATGATTTCTTCCAAGGAACAGCCTTGTGATGACAGAGAAGAATCCATAACGGTTAAGATGGCACCGCTTTCCCTGACGATTTTGCAATATGTACCCTTTACTAAGGCAGACTTAAAGCGTCGGGAAGAGATGAAGGCCTTGCTTGCCGCAAAGGAAGCACTTCGGGTTCAGCAGGAGGCTGAAAAGGAAGCGCTAGAGGCGGCTGCGAAGGCTGAGGAGCATCAAAAGCTCTTGGAAAAAGAAATGAAGGAAGCGAAGCTTGCAGCCAAGCAGGCAAAGGAATCCCTCGAGCAGGCGAAGAAGAAGACGGAGAACGCCATGCATCTTGTAGAGGAAGAATCCTTAAAGCTGGAAGGCAAGAAGACGAAGAAGGTGGAATAACGTGACAAAGGAAGAATTAGATGCTTTTTTTATGACAGGGATTTCAGGCTCTATTTTTCAGCTGATCCTGCGTGTCCTGATTACGATTTTAATCTTTTTTATTGGTGCGAAGCTAATTAAGGTAGTACTTCGTATCGTGCAAAAGTCCATGGAAAAGGCCAAGGCGGAAAGAGGCGTCATCACGTTCGTGATTTCGTTCCTGCGCGTGGCTCTCTATGTGGTCTTGGCATTTATGATTGCATCGCGTCTTGGCGTGGATGCGGCAAGCATTGTTGCCTTACTTGGTTCTGCTGGTGTTGCCATCGGTCTTGCCATCCAGGGAAGCCTTTCCAATTTTGCGGGTGGCGTGCTGATTCTCCTGTTAAAGCCCTTTAAGGTTGGAGATTACATTATTGATTCCGCGGGGAAGGAAGGATTTGTATCCGAGATTCAGATCTTTTATACAAAGCTGCAGACGGTAGACAACAAGGTCGTTATTTTGCCAAATGGCAATCTTGCCAATAACAGCATTACCAACGTGACCGCAGAAAAGACCAGAAGACTGGATATTTCCCTCCAGATCTCCTATGGCTCTGACATCAAGCTTGCAAAAGAGGTTTTGCAGGACATGTTGACCGAAAGCGATTATACGATCAAAGAGCAGGTAATGCGTGTCGTTGTTGATGAGCTGGAAGACAGTGGCGTTAAGCTGGTAATCCATTGTTGGGTAAAGAGTGCAGATTACTGGCCTGCCAAGTGGGATTTGACGGAGAAGGCGAAGTTGACCTTGGATGCGAATGGCATCGAGATTCCTTTCCCTCAGGTGGACGTTCATATGCGTTCCTAATGTGTTGTTTAAAAATCTTTCAAAGGTTTAGGGCATACCATGTTTCATTTGTTTGAAAAGTTAAAAAATAAAGAGGTTTACTTTATTGCGGAGATGAGCGCCAATCACGGCGGAAGTCTGGAAAATGCTTTGGAAATTGTGCGTCAGGCAGCCAAAGCTGGTGCGGACTGTTTAAAAATTCAAACCTATACGGCTGACAGCCTTACCATTGATTGTGACAATGAATATTTCAAGATTCAGGGAACGCTTTGGGATGGCTACAAGCTCTACGATTTGTATCAGGATGCCGGGACTCCCTATGAATGGCAGGGACGCATCAAGGAAGAATGTGAGCGCTGCGGTATCGATTTTCTGTCGACACCATTTGACAATGATGCCGTAGACTTTTTGGAAAACTTGGGCTGTGAGGCATATAAGATTGCCAGCTTTGAGCTTGTGGATATTCCGCTGATTGAATATGCCGCATCGAAGGGCAAGCCAATGATTATTTCCTGTGGCATGGGAAGCGAGGATGAGATTCAGGACGCAATTGACGCATGTAAGCGCGTTGGAAATGATCAGATTGTCTTACTGAAATGTTGCAGTGAATATCCAGCCAATTGGAAGGACATGCATCTTTCTAACATTCAGGACATGATGGAAAGGTATCATGTTCCCGTTGGACTGTCGGATCATAGCGAGGGTCATCTTGCTGACGTTGTAGGGGCTTCTCTTGGTGCATGTGTAATTGAAAAACATGTTAAGCTGGAAGGTGTGAAGAGCGCTGACAGTGAATTTAGCATGACAATTGCAGAATATGCCGAGATGGTTAACGCCGTCAAAGCAGTTGGAACGATTATCGGTGAAAAAAAGTATGGACCGACGGAGGGAGAACAGGCACTTCTTAAGTTTCGAAGAAGCTTATTTGCAGTGCGAGACATCAAAAAGGGAGAGGCCTTTACAAGTGAGAACGTAAGAAGCATTCGTCCTTCGCAGGGCTTGAAACCTAAATATTTTCAGCGAATTCAGGGACATGCGGCATTGACTGACATCCCCTATGGCACGCCCGTTTCGATGGAACAGGTAAAGTCCGTGGACGCAATAAAGACTGAGCGTCTTATTCTTCGAGAAATTCGTGAGGAGGATGCGCAGGAAATTGTGGCACTGAGAAATCATCCAGATATCTTTCGTTACTTTACCAATCCTAAGACTTTGACGTTAGAGGAGCATCTTCATTGGTTTCATGACATATATCCCTATGATCCCGATCGTTATGATTGGGTTGCAATCGATGCAAATGGTAAACGAATTGGCCTATTTAATTTAAGAGTTTCGAAGGATGGTTGTGCCGAGATTGGATATCTGATTGCCCCAGAATATTACGGCAAAGGATTTGCCAGTGAAGCAGTGCAGGCTATGATTGCTTATGCGAAAAAGGCTCGAGGATGTAAAACGGCAATTGCTGAAATTCATGAAGAGAACCAAAAATCACTCCATTTTATTCAAAAGTTAGGTTTTCAGCTGGAAAAGGCTGAAGGAGTCTATCAGATATATAAGAGGTCATTATGATTATTTTTCGCGCGGATGGAAATCGACATATTGGTTCGGGTCACGTGATGCGGTGTCTGTCCATCGCGGATGCTTTTCGTCGCGCGGGAGAGGAATCCTTGTTTGTCATGGCGGAGGATGCCATGAAGGATGTTGTAGAGAGCCGCGGCCATCAGGTAAAGCTTTTGGGCGGCTCTTTTGATCAGACGAAAAAAGAACTTCCCATTTTTCTGTCACTTTTGGATGCTTTAAAGCCAAAGCTGATCGTTGTTGACAGCTATTATGTGACGGAACGATATTTTCTGATCTTAAGCGAAACCAATCTTCCCATTTGGTATATAGATGATTATGGAAAAACGGCATTTTCCGTGAGAGGCATTCTCAATTATAATGCCTATGGGCCAGACATCGATTATCGAGGCTTATATGAAGGAGAGGGGCTGTGCGTCCCTAGACTGTTGCTTGGCCCGACCTATGCTCCATTAAGGGATGTTTACAGGGATGTTCCGAAGAGAATGGTTGCAAAAGAATGTAAGAATGTATTGATTTCTACGGGGGGATCTGATCCTCTTAGTGTTGCCAAAAGATTGGTGGATCATTTACAATCTAATTCAGCAGAAGATAGATTGTGCTTTCATTTTTTAGTTACGCCCTTAAATCGTGACAGGGAGTATCTATTTCAGCTTCCCGTGGATCCTTCCAGAATCGTCATTCATGATCGTTTAAATTGTCTGAAGGACATTATTCTCGCATCAGATCTTGCCGTATCCGCAGCTGGAAGTACGATGTATGAGCTTTGTGCCTGCGGTTTGCCGACGATTAACTATATCTTAGCGGATAATCAGATTTCGGGCTGTCAGGCCTTTGCAAGGCTCGGTTACATGGATAGCTGTGGGGATTTGCGCGGACATGAGGAGCAAATTGGAGGGCTTATTTATACAGCTGTCTTAAAGCTTTCGAAGAACTATGAAGAGCGCAAGAGAATGGCTGAGGCCATGCAATCCTATGTGGATGGTTTGGGCGCGGACAGAGTCGTAACGGAGCTGATCAAATGCTTTTAAAATGAATTGTTTAAATTGTGCTTGCAATTTTCAACCATATTGTATATAATAAGCAAGAAGCAACGAAATATGGTATGCTGAAATAGCTCAGTTGGTAGAGCACTTCACTCGTAATGAAGGGGTCGAGGGTTCAAGTCCCTTTTTCAGCTCGGCTGATAAGAGTTCAGCTATAATTACTGGGATAGCTTAACGGCTATCCTAAAATTTTATTAGGGGATAAAAAGGAGGTACACGTAACATGGAAGATTTTTTTGAGCGCTTGGGAGAGAACATCAAGTCTCACATCTTAGGATTCTTCAATGCAATCCCTAACGTACTGGCTGCCATTCTTTGGCTCGTTCTTGCGTTTGTTATTGCAACTGTGGTGAGGAATCTCGTAGTAAAGGTGCTGAAGGCATTAAAGATTGATAAGTATCTGAACAAGTGGAGCATCACGACGGAAACGAAGAATACCGCAATTGATTTCATCGGCAAGCTTGTTTACTTTGTTGTATTCTTAATGTTCCTTCCCGTTGCATTTGGTAAGCTTGGCATCAGCTCTCTGACCAGCCCTATCAACAACCTTGTAAGTTCTTTCCTTGGATTCATTCCAAATCTGATCGGTGCAATCGTGATTCTGTTTGTTGGCTTCTTTATTGCTAAGCTGATCAAGGATCTGTTGGTTCCCGTTCTGAAGGCTGTCAAGGTTGACACTCTTCAGGAGAAGGCAGGAGTTAAGCTTGGTGAGAACACCACGTTCTCTTCCCTGATTGCCAACGTTGTTTACGTGATCATCGCAATCATTACGATTGTACAGGCTGTCAATGTTTTGAACCTGGCCGTATTGACCAGAATCGGTACTGCCATTATTGATTACCTGCCTGAGGTAGTCAGCGTTGTAATCGTAGTTACGGTTGCCCTGTTCTGTGCAAATGCAATAGAGAATATTATCAGCAAGAAGTTCCCGAAGGCAAAGACCGTTGCTTTTGGCGTAAAGGTTGCAATTTACGTTCTTGCCGCATTCATCAGCCTTAGCCAGTTGAACATTGCTCCCGAAATGGTTACTTGGGCATTTATCATGATCATCGCTGCACTTTGCATCGCATTCGCAGTTGCATTTGGTATCGGCGGACGCTTCTTCGCACAAAATCTGTTAAAGAAGCTCGAAGACAAGCTGAGCAACGACGAGAAATAAGTTTTAACACATAAGTTACCGACGATTAGAGGTATCTTTATTACTTCCCACGTTTGATTGATGTCAGGCGTGGGAAGTTTTCGTAAGGAGTCTAGGGTGAAAGAAAGAATTTATGTTTGTCACACCTATTATCATGTTTATGTAACTTTTTTGAAGGAATGCAATCTTCCCGCTGAAAAGAGAGGGCAAGCGACACTTGTGCTCAGCAACCTTTCCAACAATTTTGAACAGTTAAAGGAACGAGTGGAAAATACGGGGATATTTGCGGAGGTCATTCCCTTTGACGAAAAAAAAGAAACGGATTTTCCTGAGCTTGCAAAATATCGAAAGCCACAGCAGAATTTAGTAAAAAACCTGATTCAGAGAATTATCTTTACAAAAAAATACGGAACGCTAGTAGGAAAGAATATTCCCGTTGATTTTAAGCAATATCGGGAGATTTATGTTTATTGTGATTCTGATCCCATTGGCTATTATTTGAACCGTCGTCACATTTATTATCATGCTTTGGAGGACGGGCTTAACTGCATCAAGAATTTTGATGCTGCCAGATACGACAACAGAGGGCATTTTGCGCTGAAGGCATTTCTTTCTGAAAGGTGCAACCTAATCTTTATCCAGAATGGATACGGCCGTTATTGCCTTGACATGGAAGTAAACGACATTGCAGCGATCAAATATCCCTATCGAAAATACAAGGAGGTTCCTAGAGAGCCTTTGGTAAAGGCTCTGACGCAAGAGGATAAAAACCTTATTTTGCAAGCCTTTATCAGAAATCGCGAGGAATTAGAGCGCATCATCAATAACTCCCGTGAGATCAATGATAAAATCTTGATTCTGACGGAACCCTTATGTACCTTGGATATCAGGGAGCAGATTTTCCGTGATTTAATCGAGACCTATGGCAAGGAGGGCACGGTTTTTTTAAAGCCGCATCCTCGAGACGTCTTAGATTATCAGACTCTTTTTCCTGACATTCCGCAATTTGACGGTTCGGTACCCATGGAAATGCTTAATTTCTTTCCCAATTTGAGATTTCGTAAGGTCATCTCCGTACTTACCGAGACAAAAGCAATTCAGTTTGCAGATGAGCTGGTACGATTAGGTCCAGATTTTATGGATAAGTATGAGGATCCGCTGGTTCACAGACAAAACGAACAAATATAAGGATGGTATTCTATGAAGAAGCTTGCGATCATCACTGCGAGAGGGGGAAGCAAACGAATCCCCAGAAAAAATATTAAGCCCTTTTTAGGGAAGCCCATTATCGCTTATTCAATTGAAGCCGCGATGCAGTCAGGTCAGTTTGATGAGGTAATGGTTTCCACGGATGATCAGGAAATCGCTGAAATTGCAAGGAAATATGGCGCAAAGGTGCCATTCCTTCGCAGTGAGGCAACGTCAAACGACTATGCGACAACGGTGGATGTGCTCTTAGAGGTTATTGATACCTACGAAAAGAGAGGGGAAGTCTTCGACGTGGCATGCTGTCTTTATCCAACGGCCCCCTTTATTACCGCGGAGCGATTAACAAAAGGCATGGAGCTATTAACCAACTCTGATTGTGACGTCGTGCTTCCCGTCGTGGCATTTTCATATCCTCCAAAGAGAGGACTTGTCATTCGAGAGGGTCAGCTTGTGTTTGAGTATCCCGAATACTTAAACACTCGTTCTCAGGACATTGAAACAAGCTATCACGACGTGGGACAATTTTATTTGTTCCGTGTCCCAAATTTCAAAAAAAATCGCAGTCTGATGCTGGGAAATGTCTTGCCGCTGCAAATTCCTGAGACAGAGGTGCAGGATATTGATAACGAAACGGATTGGCAACTTGCAGAGATGAAATTTCGCTTGTTGCATTCTTGATGGGACTGTGGTAAAATATTTAACAACATTTTTTAGAATTTGACCTAGAGAGATAAGGAGACGAACCATGGCACAATTATGGGGCGGACGATTTACCAAGGAAACAGACCAATTGGTATATGATTTTAATGCGTCCATTCGATTTGACAAACGTTTATTTCAGCAGGACGTCGAGGGAAGCCTTGCACATGTTTCCATGCTTGCGAAGCAGGGGATTTTGACAGAGGCTGAAAAGAACGCCATTACGGATGGCCTGAAAAGTATTTTGGCTGACGTGGAGGCTGGGAAGCTCGAGATTGACTACAAATATGAGGATGTTCACAGCTTTGTCGAGGCAAATCTGATTGATCGAATTGGAGATGCAGGAAAGAAGCTTCATACGGGAAGAAGCCGCAACGATCAAGTGGCTTTGGACATGAGACTCTATACCAGACAAAGGGTTCAAGAGATGGATGTACTGCTTAGGCAGCTCATGGAAGTGATTTTGAAGACCATGGAAGAGAATCTCGAGACCTATATGCCCGGATTTACGCATTTGCAGAAGGCACAGCCCGTAACACTGGCACATCATTATGGTGCATATTTTGAAATGTTCAAGAGAGATCGTCTTCGCATGAAGGATATTTTCGATCGGATGAACTATTGCCCGTTAGGAGCTGGCGCACTTGCTGGTACAACCTATCCTTTGGATCGTGAGGAGACGGCAAGACTTCTTGGCTTTTATGGACCTACCATGAATAGCATGGATTCCGTTTCTGACAGGGATTATTTAATTGAGTTTTTGGCAGCTCTTTCCACCGTTATGATGCATCTGAGCCGCTTTAGTGAGGAAATCATCGTTTGGAATTCCAATGAATACCAGTTCGTAGAGCTTGATGATGCATATTCCACAGGAAGCAGCATCATGCCGCAGAAGAAGAATCCTGATATTGCAGAGCTGGTTCGTGGTAAGACAGGACGCGTTTATGGCGCATTGATGAGTCTTTTGACTACCATGAAAGGCATTCCCCTTGCATATAATAAAGACATGCAGGAGGATAAGGAAATGGCCTTTGATGCCATGGATACCGTGGCACAGTGCCTGACACTCTTTACTGGCATGATTTCCACCATGAAATTCCGCAAGGATCGCATGGCAGTCAGTGCCATGAAGGGCTTTACCAATGCGACAGACCTCGCAGATTATTTGGTGACCAAGGGCGTTCCCTTCCGTGATGCACATGGAATCGTAGGACGCATCGTCCTGACCTGCATTGATCAGGGAATTTCCATTGAGGAGATGCCATTGCAGGAACTGAAAGAATATTCCGAGTGCTTTGAAAACGATGTCTACGAAGCAATTTCCTTAAAGACATGCGTCGAAAAGCGAAATACCATCGGCGGTCCCGGGATCATCGCCATGAAGCAGGAAATCGCCTCCTGCGAGGAGTATTTAAATACCCATCCCAATTTATAATTATCATATTATATGTTTGGATGATCTTTCCAAGTAAAATGATTATTGGAGAGACCATTGCCACGATGGGAAGGTTTGGATGATTTTTCCAAGTAAAATGATTACTGGAGAGACCGTTACCTCGAGGGGAAGGGGTGATGGATCTTTCTAGGTCAAAAGGTTACTAGAAAGATCCTTCACCCCTAGCCCCGAGTCAAAAATGAATTATTTTGTTAGTTGACGCGCAGCCCGCGTTTACGATAAGAAACGGTGAGAGCCGTGAGAAAGGCCGTGGAGCGAAAGAACGCGGCAGAAGGTGAGGAGAAGAAGATGAGTGAGAAATTAAAGGTTGGCGTATTAGGTGCTACGGGCATGGTTGGACAGAGATTTATCTCTCTTTTGGAGAATCATCCCTGGTTTGAGGTTGTTGTCGTTGCAGCAAGCCCTCGTTCCGCAGGAAAGACCTATGCGGAAGCAGTTGGTGATCGTTGGAAGATGGACACCCCGATTCCCGCAGCAGTGAAAGATCTGATCGTTTTGAACGTTGATGAGGTTGAGAAGGTTGCTTCTCAGGTTGACTTCGTATTTAGTGCATATGAAGGAACAAAGGAAGCCATCCAGAAGGCTGAGGAAGCATATGCAAAGACCGAGACACCTGTTGTATCAAACAACAGCGCACATCGTTGGACGCCTGACGTGCCTATGATGGTTCCTGAAATCAATCCTCAGCACGCAGATATCATTAAGTTCCAAAAGGAGCGTCTTGGCACCAAGAGAGGCTTCATCGCAGTAAAGCCCAATTGTTCCATCCAGAGCTATGCTCCCGTGCTTACGGCATGGAAGGAGTTCGAGCCCTATGAGGTTGTAGCAACGACCTATCAGGCAATCTCCGGCGCAGGCAAGAACTTTAAGGAATGGCCTGAAATGGTTGAGAACATCATTCCTTACATCGGCGGAGAAGAGGAAAAGAGTGAGAAGGAGCCCCTGAGACTTTGGGGCGAGATCAAGGATGGCGCAATCGTTCCTGCAACGAGTCCTGTGATCACCTGTCAGTGCATCCGCGTACCCGTTCTGTATGGTCATACGGCTGCCGTATTTGTAAAGTTTAAGAAGAAGCCCACAAAGGAACAGCTGATTGAAAAGCTTCGCAGCTTTTCTGGTGTTCCTCAGGAGCTGCAGCTTCCCAGCGCACCCAAGCGGTTCATCCAGTACCTCGAGGAGGATAACAGACCTCAGGTTTCTATGGACGTTAATTATGAGAATGGCATGGGCGTTAGCGTAGGAAGACTTCGCGAGGATACGGTTTACGATTGGAAGTTTGTAGGTCTTTCCCACAACACCATCCGTGGTGCTGCAGGCGGAGCCGTTCTTTGCGCAGAGCTTTTGAAGGCGCAGGGTTACATCACGAAAAAATAAAACATTAAAACACTATAAAAGAATCATACTATATCTCGAAGAAATAGTTCTTTAAGAATCATCTTGTTCTGAAAAAGGGGAATCGTAAGGGAAAAACAAAAAGGTAGGGGTTACTTTATGAACGAAACTCAGTATCAGATGGATTTATTGAAGGCCATGAATCAGAATTTGAGTACAAGAGACAGGATGTACCGCATGATCTGTGAAATGACAGGCGGCGCATTCCTGTATCTTGATGCGTACAAAAATGACGTGGTTACCATCGGAAACTTTGTTTCGTTCTTTGATTTTGAGGTCAAAGTAAAAAGAGACGTGGAAAAAATCTATGAGTTCGTTGATGAGCCTTATGTCATGGCGCTTCGCGAGCTGATCAGTCTTGACAAAGCAGGCAAGGAAAAAGCGAGTCTGGAATGCCTTACGCGAAAAAAGAAGACTTGGCTTCAGTTTCAGGCACTTGCCAATTATGATGAACAGGGCAAGCTGATTGGAAAGGTCATCGGCGTTCTTGACATCACGAAGCTTAAGCTGCAGGCGGAGGAATTAAATTATTATTCCTTTTATGACATCATAACGGGCCTTTATAATCGTAATTATTTCGTTCGTCTTTTGGGAGAGTTTGTTCAAAAGGCTAAGAAGATGCAAAAAAAGGTCAGTGTCATGATGATTGACATTGATGACTTCCACAAGGTAAATGATGGCCTTGGCATGGTTTATGGGGATGAATTGATTCAGCAATTTGCTTCCTTCCTCAAGGATTTCTGCAGTGAGAATGTGATAGCGTGTCATTTAAACAGTGACGTGTATTGTATGGCCATTTATGATCCGCAATCAAACTATAGCGTTCAGGAGATTCATAATGCCATTACGGAACGCTTAAAGCGTCCTTTTGTCCTTGGAAGCCAACAGAGTGCCTCCATTACGGTAACCATTGGCGTCGCAGAGTATCCTGATGCTGCTCAGACGGCGCTGAATTTGATTAACTGTGCGGAAATCGTTGCTCTGAAAGGTAAATCGAGTGGCAGGGATGCCTTCCTTTATTTCGACCAGCCGATCTTGAAGGAATTCATGATGAGCCTGGATTTGGAATCAAAGCTGAAGGATGCCCTTCACCGAAATCAATTTGAATTATATTATCAGCCACAATATTATTGCGGAAATAAAAAGCTTCGCGGTATGGAAGCCCTGATTCGTTTTCGCGAAGCCGATAATAAGATGATTAGTCCCAGTGTCTTTATTCCTATTGCCGAAAAGAACGGGGACATTATTCCCATTGGAAATTGGGTGATGGAGGAGGCCATTCGCCAATATGCGGAATGGCAGGCGATGTACGGCTCTCGATTTATTCTGTCGATCAACATCTCAGCTAGCCAGTTTATGCAGGAGGATTTTGTAGATCGTCTGTTCACTACGCTGAAGGAGCACAAGGTAAATCCTTATTTCGTTGAGCTTGAGATGACGGAAAGTATCCTGATCGAAGACTTTGACAATGTCTGTGCAAAGATGAAATCCTTACAGGAAAAGGGCATTAGAATTTCCTTGGATGATTTTGGTACTGGCTTTTCCTCCTTGAGCTATTTGAAAAAGCTACCCATCAATACATTGAAAATTGACAAATCCTTTATCGACACGGTTCTTACGGATTCTACGACTAGAATCATAACGGAATCCATCATTGGCATGGTAAAATCATTAGGATTTGAATCCGTTGCCGAGGGTGTTGAAGAGGAACAGCAATATAAATATTTACATGCCATCGGATGTGACGTCATTCAGGGATTCCTTTTAGGAAAGCCTCTTTCTGTTGCAGACGTGGAAAAATTACTAAGGAGTCAGACGAGGTAAGGTTTTGGGAAAAAACTTATATATTGCGGAAAAACCTAGTGTGGCAAGGGAATTTGCCAATGCCCTAAAGGAAACCATGAGAAATTACGATGGATATGTCGAATCAGACAAATCCGTAATTACATGGTGTGTAGGACATTTGGTAACCATGAGTTATCCGGAGGTGTATGACGAGAAGCTTCGTCGTTGGAGCTTTGACACCATTCCCTTTTTGCCGCAAGAATTCAAATATGAGGTCATTGCCAGCTCGGCAAAGCAATTCGGGGTGGTCAGTGGCCTTTTAAAGCGTCCCGACGTGGAATGCATCTATGTCTGCACGGACTCTGGGCGTGAGGGAGAGTATATCTATCGTTTGGTAGAGCAAATGTCAGGCGTCAAGGGAAAGGAACGAAGACGAGTTTGGATTGACTCCCAGACGGAGGAGGAGATTCTGCGTGGCATTCGTGAGGCAAAGGATCTTTCTGAATATGACAATCTGAGCAATGCGGCATATCTTCGCGCAAAGGAAGATTATCTCATGGGCATCAATTTCTCCAGGGCCTTAACCTTAAAGTATGGAAAGGTCGTAAAGGACTACTTGAAGCGCGATAAGGCCGTCATTAGCGTTGGCCGCGTGATGACCTGTGTACTTGGCATGGTAGTAAATCGTGAACGAGAGATTCGTAATTTCGTAAAAACGCCTTTTTATCGCGTTGTAGGGAATTTTCTCCTCGAGGGAAGAACCTTCAGCGGTGAATGGAAGGCAGTGGAAG
Source organism: Lachnospiraceae bacterium (assembly GCA_015056795.1). GTDB lineage: Bacteria > Bacillota > Clostridia > Lachnospirales > Lachnospiraceae > Acetatifactor. The sequence continues at coordinate 16,681 of SVFO01000007.1, forward strand.
GATCGCCGTATTATCTGTCACCGCTTCTCTATAAGGAGAATGGTTTTAAGGAAGAAAAGAGTGCCAAGGCTTTAATCGCTCATCTGGAAGAAGAGCCCGTAGGTCCTGTCATTGTTGAATCCATTGAGAAAAAGAAAGAAAATAGAAATGCACCGCTTCTTTATAATTTGGCAGAGCTGCAAAATGACTGTTCGAAGTACTTTAAGATTAGTCCTGACCAGACACTGCAGATTGTTCAAGAGCTCTATGAAAAGAAGATGGTAACTTATCCTCGAACGGATGCGAGAGTTTTGTCGACGGCCGTAGCTAAGGAGATTCATAAGAATATCGGTGGCCTTCGCGGATATGCGCTTGCGGCACCTTTTGCAAATGAGATTTTACAGAATGGAAGCTATAAAGGAATTGCAAAGACGAGATATGTCAATGATAAGCAGATCACGGACCACTATGCCATTATTCCGACAGGACAAGGCCTTAGTAACTTGAATTCCTTATCAGTTTTAAATGCAAAGGTATATGAAGTCATTGTAAGAAGATTCCTAAGCATCTTTTATCCGCCAGCCGTTTATCAGAAGTTTGCATTGACTGTCAAGGTCAAAGAAGAGCGTTTTTTTTCAAATTTCAAGGTATTGGTTAAGGAAGGCTTTCTGAAGGTTTCAACCTTCTCTTTCAAAAAGGATGCAGCGGCTACTAATGATGATAAATCAGCTAAGGATGCGGAGGCTTCTGGCAAGGATGCCGAGAAGGATAGTGACAAGGATGGCGAAGGGGAACAGGAGCTGAAATGCGACGAAGCCTTCATGAAGCTGCTCATGGGCCTGAAAAAGGGAACGGAGATTGGTGTCAAATCCTATGAAATAAAAGAGGGAGAAACCAAGCCGCCCAAGAGATATACCTCTGGAAGCATTATTCTGACCATGGAGAATGCAGGACAATTTATTGAGGATGAGGAGCTTCGTGCCCAGATCAAGGGTAGCGGCATCGGTACAAGCGCAACCCGTGCAGAAATCTTGAAAAAGCTTGTAAATATCGAGTATTTAGCCCTGAACAAGAAAACGCAGGTGTTGACGCCGACTCTGATGGGGGAGATGGTATATGACGTCGTTGAGGGTTCCATTAAGCCTCTTCTTGAGCCTAAGCTGACTGCAAGTTGGGAGAAGGGTCTTACTATGGTTGCAGATGGCAACATTTCCTCCGATGAATACATGGGGAAACTGACGGATTTTGTCGGCAGAAGAACCAATGCCGTGAAGCAACTCAACAATCAGGGGATGCTATGGCAGAAATTCCAGACGGCAGAGCAATATTATAAAACGGGAAAGTCGAAATAACGAAAAAAGATGGAGTTTATGCTTGTTTTTTTCGATGAAACGTGAGAAAATAATTAAGATAATGATAATTTTTTAACTATTCGACAAGAGAGCGATTTCGCGAATTTGTTTTAGAATAGATAAAAACATATTTATCATGAAAGACAGAAAATCGAAAGGAGATTTCACATGATTTACTCAAAGGAAGTTGAAGAAATGTGCCCCGTGGCACAAGGCGTACATCACGGCTGTGCTCCCATCCCTGAAGAAGCAAAGTGGGTACAGGCAAAGAGAGTGGAAGACATTTCCGGTTTTACGCATGGCGTAGGCTGGTGTGCACCTCAGCAGGGTGCCTGCAAGCTTTCCCTGAACGTTAAGGAGGGCATCATCCAGGAGGCTCTGGTTGAGACCATCGGATGCTCTGGCATGACCCATTCCGCAGCAATGGCTGCAGAAATTCTTCCTGGCCTTACCGTTATGGAGGCCCTGAATACGGACCTTGTTTGTGACGCAATCAATACCGCTATGAGAGAACTCTTCCTGCAGATCGTTTACGGCAGAAGCCAGAGCGCTTTCTCCGAGGAAGGTCTTCCTGTTGGCGCTGGTCTTGAGGATCTTGGTAAGGGTCTTAGAAGCCAGGTTGGTACCATGTATGGTACTCTTGCAAAGGGACCTCGTTATCTTGAGATGGCAGAGGGCTATGTAACTGGTATTGCTCTGGATGCAGACAACCAGATCATTGGTTACAAGTTCGTAAGCCTTGGCAAGATGACTGACTTTATCAAGAAGGGTGACGATCCTAACACTGCATACGAAAAGGCTTGTGGTCAGTATGGCCGTGTTGCTGATGCCGTAAAGATCATCGATCCCAGAACCGACAAAGAAGTAAAGTAAGGAAGAGGAGGCAAAATACAATGGCATTATTTGAATCATATGAAAGACGTATTGCTCAAATCACTAAAGTATTAAACAGCTATGGCATCTCTTCCCTGGAAGAGGCAGAGAAGATCACGAAGGATGCTGGCCTTGACGTTTATGAGCAGGTTAAGAAGATCCAGCCCATCTGTTTTGAGAATGCTTGCTGGGCATACACCGTTGGTGCTGCCATCGCAATCAAGAAAAACTGCCGCAAGGCAGCTGACGCAGCTGCAGCCATCGGCGAAGGCCTTCAGGCTTTCTGTATCCCTGGCTCCGTTGCTGATACCCGTAAGGTAGGTCTTGGCCATGGTAACCTTGGCAAGATGCTTCTGGAAGAGGACACCGATTGCTTCTGCTTCCTGGCTGGTCACGAGAGCTTCGCAGCAGCTGAGGGCGCTATCGGTATCGCAGAGAAGGCTAACAAGGTTCGTCAGAAGCCACTTCGCGTTATCCTGAATGGTCTTGGAAAGGACGCCGCACAGATCATTTCCAGAATCAACGGCTTCACCTTCGTTGAGACCGAGTATGATCCTTACACCAACACCGTTAAGGAAGTATCCCGCAAGGCATATTCCGAGGGACTTCGTGCAAAGGTTAACTGCTACGGCGCGAACTCCGTACCTGAAGGTGTTGCAATCATGTGGAAGGAGAACGTTGATGTTTCCATCACTGGTAACTCCACCAATCCTACCAGATTCCAGCATCCCGTTGCAGGTACCTACAAGAAGGAGCGTACCGAGGCTGGTAAGAAGTACTTCTCCGTTGCATCTGGTGGTGGTACTGGACGTACCCTGCATCCCGATAACATGGCAGCTGGTCCTGCTTCCTACGGCATGACCGATACCCTTGGAAGAATGCACAGCGACGCTCAGTTTGCAGGATCTTCTTCCGTACCCGCACATGTTGAGATGATGGGTCTGATCGGTATGGGCAACAACCCTATGGTTGGCGCTACCGTAGCCGTTGCAGTAGGCATTGAGGAAGCTGCAACCGCAGGCAAGTTCTAATTTAATGAGTACATTAAAACAGGATCCCCTTTTCCGAGGGGATCCTGGTATTTATTCCAATCTGGAAATAGCGTCCTTGATCTTTGGAATTCTTTCCATTCCATGCTCCTTGGCATTTGGGGTCGGACTCATTCCGGGCATTATAGGATTTGTATTCGCTATGAAGGCCAGAAAGGATGCTTATTGTACGGGAATGGCAAACGGAGGATTGATCTGCTCCATCATCGGCATGATTTTTTCTGTTGTAGCCATCATCATTATCGGATTTGTAATTTTATCAAAATTATAAGGACGCGCAACCTGAATTGCACGTCCTTTTTTGTATTATATCCGTCTGGTTTGAATTCTCTTTTCAAGGTTATTCTTAAGTCAGGCTTCGTTCCTTATTCTTCCGGTTCTTCCGACGAACCTTCGTAGGAGATGATGATGTCATCGCCGGATGGAGTTTCTCCCTTTAGGAAGGAGATGATGATTTTGATTCTCTTAATGGCTCTGGAATAGTTTTCCTGTGCATAAGCAGCCGTGTATTCATTATAGGAACCATTGGAAAAGGCCTTATGATAGGAAGTGACTGCTTCGGTCATATATTCGCTGGCTTCATCACCAAGATGCTCGAGATAGTCAAAGTCGGAAGGAAAATCTAATTCTGCAAAGGTCTTAAAACGCATGTCCACTTCATCCAAATATTCCAGAAGCTGTGCGGGAGCATTTTCTTTGCTCGCATCAATCTTATTAATGGAAGCATCCAGCTCCGAGATGCTATTACAGAAATTCTCAACGTCATTCTTAAACTTTACAATCTCTGGATCTGTTTTTTGCGGCGTACAAGCGCATAAAAAGACGGACAAGAACAGTCCGAGTGCCAGAAACTTTCTATTTTTGTGCATTCCAAATTTCCTCCAATGGAAGTAAATTCTCTCTAAACAGATATAATTTATCACATTTCCATTTTTTTGGCAACCTCAAAATCGCCATCCGAAGCATTCTTAAAATAATCTTAAGTTTTATAGAAAGTATATTCATCACAATACGATTGCCTAAATACTTTCCAATTCCTTGATTTTATACTTTACTCTTTAAAAGAGTATATGGTATGATAGTCAGGAAATTACGTAGTCATTTCCTGATCCCGAATGAAATGAGGGACATGCCGTTAGGCATGCCATTACCATCAAAAATATGCCTTTGCAAGGCGGAATGTGTGTAGCAATGACAAAAGAAGAATTTAAAAAACTGGCAGAAAAAAATATATTGTATTTGGATGGAGCAACGGGATCTAATCTCGTGAAGGCTGGCATGCCAGCTGGCGTGTGCCCTGAGGATTGGATTTTAAAGCATAGTGACGTGATGCTGAAGCTCCAGAAGGATTATGTCAAGGCTGGCTCAGATATCTTATATGCTCCAACATTTACGGCCAATCGCATAAAGCTTGCGGAGTATGGCCTGGAAAATCAAATGGAAGAGATGATTCAGGGACTTGTTCAGATATCCAAGGAGGCTGCTGCTTCAGCCGAAGGCAGAAAGGTTTATGTTGCCGGAGACCTTACCATGACAGGCCAGACCTTAAAGCCCATGGGCACCATGGAATTAGAAGATTTGATTGAAATTTATAAGGAGCAAATTCGCATGTTAGATAAGGCCGGCGTGGATCTTTTGATTGTGGAGACCATGATGAGCCTTGCCGAGACGCGAGCCGCCCTGATTGCAGCAAAGGAAGTGACGGAGCTGCCAGTCATGGTAACACTGACCTTTGAGGCAGATGGAAGGACACTTTACGGAACGGATGCGAAGACAGCTGGAATTGTCACGGAGAGCCTTGGTGCTTGTGCCATCGGAGCAAATTGCTCCACAGGTCCCGCACACATGGAAAAGGTGATTTCTGACCTTGCATCCGTGACAACCATTCCCGTTATTGCAAAGCCTAATGCTGGATTGCCTTTTTTGGACGCAGACGGGAAAACCTGCTACAACATGACGGCACCTGATTTTGTGGAGGAGATGGAAATTCTTGTAAAGGCAGGGGCATCCGTGCTTGGAGGATGCTGTGGTACGGATCCGAGCTTTATTCAAGGATTAAAGGAACGCTTTGAAACTCAGCGCAAGGTCTCTGTTTCTAGAAGACCTGAGGGAGTACGCTACCTGTCCAGCGAGCGTCAAACATTAGCTTTTGGCTTAAATGACCTGTTTATGATTGTCGGAGAGCGCATCAATCCTACAGGCAAAAAGGCATTACAGGCACAGCTTCGCGAGGGCAGCCTAGAAAAGGTATTACAGTTTGCTGAAGAGCAGGAGGCTGCTGGTGCACAAGTGCTTGACGTCAACATGGGCATGAGTGGTATCGACGAAAAGGCCATGATGCTTCGTTGTCTAGAGGAGATCAGTGGTGTGACGAATTTGCCTTTATCCTTGGATTCCAGCCATGTCTCCGTTTTGGAGGCAGCGCTTCGCCATTACCCCGGCAGGGCGCTCATCAATTCGATTTCATATGAATCTGAGAAGTTTGAAAAGCTCTTACCGATTGCTGCAAAATATGGCGCGGCATTTATTTTACTTCCTCTGTCAGATGAGGGATTGCCAAAGGATCTGGACGAAAAGAAGGACATTATTGAAAAAATATATGCTCGTGCCAAGGAGCTTGGCATGCGTAAGGAGGATATCATTGTCGACGGGCTTGTTGCCACCATCGGTGCGAACAAGAAGGCAGCTCTCGAATGCCTGGAGACAGTTAGATACGCAAAATCAAAGGGGTTTGCTACCATTTGCGGTCTGTCCAATATCTCCTTTGGCATGCCTGAACGCGGTTATGTTAATACGGCATTTCTTGCTTTGATGATTGAGGCCGGCCTGACCATGGCAATCTCTAATCCTTCACAGGAAATGCTGGTCAGCTGTGCTTTCGCCACGGATGTCTTGCTAAATAAGGAGGGTGCGGACCTTCGCTATATTGAATATGCCTCCTTTGTTAAGGAACAGCGGGAAAAGAAGGAAGCAGAATTGCAGGAAAAGCTGCTTGCCGCAAATCAGGCTACCGTAAATTCCTCAGTTGGCGACGCAGAAAAGACGGTAGAAAGCAAATCAGACAAGCCTTCCGAAAAGTCAAATGGCGTTGGCGGAAATGCAGTCAGGGAAGCGCTTTATAAGGCCGTCATGAAGGGGAATCGTAATGGCATTGCTAAGCTGACGCAGGATGCGTTAAATGCAGGAGAAGCGCCATCCTCGCTATTGAATGAGATCCTTCTCCCTGGCATTAATGAGGTCGGAGAACTGTTTGACAAGGGAAAATACTTCCTTCCGCAGTTGATTGCTAGTGCGGAAGCAATGAAAAACGCCATTGAGGTCTTAGAGCCCTTACTTTTGTCAGATCAAAAGGGTGAGGACATGCCAGTCGTCGTGATCGCTACGGTGGAAGGAGACATTCATGACATTGGAAAGAATCTTGTGGCGCTCATGCTGAAAAACTATGGCTTTCAGGTGATCGATCTTGGAAAGGATGTGCCCGCAAGCGAGATTATTGCTGCTGCCAAGGAGCATCATGCAAAGATTATTGCCTTGTCCGCACTTATGACAACGACCATGCAGAGAATGCGCGAGGTTGTGGAGGAGGTCAAGAAAATAAAGCTTCCCGTGAAGGTCATGATTGGCGGTGCGGTCATTACGCAGGAGTATGCTGATGAGATTGGCGCAGACGGTTATTCCAGGGATGCTGCCGATGCCGTGAAATTAGCAAAACGCTTGAACTCGGAACCGTAAAGTGATATAATACTAGCTTAACAACGACGAAAACGCACCAAGGAGGGAACAAAAGTGAACGGAGCAGATGCCATCATCAAATGTCTGGAAGCGGAGCAGGTTACGACTGTTTTTGGCTATCCTGGCGTTGCAATCTGTCCTTTTTATAATTCCATTTTGGAATCAGACATTCGCACGATTTTGATTCGCACGGAGCAAAACGCCGCTCATGCGGCAAGCGGCATGGCAAGGATGACGGGGAGGCCCGGCGTATGTGCCGTGACGAGCGGCCCTGGTGCAACCAATGTCATCACTGGTATTGCAACGGCCTTCGCTGATAGCATCCCATTGATTGTCATTACGGGTCAGGTAAACAGTGAGCTTTTAGGAAGTGACGTTTTTCAGGAGGCAGACATTACTGGCGCCGTGGAATCCTTTGTGAAATATAGTTATCTTGTTCGTGATGCAAAGGACATTCCAAGAATCTTTAAGGAAGCATTCCATATTGCAAACACGGGAAGAAAGGGCCCCGTTTTGATTGACGTGCCGATCGATGTGCAAAATGCGCCCGTAGATAAGTTTGCCTACCCTTCTGAGATCAACATGCGAACCTATAAGCCTACGGTCAAGGGAAATATGGTTCAGATCAAGAAGGTTGAAAAGGAACTGGAGAAGGCTAAGAAGCCCTTACTCTGTGTTGGCGGAGGAGTTCTTTTGTCCGAGGCAGAAGGAAACATCAGAGAATTTTCCAAGCGCTTTGGCGTTCCGGTAGTTTCTACAATGATGGGGATCGGCGTAATGCCGACGAAGGATCCTCTCTACTTTGGCATGGTTGGAAACAATGGAAAGCCTTGTGCCAATAAGGCCATTCAGGACTGTGATCTTTTGATTATGGTCGGCGCCAGAGTGGCAGACAGAGCCGTAAATCAGCCTGAAATTATTACAAGAAATAAAGTATTGGTACATATCGACGTCGATCCTGCTGAAATTGGCAAGAATGCCGGACCGACCATTCCTTTGGTTGGCGATGCAAAGCATATTTTTGAAGATTTGCTGGCACAGGACATCAGCTGCGATTGTAAGGATTGGATAAAGGAGCTTACTGAGTGGCGCGTATCCATGGCACCGAAGAGGAATCCTAATCCTGATTACGTTGATCCAGCTGCTTTTATTACGATGCTTTCCGAGAAGATGCAGGATAATGGCGTTTATGTGGCTGACGTTGGACAGAATCAGATTTGGTCCTGCGCGTATCATATTGTAAAAAATGGTCGCTTTATGACCTCTGGCGGCATGGGAACCATGGGATATTCCATCCCTGCGGCCATGGGTGCTAAGCTGGCTGCTCCTGATCGTCAGGTCATTGCTGTCTGTGGTGACGGTTCCTTCCAGATGTCTATGATGGAGCTTGCAACCATGCGCCAGCACAATGTGCCCGTAAAGATCATTGTCATTAAGAACAATTACCTTGGCATGGTAAGACAGTATCAGCATTTTACCTACAAGGATCATTATTCCGTCGTTGATCTTTCAGGAAGTCCTGATTTGGAAAAGCTTGTCAGTGCCTATGACATGAAATATTTGCGTTTGGACAACATGAAGAACGCAGAGAAGGTTTTGGATGCCTTCCTTGCGAAGGATGAGTCCATTCTATTGGAAGTAAGCGTTGATCCGATGGATCTTGTCTAGGAGGTGCGCCATGAAAAAGAAAATCTATTCCGTATTGGTAGAGAACCGTTCCGGCGTCCTGAGCAAGGTTGCGGGGTTGTTCTCCAGAAGAAATTTCAACATTGAAAGCCTTGCCGTTGGCGAGACGGATGCAAAGGACGTCTCCTGCATGACCATTGTATCGAGCGGTGATCAACATACGATTGAGCAGATTGAGAAGCAGCTCAACAAAAAGATCGACGTCATTAAGGTGAAGACCTTTGATGAGAGCCAGGTCATTGCAAGGGAGCTTATGCTGATCAAGGTGAAATATAACAAGACGAATCGCCGCGACGTCATGGAGATTTGCGATATCATGAAGGCGCAGATCGTTGACATGTCAAAGCATTACATGATGATTCAATTATGCGACGTGCCCGAGCGTACCAGTCTAATGATCAGCATGCTTCAGAGCATCAGCATCGTTGAAGTGGCGAGAACGGGAACCCTGGCTCTCGGAAAATGTCAGGAGAACGACTAGATCAGATAACGGTTAAATTCCTTAGGTTTTTGTCGCTTGACATTTCCGAAAAGAGTTGTTATATTTAATAAAGACTTTCACAAGTTATTCCATTAAAGTAAAAAAGCGTTCTGATAAAGAAAGGCATGGTGGAAAGATGCAGAAGAAAGTATTTCAGCTTTTAACAAATAATACCTCCGGCGTGTTGAGCCGTATTACGGGACTGTTTTCCCGCAGAGGTTATAATATTGAGAGTATTACCGCAGGCGTAACCGCTGATCCCAAGTATAGCCGCATTACCATCGTTACCAGCGGTGATGACGAGATCCTGGAACAGATTGAGAAGCAGCTGGAAAAGCTTGTAGACGTCAAGGACATCAAGGAATTAAAGACGGATGAGAGCGTATACCGCGAGCTTGTTTTGATCAAAATTCGCGTCACTGCTGAGCAGAGACAAAATGTTTTATCCCTGGTTAACATTTTCCGTGCCAACGTCGTTGACGTAAGCGAGGACGGCATGATCGTGGAACTGACCGGAAATCAGAGCAAGATTGAAGCTTTGGTAAACCTTTTGGAAAGCTATGAAATTCTTGAAATTGCAAGAACCGGCATCGCAGGCTTAAGCCGCGGTACGAAGGATGTTGTAACCCTGCCGAGTAAATAATCAGGTACAGAGCATCTATTCCGCATTTGCGATTGGTTATAAAAGATCTGAAAATATTGTTAGCTCTAGGGCCTGCTTTTAGTAAACCCTATCAGTTATAAATGCAAGACGATCCGACAAAAAGATAAGCCGGACGGCTAAAAAAATCATATAAGTACATGGAGGAAAGAAAAATGGCAAAGATTTTCTACCAGGAAGATTGTAATCTGTCTCTTTTGGATGGAAAGACAATCGCAATCATTGGCTATGGCAGCCAGGGACACGCACACGCACTGAATCTGAAGGATTCCGGATGCCACGTGATTATCGGTCTGTATCAGGGCTCTAAGAGCTGGGACAAGGCAGTGGCACAGGGCTTCGAGGTTTATACCGCTGCAGAGGCAGCAAAGAAGGCTGACATTATCATGATCCTGATCAATGACGAGAAGCAGGCAGACCTTTACAAGAAGGACATCGAGCCCAACCTGGAAGCAGGCAACATGCTGATGTTTGCTCATGGCTTCAACATTCATTTCGGATGCATCGTTCCTCCCGCTGACGTTGACGTTACCATGATCGCTCCCAAGGGACCCGGACATACCGTTCGTTCCGAGTATCAGGCCGGCAAGGGTGTTCCTTGTCTGATCGCAGTTCAGCAGAACGCAACCGGCAAGGCACAGGATCTGGCTTTGGCTTATGCACTGGGCATTGGCGGCGCAAGAGCAGGCGTTCTGGAGACCACCTTCAGAACCGAGACTGAGACCGACCTGTTCGGTGAGCAGGCAGTTCTTTGCGGCGGCGTATGCGCTTTGATGCAGGCTGGTTTTGAGACTTTGGTTGAGGCTGGCTATGATGAGAGAAACGCATACTTCGAGTGTATCCATGAGATGAAGCTGATCGTTGACCTGATTTATCAGTCCGGTTTCGCAGGAATGAGATATTCCATCTCCAACACCGCTGAGTACGGCGATTACATCACCGGACCCAAGCTGATTACCGCTGAGACCAAGCAGACCATGAAGAAGATCCTGAAGGACATCCAGGATGGTACCTTCGCTAAGGAGTTCCTCCTTGACATGAGCCCCGCCGGAAAGCAGGTTCACTTCAAGGCTATGAGAAAGCTTGCAAGCGAGCATCCTTCAGAGAAGGTTGGCGAGCAGATCAGAAAGCTTTACAGCTGGAACAACGAGGCTGACAAGCTGATCAATAACTAATCCAGATTTTTATGACAGAATTTGACGGGGCAGGAAAAATCCTGCCCCATTTTTTTGTAAGCAAATCATTGTCTGTTGATTATGTTTCGTGCCATTTGTTAAATATATTAAAATTTATTTTAATGATATTTTATAGATTAATGTTGGAACCAATTAGATCAAAGATATACTTCATGATTCCATCCACTAAATAATCTCTGGCATAAGTAACTAGAATTACCCAAAGAATACTGAAAAATAGTACTACAATGCTCAGAACCAATGCTAATATAGCAAAAATCTTCGCATCCTTTTCTTTTCTTTCTCCAATGCACAGCGAAACAATACTGATGACAAATGCAGCTATTTCGGGAAGGAAAATGCCAGCGAAAATTCCACCAATCGCAAGAGCCAAGGCTAAAAGGCTTAGAATCTTTTTCATAGACATGCCGCCGATGATGGATCCGACAGGTCTCACAAATTCAAAATTACAATAGGGACATCTCTGCAGAATTGCATCTACCTTTGATTGACATTTGGGACATGTCTTATTATACATGGGAGCAGCAGAAGGATGTTTCGTATATCCTGTCGTCGGAAAGCAAGCCTTTGCACCGCATCTTGAGCAAAAGGAATCCTTAGGCTCCATTTTCATTCCGCATTTATTACAAAAAGGCAAGGTCGCACCTCCTTAATAAAAGCATGGTCATTGTTTTCTTTTAAATCTACTATAAGTGATTCTATCTTTCGACACTTTTCTTGTCAATCTTCATCACAAAAAAATCCATGACCTGATTAAATATATCTATTTTCTTTTTGCTCAATTTGTGTTAGGATACTATCAATGTATGAAAAATGTACGATTTGGAGGAAAAAAGCATGGGTATGACGATGACGCAGAAGATCTTAGCGCATGCGGCTGGACTTGATAAGGTAGTCGCAGGGCAGTTGATCGAGGCAAATCTGGATCTGGTGCTGGGCAATGACATTACAAGCCCCGTTGCGATCAAGGAAATGGATAAGATGAGGGTAGACGGCGTGTTCAATAAGGATAAAATCGCGCTGGTTCCTGATCATTTTGTGCCGAATAAGGATATTAAATCCGCTGAGCATTGCAAGTGCGTACGCGAATTTGCGAAGAGAAATGAGATTACCAATTATTTTGAAGTTGGTGAGATGGGTATTGAGCATGCACTGCTTCCCGAAAAAGGCCTGACGGTTGCAGGCGACGTGATCATCGGTGCTGATTCTCATACCTGTACCTATGGCGCACTTGGTGCTTTCTCCACGGGTGTTGGAAGTACCGACATGGCTGCAGGCATGGCAACTGGTAAGGCTTGGTTCAAGGTTCCCTCCGCAATTAAGTTTGTATTGACTGGAAAGCCTTCCAAGTGGGTAAGCGGTAAGGATGTCATTCTTCATATTATCGGAATGATTGGCGTAGACGGTGCATTGTATAAGTCCATGGAGTTTGTTGGCGACGGAATCGCAAACCTGACCATGGATGATCGTTTTACCATTGCAAATATGGCAATTGAAGCTGGCGGAAAGAATGGTATTTTCCCTGTGGATGCCCTGGCTGAACAATACATGAAGGAGCACTCCACTAAGAAATATACGATTTACAAGGCAGACGAGGATGCAGTTTATGATGAGACCTATACGATCGATCTGAGCACCCTGCGTCCTACGGTTTCCTTCCCTCATCTTCCTGAGAATACGCACACCATTGATGAGATTCATGAGATGGATGACATTGTGATTGATCAGGTTGTCATCGGTTCCTGCACAAATGGTCGTCTGGACGACCTGAGAACGGCCGCTGAGATTCTTAAGGGCAGAAAGGTGAAGAAGGGACTTCGCTGCATCGTGATTCCTGCAACGCAAAAGATTTATCTGCAGGCCATGGAAGAGGGACTTCTTAAGACCTTTATCGAAGCAGGTGCCGTTGTCAGCACCCCGACCTGTGGTCCTTGCCTTGGCGGTTATATGGGCATTTTGGCAGAGGGAGAGAGATGTGTATCTACGACCAACCGTAACTTTGTAGGTAGAATGGGACACATTACTTCTGAGATCTATCTTGCAAGTCCTGCAGTAGCTGCTGCAAGTGCAGTAACCGGTAAGATATCCTGCCCGTGTGAGTTATAAGTTGAACAGGGTACACCTCATCCGTCAGGCTTCGCCTGACACCTTCTCCTCAAGGAGAAGGCTTTAAAGAATTGGAAAGGTAGAGAAGAATATGAAGAATGCAGTAGGTACTGTTTTTAAGTTTGGTGATAATGTAGATACCGACGTTATTATTCCTGCAAGATATTTGAATTCCTCTGATCCCGCAGAGCTCGCTACGCACTGCATGGAGGATATTGATAAGGATTTTGTAAAGAATGTAAAGAAGGGGGACATCATTGTAGCAACTAAGAATTTTGGTTGCGGTTCCTCCAGAGAGCATGCGCCCATCGCCATCAAGGCGGCTGGCGTTAGCTGTGTCATCGCTGAAACATTCGCAAGAATTTTTTATCGCAACAGCATTAACATCGGACTTCCCATCGTGGAATGTCCTGAGGCAGCAAAGGGAATAGATGCAGGAGATCAGGTTGAGGTTAATTTTGACACTGGCGTGATCACGAACCTGACGAAGGGTACGACCTTCCAGGGACAGGCCTTCCCGGAATTTATGCAGAAAATTATTGCAGCAGAAGGTTTGGTAAATTACATCAATAACAAGTAATGTGATATTTTGTAATAGCCCAAAGGCTATCGCATGAATAGAACGTTTTGTCCCCATTGACTGCTTAGCAAGCTTGTAACTCAGGCTTGCTAAGCAGTTGTGTTTAAGAACGAAGGTGATGAATTGACGGAGCAAATAGAAGGTAAGCAATCTAAGAAAAAAAGAAGCTATGAAATTGACATGTGCAACGGTCCTCTTTTGGGAAAGATCGTTATGTTTTACTTGCCATTAATGCTGTCCAGCGTCTTACAGCTCCTCTTTAATGCGGCAGACGTCATAGTCGTTGGACAGTTCGCGGGTGACGAAGCACTCGCAGCTGTTGGATCTACAAACCCTTTAATCAACCTGCTTGTGAATGTATTTTTAGGCTTGTCGGTTGGTACAAACGTCCTTGTTTCAAGATTTTATGGAGCAGGGCAGAAAAAGGATTTGGAGGACATGGTACACACCTCCATTATGACCTCCTTAATCAGTGGTACCGTTTTGGTTTTTGTGGGCTTTTTCCTCGCAAAGCCCGCGTTACAGCTCATGGGCGTTCCTGAGGACGTCATTCACATGTCCATTCTCTATCTTAGGATCTATTTCGCAGGCATGCCTGTCATGATGGCATATAATTTTGGCAGTGCCATCTTAAGAGCGGTGGGAGATACAAAGCGACCGCTTTATTATCTTTTGTGTGCAGGCGTTGTAAATGTCGTTTTGAATCTGATTTTTGTTGTTCCGCTACACATGAGTGTTGCAGGTGTCGCCCTGGCAACCATTATGTCTCAGGCACTTTCTGCCTTTTTGGTGCTTCGCTGTCTGATGAAGACGGAATCCGATTACCAGCTTTTCCTGAACAAGCTTCACATTGATAAGGACAAGCTCATCAAAATGATTCGCATTGGCTTGCCTGCAGGCTTACAGGGCGCGTTGTTTTCCATTTCGAACGTGCTGATTCAATCCTCGGTGAATTCCTTTGGGAAAATTGCCATGGCTGGAAATACGGCGGCAGGCAATATCGAAGGCTTTGTGTATGTCTCCATGAATGCCCTGCATCAAACGGCCATCAGCTTTACAGGGCAAAACTATGGCGCTAAGAAATTTGACCGCATTGGAAAAATTCTCTTTATCTGTCTGACGCTGGTCATTGGCGTTGGATTAGTGCTGGGGAATGGTGCCTTTTTGCTTGGAGGAACCTTACTGAAGCTCTATACAGATAATCCAGAGGCGATTGCTTATGGCGTTTTGAGATTAAGCGTCATCTGCACGACCTATTGTCTATGTGGTATGATGGATGTCATCGTCGGATCGATCCGTGGAATAGGGTATGGTATTTTGCCAATGCTTGTTTCTCTTACTGGAGCATGTTTGTTCCGCGTTGTCTGGATTTTTACCATCTTCCAAAAGGTTCATACCTTGGAATGCCTCTATATGTCGTATCCGATTAGCTGGGCCTTGACGTTTTCCGCTCATGTCATCTGCTTTTTGATTGTATTTCACATACAAAAGAAAAAACAGCTTGAAACATATGTTCGATTATGATACACTAATTATGGTTGGAATTAAATTGCGAAATGATAGACAAAGGAATGTCATCCAGCGCAAAAATAATGAGACCTAAGAGAGGATGTTTTTATGATCGGATTTGTGCGCGGAATTGTGGATACAATAACGGAGGATTGTGCGATTTTGGATGTCAATGGCGTTGGCTATAATGTTCATATCTCGTCTGATACCGTTTCGAAGCTGCCAGGGATTGGGGAAGAGGCAAAGCTTTATACCTATACCTCCGTCCGTGAGGATGCGATTTGGCTTTATGGTTTTCTAACCCGAAAGGATTTGGAAATCTTTAAAAAGTGTATTACGGTTAGCGGAATTGGACCGAAGGGAGCCTTGTCAATCCTTTCCATTATGGATGCGGATTCTCTGCGATATGCAATTTCATCTGGGGATAAAAAGGCGATCTCAAAGGCGCCTGGCATTGGACCGAAGATGGCGGAACGGCTTATCCTGGAGTTGAAGGATAAGGTTGATTTCGATGACGAACTTATAGATCGTGAGATCAGTGCCACGGTTGCTGGAAATAATGCTTTTGCCATGGATTCTCCTGAAAAGAAGGAAGCCGTGGAGGCATTGGTCGCTTTGGGATATGGTCAAACGGAAAGCTTAAAGGCCGTAAATTCCATTCAGGGAATCGAAACAATGGATTCTGGAGCCATTCTAAAGGCTGCATTAAAGAAGATGTTTTAAGAAATCTGGCATTACTAGAAATATGAATTGCTCAACAGGAGAAGCAATATGGTAAGACGCATGATTGAAACCACCGCGACAGAAGAGGACGTAAAATTAGAAGGTTCCTTACGTCCTCAGGTCTTAGATGATTATATCGGACAGTCCAAGGTGAAGGAAAGCTTAAAAATCTATATAGAAGCAGCCAAAAAAAGAGGCGATGCCTTGGATCACGTGCTATTTTACGGACCTCCTGGCCTTGGTAAAACTACACTGGCAGGCATTATTGCGAATGAAATGGGTGTACATCTTCGCGTTACCAGTGGACCTGCGATTGAAAAACCAGGAGAGATGGCAGCCATCTTAAACAATTTGGACGAAGGCGATCTTTTATTTGTTGATGAGATCCATCGCTTAAATCGTCAAGTGGAAGAGGTATTATACCCTGCCATGGAGGATTATTGCATTGACGTCATGATCGGAAAGGGTTCTTCCGCTCGTTCCGTGAGACTAGAGCTTCCGAAGTTTACCTTGGTGGGTGCAACTACCAGGGCCGGCCTTTTGTCGGCGCCACTTCGTGATCGTTTTGGCATGATTCATCATTTGGAATTCTATGAAGTTCCTGAGCTGCAACAGATTATCATGCATTCTGCAAGGGTTTTGAACGTGGAGATTGATCCTGCGGGTGCCAAGGAAATGGCAAGACGCAGCCGCGGAACGCCGCGATTGGCAAATCGCATTCTAAAACGCGTTCGTGATTTTGCGGAAGTTAAATATGACGGCGTCATTACCGAAGACGTTGCGAGAATTGCCCTGGATCTCATGGATGTTGACAAGCTGGGCTTAGACCACATCGACCGCAACATCCTGATGACTATGATTGAAAAGTTTGACGGAGGTCCCGTTGGCCTTGATACCCTTGCCGCAGCGATCGGCGAGGATGCTGGCACCATCGAAGACGTTTACGAGCCTTACCTCATCAAAAACGGCTTCATTAACCGCACTCCTCGCGGAAGAGTCGTCACCGACTACGCCTACAAACACCTCCTTCCGTAGTGGATAACATTTTTGCCAACCTTTTCATAAATAGTAATCTGATAAATCTATTTCGAATAAATTAGTCAATAAAAAATAAAAATCGAAAACCTTATATAGAAATATAAAAAGCACTTGTCTCTAATAAGATTTTAAGATATAATATTTTATGATTTATGAAATGGTTTAGACTCGAGAGGATGGTTTGGGATATGGCGTGACCTTCGTCACGTCCTTCACTTCGTTCAGGATCGCAAGCATAGCTTGCAACATAGAAAGACTATCCTAACCAAGCCCCGAGTTCTTCAAAATACTATACTTGAAAACTTACGAAAGAGAAGGTTGATCGGAAATGGCATCCAAAACAGCTACGGAAGTATTGATTGGTGGAAAAGTATTAAAGCTGAGCGGTTACGAAAGTGAAGAATATCTTCAGAAGGTCGCAACCTATATCAACAATAAAATCAATGAGTATAATCGTCTGGATGGTTTCCGCAAGCAGTCTATTGACACGCAGGGAACGCTTCTTCAGCTGAACATTGCAGATGATTATTTCAAAGCAAAGAGGCAAATTGCCATCTTAGAAGCTGAGATGCAGTCTAAGGAAAAGGAATATTGTGACCTGAAGCATGAATTGGTATCCTGCCAGATTCAGTTGGACAATGCTAAGAATCAGGTGAAGGAATTGCAAGGCCAGTGTGAAGAGCAGGGACGCACCATCTTTAAGCTGGAGACGGAATTAAAGAACAAGTAAGATAAAAAGCAAGCGTCTGCGAAAGCAGGCGCTTTTTTAAGGAAAACCTAAGGTATCCATTTTTATGGCATTTATTACAAGAGGATATTTTATGAAAAAGAAAGTAGAATTGCTGGCTCCTGCTGGGAATCTTGATGCCTTCTATGGCGCCATTCATGCAGGTGCGGATGCTGTTTATTTGGCTGGAACGAAATATGGTGCCCGTGCCTATGCGGATAATTTTACGCAGGAGGATCTGGTAAAATGTCTTCGCTATGCACATTTACTTCATAAAAATGTATATCTCACGATCAATACGCTTGCCAAGGAAGAAGAGCTCAAGGATCTCCCTGCATTTCTTCAGCCCTATGTAGAAGAAGGTTTGGACGGAGTCATTATACAGGATTTTGGTGTCTTAAAGACAGTTGCCAAGCATTTTCCTGGCTTACCTCTGCATGCCAGCACGCAAATGAGTGTCTCTGGCGTCCATGGTGCTAAGTTATTAAAAGAAATGGGTGTCGAGCGTATTGTGCCAGCCAGGGAATTGAGTCTCTCTGAAATTTGTCGCATCAAACAGGAGACGGGATTGGAGATCGAATGCTTTATTCACGGTGCCATGTGCTATTGTTATTCAGGACAATGTCTGTTCAGTTCCATTTTAGGCGGACGCAGTGGAAACCGCGGAAGATGTGCACAGCCCTGTAGACTTCCCTATCAGGTTACCATCGGAGGACGAACGGGAAAGGAATGCTATCCCTTGAGCCTTAAGGATATGTGCACAATCGAGCTTTTGCCAGAGCTTATTGAGGCGGGAATAGATTCCTTCAAGATTGAAGGCCGCATGAAAAAGGCAGAATATGCAGCTGGCGTAACGGCATATTATCGGAAATATATTGATCGGTATGAAAATGGTGAAAAGACCATGCCTTCCAAAAAGGATTTGGAAGACTTAAGCCACCTTTACATTCGCAGCGAGAGAACGGATGGGTATTACCACAGACGAAACGGAAAAGAAATGGTGACGATCACAAGTCCTGCGTATCAGGCAAGCGATGAACGGCTCTTAAATACCATTCAGGAAAAGTATTTATCTGATATTCAAAAGCTTCCAATTCAAATGAAGGCTGAATTTGTGATCGGAAATCCTGCGAAGCTGACGATTTCCACAAAACAGACGTCAGAAGCTTCCGCTTACGAAGTTATGGTATCTGGAGATATCGTTTCTCCTGCTCAGAAGGCCCCCATTACCATGGAGAATGTCATAAAGCAGCTTCGAAAGCTTGGGGACAGTAGCTTTACGCTGGAAGATCAGAGCTCAAAAGAATCAAATCTTGAGATTAATTTGGATGACGGCGCATTTTATCCCTTAAAGCAGATCAATGATCTGCGAAGGGAAGCGGTTGCAAGGCTAGAGGAGGTGATGCTTCATGGTCAATAAGAATCCTCGAACATTTCGAATTTCCCTTCGAAGCAGAGAGCAACTGGAAGCCTTACTGGAATTCACAAAATCAAGGCATTTGGATTTTGAAGTTACAAGAATCTATCTTTTCTCCGATTTTATTATGGAGTCACGCAATTCTTTGGCATTATGCGAGGAACTCAAGAAATTCCTTCCAAACGCAGAATGGATTCTTTCGTTGCCGGAAATTCTAAGAGAAGGGGACGAAGCTTATTTAGGTCGCGTAAAAAACTATTTGCTTCAAAATAAGTTATTTTCAGGCGTTTTAGTAGGTAATCTGGAAGGCCTAGGATACTTTTCTGAATTATCAGGGTTAAAGATTTACGGGGATCATAGCCTATATTTATGGAATTCTGGTGCCGTAGAAGCTTTCCATGCGAAATTAAATGGTGGTTGCATACCTTTGGAACTACGCGCACAAGAGCAAAAAAGCTTGCTTTCCTTGGATTTTGATTGGGATAAGATTGTGTATGGCAGAATCCCCATGATGGTGACGGCAAACTGCCTGGCTAAAACGACAGAAGGTTGTCAGAAGTCTTCAGGGAAAAGAGAGTCTGTTTCTTTGATTGACCGAATGGGTAAACATTTCCCTGTGCTGTTAAATTGTGAGCATTGCTATAATGTGATCTATAATACCGTGTCGCTTTCCTTACATGGTGAACTGTGGAAATATGAAGACAAGGCTTCCTTGCGTCTGCAAATGACAATGGAAGGAAAGGAAGAGGCAATACGAATTTTTACTTATTTTTTGACGAATCATGCCGATGAGCAAAAGCCTCCTTTTCAGGATTATACAACTGGCCATGAAAAGCGCGGAGTCGAATGAAAATTGCTTGCATAGAATCCTGTTTTAGACTATACTAGACATAGGTTGTGTTTCACGCCGACAGGAGGGATTGCGATGATAGAAGCAACAAGCTGTGGCGGGGTCGTTATTTTTCGCGGAAAGATTCTACTACTGTATAAAAATGTCCGTAATAAGTATGAAGGCTGGGTTTTGCCAAAGGGAACCGTGGAAGAGGGAGAGGAATATCCTCAGACTGCCCTTCGTGAGGTTTTAGAGGAATCAGGTGCAAAGGCCGAGATCATCAAGTATATTGGGAAGAGCGAATATTCCTTTACGGTACCTGAGGACGTAGTCGAAAAAGAAGTCCATTGGTATTTGATGATGGCCGATAGCTATTACAGCAAACCGCAAAAAGAAGAGTATTTTATGGATTCCGGGTTTTATAAGTATCATGAGGCATATCATTTGCTGAAGTTTGCGAATGAAAAGCAAATTTTGGAAAAGGCCTACGCCGAATATCAGGAATTAAAGAAGAATAATGTGTGGGGTAATCACAGACTTGAAGGTTAAGGAGTTCTTTCGTGTCAAGAAGAAAAGGGCATTAGAGTTTTCTCCGAATTTATATTTTGGAGAGGGCATGCATCCAAAGGATTTCGAACAGATCCGCGAAAAAATCTGTAAGACTCCTTTATTGTCCAATGTCATGCTGTTGGTGCTCCCCGAGAATGATTCGGATCAGATTGAATTCTTTTCTTCGAGGTATTTAGCCCAAAATTATTATGCAGAGAAAGAGCATGCCTTAAGAATCGTTGGTATCGCCGCAGATTCTGCGGACGCGACCTCTTTGATCATTAAGATTACGGAGGATTGCCTTGCGATTCGGAAGGATTGTAGGTTAAAGGAGTTTTTGGAATGGCAGTAGTGGGATGGATTCTATTAGGAATAGTGTTGCTGCTGCTTTTCTTGCTTCTTACCGTTCTGTTTTTGCCTATTTGCTACCGCGTAATCGTTAAAATGGATCAAAACGGACTTTCCGTAAAAGCGAAAGGAAATTGGTTTTTCCATTTGATTCGTATTTATTTTGATTATCCCGAGCCGAAAAAGCCTATCATAAAAATAGCTTGGTTTACGCTTTCGAAGAAAAAAGAAAAGAAGAAAAAAGAAGCTGATTCAGAAAAGAATGAACCTATCGCGGAACTAACCGCAGCTTCTTCTGAACAAATCAAATCAGATGATATCATTTTAGAAGAGAATTCCTCGGAAGAGAACGCTTCGGCCGAAAGCATTCCAGAAGAATCAAAATTCGATGAGAATTCAGATAAAGATGCTTCTTTTGAAACAAATCCTTCCAAGGAAACAGCTTCAGAGGAGCCTCCTCAGCAAGAAACCTCTTCAGAAGCAGAATCAGATTCTCAAGATAAAGGAAAGAAAAAGAAGAAGGAAAAGAAGCCCTTCAAGGAGACTATCCAAAAGCTACTTGATGATTTTCGGTATTATAAGGAGCTTTGGGAGGATGGAAATACGAAGCCTTTTGTAAAGGACGCATTATCGCGAGTGCTTCACATTCTCAAGAACCTCATGCCAAGGAAAATCAAAGGCTATGTTTTGTTTGGGGCAGCCTCGCCGGACGTAACAGGCTATGTATTTGGAGCCTATAGTGTATGTTCCACCTTATATCCAAAGCGGTTTTTCTTAACCTTAGAACCTGATTTTGAGAAAAAGGTTTTAGAAGGCGATCTTATCATAAAAGGTCATTTTTGTATATTCACGCTTTTGTTTGATGCACTACGCATTCTCTTCGATAAGCGGTTAAAGCAATTAAGAAAGAAATTGGATGCAAGAAAGAATCCAGAGAAGGCGGAGCAAGAGAATTCAGAAGGAAATTCAAAGCGAAAAAGACATCACAGATCAAGTTCGAAACGCAAGGCAAAGAACTAAAGAAAGACAAGACAAAAGACGGAAAGCGTTGACGAAGGAAGTAATTTAGATTCGTAACATAATAAAAATCAGAGAAGGATAGAAATGAAAACAGTGCCGCATGGCACGGAACGGAGGATCGTATGGCAGAAAACAATCAGATTCAGGGCGTGGTAGAATCCTTGCTGAAGGGCATGAATTCTGTTTTATCCACGAAAACCGTCGTTGGTGAGGCAACCAAGATCGGGGATACCATTATTCTTCCCCTGGTGGACGTTACCTTTGGCGTCGGTGCAGGCTCTGGAAACAATAATCAGAAGGGTAGCGGTTCCGGTGCAGGTGGTATCGGCGGAAAAATGACTCCCAGCGCCGTTCTTGTCATTCAAAATGGCAACGTAAAGCTTGTGAACGTTAAGAATCAGGATACGGTAACGAAGGTTCTTGACATGGTTCCTGACATGGTGGACAAGTTTTTAGATAAGAAAAAGACAAAGGAACCTGCTGACATAACGGACGAGCAGGCCTTGGACGCTGCATTTCCTGAAAAAGAGGAGCAGTAAACGAATGCTGACGGGAGGCATATAATGGCATAAGAGCCTTGGAGCCTCCCGCCTTATGAGAAAAATCGCAGGCATCGGCATTTTTTGCATGGTTTTGGGAATGTTTCTGACACTGCTCATCAGAGATCGGTTGGCCAGCTTTCTTGTGATGGTCGTATTATCCGTAGCTGGATATTTTTGTATTTCTGATCGATAGCGCAAAACGCACTCGAGTAGGATAAGTAACCCTACTCGAGTGTCGCGTTAGTCGTCAAATGCGCATTCGTGCAAGCACGATACGCTCTTGACGACAATATCGCGCATAAAAAAGCGGGCAGGAGAGTTCTCCAACCCGTTTCTTTTTGTTCTTTTAGAATATCATTTTGATTAAGCTCTCTCAACAGCACCGGAACGTAAGCAACGGGTGCAAACGTGAAGCTTCTTAGCGCCGCCGTTAACCTTACACTTAACACTCTTAATGTTAGAATTCCAAATCGCGTTGCTTCTTCTATGAGAGTGGCTTACGTTATTACCAAAATGTACTCCCTTGCCACAAATATCACACTTAGCCATAATGACACCTCCCGTCTTAAGCAAATCTATCGCCGCGAATTTTTCACAACATTGTTATCATAACAGAAACCTTCCAGAAAAGCAAGTAAAAAAATCTTTTTTTTGTAAAAAACAATAATTTTCCATTTTGAACTTTATTTTTTTATAAAAAGACGTTATAGTGTTATAGATAGTGCGTGCTAGTACTAAATGGAAACAGAAAGGTATGGTGTGACAATGAAGGGATCTTCAATCGATACGCATATGGGTAGTATTTCCATAAACAATGAAGTGATCGCGCAATATGCAGGAAGCGTTGCCGTAGAGTGCTTTGGCATAGTAGGCATGACTGTAGCCAATGTAAGGGACGGTCTTGCCAGAATCCTAAAGCCCGATAACCTGAGCAGGGGTATCAACGTGACCGTTGGCGCTAATCATAAACTGACTCTCGACTTTCACGTGATTGTTGCATATGGCGTTAGCATTATTGCCGTATCTGACAATCTGATCGGCAATGTAAAATACAAGGTAGAAGAGTTTACCGGATTAGAGGTTGAGAAAATTAACATCTACGTCGAAGGCGTTAGGGTGATTGATTAAGGAGGATTTTGTTGTGTCTTACCAAGAGATCGATGCAAAAATGCTTTCAAAGATGTTTTTAGCTGGCGCAAAGAATCTTGAGAGCAAAAAGGAATACATTAACGAGTTGAACGTATTTCCCGTTCCTGACGGAGATACGGGTACTAACATGACCATGACCATCCTGTCCGCGGCGAAGGAGGTGACGGCCCTTGGAGAGAATCCCTCCATGGAGGATCTCTGCAAGGCGATTTCCAGCGGTTCGCTTCGCGGAGCGAGAGGAAATTCAGGCGTTATCTTATCGCAGCTGTTCCGCGGATTGACAAAAGTGATCAAGACTTATCATTCCTTAAATGTTGCAGTGATCAGCGAGAGCTGTGAAAAAGCAGTAGAGACTGCTTATAAGGCTGTTATGAAGCCAAAGGAAGGTACCATTTTAACTGTTGCCAAGGGCATCTCCGATAAGGCAAAGGAGCTTGTAAGCGAAGGCGTTACGGATCTGGAAGTGTTTATGGAAAAGGTGCTGGAGCATGGCAAGTACGTGCTGAGCCAGACTCCTGAATTACTTCCCGTGTTAAAGCAGGCTGGCGTAGTGGACTCAGGCGGACAGGGATTAATTGAAGTGATTTCTGGTGCATATGATGCACTTCTCGGCAAGGAGATTGACTATTCTTCCTTAGAGGAAGCTCCTGCTGCAAGCCAAAAGCCCTTTGTAGAAGCTACGGAAGAGGCAGAAATCAAGTTTGGTTATTGCACGGAATTCCTGATTTTGTTAAACAAAAACTTTAATATCAAGACTGAAATGGACTTTAAGGCTTATTTGGAGTCCATTGGTGATTCTATCGTTTGCGTATGCGACGGAGAAACCGTAAAGATTCACGTACATACGAACGATCCTGGTCTTGCTTTGCAGAAGGGCTTAAAGTTTGGTCAGCTTTCCAATATTAAGATCGACAATATGCGTCTTGAGCATGAGGAAAGAGTGCAGAAGGCAGCGGAAAAGCCCGTGGAAAAGGAAGAGCCCAAGGAGCCTCCCAAGAAGGTTGGTTTCATTGCAATTTCCGCAGGTGATGGATTAAGCGAAATCTTTAAGAGCATTGGCGTTGACTATGTCATCGAAGGCGGTCAGACTATGAATCCCAGCACTGCAGACATTTTGGATGCCGTGGATCGTGTCAATGCAGAAAATGTCTTTATTTTACCGAATAATAAGAACATTATTTTGGCAGCAAGACAAGCCGCAGAGCTTATGACGGACAAGAATCTGCTTGTCATTCCGACCAAGACGATTCCTCAGGGCATTACGGCAGTCATCAACTACATGGATGGTTCCTCCGTTGACGAGAACGAAGAAGTGATGATCAGCGAAATCGCAAAGGTAAAAACTGGTCAGATTACCTATGCCGTAAGAGATACCGTCATTGATGACAAGGAAATCAAGAAGGATGACTACATGGGCGTTGGTGACAATGGCATTCTTGCGAACGGAAAGGATCTCACGGAGGTTGTTTTGGAGACCGTTGCAGCCATGGCGGATGAGGATTCCGAGCTGATTAGCGTATATTATGGTTCTGACGTCACGGAAGAGGATGCAGAGGCAATTCGCGGTAAGATCGCGGATGCTTGGCCAAATCTTGACGTAGAGCTACAAAACGGTGGCCAGCCGATCTATTATTATTTGGTTTCCGTAGAATAAGAGTTAGTAATTGTTGTAGAAGTAAGGGGCGATTTTGCGGGATGCAGGAACGCCCCTGTTTTTGAATAAGCGGGGTGATGGCTTGATTCAGTCAGATTCTTCTTTACTGCAAGTCAAAGGAATTGGGGAAAAAAGTTATAAATTATATCAAAAGCTTGGCCTTTATACCGTTGGAGACCTTCTTCGTTATTATCCAAAGGGCTATGAGCGATTTGACGCACCAAAGAAAATGCAGGAGCTCGTCAGTGGGGAAACCTGCGCGGTCTATGGAAGAGTTTTAAATGTTCCTTCCATGCGAAAAACAAACCGTCTGACCATTATTACCGTCAATATAAAGGATGATACGGGTTCCATGGCGTTGGTCTTTTTTAACATGCCCTTTTTAACAAAGATCTTAAAGCCTGGCATGGTTTATGTGTTTCGCGGTCTAATTCAGACAAGAGGTCCAGCCTTTATCATGGAACAACCGAAGTTTTATTCCCCCGAGGAATATCATAAGCTTTCGGGTGTCCTTATGCCAAAGTATTCCCTTACGAAAGGCCTTACGAATCAAGCCATTCAAAAGGCCGTCAAATCCGTTTGGAAGGACTATGCGTTTGAAGAGGAATATCTTCCGAAGGAGATTCTGCAGCGCGCCGGAATTCCAGAAGCCGAGCCTGCGCTATATGAGATTCATTTTCCCCAGGAGGAGGAATCCGCCATTTTTGCGCGAAAAAGACTAGTCTTTGATGAATTCTTTTCTTTTTTGTTTCAGCTTCGTAAAAATAAAGATCGTTTTTCCGGCATTCCCAATGAATGCCCGATGATCGAAACGGCAGATACGGTTCGCTATGTGGATGCCCTTCCTTTTCGATTAACAAAGGGACAAAAGCAGGTATGGCAGGAGATTCGTGAGGATTTAGAGGGCCCTCTTTGCATGAATCGTCTGGTTCAGGGTGACGTCGGCTCAGGAAAGACCATTGTTGCGTTTCTGGCACTTCTAATGACGGCAGCAAATGGCTATCAGGGTGCCCTCATGGCACCGACGGAGGTTTTGGCCGTTCAACACTTTGAGTCTGTCATGAAGGATATCAAAAACTATCATCTGTGCTTCAAACCTGTATTATTGGTAGGTTCCATGACAGCCAAGGAAAAGAAGGCTGCATATGAGCAAATTGCTTCCGGAGAGGCGAATCTTATCATCGGAACGCATGCATTGATTCAGGAAAAAGTGGTCTATCATAAGCTTGGACTCGTTGTCACGGATGAACAGCACCGCTTTGGCGTCAGGCAGAGAGAAACGCTTGCTGAAAAGGGCTTACAGCCCCATGTTCTTGTCATGAGTGCGACGCCGATTCCCAGAACGCTTGCCATCATTTTGTATGGAGATCTTAAGATTTCCGTGATTCGAGAGATGCCTGTCGGCAGACTTCCGATCAAAAACTGTGTAGTCAATACGGCCTTTCGTCCGAAGGCCTATCAATTCATCGCTGATCAGGTTGCCGCAGGACATCAAGCCTATGTCATTTGTCCACAAGTGGAAGAGGGGGAGCTGGACGATGCCGAAAATGTCATTGACTATGCAGAAAAGCTTCGAAATGCCCTGCCTTCTGGAATTGTTGTGGCTTATCTTCACGGTAAAATGAAACCCGCAGATAAGAACCGCATCATGGAGGATTATGCAGCCAAGAACATTGACGTACTCGTTTCTACGACCGTTATTGAGGTTGGAATTAATGTCCCAAACGCTACGGTCATGATGGTGGAAAATGCGGAACGCTTTGGACTTGCACAGCTCCATCAGCTGAGGGGCCGCGTCGGCAGAGGAGAGGCACAAAGCTATTGTATCTTTATCAGCACGAATGATTCTAAGGATACCATGAAAAGGCTTCAGATATTGAATGCCAGCAATGATGGTTTCTATATTGCGTCAGAGGATTTAAAGCTCCGTGGCCCTGGTGATCTGTTTGGCATTCGACAAAGCGGCGAATTCGCCTTTCGTATTGGAGATGTCTTTACGGATGCGGAACTATTGACTTTGACGAGCGAGATTGTCGATGACCTTCTAAAAAAGGATCCTGCGTTGTCGCTCCCTGAGCATAGACCCCTTTTAGAGCACTTTACAAAGGAAACTGCAAATGCAGTTGACTTTAGAAGCATTTGAGTGTAACATGAACCTATACTGTAGATGGAAAGGCATAACAATATGAGCAAAATAGCAATTGTCACTGACAGTAACAGCGGCATTACGCAAAAGGAAGCGAAGGAACTCGGCATTTACGTACTTCCCATGCCCTTTATGATCGGCGAGGAACTGTACTATGAGGATATTAATCTGACGCAGGAGCAGTTCTACGAAAAGCTTCTTAACGGTGAAAATATATCGACAAGCCAGCCTTCTCCCGAGGAGGTTTGTAAGCTTTGGGACTCCCTGTTAAAAGAATATGATGAGATTGTCCACATTCCCATGAGCAGCGGACTTTCTGGTTCCTGTCAGAGCGCGCTCATGCTGGCGCAGGATTATGATGACAGAGTACAGGTCGTAGATAACCAGAGAATTTCCGTTACGCAGCGGAGATCCTGTCTTGATGCCATGGAGCTTGCCGCAAGCGGCATGGATGCCAAGGCCATCAAGGAATTCTTGATTAACGACAAATTTAACAGTAGCATCTATATTATGCTGGATACTCTTCAATACCTGAAAAAGGGTGGAAGAATTACGCCTGCGGCCGCAGCGATCGGAACGCTTTTGAAAATTAAGCCCGTGCTTCAGATTCAGGGAGAGAAGCTGGATGCATTTTCTAAGGCTAGAACCACTTCTCAAGGCAAATCCGTGATGATTGGAGCGATCAAGAACGATATTGAAACCCGTTTTGGCGGCATTACGCCTGCACCTGGCGGCGTTTGGCTCCAGATTGCGCACACGCATAATGAGGAAGCTGCCCTTGCTCTTAAAGAAGAGCTGTTAGAGGTTTTCCCTGGATATGATATTTTCATTGCACCCTTGTCCCTCAGCGTATCCTGTCATATCGGACCCGGATCCTTGGCAATCGCATGCTGTAAGAAGATTTCGATCTGATGATTCAGGTGATTTCTTATAAAATTGATCGCTAAAATGTAAATGCGTCATTCAGAAAATGATCTCAGAAATATCATTTTTTGATTGGCGCTTTTCTTATGCCAATATTACATAAAAATGCTTCAAAAACGGAAGATTTTGTACTTTTTCCTTTGCAAAACCACAACATCTATGATAAAATAGTACTATCTTTGGTGTATTAGGAGGAATGGCATTACCATGGCAGATGCAAATCAATACGGCGCGTCCAGTATCACCGTCCTAGAAGGTCTGGAGGCTGTCCGCAAGCGCCCCGGCATGTATATCGGCAGCGTATCCACAAAGGGTCTGAATCACTTAATTTATGAGATTCTTGACAACTCCGTGGATGAACATCTTGCCGGCTACTGTGACGTCATTCACGTGACTTTGGAAGCAGACGGATCTGCAACCGTTTCCGATAATGGTCGAGGCATTCCCGTAGGCATGCACGAAAAGGGCATCAGCGCGGAACGTCTCGTGTTTACAACGCTTCATGCAGGTGGTAAGTTTGACAATACGGCCTATAAAACCAGCGGTGGTTTACACGGCGTAGGTTCCTCTGTCGTGAACGCTTTATCAACAAGGCTCACTGTTCGGGTAAAGCTCGGCGGTGCCATTTACGAGGATACCTACGAGAGAGGCATTCCTACGACAGAGCTGATCGACGGCCTTCTTCCCGTTGTCGGAAAGACAAGGGAAACTGGTACGACCATCAATTTCCTCCCAGATGATACGATTTTTGACCGTACGCGCTTCAAGGAGGATGAGGTTAAGAGCCGTCTTCATGAAACGGCCTACTTGAATCCAGGCTTGACCATCGTTTATGAGGACAAGCGTCCCGAATCCACGGAAAGCATTACCTATCATGAGCCTGAAGGCATTGTCGGATTCATCAAGGACATGAACAAGACCAAGGAAACCATTCACGACGTGATTTATTTCTCAGGTGAGAGTGAAGGCATTTCCGTTGAGGTTGCCTTCCAATACGTCAATGAATTTCATGAAAACGTGCTTGGTTTTTGTAATAATATTTATAACTCCGAGGGCGGCACGCATTTGACCGGCTTTAAGACTATGTTTACGACCGTCATCAACAACTATGCAAGAGAGCTTGGCGTGCTCAAGGATAAGGACGTCAATTTTACTGGTGCGGATGTGCGTAATGGCATGACTGCCGTGGTTTCCCTAAAGCATCCCGATCCTCGATTCGAAGGTCAGACGAAGACGAAGCTGGATAATCAGGACGCGGCTAAGGTAGTCAGCAAAATCACGGGAGACGAGGTAGTTCATTTCTTTGACAGAAACCTCGAAATTCTAAAAAGCGTAATAGGCTGTGCGGAAAAGGCCGCAAAAATCCGTAAGACCGAGGAAAAGGCCAAGACAAACATGCTGACCAAGCAGAAATATTCCTTTGATTCCAACGGCAAATTGGCCAATTGTGAGTCCAAGGATCCCTCCAAGTGCGAGATCTTTATCGTAGAGGGTGATTCTGCAGGCGGCAGTGCGAAAACCGCAAGAAATCGTATGTATCAGGCAATCCTTCCGATCCGTGGAAAGATCTTGAATGTTGAAAAGGCCAGCATCGATAAGATTCTTGCCAATGCAGAGATTAAGACGATGATTAATGCCTTTGGTTGCGGGTTTTCCGAGGGCTATGGCAATGATTTTGACATCAGTAAGCTTCGCTATGACAAGATTATTATCATGGCCGATGCCGACGTGGATGGAGCCCATATTTCTACACTGCTGTTAACGCTGTTTTATCGTTTTATGCCGGAGCTAATTTTCGAGGGACATGTTTATATTGCAATGCCTCCGCTGTACAAGGCGATGCCAAGCAAGGGCGAGGAGCAATATCTATATGATGATAAAGCCCTGGAAAAGTATCGCAAGACGCATAAGGGACCGTTTACCCTGCAGCGATACAAGGGACTTGGAGAAATGGATGCGGAGCAGCTTTGGGAGACTACGTTGAATCCTGAGACTCGTATGATGAAGCAGGTGGAGATCGAGGATGCCAGAATGGCAAGTGAAATCACCGAGCTTCTCATGGGAACGGAGGTTCCTCCGAGAAAAGCATATATCTATGACCACGCAAGAGATGCCGAGCTGGATATCTAAAGCAGTATCTGTTCGTATCACATGAATTTACAAATAAATTTTGGGTAGGTATGATAAGTGAACCAGAATGATCGAATCATAAAAACCGAATATTCCGAGGAGATGCAAAAATCCTTTATTGACTATGCGATGAGCGTCATTATCGCGAGGGCACTGCCCGACGTCAGGGATGGTTTGAAGCCCGTACAGAGAAGAACGCTGTATGACATGCATGAGCTCGGCATTCGTTATGACAGACCCTATCGTAAGAGCGCCCGTATTGTCGGTGATACGATGGGTAAATATCATCCCCATGGTGACAGCTCCATCTACGAAGCGCTGGTTGTCATGAGCCAGGATTTCAAAAAGGGAATGGCGCTGATTGACGGCCATGGTAACTTTGGCAACATCGAGGGAGACGGTGCCGCAGCTATGCGTTATACCGAGGCGAGACTGCAGAAGGTAACACAGGAGGCTTTCCTTGCTGATCTTGATAAGGATGTTGTCGATTTCATGCCGAACTTCGATGAGACGGAGAAGGAGCCCACGGTACTCCCCGTTAAGATTCCGAACCTTTTGGTCAACGGATCTGACGGTATTGCCGTCGGCATGGTTACTAGTATTCCGCCGCACAATCTCTGTGAGGTCATTGATGCGACAAAGGCTTATCTAAATAACGAAAACATTACCACGCGAGAGCTGATGAAATATATCAAGGGACCTGATTTCCCAACGGGTGGTATCGTCATTAATCAGGACGAGTTACTGGAAATCTATGAGACCGGCGTTGGTAAGATCAAGATTCGCGGTAAGGTAGAATACGAGAAGGCAAAGGGTGGAAAGACCAATGTTGTCATCACTGAAATTCCTTATCCCATGATCGGTGCCAACATTGCAAAATTCCTGACTGACGTGGCTGCACTTGCAGAATCTAAGAAGACGCAGGACATCGTTGATATTTCAAATCAGAGCTCTAAAGAGGGCATCCGCATTGTCATTGAGCTGCGCAAGGATGCTGACGCGGAAAATTTCGTCAACATGCTTTATAAAAAGACGCGCTTAGAGGACACCTTTGGCGTCAACATGCTTGCCATTCATGAGGGTCGCCCCGAGACCATGAGCCTTCGAGAAATCATCAAGGCAAGCGTGGATTTCCAATTCCAGATCGCAACCAGGAAATATACGAACCTTCTTGCCCGTGAAATGGAGAAAAAGGAAATTCAAGAGGGTCTGATTAAGGCCTGCAACGTGATTGACTTGATTATCGAAATTCTTCGTGGCTCCAAGGATCGTGCCATGGCAAAGGCATGTCTTGTCGAGGGTAAGATTGACGGCATTCGATTCCGTTCCAAGGAGTCAAAAATTATGGCTACGCAGCTGATGTTTACGGAAAAGCAGGCGAACGCCATTCTGGAAATGCGACTCTATAAATTGATTGGACTGGAAATCGAAGCGTTGATTGCCGAGCATGAGGATACGCTTGCCAATATTTATCGCTACGAGGATATTTTGGATCGCAGGGATTCCATGGCACAGGTTATCATCAGCGAGCTGGATGGCTTTAAGAAGGAATATGGCAGAAAGCGCCGCACCGTGATTGAGAATGGTCAAGAGGCGGTTTACAAGGAGAAGGAAATCGAAGAGACCGACGTTTACTTCCTGATGGATCGTTTTGGTTATGCAAAGACCATCGACGTTGCTACCTATGAGAGGAATAAAGAGGCTGTGGACACGGAATTCAAATATGCCTTTGTCTGCAAGAACCTCGGAAAGATCTGCCTCTTTACCAATACGGGACAGCTGCATACAATTAAGGTTATGGACCTGCCCGCTGGAAAGCTCCGCGACAAGGGTATTCCCATTGACAATGTCAGCAACTATAATTCCCAGCAGGAGACGATTGTCTACGTAACTACACAATCTGACCTGAATCTTAGAGAGCTCATTTTTGTCACGAAGCAAAGCATGATGAAGCTTGTAGATGGCGGTGAGTTCGACGTGCGGAGCCGTACTGTTGCCGCAACGAAGCTTTCTGACGGAGACGAGGTTGTCAGCGTCATGAGCCTGACGGATCAGAAAAATATGATTCTTCAGACGAAGGATGGGTATTTCCTGCGCTTCCCGTTAGAGCAAATCCCCGAAAAGAAAAAAACGGCCGTCGGTGTTCGCGGCATGAAGCTTGGCCCGAAGGATGCCGTAGAAGAGGTATATTACACAAGAGCCCAGGACGATACAAGCATTGAGTATAAGGGAAAGAATCTGGTATTAAACGGCTTGAAGCTTGGTTCCAGAGATTCCAAGGGTGTCAAGGTTAGGGCATAAAAAGGAGTGTTGAAATTTGAGAGTCATTGCAGGTACATGCAGAAGCATGCCATTAAAAGCCCCGGAAGGCTTAAATACGAGACCGACTACGGACAGAATCAAAGAGACACTGTTTAACATTTTGCAGCAGGAGGTTCCTGGCAGCATTTTTGTTGATTTGTTCTCTGGAAGTGGTGCCATTGGCATTGAAGCCTTGAGCCGAGGGGCAAAAAAAGCGTATTTCGTAGAGAATGCGCCAGCTGCCCTTCAGTGCATCACACAAAATCTTTTGTTTACGAAATTGGTGGATCGTGCTATAGTGATAAAGCAGGATGCCGCGTTGGCAGTTTCTTCCATCCATGAAAAGCATGTAGACGTCATCTTTATGGATGCGCCCTACGAGGAGGGGCATGAGGAAAGAGTGTTAGCCGCCCTGGCTTCACAGCCCTATGTGGATGAAGAAACCTTGATCATCGTTGAGGAATCCTTGCATGCTGATTTTTCCTTTGTCACCTCGCTTGGTTTTGAAGTTATTAGGGAAAAGAAGTATAAAACCAATCAACATGTTTTTCTGCGTAAGATCGTTGCAGAAAACGCGTAAAATGGAGGAATGACATGATAAGAGCCGTTTATCCCGGTAGTTTTGATCCGATGACCTATGGACACCTCGACGTCATCAAAAGAGCCTCATCCATGTTTGATGAGCTCGTTGTCAGTGTTTTGAACAATAAAGAAAAAAGTGCGTTGTTTTCTGTAGAGGAACGTGTTAATATATTAAAGGAAGCCACGAAGGACCTGCCAAACGTGAAAATTGACAGCTTTAGCGGACTCTTAATTAACTATGCTGCAAGCAAAGACATCCACATTGCAGTCAGAGGTCTTCGTGCAGTAACGGACTTTGAATATGAACTACAGCTTGCTCAAACGAATCGGCAGCTCTCCCATGAAGAACTGGATACCATTTTCCTAACCACAAGTTTGGAATATGCCTATTTAAGCTCTTCAGGCGTGAAGGAGATCGCTTATTTTGGCGGGGACATCAGCCCCTGCGTACCTGAATTTGTGGCAAAGCTGATTCGCGAAAAATTTGAGGGAAGGGCGTAAGGAGATATGAACAGCGTAAATAAAATCGAACAAGTCATCACCGACATTGAGAACTATCTTGCGAACAGCAAGAATCGTTTGTTTTCTAGCACGGAAGTGATTGTTAATCGTGAAGAAATGATCGATATGCTTGAGGAACTCCGTCGCAAAACGCCTGATGAGATTAAGCAATATCAGAAGATCATAGCAAACAAGGATGCCATCCTTGCAGACGCTGCCGAGAGAGCACAGAACGTAAAGGCAGAGGCAGAGCAACAGGCAAAGGCACTTTTGGAGCAGGCTGCCGTGGAGCACAACCAGATGATCAGTGAGCATGAGATCATGCTTCGTGCACATGCCCGCGCAGATGAATTTGTTAACATGGCCGTCAACAAGGCACAGGGCATTATCGATAATGCGACGCTTGAGGCAAATGCCTTAAAGGATTCCGCAAATCAGTACATGGATGACATGCTTGCCCATCTGTCAAAGATTATCGCAGCGGCAACGCAGTCTGCAACCAACAACTATAACAGAACGCTTCAGTCGACACAGGACAGCTTTGAAAAACTGATTCAGTCGCTCAATGAATATCAGGGCATCATTCAAGATAATATCATTCAGCTACACGCTGCCGAGACGCAGGAGGAAGCTCCTGTACAGGAAATGGAAACCTTAGAAGAATAAGAAGTTGAGATAAACCAGTTTTCTCATGAAAGCTGGTTTATCTTATAAAGGGGCGATGTCATATGACATTGCCGCAGCGAAGCGTGTGCTTAATGAAAGCGTCATATGGTATTGCTGTAGAGAAATAGATTGCAGAAAATGTTCATATGACATTGTAATAGGGAGAGAGAGTTTGAGGGGAAGAGCGTATACATATAAAATATCTATATTTTATAAAATTGTTGTAGCGGCCGTGATG
This sequence comes from Lachnospiraceae bacterium, assembly GCA_015056795.1. GTDB lineage: Bacteria > Bacillota > Clostridia > Lachnospirales > Lachnospiraceae > Acetatifactor. Next base: position 51,372 of record SVFO01000007.1, read on the forward strand.
GTTTGTATGGTATTGGCGGGTATAATTGAGCCGCTTTCCGTGCAGGCAGCAACGAGGGTACAAAAGACGAAAAGCCCGATTGTTGTTGTGATTGATCCTGGTCATGGCGGGGAGAATGACGGAACGACGGAAAGTGGATTCTTGGAAAAAAATATGACGCTTGTAACCGCCAAGAAGATGGCGGAGGAGCTTTCGAAATTTGATGGCATCAAGGTATATCTTACGAGAGAGGATGACAAGGAGCTCAGTTTAAAGGAACGTGCAGTCATTGCAGACAATTATCATGCAGATTTCTTAATTAGCCTTCATTATAATGCGTCCGAGAGTCATGAATTATTTGGGAGCGAGGTGTGGGTGTCCTTAAATCCACAGTATCATAACGCAGGATATCAGCTTGGAACGATGTTCCTTCGGGAATTCCGTGACATAGGCTTAACGCTGCGCGGCATCAAGACGAGAAGGCACAGCAAAGGAAATGATTATTATGGCATCCTACGCGAATCCGTAAGCCGTGACGTTCCCGCGATTATTGTAGAGCATTGTCACGTGGATCACGAAAAGGATAATGTATTTTGTGATTCCCAGGAGGAATTAGAGCAATTCGGTTTGGCGGATGCCAGAGCTGTTGCAAAGTATTTTGGATTAAAAAGCACGAGTCTTGGAATCGATTATTCTGAAGATGCCAATACCTTACCAGAGGTTACCTCTGGCGTTTTGGTGGATCGTGCCACGCAGGACCTAACGCCGCCTGAATATTGTCATTTATCGCTAAAGGAGGCCTTTTATTCCGATAATCGCGTCAGCGTTGAGATCAGCGGAAAGGATTCTGATTCTAATTTGATTTATTTTGCCTATAGCTTTGACGGCGGTAAAACCTTCTGCGACAGTATTCCTTGGCCGGAAGGTGATATTTTGACAGGTGAGTTTTCCGGTAGCTTTTCTTATGAAATCGAGATTCCCGATGGCACGAAGCCAATGCTTTGCGTGCGTGCCACAAATCCTTATGATTTACATACCTCCAGTAATGTTCTTGAATTTGAACAGGTATTCCATAAGCCTGTTGAGGTAAAGACAACGGAGGAACCTATTTTTGTAGATGCCACGGACAAATTGATCTCCATGCCAAGTGACGAAGCTGAAAAAACTCCCGTAGCAAAGGCTACTACGATATTGATGGTTGTCATACCAGTGGTTCTCGTTTTATTCCTCATCTTTTTCCTTGCCTATCTGATCAAGGAAAAGCGAATGAAGAATAAGGAGAGAGACCAATAATAACCTAAGGTCAGTACCGTCAAAAGCATTTTGTGCAGGATATATTCCCGAAAGTAGGTTTTTAGGTCTGTATTTTGGATGGCTCCATAGGTTTGCGCCATACAAGAAAAGCCTCCAAAGCTTACGGCAACAAGACTTAGAATCGGACATTGTTTCCCTAGCATTTTAAGACCCGTGGTGATTTCAAACAGGATTCCACAGTAGATTGCTGCTGATTGCTTTAGGAAAAGACGAGGCAGGAGATTCCAAAGGCAAAAGAAAATTACGTAACCTCCAAGCCAAAGCATGCCATTGACCGAACTAACAATGGAATCGGAGAGCGCTTCTGAGAATTCTTGGGAGAAATGCTCTAAATGACAATTGTTTGGTTTTTCCCGACGATAAAGGGTATATCTCATAAGGATCCCATAAGCAAATGGAATTCCATAGGCTCCTAACAAAATTGGCAAAGGGCTTTGAATCCCTAATAAGGGAATCACATATCCTAAAAGATAAGCAGGGCCAAGGTTATTGCAAAAGCTTAGTAGCCATCTTGCATCTGTTTTAGTGAGCTTACCTGCCTCATAGAGCTGGGCAACGGTCCTTGCCCCCATCGGGAAGCCACATAGAAAGCCCATAAAGATGCAATAGCATGCGGAAGGACTGCAATTACAGATATGACCAAGGAAAGGCGCAAACAAACCGGCAAAGCGATCGGCAAGTCCCATTCGGATCACGATCCCTGACAGAATCATCATGGGGAGCAATGCCGGAATCATATGATAAAACCATACCTCAAGTCCTGCCATGGCATATTCCTGACAGATTCCCGCATGGGAAAGAAGCCCTAAGATGGCGGCAAAAAAGAGACAGGCTAAGAGCATAAATTTACCCATCGTACTAATTTTGAAATACTATACGCGCGGCATTTCAGTTCCATTCCATAAATACCGTAAAAGAAAGAGTTTTGTATGAGATTAGATAAGTATCTTTCATCCCAGACACAGGAAAGTCGCAGTCAAGTAAAGGAATTCATTCGGAAAAAGCTTGTCAGCGTCGGCGATCAAATCATTACAAGTCCTGAGTTTCAGGTGGATCCTGAAAAGGATGTTGTTCGTCTTCAAGGAAATGTCATTGGATATTCTCAATATCAATATTTTCTGTTAAACAAACCCGCAGGAGTCATTAGTGCCACAAAGGATCGATTGTCTGAAACGGTGCTTAGCCTTTTGCCAAAGGATCATAAAAAGGATTTGTTCCCCGTAGGCAGATTGGATAAGGATACGGAGGGGCTTTTACTCATTACGAATGATGGCGCATTGGCTCACTCCCTGCTTTCTCCCAAAAAGCACGTGGCAAAGACTTATTTGGTCAAGCTCAAAAAGCCATTGACCGATGAGGATATTGTTAAATTAGAACAGGGTGTAGACATTGGAGATGACGATTTGACGCTCCCTGCATATGTAACTAGAATTTATGATCCCAATCTAGAGGGTGACTGGATTCATCTAACGATTAGTGAAGGTAGATTTCATCAGGTGAAAAGAATGCTGGAGGCCGTACAAAATGAGGTTCTTTTCCTAAAACGTATTCGATTTGGAGGTCTTTCCTTAGATTCTTCCCTTAAGGCTGGTGAATGCCGCGAGCTGACGGAAGAGGAACTACAGCTTCTAAAAAGATCTCACAATGTCGCTGAAGAAAAAAGGAAGCTTTTGGAGGGGAAAAAGGCTGTGATCTTTGACCTAGATGGTTCCTTAATCGATTCCATGTGGATTTGGGGAAAAATTGACGAAGAGTACTTAGGACGCTTTGACATCCACCTAAAAAGTCGTGAAGAGCTTCGAATGAAGATTGAAGGCATGAGCTTTTATGAGACAGCCATCTTTTTCCAAGAGTATTTTCAGCTTCCTGATACCATAGAAAAAATGACCTCTGACTGGAACCAGATGGCATGGGATAAGTATGAAAGGGAGGTTCCGCTAAAGTCCGGAATTCCAGATTTCTTGGAAGGCTGTCGAAGAAACGGAATCAAGTTAGGTATTGCCACCAGCAATTCCAGAGAGCTTGTAGACAATGTATTATCCGTTCATAAGCTTCAGAATAAATTTATATCCATTATTACAGGCAGTGAAATCATGAAAGGGAAGCCTGCGCCGGACGTTTATCTTGCCGTTGCGAAAGCACTTGACGTCTCCCCTTCGGAATGTTTGGTGTTTGAAGATATTGTAAAGGGCATTATGGCAGGAAAGAATGCAGGCATGACCACCTGTGCCGTTGCAGATGAAGATTCCGCGTCAACATGGGAAGATAAGAAGGCAGTTGCGGATTATGCCGTTTATGATTTTTATGATTTCTTTGGGAGTATTTGAGTATGAAAAAAATTGCATTGATTACGGGTGCATCCTCTGGTATGGGCAGGGAATTTGCCCTGCAGATGGATTATCATTTTAAGAATATTGATGAATTTTGGCTTGTTGCCAGAAGAGAAGAAGAGTTAAAGGCTTTAGCAGATTGCCTGCAGCATCCCTGCCGCATCTTCTCCATGGACATCACGAAGATCGGCCAATTGGAGCGTTTGGAATTTGCCCTGCGATTAGAGAAAGCCAAACTTTGTATTTTAATTCAATGCGCAGGCTATGGCATTATGGGGGATTTCGAGCATGCGGATCGTAAGGAAACCCTTGGCATGGTACGACTGAACTGCGAAGCATTGACGGAGCTGACACATCGCCTGCTTCCCTACATGACACGAAACGCTCGCATTATTTTTCTTGCATCCTCTGCCGCCTTTTTACCGCAAGCTGATTTTGCAGTTTATGCTGCGAGCAAATCCTTTGTATTAAGCTTTGGCAGGGCGCTTGGCGCTGAATTAAAGGATCAAGGAATCTATGTTACCTCCGTATGTCCAGGGCCCGTCGACACACCGTTTTTTGACAGGGCGGAGAAGAACGGAAGCACGCTCGCGATCAAGAAATATGTGATGGCAGCACCTGAGGAAGTTGTTGCGAAGGCTTTGCGAGATTCCTATTACAAAAAGCCTGTTTCCATCTATGGCGGAGCCATGCAGGCATTTTGTGTCATGACGAAGCTGATGCCCCACGGTGCCATCCTTTCTCTTGCAAATATTTTGAAAAATGCCGAAAGAAAATGAGTTGTTGTTTTTCTTATTCGCAATATTTCTCACTTTAACGTGATAATCATTCATTCTCATGGAGAGACTTTGATATGAGCTTGGTTCGTATTTTTTCCGGTGATGGCTGGAAGGGAACAAAAAATTACTTAAAAACACAGAGAAGTTACGAAATCATTCGGACGATTCTATTTTTTTCCATTTCGGGGGCATTGTTTGCCGCTGGATGGATCAGCACGGGAAGTCGCCTAAATTTACTGACCATCGTTGCCGTGTTGGGAATCCTGCCCGCAAGCAAGGCGCTCGTCAGCGTTATCATGTTTTGTCGTTATCAAAGCCTATCAGAGGACAGAGCAAAGCAAATTGAAGCGCACGTCCAGGGGCTGACTTGCCTTTACGACATGGTTTTTACTGGAAGGGACAAGAATTTCCCCGTAGGGCATATGACAATCAAGGGCAACACGGTATGCGGCTACACGGAAGCCTCAAAGTTTGATGAACAGGCTTTTTATCAGCATTTGGATCAGCTTCTCAAGGTTGATTCCTTTAAAAACGTCAATGTAAAGATCTTTACAGATCTCAAAAAATATACGGACCGTCTAGTACAGATGCAGGAGCTTTCCTGTGATGAGACCAATACGAAAGGAATTGCGGACACGCTGAAAAGCGTCAGTCTGTAGCTGTCATGCAAGAGTTAAACATAGGTGCAAACGAAGCTGGTCAACGCTTCGATAAATATTTGAAAAAACTCTTTCCAGAAGCTCCCTCTGGGTTACTTTATGGTCAGCTGCGCAAAAAGAATCTCACCTTAAACGGAAAAAAGGCGGAAGGGAAGGAAATCCTAAAGGAAGGCGACCTTGTACAATGCTTTTTTAGTAAGGATACCTTTGATAAATTTCGTGGACTTGCCGCAAAAGAGCACGAGACAAACGCCTACCAAAAGGCCTATCAGAAGCTTCGAGGCATTCAAGTTCTATACGAGGATTCCAATTTCCTATTCTTAAATAAGCCTGTTGGCATTTTGACGCAAAAGGCCACACCAGAGGATCTCAGCCTAAATGAATGGATGATCGGTTATCTATTGCAAAGCGGAGCTTTTACTGAGAAGGAATTGGCAACCTTTTGTCCCTCCGTGGCCAATAGACTGGATCGTAATACAAGCGGCCTTGTACTTTGCGGAAAATCGCTCGTAGGGCTTCAGGTATTAAGCGAATTAATTCGAGATCGTAAGATACAGAAGTTTTATCATTGTATATGCCACGGGACGATTCAAACTCCTAAGACCTTGGAGGGGTATTTATCCAAGAATGAGACGACAAATCAAGTAACGATCTCTGCAAGGGCCATGGCAGGCGCAACACCGATCTGCACTAAATATCGCCCCTTGGCAACCACGATGGATTATACGCTGTTAGAAGTCGAACTGATCACGGGAAAAACGCATCAGATTAGGGCGCATTTAGCATCCGAAGGACATGCGCTTTTGGGTGATGCAAAATATGGCAATGTAGATCAGGTAAAAGAAGACCAGCGAGAATTTGGATTAAAATCGCAGCTTCTCCATGCGCATCACGTTGTTTTCCCGAAGGAAGGAGAGCAGACGATGGAGGCCAGGGATTGGCAAAGAGTTTTAGCTCCCCTGATGGGCAAGACTATCTCCGCACCATTGCCATCCAAGTTCCAACAAATTCAGGCAACTATTTTTCAATGATCCTTACATATTGGGAAGGAGAACGACATGGCAACATGGAATTCCCGGGGACTTCGCGGTTCCACCCTGGAGGAAATGATCAACCGCACAAATGAACGATATGACGAGCTTGGCCTTGCCTTAATCCAGAAGGTACCCACACCGATTACACCCGTCAAAATGGACGCGGGCAAGAACCAGATCACGCTTGCCTATTTTGACCAGAAGAGTACCGTGGACTATATTGGCGCCGTACAAGGAATTCCTGTCTGTTTTGACGCCAAGGAATGTGCCGTGGATACCTTTAACCTGCAAAACATCCATGCCCATCAGGTAAAATTCATGGAGAAATTTGAAAAGCAGGGGGGTATCGCTTTTTTTCTGATCTTTTATTCTCATAAGGACATTCTCTATTATCTGCCCTATGAAATGCTGAAATTCTTCTGGGCCAGGGCGGAAAACGGCGGAAGAAAGAGCTTTCGATATGACGAGCTCAATCCAGCCTATGTTCTTCCGAAGGTCAGCGGACTTCTGGTTCCTTACCTAGAAGGCATGAAAATCGACCTCGAAGACCGTGACGGACTAGATTAAATAAGGAATCAGAAAAGATTAATATTTTCAAAAATTATGGTTGACAAGGATATTTTAGTGTGGTAGTATGGTAGCACGCTACCACGCTAAAGTATTTTTATGTGTGTAACTTACATTTAGGAGATTTCATCTATGAATCAAAGATTATTACATACGCCAGAAGGCGTGAGAGATATTTACGGAAAAGAATATGCCAGAAAGCTTAGCATTGAGAAAACGCTTCATTCCCTCATTGCCGGCTATGGATATGAGGATATTCAGACACCAACCTTTGAATATTTTGACGTGTTCTCCAAAGAGATCGGAACGATTCCCAGTAAGGAGCTATACAAATTCTTCGACAAGGAAGGAAACACCTTAGCGCTTCGTCCTGATTTTACGCCTTCCATGGCCAGATGTGCAGCAAAGTATTTCATGGAGGAAAAGCATCCCATCCGTTTTGCTTATCAGGGAAACACCTTTATCAACACCTCGAATCTTCAGGGAAAGCTAAAGGAAATCAAGCAGATGGGTGCGGAGCTGATCAATGATCCCAGCGTTGAAGCGGATGGCGAGATCATCGCATTGATCGTAGAATCCTTGAAGGCAGTTGGACTAAAGGAATTTCAGGTTAGCATCGGTATGGTGGAGTATTTTAAGGGCCTGTGTCAGGAGGCTGGTTTGGATGAAGAGACCGAAATGGATCTTCGCGCCTGCATCTCTGGCAAGAACTTCTTTGCAGCGCAGGAGCTTTTGATGGAGCGCAATGTGTCTGACCCTTATCGCGAGATTTTATTAAAGGTGGCTGATTTGTTCAACAGCATGACCTCCTTCGAGGATGCGAAAAAGCTGGTCAACAATGAAAGATCCCTTTCCGCGATTGAGCGTTTGGAAAAGCTGGATGCCGTATTAAAGCTCTATGGCGTCGCAGATTATGTTTCCTATGATCTTGGCATGCTGAGTAAGTATAATTATTATACTGGTGTCATTTTCAAGGCATATACCTATGGTGTCGGCAATGCCATCATCACGGGCGGTCGTTATAACACCTTGCTTTCCCGTTTTGGTAAGGATGCACCTGCCGTTGGGTTTGCCATTGTGATTGACGATCTGATGGAAGCTCTGTCAAGACAACAGGGTCCGCTTCCCGATACCAAAGAAATCACAACCATGTATTATGATGCTAACACCGAGGGAGACTTCGCTAAGGTTCTGAAGGAAGCCCAGAAGCTTCGTGCGGAAGGCCATAAGGTTGCCTTGCTTGCGAAAGAGAACGGCGAAGGAAAGGAATAACGAACGATGGATGCAAAATTTAACGATGAAAGATATTTAACCTTTGCCCTAGGCAAGGGAAGACTTGCCAATAAAACCTTGGAAATCCTCGAGAAGATTGGCATTACCTGCGAGGAAATGAAGGATAAGAATTCCAGAAAGCTCATTTTTGTCAACGAAGAGCTCAAGATGAAATTTTTTTTGGCCAAGGGACCTGACGTGCCTACCTATGTTGAGCTTGGCAGTGCGGACGTCGGTGTCGTAGGATATGATACCGTTTTGGAGGAGAATCGTAATGTTTACGAGGTATTAGATCTTGGCTTCGGGAAATGCCGCATGTGTGTCTGCGGTCCCGAGAGTGCAAAGGAGCTGTTACGACACCATGAGAGAATTCGCGTGGCAAGTAAATATCCCAACATTGCCAAGGATTATTTTTATAACAAAAAGCACCAAACCGTTGACATCATCAAATTGAATGGTTCCGTGGAGCTAGGACCCTTGGTTTCCCTGTCCGATGTCATTGTTGACATTGTAGAGACAGGTTCCACACTGAAGGAAAATGGTTTGCAGGTTTTGGAAGAGGTATGTCCCTTGAGTGCCAGAATGATCGTCAATCCCGTAAGCATGCAGATGGAAAAGGCAAGAATTCGGGATTTAGTGCTTCGCATTCGGGAATATCTTGATTCCGAAAAGGCTTGAAAAGATTAGCATGAAAATGAGAGGTGAATCCTATGAGAATCGTAAATTTAACACAGGAAACAAAGAAGAATATTTTAGGGGATTTATTAAAGAGAAGCCCCAACAATTATGGAAAATATGAAGATACTGTCAATGAAATTCTTGCAAACGTCAAAGCGAACGGTGATCAGGCATTGTTTGAGTACACAAAGAAATTTGATCGTTTTGATTTGTCCGCAGAGAATATTCAGGTAACTCGTCAGGAGATCGACGAAGCCTACAAGAAATTGGATCCTGCTTTGATCGAGGTCATTCGGAAGGCTGCGGAAAATATTCGTGTTTTCCACAACAAGCAGCTTCGTACCAGCTGGTTTGATGCAAAGCCCGACGGAACCATTCTTGGCATGAAGATTACGGCATTAGAGAAGGTTGGCGTTTATGTTCCTGGTGGAAAAGCCGCTTATCCCAGCAGCGTTTTGATGAATGTTGTTCCTGCGAAGGTTGCAGGAGTGGATCAGGTCATCATGACGACCCCTCCCGGAGCTGACGGCACCGTAAATCCAGGAACTCTCGTGGCTGCCGATATTGCAGGCGTTGACGTCATCTACAAGGTTGGTGGTGCTCAGGCGATCGCAGCGCTTGCTTATGGCACGGAGTCCATTCCGAAGGTGGATAAGATTACTGGACCTGGAAATATTTTCGTTGCCTTGGCAAAGAAGGCCGTTTATGGCTATGTCAGCATTGATTCGATTGCTGGTCCCAGTGAGATTTTGGTTCTTGCTGACGAGACTGCAAATCCTCGTTATGTTGCCGCAGATTTGCTTTCCCAGGCTGAACATGATGAGCTGGCCAGTGCCATTTTGATCACGACCTCAAGCGAGCTGGCAAAGAAGGTTTCTGAGGAAGTCGATGGCTTTGTAGCAATCCTGGAGCGTAAGGAGATCATTCAGAAGTCCTTAGATAATTATGGTTACATTTTGGTGGCAGATAACATGCAGGATGCGATTGACGCGGTGAATGAAATTGCATCTGAGCACTTGGAAATCCTAACCAAGAATCCCTTCGATATTATGACGAAGATTCGAAATGCAGGAGCCATCTTCCTCGGCGAGTATGCTTCGGAGCCTCTGGGCGATTATTTTGCAGGTCCGAACCACATTCTTCCGACTAATGGAACGGCAAAGTTCTTCTCGCCTGTAAACGTAGATGACTTCATCAAGAAGAGTAGCATTATCTCTTATTCCAGAGAGGCACTGGAGAAGGTTAACAAAGATATTATCATGTTTGCGAAGAGCGAGGGCTTGACGGCTCACGCCAACAGCATTAAGGTTCGGTTTGAATAAAAGTGTAACAGAAGAACTCGGGGCTTGGATGGGATAATCTTTCTGGTAGACTTTAATACCCAGAAAGATCACCCCATCCATCCCCTCGAGGTATGTGAAATTATAAATGTATGAATAGGCGTATAGTATATTAGGGTTTTATTCCAACTTGATTTGTGCCAGGAATTTTGTGTTAGAATGTGCTTAGAGATGACAGAAAGGAAAGTGGAGTATGGAGAAGAGGGTTGCGGAGATTGCGCGGAAGACGAAGGAGACGGATATTAATATCAAGCTGGATCTGGATGGAGCAGGAAAGAGCAATATTTGTACGGGAATTGGTTTTTTTGACCACATGCTGGAGGGATTTTCAAAGCACGGTTTTTTTGATCTAGACGTTTCCGTAAAGGGTGATCTTCAGGTTGACGGACATCACACAGTTGAGGATACTGGCATTGTGCTCGGCAAGGCGATTGCAAACGCTGTTGGAGACAAGCATGGGATTCGCCGCTATGGTTATTTTATCCTTCCCATGGATGATGCGTTGTGCCTTTGCGCCATTGATCTTTGTGGTCGTCCCTACTTAAATTTTGAATGTGAATTTCCTACGGAAAGGGTTGGTGAATTGGAGACGGAGCTTGTAAGAGAATTCTTCTATGCCATCAGTTATTCCGCCGGCATGAATTTACACATTAAAATGCTCTCTGGCGTAAATACGCATCACATGATTGAAGCGATGTTTAAGGCCTTTGGAAAGGCTCTTGACGTTGCAACCAGCTATGACGAAAGAATTACAGGTGTGCTTAGTACAAAGGGAGCACTGTAATTAAACATTTCGAATAGTATAAGCAAATGAAGGAATCCTTTGTTGCTTGCTTGAGAACGATAGACAAAAAAGAAAAGATGGGACATTAACATGAAAAAGAAATTTGTAGGTTGCATTTATTTATGGCAGGGGCATGCTGTAAAAAACTTAAATGATTTATCCATTCGGGAGACGGATCCCGTTCGTCTAGCAAAGCAGTATGATGAGCAGGGGATTGATGAGCTGATTGTTTTTGATCTTTCCAAGGGTGACCAGGAGCATGAGGCGGCCTTGGACATCATCAAGGAAATCTGCTCCGCGATTGAATCAGACGTCATTGGCGCTGGTAACATCAAGCGCATGGAGGATGTCAAGAAGCTCCTGTATGCAGGATGTAAAAAGGTTATCCTCAACTATGAGCTGGAAAGCAATGTCGCCCTGACCCAAGAGGTTTCTCAGAAATTTGGAAAGGATAAGATCCTTGCTTGCTTTGGCAAAGTAGAGACCATCTTTGACAACCTAAAGGTAGCAGAGGAGTTCTTATCAGGACTTGTGCTATTAAATCCTCACATCATTCGTGAGGTGGCTGAAATTACAAAGCTTCCCTGCATCGTCTTTATCAATCAGATTGCTCTGAATAAGCTCATAGAGATCTTTGGACAGGAGAATGTCTGCGGCATCACCGGAAATACGATCAACGATAATGTCAAGGAGATCCCTAGTCTTAAGGAGCTTTGCAAGGAAAATGGCATTGCCATCGAAGCTTTAGAACCCGCCTTTTCTTGGGAGCAGCTGAAAAAAGGAGTGGACGGTCTTGTTCCCGTTGTCATTCAGGACTATCGCACGCTTGAGGTTTTGATGGTTGCCTACATGAATGAGGAGGCCTATTACGAGACCTTAAAGACCGGAAAGATGCATTATTACAGTCGTTCCCGTCAGTCGCAGTGGTTGAAGGGGGAGACCAGTGGTCATTTCCAGTATGTTCGTAGTCTTACGGCGGACTGTGATTTAGACACCATTCTTGCAAAGGTAAATCAGGTCGGCGTTGCCTGCCATACAGGCGCAAGAAGCTGCTTCTTTAATGAGATCGCGAAGAAGGACTATGAGGAGGCAGATAATCCGTTACAGGTGTTTGAGGAGGTCTTTGGAGTCATCAAGGATCGCAAGGCGCATCCAAAGGAAGGCTCCTACACCAATTACCTTTTCGACAAGGGCATCGACAAGATTTTGAAAAAGCTCGGAGAGGAAGCAACGGAGATTGTCATTGCAGCTAAGAATCCCAATCCGAACGAAATCAAATATGAAATTAGCGATTTCCTGTATCATATGATGGTACTGATGGCCGAAAAGGACATCACCTGGGAGGAAATTACTACAGAACTCGCAAATCGTTAAAGCTTAGGGGCGATATGAATGTTTTCTGATCAAGATAATATCCATATCGCCCTTTTTCTATTCAATGCTTCATAACTCCGATGTTTTACATGATTTCCGAAGGGTCTCATCTTGTCCTAAGGGAGCTTTCCTATGTTGATGTTTGCCAGAAGCTCCTGTCCACCCATGACAAGGATTTCCTCATAATCCGTTGCCATGCTTTCAAAAATCGCCTCTGTCTGAAAACCATCCTTCGCTAAAATATTACTTCGATCGCAGTACAAAATTCCTCCTACACACAGCAATGTCAAAATGACTCGAATCCATTCTTTTCCTGAAAGCTTCATAAGCATACCAATCTCGCTTTTTAATCATATTTACGCTGCAAACGGAAAGCTAGAACATTTGCATTGTGTAATAAGCCGATTTGTGATAAAATAAAACATGCATAAGAAAAACAAGCGGCTGCGAAGCAGACATTTGTTTTTCATGCATGTTTTAACGAGAAAGCTGATTTGCGAAGCAAATCAACGAAGCTGCGAAGCAGCGTGCTTTCGAGTTTATGAAAAAATAACATACAAACAAAACAATTGGCTGCGAAGCAGACATTTGTTCGGGAGGTTTAGCAAGCTATGGCAAATCACGGAAATGAATTTTATCAAAAGCTTTTGGGCAATATGAATCAGGTCATTGTCGGCAAGGAAAAGGTGCTGACGCTCTTATTTAGTGCCCTGATTGCAGGTGGTCACGTGCTTTTGGAGGATGTCCCTGGTACTGGTAAGACGAAGCTTGCTAAAGCTTTGGCAAAATCCTTTGATCTGTCATTTTCTCGTATTCAGTTTACGCCTGACCTTTTGCCTAGCGATATTACTGGTTTGAACGTATATGATCCGAAGACAGGCGAATTCGTTCTTAGAACGGGTCCCGTGTTTACTAACATTCTTCTTGCGGATGAAATCAACCGTGCTACGCCGAGAACGCAGGCTGGTCTTTTGGAGGTTATGGAAGAGAAGCAGGTAACCATTGACGGTCAAACCTACCTCCCTGGTTCTCCCTTCTTTGTTATTGCGACGCAGAACCCTGTTGAGACCGCAGGTACGTTCCCTTTGCCTGAGGCACAGCTGGATCGTTTTATGATGAAGCTTTCCGTCGGTTTCCCCACGCACGAGGAGGAAGCACAAATTCTGATGAAATATATGGAGACGGATCCTCTTGAGACCCTGACCTCCGTAGTGACAGAGAGTGAGCTTCAGGAGGTTCGTGCGGAAGCAAACCGCGTTTATGTATCCCCTGCCATTTTGGACTATATCGTACGCATGACTACGGCGACGAGAGAAAATAATGACGTTTTGATGGGAGTTAGCCCCAGAGGCACGCTTGCACTTATGCATGCTTCTAAGGCGCATGCCTGCCTGATGGGAAGAGAGTATTGCATTCCCGATGACGTAAAGACTGTTGCAACTGCCGTATTGACGCACAGAATTATTCTTGGTTATGGAAAGAATACGGATTGCGTCAAGTTTATTCAAGAAGTTGTTCGAAATACCATGGTACCTACAGAGGATTTTTCGAAATGATAACGACCCTGTTGATTGCTGCCGTCGTTCTTTTTGCCTTTTGGTATCAGCGGAAGTACTACATTGACAATTGGCAGGAAGGGCTAGACGTAAACGTAAAATTTCAAGTTCCTGAAATCGCAGAGCATGGGGAAGGAAAGCTACAGATTGTCGTGGAAAATCGCAAAAAGCTTCCCCTGTCCGTTTTGATGGTCAAATTTCAGACGGACAAGCATTTGGAATTTGACAAGAATAAGGGTTCCATTACGACGGATCAATTCTACCATAATGACGTATTTCAGGTCGGTGGTGGTGAGAGAGTCACAAGAACCCTTCATTTTTATGGTAAAAAAAGGGGATATTACCGTATTAACAATATTGACCTTTCTAGTTCTGACCTGTTTATGTCCTGTGATCTGCGTAGCTCCTTTCAGCCCTCGGAATGTATCTATGTTCTTCCGAGAGCCTGCGAAAGCCGAGATTTCCAGATGCTGTTACAGCAGTTAAACGGTGAGATGATTACAAAACGAAATCTTTACGAGGACCCCTTTGAGCTTCGTGGCATTCGTGAATATCAGCCCTTTGACAGCATGCGCAGTATCAACTGGAAGGCAACGGCAAAGACTGGCAATTTCATGGTGAATCAAAAGAATTATACCTCCCCCAAGACCGTTCGCATTTTCGTGAACATGGAGGATCACCACTTGATCAAGGATTATGACCAGATGGAAAACACCATCCGTCTTGCGGCAGGACTTGTCAAGTATCTGCTGGAGCAGGGCATTAAGGTTGCCTTTTATTGCAACGGACTTGACGTCTTAACCAATGATCCCACGCTCAAGGCGGCAAGCAAGGGAATGAATCATGCCTCTGCCATTCTTCGAAGCATGGCAAGATTGGATACCTCTAAGGAGGCGACGAGCTTCAATCAGCTGTTTTATCGCAGAATTTTCAGCGAGCAGGAAAATTCTCATACCTGCTTTGTATCCACTAGCCTCGAAAAGGATTTTATGGAGCTGTTATGTGATTATTCGATATCTGGACGCGTTTATTCGTGGTTTATGCCAGCCAACAAGGATTTAGAGGTCGAAACCATCCCGCCTCTAATTCGAGGCTATTTGAAGCAAATTCGTATATAAATCATTTCGAAGCGATTTCATAGCGAAATGGAGCGAGGCGACCGGAGCTTACAGGAATGAAATAGAATTTGTCGCGAAGTGATTACGTTAGAAAGGAGATTAGCCCATGAAGCAAATTAGAATCATTGCGTTAAGAGAGTTTTTGGCATCTCAGGCAAATCACTGGGCTTTTTTCCCGATCATCATTTTATTCTCAGACACTCCTAAACCATCAGTATTTAACCTGCTTTGCTGGTTCTTTTTGGGCTTTATGCCCTTCCTTTTGTTCTTTGCGAGAGAGCTAGTACAAAGCATGCTGTTGCAGATTGTTTTGTTCCCCATCTGTGCGGGAATTTTGTATCTGATGCCGATTGATCCGCCTTTCCTAAAGGCCTCGTATCTGTTTTTTTCCGCGGCATACCTGATGGCTTCCCTGCTGAAGATGTTCAAAAAGGATGATCATGCAACGAGGATTTTTCCGTTCTTTGTTCCGTTGGGTATTAATCTGGTCCTCGGCATCATTGTTGCCTTTGTGCATGATTTTCATTTTTCGTTTTTCATGCATTTTGCCGCCATTCTTTCAATTACCTGTTCCCTGATGGCAAACTATGTCAGCAGTTATTTGATTTATGTTCGCCGTAATGAAGAGACGGCCTCTAATATGCCTAAGATTAAGATTTTTCATTCTGGCGCGAAATCCGCCTTTATGTATGTCGCAATTCTCATTGTTCCCTTGATTTTCATTGCTTCCTTTTCCGTGTCCGATGATTTCTTTGGGATTATTGGGTATTGGTTTCGGAGCATGATGAAAGCAATCTTCTCAAAAATTAACTCCAATCCCGACGAACGCCAAACGCATCTTCAGGATGGTCCCGCTACAGATCCCACGCAGATGCCGTCATTGCCCAATGGGCAACCGTCCTTTTTATGGCGTGTTTTAGAGGTCATCGTATTTGCCATTGTCATTCTGTTAATCGTCTATGCATTGGGAACGATTATCCTGAAAATCATCCATGCATTGTCCTCTCGGCGCAGAACAAAGATTCTGATGGAAGCCGAGGAAGAAACCGAAGATCTAGATCTACACGAAGAGCTCAAGGAACATAACAGTTCTAAAGAGCCCGAAGAAAATGAATCCTTGCTTTCTCCGAGACAGCGTATCCGAAGAATGTATCGCAGGAAGGCATTGTCTACGCAAAAGGAGATTTATGAACTGAATCGCATGACGGCTAGAGAGGTTGCAATGGAAGAGAAGAATCCGGAAATTGCAACAGTCTATGAAAAAGCCAGATATTCTGAATTGCCTTGTACGAAGGAAGACATAACACAGATGCAGGCTGCCTGCAGGAGGAAACAAACGAGTGAAGCATGATCATCTAGCACTAAGTAATGACATTTTGATGCAGATCGAGAAACCTGCAAGATATATAGGGCGTGAATATAATTCCGTGACTAAGGATTTGAGTGAGGTGGACGTTCGATTTGCCATGTGCTTTCCTGACGTATATGAAATCGGCATGTCTCATTTAGGAATTCAGATCCTTTATGACATGTTTAATGGCATGGACGGCGTATGGTGTGAGAGAGTCTATTCCCCTTGGCTTGATTTGGATGCCATTATGCGCAGGGAGCAGATTCCACTGTTTGCCCTGGAATCACAGGATCCGATCAAAGATTTCGATTTTCTTGGCATAACCATTCAATATGAAATGTGTTATACCAATATTCTGCAGGTGCTTGACCTGGCACAGATTCCGCTGCTTTCGAAGGATCGTGGGAATGACGTTCCCATTGTGATCGGCGGCGGCCCTTGTACCTATAATCCAGAACCGATCGCGGACTTTTTCGATCTTTTCTATATCGGAGAAGGTGAGACGCGTTATGCGGAGCTGATCGCGCTTTATCGTCAGCATAAGAAAGCTGGTTTTGACCGGCAGAAATTCCTTCGGGAAGCGTCTCATATTCCCGGAATGTACGTGCCCTCTCTTTATGAAGTGTCCTATAAGGAGGATGGTACGCTTAAGGCTTTTACGCCCTTATATGATGATGTCCCTGCAACGATCCTGAAGGAAGTGGAGATGGATCTTTCGAATACCTATTATCCCATGAAGCCCCTCGTTCCTTATGTGAAAATCACGCAGGATCGTGTCGTTTTGGAGATTCAAAGAGGCTGCATTCGCGGATGTCGTTTTTGCCAGGCAGGCCAGCTGTACAGACCTGTCCGTGAAAGGGATTTGGAAAAGCTCAAGGAATACGCCGTGACCATGTTGAAAAATACAGGTCATGAAGAGCTGACGCTTAGTTCCTTAAGTTCAAGTGACTATTCGCATTTGCCTGAACTCATTGATTATCTAATTGATGAGTGCAATAAAAAGCATGTAAACATTTCGCTGCCAAGCCTTCGAATTGATGCTTTCTCTCTGGACGTCATGAGTAAGGTACAGGACGTGAAAAAGTCTTCCTTAACCTTTGCTCCAGAAGCAGGCAGCCAGAGACTTAGAAATGTCATTAACAAGGGCCTGACAGAGGAAATCATCCTGAAGGGCGCACATTTGGCGTTTGAGGGCGGATGGACGCGCGTAAAGCTCTATTTCATGCTTGGGCAGCCCACGGAGACGGAGGAGGATATTCGCGGCATCGCTGAGCTTTGTAATAAGATTGCAGCGGAATTCTTTGATACCGTTCCGAAGGAGAAGCGCGTCAACGGTCGCGTTCAGATTGTTGCCAGCACCTCCTTCTTTGTACCAAAGCCGTTTACGCCCTTCCAATGGGCTCCGCAGTGCACGAAGGAGCAATTTGTCGAAAAGGCGTATATTACACGCAAATGCATCTCTGAACAGTTGAACCAAAAGAGCATTAAGTATAACTGGCATGAGGCAGATGCCAGCGTTATGGAGGGTGTGCTTGCGAGAGGTGACAGAAGACTGAACGAAGTTATTCTAAAGGTCTATCAGAAGGGCTGCTTCTATGATGCCTGGAGTGAATATTATAAGCATCAGGTTTGGCTTGACACCATTGCAGAATGTGGTTTGACACCTGAGTTTTATACCTCGAGACCTCGTTCCCTGGATGAAATATTCCCTTGGGATTTCATTGATGCAGGCGTCACGAAGGAATTTTTAAAGAGGGAATGGTTAAAAGCGCAGAACGAAACCATTTCCGAGAATTGTAAGCTAAAATGTCAAGGCTGCGGCGCTGCAAGATTTGGCGGTGGCATTTGTTTTGAAGAAAGGTCGGCAGATCATGAGTGATCATTTGAAGCTTCGCATAAAATTTCAAAAAACTGGGGCCATACGATATATCGGTCATCTCGATGTCATGCGTTTTTTCCAAAAGTGCCTTCGCAGGGCGGAGATTGATGTCTGTTATACGACGGGCTTTAGTCCGCATCAAATTCTGACCTTTGCGGCTCCGCTCAGCGTTGGTTTAGAGAGCTATGGTGAGTACATGGACGTGGAGGTACATTCTGCCACAAATTCAGCAGACATTGTACAGCGTTTAAATGATGCCAGTGTTCCTGAGATTAAGATTGTCAGTGCCAAGCTACTGCCAGAGTGGGCGGAAAATGCCATGGCAAGCGTTGCGGCAGCCCGTTATTTTGTGACCTTTGTAGAGGATCGAATCCCAAATATTTTTAAGGCGGATGACGATAGTATTCGTGAAGCTTTACTTGCATTTTTATCGAAGGACTCCATTCCCTATGTAAAGGAAAGCAAGAAGGGAACGCGAGAGGTTGATTTACGACCTGGTATCTTTGAGCTTTCTTGGAATAATGAAGAAAAAGGTCTGGAGATGCTTTTGGATGCGTCCAGCGGAGAGAATATCAAGCCTTCACAAGTATTGAATGCCTTTCTTGGTCAATGGAACGAGTCATTAATAGATAACAGCTTATGCATTACTAGATTGGATGTCTATACGAGGAATTCACCCTCTGAGGAGGGGCAGGCAGGCGATTTGCTGTCCATGGATGATGTCGGAAAGGAATTTTCGTTTTAATTTACAGTAAAGGAACGTGAGAACCATGAACGGGAAACTGATCTTTACAAAAGTGAATGAACGACGATGTGCCGTATTAATGCGGGATCAAAAGCTGATGGCTGCTTCTTTTCAGGGCGAGAAGGAGAAGATTACCGGCGGTATTTACGTGGCAAGAATTCGAGATGTCGTAAAGGATTTGAATGCTTGTTTTGCGGAAATTGAAAAGGGCTTGGTATGCTTTTTACCTGGCACTCAGATGCAGATGCCATATTATTTAAGTGGCACGGAGAATGCTTCCTGCTCGACCGGAAGAAAGCCAAGGCAAGGTGACCTGATCCTAGTCCAGGGCATTCGTGAGGCCCAAAAAACAAAGCAGCCCGCCGTTACCACAAAGATTTCTGTGTCTAATCGCTTTTTTGTGCTTGCCCTTGGTTCTAATAAAACTAATTTTTCCACCAAGCTTCCTGCACAGAAAAAGAATGAGCTTCGTGAGGAAATTTGTGTTGGAAAGTATTTTGACGAAGAGGGCAATCTTTTGCCATGGACCTGGGCGGAGGGTGATTGCGAATTCTTAGATCGTTTTCCTTCGGTTGGTCTGATTGTCAGGACGGAATGCCGCGACGTTCCGGGGCATGTCCTTCGCGGTGCGCTGGAAGGCTTAATTCAGGAATTTTATCAGCTGTTAAAGAATGCGTTTTATCGCAATGCATTTACCTGCGTCAGAAAACCGCCCAGCCCCTGGCAGGACGCCATCAACCACTTTGTTCTTCCTGAAGAATACGAAGAGATTGTGACTGATGATCTTGAGCTATATGAGGAAATGCGTGAATCGGAAATTATTCCCACAGGTAAACAGGTTCGCTTTTATGATGATATGGGTTATCCCTTGGAAAAGCTTTATAGTCTTTCTACCAAGCTTGAAGATGCCCTTAACACGCGTATTTGGCTCAAATCGGGCGCTTATATCATTATTGAGCCAACGGAAGCCTTAACCGTAATTGACGTCAATTCGGGCAAATATGAGGCTCACAAGGGGGAACAGGATTATTATCGTGCCATCAACATGGAGGCAGCTGCTGAAATTGCGTATCAAATTCGCCTTCGCAACCTTTCTGGCATGATTTTGGTTGATTTTATTAACATGAATCAATCTCAGGATCAAGAGGATTTGATTAAAGAGATGCAACGGTTGTTACAGCGAGATAAGGTTAAGACCTGTGTTGTTGACTTTACAAGACTTGGTCTCATGGAAATCACTCGAATGAAGACGGTTCCGCCTTTGCTGGAGCAGGCAAAGAAATATCGATATCCCTTACCCAAAAAGATGAATTGAGGCTTGCTGTTATGAAATTATTGTCCTTGGAAAAGGTAAAAGACGGGAAATATCTAAAAAATTATGAGCTTACCTATCTGAATAAATCTGGTCGTGAGAAGACCTATGAAATTGTCAGTCGCAGGGAGCTGTCTTCCCCGGAAGAGCTTGGTGCATGTCCCAGCGGCGTCTCCATCGTTGCGACCAAGGGAGATCAGTTTTTGCTCCTAAGGGAATTTCGCATGGGTGTTAATCAGGAAATCTATAATCTCTGTGCAGGCATGACGGAGGAAGGGGAGAGCATCGAGGATTGCATTCACAGGGAGCTCTTTGAGGAAACAGGTCTTAAGGTGAAAGAAATTAAAAGAATTCTGCCGCCTTCCTTTGCTGCCGTTGCCATCTCCGACGTGACAACACATTTGGCTTTTGTAGAGGTGGAGGGCGAGATTTGTCCAAAGCACTTGTCCGAAAATGAACAGATTAAGGCTGCCTTTTACGACAGGGAAACACTTTTGCACATGATTATGTCGGGAGCTTCCTTTAGCTCCAGGGCACAGGTCACGGCATATTTCTTCTGCAACAATAGATAGGATATGGAAAGCTTTTATATTAATGCAATATCCTTGAGATTATTGGTGTTTATTAATATGTGCAAATGTTATTTGAATATATGCTTCTTGTAATTTATTTCTTTAGAGAAGCAAAATGTTTCAGTAATTTTTTACATTTAAGTGAGAACGTGATCATTAAGAATATTAATTTAGTATTTACAGGAGAAAAGTAGCGTGAGGTTGGTAATACAGAGGGTTAAGAATGCGAGTGTTGCGGTTGATGGCGCAGTGGTAGGTGCCATTGAAAAGGGTTTTTTGATTTTAATAGGTATTTGTTCTGAGGACACGAAGGAAATAGCGGATAAGATGCTTCATAAGGCTTTGGGGCTTCGGATTTTCGAGGATACTGAAGGCAAAACCAATTTGGATCTCAATACGGTTGATGGAAAGGTTCTTTTGATTTCGCAGTTTACGTTGTATGCAGATTGTCGCAAGGGAAATCGACCTTCTTTTACAAATGCTGCATCGCCTGTCATCGCAGAACCTCTTTATGAATATATAATTAAGGAGTGCGAATTCCTTTTAGGAAAGGAGCGTGTACAGACTGGTCGTTTTGGCGCTGACATGAAGGTTTCTTTATTAAATGACGGACCATTTACCGTCGTTTTAGATTCGGACGAGATCCTAACAAAAGTGCATTCTTGAGATAGTTATATGGCGTTATCGTGCGAAAATTGTTCTTTCCTTTGCATTCCTACCATGCTATACTGTTTTCAGTGAATTACAAAATAAACTTTCACATGAAGGAGGAAAAAAGTATGCCACCCATCACTACACCATTAATTATTATTGCTATTGTTGTCGTAGCCATTTTATTGATCTTGGCTTCTGGTTACGTAAAAGCGTCACCCGATACGGCAATGATCATCTCAGGTCTTCGCAAGAAGCCCAAGGTACTGATCGGTAAAGCCGGTGTTAAGTTTCCTTTCTTAGAGAGAAAGGATGAACTGAATCTCCAGTTGATTCCTATCGATGTTAAGACCAGTAACGCAGTTCCTACTGCTGATTACATCAACATCAATGTTGACGCAACGGTTAACGTAAAGATCAGCGATAACTCTGAAAAGCTCTGGCTTGCAGCGCAGAACTTCCTGAATAAGAAGCCTGACTACATTGCAAGAGTTGCAAGAGAGGTTCTGGAAGGTAACGTTCGTGAAATCGTTGGTAAGATGGCATTGGAAGAAATGGTATCCGATCGTCAGAAATTCGCAACTC
The DNA here is from genome assembly GCA_015056795.1 of Lachnospiraceae bacterium. GTDB lineage: Bacteria > Bacillota > Clostridia > Lachnospirales > Lachnospiraceae > Acetatifactor. The sequence goes on from SVFO01000007.1 coordinate 73,251, forward strand.
TCGTAAAAGAGAATGCAGAGCCTGACCTGGCAGCCATGGGACTTGACATCGTATCCTTCAACGTACAGAACTTCGTTGATGGGAACGGCGTTATTGAAAACCTTGGTGTTGATAACATCGTAAAGATCCAGAAGAATGCAGCTATTTCCCGTGCTGAAAGCGAAAAGGAAATCGCTAAGGCTCAGGCAATGGCACGCAGAGAAGCCAATGATGCACAGGTGACCTCCGATCTGGAGATCGCAAATGCAAAGGCAAGAGCTGAGAAGGAGAAATCCATCGTTCAGGCAAATGCTGAGAGAGAAGCTCAGGAAGCAAAGATTAATGCTGATACCTTGATTGCTCAGAAGGAAAATGAGCTGGCCATCACCAAGGCAGAGTTACAGCAATCCGCAGATACCAAGAAGGCTATCGCAGATGCTGCATATCAGATTCAGCAAGAGACAGAGCGTAAGACCATTGAGATTACGACTGCAGATGCTAACATTGCTCGTCAGGAAAAGGAAATTCTGTTGAAGCGTAAAGAGGCTGAGGTTATGGAGCAGGCTCTGGACGCAGAAGTAAAGAAGAAAGCGGAAGCTGAAAAGTTTGCTCGTCAGCAACAGGCAGATGCACAGCTCTATGAAATCCAGAGAAATTCTGAAGCACAGCTGTTTGAGCGTCAGAAGAGGGCAGAAGCTGAGAAGTTCGAAAAGGAAAAGGAAGCAGAAGCTAAGAAGGCTACCGCAGATGCTCAGAAGTATACCATGGAGCAGGAAGCAGAAGGTATCCGTGCAAAGGGTCTTGCAGAGGCAGAAGCAATTCGTGCAAAGTCTCTTGCTGAAGCAGAAGGTATCGAAAAGAAGGCAATCGCAATGCAGAAGATGGGCGAGGCAGCCGTACTCGATATGTACTTCAAGGCATTGCCTGACGTAGTGAAGAACGCTGCAGAGCCTCTGACTCAGGTGGATAAGATCACCATGTACGGTGATGGTAATTCCGCAAAGCTCGTTAAGGATATCATGGGCACCGTAGTTCAGGTAACTGACGGCATGAAGGAGTCCACTGGTGTTGATCTGAGTGCAGTTTTGGCTGGTTTCCTTGGTGGCAAGGTTGCTCAGAATAATGCAACGACACCTGGCGAGAAGTAAAATAAGAGAAGTAAAGAAATAAAATAGAAGAGTAAACTCCCAAAGATTTCTAGTGATCTTTGGGAGTTTTTTATGTGATTTATTTGTGATATTTTAGTAAGTCTATGTTACTTATCTGTTGTTTGACGCCAATTCCTTGTTTCCTTGGATACATTATTAGCTGCCTTGGCATAGATATTTGTCGTTTCCAGTCGTTTATGATTCATACGATTTTGGAGTGCCAGAATATCATGGCCGCCATATTTTGGATCACGCATGTAAAATTCCATAGCAAAGCTGGATCTTAGCTTGTGACAATTGATTGTGCCATAGCGTTCAGGAAGCGCTGCATTGACATATTTAGGCACAATATTTTCATACTGGCGAACCGTTAATCTTGTCCCTTTTTCCGAAATGATCAAGGGATCTGCCGGGCCATTGAACATCGGCAAACTTTGTTCTTTTTCTAACATGTAATCCCTAAGGTATTCAGCTGCTTCATCTGAGAAAAAGACCTTATTGATGGATCCGCCTTTTCTAGTTACAATGATACTACATTCAGAAAGATCCACGTCACGATTATCAGCCCCTTGTAGCTCAGCTGCACGTAAGCCTGTATCCAAAAGCAAAAAAACCATCGCTAAATCACGTTTTACATAGCGTTTATGCAAGGATTTTTCGCGTTCTGTTAAACCTGTACCATAAATAATCGTATTTAATAATTGTTCTTGTTCCTGCAGATTTAAGTATACAACATAATCCTTTTTAGGTACGTCAACGCGTTGCACGCCTAATACTGGATTATATGATATAGCGCGTAAAGTATTTGCTAAATAATTGTACATGGATGAAATCGATGATTTCATGCGTGCAATGGTCGGTTTTTCATGATTTTCTGAATAATAACCGATAAATAAGTCGATATCCTCAACAGTCAGCCGATCCATATCTGTTGCCTGAATATCCTTTACGTTTTTCCCCTGAAATGCACGCACATTCTTTAATACATATTCAAAAAATGTTTTCAAATTTCTTGCATAACCAATTCTGGTTGCAATTCCTCGATCATTTGCACGAACAATTAAATAACCCTTACAGAAATCTGGTAAGTAATCGACAAGCTCATATAAAGTTTGTGTATTTGACTTTTTTTCCCTCATGACCACTTTATAGCCACTTCTGGCCTAAAATCCTCGTTGTACTCTTCGGAAAATCAGCATTTTCCGAAATGTTATATTTTCTTCTAAATTACTCTTTCCAGCTTAATATCTTGAAAAATCCAAAATTATTGAACTAATAATAGATTTGAAATAAATATAATTTGTATGTTCTAAATTTATAACTAAAAAAATATTACAAATTATAAATTAATATATGTGTCTTTGGAATCATCATCCTCTTTATTTTCATTCGTTTTTTTCCTTTTTACAGGTGGTTTCTGTGTAGTTGTTTTTGTCATTAAATCACCTGTAACGACTTCTGAGGAATCACTAATGAATTGCTGGCCAAATTGATAAACGTCCTTGTATTTTTTATTCTGTTTTCCTTCAGGGACATATCTATGCAAACCAGCATCATCAATTGCACATACATAGGTATATTCATCCGTTTCCACAGGCAAATTCTTCTTTTTCAGCTTCATTTCGATTCTGGATTTAATTGCAGCATAAATCACGGCAAATAACGGCACTCCAATCACCATGCCAGGAATTCCCCACATGCCGCCAAACAAGGTGATTGAGAAAATAACCCAGAAACTGGATAAGCCCGTAGAGTCTCCTAAAATGAAGGGGCCCAAGATATTTCCGTCAAATTGTTGCAATGCAAATACGAAAATTGCAAAATACAGGCAATTGATGGGATGCATCGGATCTACGATAAATAATAAGATAATGGACGGTATTGCTCCCAAAAACGGTCCAAAAAAGGGAATAATATTCGTAAAACCGATGATCACACTGATCAGCGATGCATAAGGCATCTGCATGATTGTTGTGCCAATAAAGCACAGTAAACCAATAATGACTGAATCCAATACCTTTCCGCCAACAAATCCACCAAAGGTTCTATGAATAAATTTCACATTGTTAATTACAATATTGCCTGAATTAATGTCATGAGTTGCAAACACAATCTTCTTAAATTGGCCTGCGAATTTCTCCTTATTGATCATGACATATACAGAAATAATAATTCCGATAATCAAATTCCATAATACCTTAATACTGGTTAAAACGCTCACAGATACCGCTTTTAGGATGTCACTCGTCTTCTCTAATACCGTTGTGTTTATCCAGGTATTAATTTCCGTTGAATAGGTATCTAACAGCTTCATCGCATTATCTCTGATAACGGGATTGTCTTCCAAAATTTTATTCAACCATTTTGTAATATTATCTACATATATGTCAAAATTGTTTGCGATGCTAATGACGCTAGGAACAATTTTAGCAATTATCATGTAAATTAATTCATAGATAAAGAAGAAAAACAATGTTAAAGTAACCAGAATACAGAACAATCTAGTAAAACCATCTCTTCTCTTCGTCTTTTTTAGATGTAATTTATCACATAGAGGAATAATTATTCGAATTTCAAAATAATCAAGAACAGGTGAAAGCAGGTATGCTATGACAAGGCCAAACATAACTGGCATTAAGATCTTAATAACTCTTCCAACATTTTCCAGCAACCTGGAACCATGAAACATAAGATAATAAACGCCAAGGCTTGCTGAAATCACAAAAAATGCGGTAATGCCCCAAGCAATATACTTATTGTTCAAATTAAACTTTTTCATAATGCTCTACCCCACCCCAAACCATCATGCTATTTCCTTATAACATTTCAACATGATTCTATTCTTATTCCATCATAAATTATCATACGACAAATCAAGGGAATAAACAAGTCATATCCTAAAAAACAATGATTTTCCTAAGGAAAGTATTGTGAGTTTTGTCGAAAAGAGATAAAATAGGGAAAGTATAGAAAGAAAGGGAATCAAAATGAAATTACAACAGCTGCTAAGCCATGTGCGCAAGGCCGTGGATGATTATCATATGATCGAGGATGGCGACAAAATTGCCGTTGGCATTTCTGGAGGCAAGGATAGCTTAACGCTTCTTGAAGCACTACATTCCTTACGCTTCTTCTATCCAAAAAAATTTGAAATTTGCGCTATTACAGTGGATCTTGGATTTAAGAACATTGATTTCAGTAAAATTGCAGAGATTTGTGAGAAGAAAAACATTCCATACAGCGTCATCCCTACGGAGATCTCTCAAATCATCTTTGAAGATCGAAAGGAAACAAACCCTTGCTCCTTGTGTGCTAAAATGCGTAAAGGTGCCCTGAACACCTTTGCTAAAGAAAATGGATGTAATAAAATTGCCTATGCTCATCACAAGGATGATATTGTCGAGACCATGATGATGTCACTGATCTATGAAGGACGTTTTCATACCTTCGCTCCTGTCACCTATTTGGATCGTATGGATCTCACGGTCATTCGTCCCCTAATGTATGTCAATGAGGCTGACGTAATTGGTTTTGCAAATAAATATGAACTACCAGTTCTAAAAAGCCCTTGTCCAGCAGATGGTTATACCAAACGTCAATATATTAAGGATAAGCTTCGTGAACTGAACCAAGAGAATCCTGGTGTTAAAAACCGTATGTTTACTGCCATTCAAGATAGTAAGATTCAAGGATGGCCAAAGCCTGATACAAATTAATCAGAAATATAATCCGTTGAATAATAAGGAATAATGAGCATCTTTCCAGCCATGACGTCATCTTCGTCATGAATGTGATTGATGCTTTTTACTTCTTCAATATAGGAAACATGATTATAAAACTCAGAATCCATATATCGATCAGCTACCGCCCACAAAGTATCGCCATACTCTAACTGAACGCTGGTATAATACTTATATTTTTGACCATTTTCACTCTGTGCTTTACCTTTAACAGATAAGGCGCCAATCGTAATTGCAAAAATGGCAAGCACACCCAAAAGGCTAATCGTAAAACGCATTCTAGCTTCTCTACTCTGACGCGCTCTCTGCCTTGCAAAGATCAGTCTTCTTTTATTTTCATAAGATAAGTTTTCATAAGTTAAATTTTCATGAGCTAAACTTTTATAGGATCTTTCTTGATTTCTCATATGTATCACCTCTCAAAAACATTTGTTCGCCAAACATTTGTTCTTATATTTGCATTATATCGAACATACATTCTTTTGTCAATACAAAAATCGAACATATTTTTGGGAATATATGTTTGCTTTTTCAAAAATATGTGTTATAATAGCATCAGTGGATGAGCTTTTTCATTAATAAAAGTATTTTTTTCTGTATATTCCAAGGAGGATGAAACTATGGCTGCTGGAAAAATCACGAACAAGCAATTAGAGATCTTAAATTATATTAAAGATGAGATTTTGAAGAGAGGCTATCCGCCTACTGTTCGCGAAATCTGCGAGACTGTTCATTTAAAATCCACGTCCTCCGTTCACTCTCATTTGGAGACTCTTGAAAAAAATGGATATATAAGAAGAGATCCGACAAAGCCCCGTGCCATAGAGATCTGTGATGACAGCTTCCAGATGGTTCGTACGGAAATGGTAAGCATTCCTGTTGTCGGTAATGTTGCTGCAGGTCAGCCCATCCTTGCCGAGGAGAACATTCAGGACTACTTCCCTGTTCCTGCAGATAGAGTTCCTCGCGGTGATTCCTTTATGTTAAACGTGCGTGGTGATTCCATGATCAATGCTGGCATCTTCGACGGTGATCGCCTTCTGGTGCATTGCTGTGATACAGCTCACAATGGTGAGATTGTCGTTGCGTTGATTGATGATTCTGCAACCGTAAAGACATTTTATAAAGAAAAAGGTCATATTCGCCTTCAGCCTGAAAATGACACGATGGATCCCATCATTGTTGATGATTGTAAGATTATGGGAAAAGTGTTCGGCGTTTTCCGTTTTTATAGATAATCTTTTGAAAAAAAGTATAGTTTTCCGCTCTTTCGTTCATACTGTTATTGCTTAGCGAATACGCTTTGCATCACTTTATTTGGCGCTGAAAGGAAGCGCAGAAACGAGGAGCTATGGAAAATAAGTTTTTGGACGCTACTGCCCTTACGGTTGCCATTGTTGGTGCACTAAACTGGGCTCTTATCGGTATTTTCCGTTTTGACCTGGTTGCATTTCTGTTCGGTGATATGTCCTGGTTCTCCAGAATCGTTTATATCATCGTAGGACTGTGCGGAATCTATCTGTTCAGTTTCTATATGCGACTTTCCAGGGAACGCAATTGACGATAAGGAAAAAAGAAAGGAGTTCGGGAATATTCCGAACTCCTTTTGCTTGCGCAAAACATTATACTGTTTTCCATTGCCAAATCACAATATCTCTTATTGTAATTCTTCAGCGTTCATGATCTTTCCGTCTCTCCAAATTCTTTCAAGATCAAATAAAAGACGATTTTCCTTGTCAAAAATATGAACGATCACGTCGCCAAAATCCATCAACACCCAATTTGCCGTGTCGTATCCTTCGATTTGTCTGCAATCAAATCCAGCACGTCCTAGCACTTCCTGTACATTATCACACATTGCCCTTATTTGATTAGGATTCGTACCGCCAGCAATCAGGAAATAGTCAGCAATGACGCTAACCTCGCTGATGTCAATTACCTTAATGTCTTCTGCCTTCTTGTCTTCCATAGCCTGAATGGCAAGCTTTGCCATCTGAATTGAAGTCTGTTCCATCTCCCGTCTCCTTTATCTTTCACAATTACTAAGCATAATACTGATAGGTCTTTAGTGTCATGGGATCGATTTCTCCCTTTCCACCCTTCAAATATTCCAAGATATCCTTCAGTATTTTTACCATTGCCTGATCCAAATTCTCAAAAGCCAGTTTGCGCACCTCTGGAAGATTTGGAGCCTGCTTTCTGGCAGGTTCAATATAATCCGCAATAAAAATGATTTTTTCCAGTTCAGACATACCAGGTCTTCCCGTCGTATGCCATTCTATGGCATTTAAGATATCCTCATCCTCAATGCCATATTCTGTTTTTGCAAGAAAAGCGCCGACCTTTCCATGAAGCAAATAGGGATTTCGTTTCTCAATTTCTGAAACCGCCAAATCATTTTTACTACATATTTTTAGAAGCTTTTCATCACTCAGACATTTCGCACAGTCATGAAGTAAACCGGCAAGCTGAGCCTGTTGAACAGGCATTCCATACCTCATCGCCAATGCGGCAGCCGTAAATTCAACACCTAGCGTATGTTGAAATCGTTTCCCCGTCTGAACGTCTTCCATTTCTTTTGTCAGCTTTTTGAGAATGTCCTCGTCCTTCTTTGGCATGAAATTGAACCTCTCTTCTTTCGAAAACATTTATTCAATGGAATAACAGAATTCCATTATTTAATCATTATCCTTAAAATAACCCTTGCGCTCAATTTCCTTCGCCATTTTCTCTGGAAGTAAATCCGTCGTCTTCTCGCCACGCTTGATTCTATCACGAATTAACGTTGACGAAATATCCATCTCCTGAAATTCAAGCAAATGGATTTTCGCTTGAAAACGATCTGCTAGATCCTTCGCCTTTTTACGCATGTCTGAACGGCTTTTACCGTCCCTCCTTGCAACTAACAAATGACAAAGCCGAAAGATTTCATCAGCCTGATACCAATATTCCATGCTAAATAGACAATCCGCACCAATAATATAGTAAAATTCATGCTGCGGATATAATTCCTTTAGCTCGCGAAGCGTATCAACCGTATAGGTATTTCCAGGGCGCTTAATTTCTATATCCAAGGCAGACATCCTCGGATGATCTTGAATCGCCAAATTCAAAAGTCTCAGACGCTCCTCGCCAGCAAGTATCTTTTGGCCAGACTTCAGGTAAGATACGCCTGTAGGGATAAACCAAACCTGCGAAACCAGCCTTTTATCCAGGCAATATTGACCAAGAAGCAAATGTCCGTTATGAAATGGGTGAAACGTACCGCCTAAAATGCCTATCTTTGCCATGGATTACCTCCATTGATTCCTTATTTGGGAAGTTCAATCTTGGGGTTTTCTTTGAAAGGCTTATATAATACAAAGCGCTTTCCAATCACCTGTACCAGTTCAGAATGCGTTCTGTCCGCGATATATTGTCCAATCTCCCTGGGATCATCCAGGCAATTCTTTAATACGGAAACCTTAATCAACTCATTATTATTAAAGCTTTCCAAAATTGCCTCCGTAATTTCAGGCGTAAGACTTGACTTTCCTACCTGAAACGTCGGATTTAGATTACTGGCTAAACTCTTTAAATATGCTCTCTGCTTACTTGTCACAATTCTTCCTCCATATGCGGATGCAGCAACTAACGCGTTCTCCGCTTTACTACGACTCACAAAAATCTCATCAAATTCCGTGACTTACTTATAATAATCAAACTTCAGTCCATAGAGTCTAACTGTATCGCCGTCTTCGATGCCAAGCTTTTCCAGCTCCTCCAAGATGCCATTATCCTTGAGAAAATTCTGGAAGAATTGAAATCCCTTTTCGCTCTCAAGATTGGTATATCCCAACATCTTTTCGATACGAGGGCCCTCAACAACATATTCATCTTCCTTTTCATCATAGGAAACAGTATATGGCTCATTCTTCAGCTCTGAGAGTCTCTCAGGGAAGTATTCCCTCTCAAATACGGTCGTTTCGTCTCCAATGGATTGAAGCATCTCATTCACTTCATATAACAGCTCTTTTAGGCCTTCTCCGCTGACAGCAGAAATCGGATAAACCTTGATGCCCTTGGGTTCAAATTCATCGCGAATCGTTTTTAATGCCGCATCACGATCCTCTCCAAAAATGGCATCCATTTTATTTGCTGCAATTACCTGCGGTCTAGATGCAATTTCAGGATTGTACGCCTCCAGCTCCTTATTAATCGCATAAATATCCGCAATCGGATCGCGTCCCTCCGTGCCTGCCGCATCAACAACGTGAATAATCACCTTTGTGCGTTCAATGTGTCGCAAGAATTCATGGCCTAAACCAACGCCCTCTGACGCTCCCTCAATCAATCCAGGAATGTCAGCGATGACAAATCCACCAGTACCTTCCAGATCCACGACGCCAAGGTTTGGATTTAAAGTCGTAAAGTGGTAATTTGCAATCTTTGGTTTCGCATTTGTCACGCGGGAAAGCAGGGTTGACTTTCCGACATTAGGAAATCCAACCAAACCAACATCCGCAATAACCTTCAGCTCTAAGGACAGTTCCAATTCCTGCGCAGGCTGCCCAGGCTGTGCGTATTTCGGTGCCTGCATGGTCGGAGTCGCATAATGCTGATTGCCATTTCCACCGCGTCCACCCTTTAAGAGAACTACGCGCTGATTCTCACCAGACATGTCCACAATGATTTGATCGCTGCCAGCTTCTTTAATTACGGTACCTTCAGGAACCTTAATTATGATATCCTCGCCATCCTTACCACGGCAATTTTTCTTGCCGCCTTCCTCGCCGTCACCAGCCTTATACTTTCTAACATGACGAAAGTCAATCAAGGTATTAAGGCCTTTGTCAACCTGAATGATAACGTCTCCGCCGCGTCCGCCGTCGCCTCCATCCGGACCACCATCTGGTACAAATTTCTCCCTGCGAAAAGATACGTGACCATCTCCGCCCTTACCACTGCGAACAAAAATTCTTGCTCTGTCAACAAACATGGAGTTATCGCTCCCTTCCTACCAATTAACGACTGCAGCGTCGCTTGGTTTCAAGCTTCGCTACATGTAAAAAGGGCTTCAAACGATTAGGTTTGAAGCCCGAAAAAACTAATTACTGCTCCTCCTTGGGATAAACGGAAGCCTGCTTCTTATCGCGGCCCTTTCTCTCAAAACGAAGAACTCCGTCTACCAAAGCATACAGGGTATCGTCGCCGCCAATCCCTACGTTAATGCCAGGATGGATCTTCGTTCCACGCTGCTTGTAGAGAATGTTGCCAGCCTTCACGAACTGTCCGTCTGCTCTCTTCGCGCCTAATCTCTTGGACTCAGAATCTCTACCGTTCTTGGTAGAGCCCACGCCCTTTTTATGAGCGAATAATTGAAGGTTTATTCTCAACATGGTTTTACACCTCCTCAAACTGAATTTGTAAATACTTCTTCCCGTATTCCTCTGCAAGGGATTCCAAGGAAAATACCATGGCATCCATTAAAAATACGGATTTTTCTTGCAGGTCTGATTTGAAATCACATTTCAGAAATCCCGTTTCCTCATTTGCTTCATATTGAAGCGTTTCACCGCCTAACTGCTCCAATGCGTTGATCGTGCAGATCGTCAGCGTTGAAATCGATGCACACAGAATGTCTTTTTCATGCTTCTTCGCATATCCTGCATGTCCCATACAGTAAAATCCCTGATAGGAACCACTTTTCGTTTTTTGAATCACGATGGTTGTCATATTACAGATTGATCTTGTCGATCTTTACCTGAGTAAAGTACTGTCTGTGACCATTCTTCTTATGATATCCGGTTTTTCTCTTGTACTTGTATACAATAACCTTGCGATATCTTCCCTGCTCAACAACAGTTGCGGAAACGCTAGCGTTTGCTACGTCTGCGCCAACCTTCAGGGTATCATCACTAACAGCGATTACCTGGTCAAAAGTAACAGTATTGCCAGCTTCTGCTTCGATCTTCTCAACCTTGATCACGTCGCCCTCAGAAACCTTGTACTGCTTTCCACCCGTTGCAATGATTGCGTACATAAATAAGGCACCTCCTTACGCTAAAACTCGCTAACTTTGGTGGCGTCATCACGCACTTTTACCTAGTTATGCGGCATACTGTAGTATCATAGCATACGGGTGCCTAATATGTCAATATGAATCTTTAAATTTCTTTTTGATTCTTTTATTCCTGATTTCTTTTCTCAAAATCTTCAATATACTGGACGATGAGCTTTACCGTTCCGTCCACGCCGAGAATGCTGCTGTTGATGCAGAGGTCATAACTGTCAGCGCGTCCCCACTTCTTAGAAGAATAATAATTATAATAGCTCTGACGCTGCTTATCCTTCTTCGTAATCATGTCCTGCGCCTTATATTCACTTAGCTTATATTTCTCCATGACACGCTTCGTACGCGTTTCCTCATCGGCAAAGATAAACAAATGAAGACAATTCTCATAATCTGCCAATGCATAATCGGCACAACGACCAACAATGACACAGGGACCTTCGTCTGCAATCTTCTTAATCGTATCAAACTGAGCAAGGAAAACCTTATGACTGATGGGCATATCAACAAAGGATGAAGCATTGTAGCCAAAGGAATACGTATCCATAACCAGATTGTACAGGAAGGAATTCGTAGGACGCTCGTCATGATTCTCAATCATTTCCTCACAAAATCCGCTTTCCTTCGCAGCCCTTGTCAGGAGCTCCTTGTCATAGCACTTAATTCCAAAATACTCAGCAACCTTTTCCCCAATTTCTCTGCCGGCAGAACCAAACTGTCTTCCTATCGTGATAATCGTATTCATAGAACGCACCTGCCTTCCCCAAGATATGAAACCCCAATGAACTCGTTATTGATTGAATCTTTCTCTAATTATATAAAATTTTGCACAAATTAACAAGTCTTTTTCAAAATATTTTGGTAATTTTTCAATTATTCATAACAGTATGGCTCTATTTAGGAAGTTCTCGTCTTAATTTTTCGAGTAATTCCTGAAAATATGCGGGAAGCTCGCTCGTCACCTCAATCCATTCTCTCGTAACGGGATGTTCAAACCCCAAAACCCCTGCGTGAAGAATCTGTCCCATCCCCTTATAGTCCTGCTTTCCATAGACTAAATCACCCAAAATCGGATGCCCTATACTCGCTAAATGTACGCGTATCTGATGCGTCCTTCCCGTCTCTAGCCTGCATTCTAAATATGTGTATTTCCCAAAGCGCTCTAATACTTTATAATGTGTAACAGCCCTTCTGCCATTCTCGGCAATGCACATTTTCTTGCGTTCCATGGGATGTCTTCCAATGGGCTTGTCAATGGTCCCCTCGTCCTCTTTGATGTTGCCAAGGCATATACAATAATACTTTCTTGTAATGGAATGCACCTGAAACTGCTCTGCCAAGCCCTGATGCGCAATGTCATTTTTACATACCACCAAGGAACCGCTGGTGTCCTTGTCAATACGATGCACGATACCTGGCCTAAGCACGCCATTGATTCCAGAAAGCTTCCCCTTACAGTAATATGCCAAAGCATTAACGAGCGTGCCTTCCGTATGGCCTGCAGCAGGATGTACGACCATTCCTTTTGGCTTATCAACAATCAAGATGTCATCATCTTCATATAAAACTGTCAAAGGGATGTCTTCCGCCTTAATGTCAAGCTCTACGGGATCCTGTAACGTAAAGGCAATAATGTCATCCATTTTTACCTGATAGCTCGTCTTCTCAATTTTTCCATTGACTGTCAGCTCGCCATTTTTAATCATCTTTTGGATGCTGGAACGGGAAAGCTTTTCACCCATCAGCTCACTGACACTTTTATCCAATCGAACGTCTTCATATTCGACTGGGATTACCAATTCAATCCTTTCCATTCCTCTTCACCTGATACTTCCCAAAAAATGATTTATTCCTTCTCTTTGCTTTCTTTTTTCTTGCTCCAAAGAAACTGCAATTCTTCTTCCTTGTATACAAAAATCAGAAGAATGGCCATCAAAATTGTTGCCACAACAATATAGATATCTGCAACGTTAAACACGGGATAATGAATCAAAATAAAGGAAAAGAAATCAACAACATACCCTAGAACAAAACGGTCAATCATGTTTCCCATGCCACCTGCGACAATACAGGAGGCCACAATATGAATGGGCAGAAAGCGTTTCTTCGCGGGCGTCTTAATTAGTAAATACAGCATCAATGCCATAAACAGAACACCCGTGAGCAGCAAGAAAACCTTCTTATTTTGAAACATTCCAAAGGCTGAACCACGATTTTCCAAATAATCCAGTTCAAAAACGTCCTTTAGGACAACATATGCGTTTTGTCCTTTCAAATGCAAGATGGCAAGATGCTTCGTAAATTGGTCAAACCAAATTAAAAACGCAGCAAGAATCGCATCTCCAAGAAGCCAGAAGACTTTCTTTTTCATTCCGTTCTCCATGTTAATCATTCGCCTCTTCGTCAAAATAGATTTCCTTGATGGCTGCCAGAATCTCTTCATCCGTTACGGTTGTGTCAATAACAGCCTTTCCAATCTTCTTTAACAAAACAAATTTAATATGATCGCCGTCCTTCTTTTTATCGGACTTTGTAAGCGTAAGAACCTCTTGCGGATCAATTCCCTCAACGGTAATCGGAAGATAAAAAGGAACGAACATATCACGGATTTCATAATACTCTTCCATGGAAAGCAACTCCTTTTTCCAGGAAATATAGGCAGCTGCAACCGTTCCAAGCGCAACGCACTCACCATGATAAAGTTCAAACTTTTTCGCCTTTTCCACGGCATGTCCAATGGTATGCCCCAGGTTCAAAAGCGCACGATCACCTTGCTCCGTAGGATCCTTTTCCACAACAAGCTTTTTGACAACGCAGCTCTTCATCAGCATTTCCGAGAGAACGTTCAAGTCACGCTCGCAAATCTCATACATATTTTCAATCAGCCACTCATAAAAGTCAGAGTCTTTAATCAAGCCATGCTTCATAATCTCAGCAAAGCCCGCAAAATACTGACGCTCGTCTAAGGTCTTTAACGTCTCAAAGTTCATATAGACAAGCCTTGGCATCTTAAAAGCACCAACCATATTCTTATAGCCCTCAAAATCAACGCCTGTCTTGCCGCCGATGGAGCTGTCTGCCTGCGCAAGAAGCGTGGTGGGCACCTGAATAAAATCAATGCCACGAAGATAGGTTGCTGCAACAAAGCCCGTGAGATCACCGACAACGCCGCCCCCCAAGGCAATCAAAAGATCCTTGCGATCAAAATGCTCCTCGATCAAGAAACGATAGACATCCCTTACGGTATCCAAATTCTTGTTCTCTTCTCCAGCCAGGAACGCATATTTTACGGCCTTCTTACATAGCGGCGAGATCGTTTGCAGAACAATGTCGCCATAAATACCGTCAACTGTCGTATCCGTACAGATGCAAAGCTTCCGTTCGGATAATTCCATCTCTGCCAATTCCTCCGCAAGCCCCTCCCAATTCGTCGCAAAAACAATATCATAACAGGGTTTACGGTTCATCATTACGTTTAGTCTTTCTGCCATGAGTTCCTCCTCTATACTCATAAAAACCGTCTGCTTCGCAGACGTCGTCGCTTCGCGACTTTTGTTTTTATTTCGTGCACGCTCGGTCGAAATCAAATGCCTGCTTTCGCAGTCGCTTGATTTCGTTTCCTCGCTACAAAAAAGCTCCCCGCTATTTTGGCGGGAAGCTTATGTTACGTTCCTATGGTTTGTCCCACGCTTACAGAACGGTATTAAAGGAAGAATCAAAGCCTCCTAAAATGTTCTGAAAATCTCCCGAGATGTCTACGCTTGCAGGCGTGATAATGAAAATGTACATGGAAATCTTCTGAAGATTACCATCAATTGCATAGCAGGAACCAGAGGTGAAATCCAAAATTCTCTGTGCAATATCTACGTCAAGACCTTCCAGATTCATAACGATGGTACGATTCTTTAATAAGGTCTCCGTGATTTCTCTTGCATCATCAAAATTCTGAGGCTTAATCACACATACCTCCATGCCGCCTGCATTCCCCTTCTTCATGCTAGAGCGCATCGGCGTTACCTTGCTCTGTGCGGGCATCGGACGAGAAACAGGTCTTCTCTGTACGGGAGGCGCCTCGTCCTCATAATCATCATCTGCAACAGGTGCAGACTTTGAAACAAAGGGCTTCTTCGGTGCGGGTGCTTCCTCTTGCTCATCCTCATCTAAAAAGTCATTGTCATAATACTCGTCCTCATTATCGTTCAACTTCATGTAATTTAAGAACTTATCCATTACTCCCATGACAATTTCTCCTTTACCTGGTTCATACTAACGAATTCTGTTAGATTTGATAATTGCGCTCCCCGAAAATACCAGTTCCAACTCTGACATAAGTGGCTCCTTCTTCAATCGCCACCTCATAATCACCAGTCATACCCATGGACAGCACATTCATATTAACATTATCAATGTTTTTCCTCGAGATGTCAACAGCCAATTGTCTAAGTTTTGCAAAAATTTCTCGATTTTCCTCCGAATCAGTTACATAAGGCGCAATCGTCATTAAACCCTCTAAGGAAACGCCTGGCAGCTTAGAGATTTGCTCAGCAAGCTCTGGGGCTTCCTCTGGCGAAATTCCGAATTTACTTTCTTCCCCAGCGACATTGACCTCCATTAGAATCTTTACCTGCACGCCCTGTTTCACAGCCTCATGGCTAATTTCTTCAGCCAGCCTAAGAGAATCCACCCCATGAATCATATAGACCTTACCGACAATATATTTCACTTTATTTCTTTGTAGATGACCAATCATGTGCCAACGAACATCACTCGGCATGTTTGGCATCTTGTCCACGAGCTCCTGAACCTTATTTTCTCCAAAGTCCCTAGCACCCGCTTCGTACGCTTCCTTCAAATCCTCCAGCGGTTTCGTCTTACTCACGGCGATCAGCGTAACATCCTCCTCCGCCCTGCCAGACCTCTCACAAGCCGCGCAAACCTTATTCTTTACTGCTTTGTAGTTCTCCTTGATCATACATGATATCCCCGAGTTCTTCCAATTACTTATTGATAAATTGCTGATCCTTTACGGAATCTGCATTGAGTACGATGTAGTCATACACCTTCAGTCCATATTCCGTATCCGACTTCACGATGGCATATTCTTCGTTCTGGTATAAAATACTGATTTCCCTAAAGTCGGCGTAGCCCTTATTGATGTTATACACGCCAATCAGCGTTGCCCTCTCTCTGACGACATCCGTCGTCTGATTATCCAGCTGATGTAAAATGTCTCCCGTATTTAGCATGGTCGCGTCGACATAATACTTCCCCGATTCCTCGTCATAGCTATAAATACCAACGGTCAAACGTTCCGTTGAGATCGTTCCATCCTCAAGGTAGCATTGCCTAATAACGGTTCTCTTTCCCTTCTGTCCCTCATCAATTAAATAAGGCTCCTCCAAAAGGAAAAACTCCTTCTCAACAATGGCAGAAAGCGGAATCTTCAGTCCCGTTTCTTCCTCCAAAATCAGCTGCACGTCCAAAAAGCGATCCGAAATAAAGGTCACCATGGAATTGTTAAAGCTGAGCTTCAGATAACTGTTTCCATCGTCCCCATAGATTAACTTCGTACTTGCCCAGGATTCATACTGATTCTTCTGAAAACGAACCTTGATATAGCCTTGCTCCTCAATGGCCTTGCCTCGCTCAGCATCCATCGGAATAACAACGTCCCAAAGCTCACTCGTACAAACCTTATAGATGGGCGCCTCCTTCTCAACCACCTCATCTCCAATGACCTGCTTTCGCTCATAATTTTCTTTCTTGAAATCCTTCTCCGTCAATTGCTCAGGGGCTTTCCCTTCATAGCCATCCGTCCAGTAGGATACAACGCCAGTGATCGGCGCATAACAGTAATTGATAACGTCATTCCCGCTAAGCTCTTCCAAATTCTTTAAGAAATTTACGTTAGAAATCTTCGCAACGGTATTTTTCAGAGAACGTTTAAAATCATAGACGCTGTCGAAATCCTCCTCGTCAAAGCCATGGACATAATTGATGATTTCCGTGCGGAATTCGCGCAGCTCCTGATCTGAGAGCTTGCTCTCCTCAAACATGCCCGTGCCTGCCTTTTCCAGCCTACCCGTCTCATCCACGGTATATACCAGATCTCCAACGGCAGTTCTCTCGCCATCATAGATATAAAAATTGACATATCCAGCAGACGGATTTGTCACGATATATTCTTCGCGAAGCGCAATCCCTTCGTAGGTCGTATTTACCGTAAGGGAGCCTTCTCTGACCTCATGGCGTTCAATATGTCTTGTATTGAAAAACGAAATGACATAGATCAACATTTGCACAAAAATAAAGCCGATAATGATCAGGCCAATGTTAATTCTTGGAGTCACTCCCTTTTGGTAAGACACCACGTTATTCTGTTGTCTGCTTGCTCCATTCTTAGCCAAAGGAACTGCCTCCAGTGTTTTCGTTTTCTGTTTCTTACTTATGAAAAGCCTCGGATCATGCCGAGGCTTTTTCAAACGTGATCATTCACTTTATATTCCGTCTTACAGGGAAATCAAAATCTCACTCTTCAATCCTTCAGGAAGATCTTTCTCATTCATGGAAATGCTTAATACAAAATCAACTTTGAAATTCTGACTAATCTTGTCAAGCTTTTCAATTGCTGCGGAAATGTCCTTGCCCTCAAGCTTCGCGATCTTCAGGAAGCTGTCGAAATACATTTGCTGCAGATCGTGATCCTGTGAAATAATACCACTTACAAAACCTAAAAACTCAGCTTCGTTCTCGATCATATACTGAGATACGTCGATCAGACGAACCTTATTATTTAATTCATACATGTGCTTCGTGCTCTTGTCCAGATATACAATATTACCGGGAATTGTCTTAACCTCACTATTCACTTTATCCAAGAGATGCTTTGTCTTACCTTTACCTTTTTCACCTACAATTAACTGAACCATTGGCATATCCTCCTGAAGTATTGTATTCTATCATTGATTTCTCAACTTAATATCATTATAAGGTATTTGTGCCTAAAAAACAACCACTAATTGTTGATTTCTTCTAATAATTCGATCATATTTGCATAACATTCGTCACTATTTAAACAACGCATGACGACAGAAATGTAAGAATTCCCCCGCACGTCTTTACTGTGCAAAATGAGGCAGTGACCCGCCGCGTTTGTGGTGCCAGTTTTCCCTCCGAGAATCGTTATGTTTTCAGGCGCATTTACCTGACCCTTAAAGAAACGGTTCGTCGTAGAGCAGCTAAACTGAACGGCCTTTCCACTCTTGTCATAATAAGAGGTCTGATAAGAATTCATATTGATGATCTGATTAAAGACGTCATATTTGATCGCCTCATTAAAGATCAGATACATGTCGTATGCCGTCGTATAGTGATTCAGGTCCGTCAGGCCATGGGCATTCGTAAAATGCGTATTGGTTGCGCCAAGAGCTGCAGCTTTTTCATTCATCATGTCAATGAAGTGATCAATCGTCCCACCGACATTCTCTGCAATCAGGTTTGCCACGTCATTAGCCGATGCCAGAAGCAGAATGTGAAGCGCCTGATCCATCGTCATCGTATCGCCCGTCTTGATCTTCGCCGTGGCAGCACCTGATTCCGTGATCTTAATGTTATCCGTTGCCGTGAGAATTTGATCTAAGGAACCATTCTCCAAGGCAACAATTGCCGTCATCACCTTTGTGAGACTTGCGGGATACATTCTCTCATGCACGTTACTGGCACAGAGCACGGTCCTATTCTTCAAGTCAAACAGTGCCGCTGCACCATAATTTTTTAATTCCAGGCCAGAAATCGTAACATCCTGATTCGTGACACAAAGATTGGAGGCAAAGGATACTGCCTTCGTCTTCGTGATCTCGTCTCCACCCCCTGAGGACGGAGCAAAAATCCCATCCGCGGAATACGGTATGTCTACGGAAAGCTTGCCGCATCCAGCAACGAAAAGGGACATGCTAAGGATAAAGATTCCCAGAAGTATCTTTTTTGCTTTTCTCTTACTTGTACATTTCACGCCACTCAAGATCTCCTCTGTCAAGGGACTTAATCAACAATTCCGCCGTTGCCAAATTTGTTGCCAAAGGAATATTGTACATGTCACAGAGCTTAACTACATGATTTACGTCTGGTTCATGAGACTTCGGCGTCAGAGGATCACGAAGGAAAATCACAAGGTCCATCTGATTATGCTCAATCTGTGCGCCGATTTGCTGCTCTCCGCCAAGATGTCCGGCAAGGAACTTGTGAATGGAAAGATTTGTCACTTCCTCCACAAGCTTACCCGTAGTACCCGTGGCATACAGCTCGTTTTTACTTAAGATTCCGCGATAAGCAATGCAGAAATTCTGCATCAATTTCTTTTTCGCGTCATGTGCGATTAGAGCAATGTTCATTGTCATACCCTCTCTTTTTGTTTTTTGCACTTATTCCTCCGCAAGCGTGTCCCGAGATTGCATCCTGACGTTTAAGACAAAACCCATGCCTGCAAAAAGGCTCATCAAGGATGTCAAACCGTAGCTGACAAACGGAAGCGGCAACCCCGTATTCGGAAGAAGGAACGTTGCAACCCCAATATTGATAAAGCTTTGAAAAGCGATCAGGACCCCCATTCCCGCCGCTATAATGGTTCCTGCCAGATCTTTGGCCTTTCTCGCTACGGAAAGGCACTCCAGCGAGATCAGCGTCAGAAGAACAATGACAACCACGCTTCCTCGAAATCCAAATTCCTCACCGATCACGGCAAAGATAAAGTCCGTCTGGGCTTCAGAAATGAAATCACCATTTTTCACGCTGGTAAATTCATTGTTTTTGTAGCCCTTCCCCTCTACCTGACCAGAACCAATGGCCATGACGGAATTCAAGCTCTGCATGGCTTCGGAATTTGCATATTCCTCTGGATATCTCCAGGCGTTAATACGATCCAGCTGATAACCCTGTACGAACGGAAGCTTATCCGTCATGACAAGGTAAATGACTACCAAAAACGCAGGAATCAGTACGCCGAGGATTCCAAAAATGATTCGGTACTGTAAACCTGCTGCAAACATGATCATGCAAAACACTACGATCAGCAAAATACTGGTAGACAAATCTGGCTGAATAATGATCAACGACCAAGGGATTATGATCAAGACCACACAACTGGCAATTACCTTAAAAGTGTTCAACTTCTCCCTATATTTCATAATAAACTGTGCGAAGAATAAAATCAACAAAATTTTGGAAGTTTCGGAAGGTTGAAAGCGCAAAGATCCGATCTCGAACCATCTCTGCGCGCCATGGGAATCGTCTCCGAAAAAAAACACCGCCAAAAGTAGTCCAAGATTCGCAATATACATCAGCCAATTCATTTTTAGCAAAAAAGAATAATTAAAAAAAGAGATAACAATCATGGCGACGCCGCCTGCAATCACTCCAGCCATTTGCTTGGTCTGAAGTGATTCTTGGGCGCTGCCGATGGCAAAAATGCCAATGACTGCAATAGTCAATGTCATAATTACCAGTTTTAAATCAAATTTTCTTAGATTGATTCCATCAAACATGCTCTCATCCTATCACGGAAATCTTCTCTCCTGCTTTTGTAGATCCAATATGGGAACATTGGCATATAAAACAGGCGCCTTACCGCTTCTCGAATTCCCTTTCTTAGCGGTAATCTGAACCTCCATGTTTTCCGTATCGATTTTTACGTATTTTGATATTACTTTTGTAATGTCTCTTTTAATCAGCTCCACTATTTCCGGGGAACAATTAACCCGATCCGTGATCAGAAGAATTTTCAGGCGATCCTTCGCCACCTGGCAGGAGCTTTTGCGTCGAAAGAAAAACCAAGTCATTTCTGTCGCCTCCTATGCCTTATGAAAAATCCCCGTCACTCGGGAAAAGAAAGAGATGCTCTTCTCAAAATTCAGGAAGGGAACCTCCTGTCCCTCTAATCGTGCGACAACGTTGGCATAAGCGATTCCCGCAGGGGAGCCTCCGCCCACCATGGGTTCTCCCTGATTGGTTGCCACAACAACGCTCTCATCATCTGGAATAATGCCAAGTAGCGGTATTCCAAGAATGTCAACGACGTCATCCGAGCTCATCATGTCTCCACGTCTAACCATCTCAGGTCTTAGTCTGTTGATGATCAGATCCATCTGTGAAAAACCATTCATCTCGAGAAGACCGATGATGCGGTCCGCGTCACGAATGGCAGAGACCTCGGGCGTAGTCACGACGATGGCGCGCTGCGCTCCGGCGATGGCATTCTGAAAGCCCTGTTCAATTCCGGCAGGACAATCCAAAATGACATAATCAAACTGATCCTTCAGATGTTCAATAACCTTGACCATCTGTCCCGGTGAAACGGCCGTTTTATCCCTTGTCTGAGCCGATGGCATTAAGTAAAGCCCGGGGTGGCGCTTGTCCCGAATGAGTGCCTGCTTCATGCGGCAATTCCCTTCGATGACGTCCACCAGATGATAGACGATGCGATTCTCCAAGCCCATCACCACGTCCAAATTCCGAAGGCCAATGTCCGTGTCAATCAGACAGACCTTCTTTCCAAGCTTAGCAAGACCCGTTCCAATGTTTGCGGTCGTAGTGGTCTTTCCCACGCCGCCTTTCCCTGAAGTGACGACAATGACGTTGTTTTCCATAGATAGCCTCCATTCCATTTTTGTCATGTAATGTCGTCAACTCCCGAGGGATTTTTTAAAAATCCTTCAGGTGCTCTTTTGTAAGCACTTCCGTGATCACGGAATCGCCAAGTACCTTTGCCGCCATGGCTTCTTCCTTCTTTTTCTTGCCCCATTTGGATTTTTTCATTGGTTCATATTTGAAATCGCCGATGGCTAATGCCTGTGGCGCCATTTCCAAGGCAGCAACAATCGCCTTTTTATCACCCGTGCAACCCGCATGGGCATTTCCATATAAGGTTCCGAGGATCAATATATTCTTTTCCGAGGAGATGGAACATCCCGCCTCCACGTCGCCAAAGATGACAATGCTGTTCGGCGTATCCAATTCCTCCCCATCCTTAAGAGAGCCATGAAAGACCTGAATCTCATGCTCCAAATCCAGCTCGATCATCTTTCGAAATTCAACAAGACTTAAGGCCCTCACAAAGGTTTTCTCCCGTTCCTCGTCCTTTTCGACAATGCAAAGTATTTTCAAGTCACAGTGCGCCTGGATGGTATCCATGACCTGCAATTCTTCTTCCTCCGAAAGCTTTCTTCCAGAAAAAGACAGCGCCACGGTCTCTCTGCCAAAGAAGCTTCTTGCTTCCTCGAATTTTGTAGCGATTTCCACAAGTAATTCCTCAAAGGAGAGCTGGTCATCCATTTGAAGGATCAATCCCTTCGAAAAGCTTTTGATCCGCACTTTATCCTTCATTGCATCCATCCTTTCCGCGATTACCATTCATTCGTAATACCTGCATCTGGCGTGTTTGCCGTTCCGGTAACGATGTCATCCTCTTCTGCGAGTCCATAATAATACTTCACGATGTCTCTGGTCACCTGTGCCGCATAGTCAGAAGAATATCCAAAGGGTATTCTTGTCGCAATGGCGATCTCAGGGTTTTGATACGGTGCATAACAAACAAAAAGTGCATGGCTGGGACGAGTCTGCGTCTGCTGTGCCGTACCCGTTTTTCCAGCCACCTCTACGGCTAGATCATTAAAATACTTTTTATTCTGAACCACCATTCTCATGCCCTTATGTAAGGCATCCCAATAGTTCTGCGGCATGTCAATGGTGTTTCGAATCTGGGGCTCAAATTTCTTCAAAAGATTACCCTGCTGGTCCGCAACATGGTCCAAGAGCGTCAGCTGATAAACCGTACCTGAATTGGCAACGGCAGAGACATATCTCGCAAGGCCAACGGCCGTGTAGCTGTTGCTACCCTGTCCGATGGCGGAACGCACGGGATCCGTGTCGGATACCTGCGGCGAGCTCTCCGCGATTTCCACTCCTGATTTTTCCGTCAGACCAAAGAAATCTGCGTATTGATATAACGCCTTTAAGCCCTTCTCGTCGTCAAAGGAATTATTATTGATGGACAGGCGATATCCGACGTCATAAAAGAAATAGTTACAGGAATCTCTAATGGCCGTCGTTACGTTCTCTGCACCGTGGCCCCATCTCTGCCAGCATTTCGGTGCTGACTGAATGTTCGTATAGGTTCCCGTACAGCTTACGCTCGTGCTTAAGCTGATGACACCCTCCATAAGACCCGCTGAGGCCGTCAACATCTTAAACGTGGAACCAGGCGCCGCCTTATACTGTGTCGCATAATTGTTCCAAGGATAGGACTTGTCCGCATTGAGCTTTGCAAAATACTCGGCATCAATGGAATTGGCAAGCTTATTATTATCATATCCAGGATAAGAAACCAGTGCTAACACCTGTCCCGAATTCACGTCCGTAATAACGACGGACCCATTACAGGGATCCAGCGCGAGCTGAGCTGGTGTAATGTCAATGTTTTTGATGCGGTTCATGATAAACTGATATGCCGTCAGCTTTCCCTTATAAAGCGCATCCTCCTCCGAAAGAGGCACGTCAATCTTTCTCTGCTCACAGAGAATCATACAGATTTGCTTGCCACTGATCTTGTCATTCAGAAGCATATACTTATAAAAGCGCTTCTGGAATTCCGTATTTTTCTCAATGGCATCAATAATATAGTCCACAAGCTTTTCAAAAACCTCAGAGGAATCGGAATACTCCGCCGTCAGATTCAGCTTGCTGCCGTCAATCCAGTTTTGCGTAATCAGATAGGTTAAATACTCATTGAGACTAATATTTTCATCCGTCGTCCATGCCTGCTGAATTTTATCCTTTTCATCGATCATGTCTGAGAGAATGATGCCATTCTTGACAAGTAAATTGACGATATTGCTCTCATATACCTGATATTCCTTGGACAATTTATTATAAACTGTCTTTTTCTCAAAAAACTCAGCCCTCAGCTTTGCATAGGTCTCTTCCTTATACGCAAGCCAAGCCTCATATACTGCCTTCTCCGTATCTCCCGCCTTGGGTTTTACAAAATGATTCACGTCAATGACGCTATTATTGATCAGCGCAAAATACACGTCATAAATCGGAATGACAATATCAGAGCTGGAGGAATTCTCCCTTGCAAAATACTCCTTTTGATTCACGATTTTACTAGCGACAAGACCCGCCAGATGCTGCTCTAGAATGCCATATACGGCCTCTGTCAGATTCTTGTCAATGGTAAGGTAGACATCCTCGCCAGAGCTTGCCTCTCTGCGGTCCGTAATGGAAATCACCTTTCCCATGTGATCTACGACGACTGTCTCATAGCCCTTGCTGCCCTGCAGCGTCGTCTCCATATAGCTCTCGATGCCCATCTTTCCGACGACGTCGTTGATGCCATACAGTCTGTCACCCTTGCCTTCTTCCTCGAGCTTTGCATTTAGCTCCGTCATCTCGTCCGAAGAGATCTTTCCCGTATATCCAAGCACGTGCGCAAAGTAAACGCTATCTACATATCTACGAATGGTATCTTCTTCGATCGTGACACCAGGCAGCTCTGCCGCGTTTTCCATCAGCGCTGCAACCGTTTCCTGCGATACATTGGTAGCAATGGTGGTTCCCAGGTACTTACGGAATGAGGTCAGGCTCATGTTATAACGCACGTTGACGAGCTTTAACCATTCATCATTGGTATATCCCTTGCCTGGAATGAAATCGCTCTTTTTGTCATTGGGATCCTCATAATCCCCAATGGCAAATGTCTTTTTCTTACTCAAGTAATTCATGAGGTCAATGGGAGTAGATGCCCGCTCCTCTGCCGTCAACTGATCAATATAGGTTCTTCCATAGACGTCCGCAAGAAATCTAAGCTTCGCATTGCCTGTTACGGAAAACTCAAAATCTCCGTCCTCGCCAATTACAATTTTAAAATCCGAAACCACGTGATCTCCATGCTTTTCCACCATCTTAATCAAGCGAAAAATCACGTCATTCATCTTTTGATTCTTTGTGGAGCCAGACTCAAAGACATCTTCCATTTTAACGGAATAGGCAAGCTCGTTATAGGCTAGCAAATTCCCGTTCCTGTCATAAATGTTTCCCCTTGCGGAGGAAATGTCACGGGTCTTTTGGGTCATCAAGATGAACTTTTCCAAGTACTCTTCACCGTGAACCACCTGCAGCTGAAAGCAACGGTGAATTAGTACGGCGCAAAGTCCCAAAACTACCACCATCAAAAACGTGGATCTGCTCGTTATGAAATTTATTATTCTTCTGCGAATCAGATCTAACAAGTTTAATACTCCCTCTTTCTCTCCCACACCCGAATGGCTTCATTGATCTTGAGAATTAACGGATAGAAAGCCAGCGTTGCAACTAGAGTTACGACCATTTCAGGGAAAATCACATGTAGGAAATAATACGGAAAATCAAGTTTTCCCCAAAGCAGGAACAAAAATACATAGGACAATAGCCCGCTCGTCAGATCACTGACCGTAATCAGAGCCAGCGGCAGCTTAATGTCCTCGGGATAAAACACTTGGGAAAACTTTCCGTTGAGAAAACCGATATAGACGAAAAGCAGTGCATGAAACCCAACAACACCGCCAAAAAAAATGTCATAGAGCAGACCACAGGTAAATCCCACGAGCATCCCTGCGTTTTCACCCTTCATGAACCCCTTCGAAGCCGTAATAATGATCAAAAGGTTTGGATATACATGAAGGGGCAATGCAGCGGGAAATACGGCAGTCTGTAATAAATATAACAGCAGAATCAATATTCCTGTCGACAAAACGCTCAGCATTGCCTTATTTCTCCTCTATGGTTTGCTTTTGATCCGTAATGACCAAAACCTCAGACAAATGTTCAAAATCCACTGCAGGAATCAAGGTTCCAGATTTCGTCAGATTATTATTGTCATTGGTCACCGTCAGGACATAACCGATTAAAATGC
The DNA here is from genome assembly GCA_015056795.1 of Lachnospiraceae bacterium. Classification (GTDB taxonomy): domain Bacteria; phylum Bacillota; class Clostridia; order Lachnospirales; family Lachnospiraceae; genus Acetatifactor. The sequence continues at coordinate 99,114 of SVFO01000007.1, forward strand.
CCGGCAAAAACTTATCACTAATGTCCGAGGTGACAATCTTATCTCCCGCCTGCACGGCTCCCTTGGAATCTACGAGCTTCGAGAAATAAATCACGCCTTCATTCATGCCCTTCAGGCTTCCCGAAACAATCAGGTTATCTTCGGTTGCAAGCGTCATGCCACTGACATTGGCATTATCGGATATGATGGCAGTTACCCTTGCCCAGTTGGGACCAACGCTGCTGATCCTTCCGACAAGTCCACCGCCCGCGATCACGTTCATGTCCTCCTGAAGGCCATGCTCCGTCCCCTTATCAATGATAAATGCAGAATACCAGTTACCCGAATCTCTGGAAATAATTCTGGCACCCACCTTGTGATATTCCTCATATTGCTCATCCAGCTCAAAGAGCTGACGAAGCTTATTCAGTTCATATTTGTCCTGCTGAAGCAAGGTGTTCTCCTCAGTCAAAAGGGCCACCTGCTCCTTAAGGTTTTGATTTTCCTCCAGCAGGGTTTTAATTTGGGCAAGCTGATCCTTTCTGCCAGAAAGCCAGCTCCCTGCCTCGCCGATGCCCTTTTCAAAGGGGATCAGCGCATACCCGACAATGCTGCCCAGCGGCTTGTCCAAAAGGTTTGTCGCAAAGGTAAACAGCATTAATGCAGTACATAAAATTGTTAAAATAAAGAGGAGATATTTACTCGGCAGAGTAAATTTCTCCCCCTTCCGTTTTACAATTGGGCTCATCTACTCATCCCTTCGATTGCATATGCTACCGTTTTGTAATTGTCTTCCCTAATGATCTTTGCCAGGCCTAGTGCAACACTGGCAACAGGCTCTTCCGCCTGATTTACCTTCAGTCCCGTGCCGCTTCCCAGCCTTTCCGCAAGATGATTTACTTGCGATGCACCGCCCGAAAGGAAAATCCCTTTACGGAAGATGTCCGCCGCAAGCTCGGGCGGCGTTCTCTCGAGAATGACCTTAACATTGTCTACGATAGTATTAAAATGTTCCTCCAAGGAATCCACGACGAGCTTCGTCGGGATGGTGCGTTCTACGGGAAGTCCCGTGACAATGTCACGACCATAGACAACCGCGCCCTCTTCCTTGTCTTCCAGATTCTTCAGGTTGATTTTGATGTTCTCCGCCGTTTTTCCGCCAATGATCAAAGAAAATTCCTTGCGAACGGCAGCCCTGATGGATTCATCGAACTTTGCGCCTCCAACCTTGATCAGACGACTTAAAACAATACCGCCAAGGGACAAAATGGAAATTTCCGTTGTCTCATATCCAACGTTTACAATAATCACGCCCTGGGAATTCTTCACATCCACGTCCTGTCCCAGCGCATCTGCAACTGCCTTTTCCACGATCATAATCTTTTTTGCCTTGACGCCAGCATCCTTGACCAGATCATAAAAAGCTCTCTTTTCCACCTCTGTCACGTCTGTTGGAACAGCTATGTAAAAGTCTGCAGGCTTCGCATATCCCTTTTGCAAATCTCCGATAAAATACTTAATCAGAGTCTCCATATTTTTGATGTCTGCAATGACACCATTCGACAAGGGATAGGAAATCTGAATGTTGCTCGGTGCCTTCTCATACATCTCGAATGCAGAATTTCCATAGGCAAAGAGCGTATTTTTGTTCTCCACGGCGATCATGTTCTTTTCAATGACCACCTTGTCCTCATTTCGGTCATAAATTTTTATGTTATTTGTGCCAAGATCAATTCCAAATGCGTTGAAAGCCAATGTTCCAGAACTCCTTTCTAAATCAATCGCTATGTCCAAGCTTTCCGTTTTCTCGAAAACTGTAATAAACGTTATCTCCAATGATCACGTGATCCAACAGCGGAATCCCAAGCTCTATTCCCATTCTTGCAATTCTAGCTGTGATTTCCAGATCAATGCCTCCCGGTGATGGATCGCCGCTGGGATGATTATGGATCAAAATGATGTTTACGGCCTCTGCCTTCAGTGCCGTGAGGAAAATGTCCCTCGGACAGGTAACGGAGATATTGATACTTCCTTCCGAAAGCTTTTTCTCCTCCAAAATCAGCCCCTTCGTATCTAGGCAAAGCAAATAGACACATTCTGCCTTACGATGCCTGAGCTTTTCCATGTAATACTTCGCAATGGTTTCTGGCTCCTTAATGTTTAAGCCATTCTTCGCGACCGCCCTAGAGATCCTAATTGCAAGCTCGGTGATGCTTTTTAGCTTCACGGCCTTAACCTCACCAATCCCCTTAACCCTTTCCAATTCCTCAAGGCTTAGGTCATGCAGGCCTAATAATCCAGTCCTTGGGTATTTTCCCAAGGCAAGGACTTCCTTCGCCAGCTCCAGCGCAGGCTTTTCCTTTGTGCCCGTTCGTAGGATAATTGCGAGAAGCTCTCCCTCCGTCAGGTTCTCAGCTCCAAACCTTAGGAACTTCTCATAGGGCATTTCCTGTTGCGTTACTTGATTCTGTTTTTGTTTCATTCGACCCCTTTCCCCTTCTAACCCTTTGGGCAGAATCGAACGAAAACCCATATACTTCTTTACAATGTCTCCATTGTTCCCACACTTCTATATGGTATCACAAATTAAAACAGAAGTATACAAAATTTATCTTCTTTTTTTCGCGAAAGTTCGACGTTTGTCCAGCCGCCTAAAATTTCACCAATCCCTTTGCCTTAAGGCTCTGTAAGGATCTTAAAATGCCGAATTTTGCATGGGGCCAGGTAAGGCCGCCCTGAAAATATACGGCGTAGGGCTCCTTGATGGGGCCATCTGCCGAAAGCTCTATGGAAGAGCCAGAAACAAAGGCTCCAGCTGCCATAATGACCTTGGCATCATATCCAGGCATATCCCAGGGCTCTGGCGTAACATGACTGTCTACGGGTGCGGCCGCCTGAATTCCTTCACAGAATGCAATGACGCCCTCGGGCTTACCAAAGGTCACGGCCTGGATGATGTCATGCCTGCTCTCACTTCCATTGGGAATCACGGGAAATCCAAGCCTTTCATAGATGTTTGCAGCAAAAATGGCAGCCTTTAATGCAGATGCCGTCACGGTCGGTGCCAGGAAAAAGCCCTGATAAAACTGAGGCAATATCCCTAAGGAAGCACCAACCTCCTTGCCAAGTCCAGGACTCGTCAGGCGATACGCTGCGTTTTCCACACATTCCTTTTTCCCGGCAATATAACCGCCGATGGGTGCCAATCCACCTCCGGGATTCTTTATCAAAGAACCAACGATCATGTCCGCACCGACGTCTGATGGTTCCTTGGTCTCTACAAATTCACCATAACAGTTATCTACCATGCAAATGACGTCAGGTTTTATCGATTTGATAAAGGAAATCAATTGTCCAATGCGGTCAACCGATAAGGTAGGCCTAGTCTGATAGCCCTTGGAACGCTGAATAGTAACCAATTTCGTTTTTTCATTGATCGCTTTCCGAATGTTTTCGAAATCAACCGCTCCATCTGGAAGCAAATCCACCTGACGATAGCTAACGCCATACTCTGCAAGGCTCCCCTTCGAAGGACGAATGCCAATTACCTCTTCCAGCGTGTCATAGGGTTTCCCCACGGGAGAAAGTAGCTCATCTCCAGGTCGTAAATTACTCATGAGAGCCAGAGCAAGCGCATGTGTTCCGCAGGTGATCTGCGGACGAACCAGCGCATCCTCCGTGTGGAAGGTATCTGCATACACTGCTTCCAACGTATCCCTTCCAAGATCGTTATAACCATAGCCAGTCGTGCCTAAAAGGCATGCCTCACTGACCGTATTTTTCTGCATGGCACCAAGTACCTTTAACTGATTGATTTCTGCCACTTGGTCGATTTCTTCAAATCTCGGCTTTAATTCTTCCAGGATTTTTTCGCTGAAATCATAAACCTCTTCTGAAATTCCCATGGACATAAAAGCGTCCTTTGTCTTCAACATATTTGCCTCTACTTTCCAAAAGAACTCGCAATCCTCGGGGCTAGGCCTAGAGTGTCTTTCTGGTAACCATTTGACCCAGAAAGGCACTCTAGGCCTTCCCCTCGAGAATATGGAATCCTTTTGTTTCTATTGTTTTCTATTGTTTTCTATTGTTTTCTGTTCTTTTATCTATTGTATTTTTAAGTGTTAATTGTGTTAATGTGTTCTACTGTATATTTCATTGTTTTTGTCACGATACTATTTATTCCCTCTTGCTTGCCCCGATTCCATTTTAATTCTCTAGGCAAACTTTTCAGATCCTTCTGATTGCTCGAATCCATTTTCCGCATCTTAGGCAAGCATTTTTCGTGTTTTTTGCTTGCCTAAATACTTCTTTTGCTTGTTCAGGCAAGCATTTCTCGGCTCTCTTGCTTGCTCTATTTCTGCCTTTGCTTGCTCAGGCAAGCATTTCTCGGCTCTCTTGCTTGCTCTATTTCTGCCTTTGCTTGCTCAGGCAAGCAAATAGGAAAATGGTTGTCGCTAGATACTGGTTCCTTCATTGATGGATGTTTTAGTATCGTTAACAAATATGTTGTTTTTTTAATTGGGCAAGCATCGCATCTAGTATTTTTGTGTCGTCGTAGTCGTATTCGTTTTTGTTTAACCAAATAACGTCTTGTTCGCGGCGAAACCAGGTAAGCTGGCGCTTGGCAAAATGGCGGGTGCTAAGCTTGATTTGAGCGATGGCCTCGTCCAAGCTACAATCGCCAGCTAGATAATCCAGAATTTCTTTATAGCCAAGGCCCTGCATGGATGTCATGGTCCTGGTACAGCCCAACCTTTTTAGTTGCTTTACCTCATCCACCAGTCCCGCCTTGATCATTTCGTCTACACGCTGCTCAATTCTCTCATAGAGCCTCTCTCGAAGGTCATTTAGAACAAAATAAGCACAGTTATACGCTCGATCCCTCTGTCGTTCCGTCTCGTTATGTTCTGAGATTGGTGAGCCCGTCAAACGATAATATTCCAAAGCACGGATCGTACGTTTAATATTGTTTGCATGAATGGCCTCCGCAGATTCAGGATCTACCTCCTTTAGCATTTCATGCAGGGCTTCAGGGCCTTCTGTCCTTGCCTTTTCCTCTAACAGCTTACGATACTCGGAATCATCCTCATTTTCCGTGAAATGAATGTCACGAAGCAGCGCCTGAACATAAAAGCCCGTTCCGCCAACCACAATGGGAATGTGTCCTCTCTCATAAATCCCCTGAAGGGCTTTCTTACAAAGCGCCTGAAAGGTAACAACATTGAATTCTTCCCAAGGCATCAGCACATTGATCAAATGATGGGGCACCCCCTGCATTTCATCCGTCATAATCTTTGCCGATCCGATGTCCATGAAATGATATACCTGCATCGAATCCGCTGAAATAATCTCTCCGTCAATTGCCTTCGCCAGCTGAATCGAAAGCTTTGTCTTTCCAACTCCCGTCGGCCCCGAAAGAACAACCATGGAAGGCAATTTTATTCCATCATTCTGATTTAATTCTTTATCTCCCATGATCATCCCTCCTTTCCAAATTAGCCCTAATCAAAGCGAATTGTATTTTACTGAAACCATAAGCGACATAAGCATTTTGCCACCTCGAGGGGATGGTTTGGATTATCTTTCTAGGTCAAAAGTCTACTAGAAAGATGATCCAAACCAAGCCCCGAGTTCTTAATAGTTTATACAATTCGCTTAAACTTCTTCTCCATCTCGTATTTGGAGATCGTGATGATGGTCGGTCTTCCGTGGGGGCAATTATACGGATTTTCTAGCGTCAATAGCTCTTCAATCAATTCATCCGCTTCTTCGCGGCTCAAGCGATTATTCCCCTTCACGGCAGCCTTACACGACATGGTCGCGATTTTTTCCTCAACAAGCCTTGGATTTTGCTTGCTAACGCCAGCCTCCAGCTCATCTAAAACCGATAAAAACATTTCTCTCTCGCCACATCCATAAAGGTCCACGGGAACGCTTCGCAATGCATATTCATTGCCACCAAATTCCTCAATTTCAAAACCCATGCGTTCAAAAATCTCGCGACATTCCCTCAGGATTACCTCCTCCTGACCAGATAAACTAACAATCACTGGTGGGAACAAAATCTGTGACAGCATTTCTTTCTCGCGATACCGCTTCATAAAGCGCTCATATTTCACCTTCTCATGAGCCGCATGCTGATCAAGAATACAAAGCTTGTCCTGATACTGGAACATCCAATAGGTATCAAACACCTGTCCAATGATTTGATACTGTGATTTCTTGCTTTGCGTAAGAATCCGTTCCTCGAACAAATCAAGCTGTTTGGGCTTCTCAGCCATAATAATGTCATTCAAAGCTTGCTGCTTGTTTTCCTCTGCCGCATTCTTTGTTGTCTCATTCTTTTTCGCAGCATCGAACGGTTTCACATCCTCGGTATCGTTCTTTATTAAGTCTAAAACACCTTTAATCTCTGTCGAGTCACCATGATCATTACTCAAACGATCTTTTCCTAGTACTGTCTTCAAGTTTTCGGTTTGAAGCTCCTTGGGAATCTCAGATGTCTCCGTAAAGAAATCATCTTCCTCGCTCTTCACATGATCCGTTGTTTTTGCAATTTCTCCCAACGGTTTTACTATCTGCTCTGAAGGTTGTGAAACGGCTCTAACCCTTTCCCAAACAGGACTCTTTTGAAAGCTTTCCTGCTTTGGTACGTCCACGCGATATACCGTCTCCTCACGGACATAGTTCTCCAGCTTTCTCTTTTGCTCAAAGGGCTCTGCGACACGCGTTTTTGCCATTTCCTCGCGTCGTTTCTTATCCTCCTGCAGAATCTCCTTCTCACTCGTAAGACGATCCTGTGGGATCATTTCCCTCTGCACCAGAGTATTCTTTACTGCCTTTGCAATAAAGTCCGTCACCTCAAAATTATCCGAAAACCGAACATCCATTTTCGTGGGATGTACGTTAACGTCAACCCTTTCCGCATCCATGGCAAAATGAAGTACGCAGAACGGGAATTTATGCTGCATTAAATATTCTTTATAGCCTTCTTCAATGGCCTTTGCTACGATACCGCTTCGGACAAAGCGACCATTGACAAAATAGGTTTCGAAATTACGATTTGATCTGACAAGAATGGGCTTCCCTAGATATCCATCCACCAAAAGCCCCTGCTCTTGAAACTGGATAGGAACCAGGGAATTCGCAATCTCACGACCGTATATCCTATAAATAACCTCCTTCAGATCACCATTACCTGAGGTATGGAATCTTGTCTGTCCGCCAAGGATAAATTGAAAAGAGACGTCTGGCCTTGACAGAGCCATGCGTTCCATCAGATCCGTCACATAGCCACCCTCGGTCGGCGGCTGCTTCAGAAATTTCTTTCTTACGGGAACATTGAAAAACAAATTTCGCATGACAAAGGTCGTTCCGTCTGGTGCGCCAATCTCCTGAAGATCCTTGGGCACGCCTCCCTCGATGCAAAAGCGAACTCCCGTCAGGTTTTCTGATGTTTTCGTAATGAGTTCCACCTGCGCTACAGCCGCAATACTGGAAAGCGCCTCACCACGAAATCCCAGACTATGTATTCTGGAAAGATCGTCCGCTGTCGAGATCTTGCTGGTTGCATGTCGCAAAAATGCCTTCTCTACCTGATTCTTCTCCATGCCAGAACCATTGTCCGTCACGCGAATCAGGCTAATGCCACCATCCTTAATCTCTACGGTAATGGCATTCGCCCCTGCATCTAGTGCATTTTCCACCAGCTCCTTCACGACGCTGGAGGGGCGCTCCACAACCTCCCCTGCGGCGATCTTATCGATTGTCTCCGAATCCAATACATGAATTTCTGCCATGCTCGATTCTCCTTTATTGCCCCGTCCATCTGTTCTTTAGCTTGTTCTGTAAACGATATAAGGTATTCAACGCATCTAAGGGCGTTAATGTTGTTACTTCAATGTCCATCAGCTCCTTCAGGACATCCTCATCTGTCACCGTGTCAAAGAGGGAAATCTGACCAAGCTCCAGCTCATCATATTTCACGGGCTTCTTTGCCTTCCCATCTCCCTTTGTGTCAACGGCAATACTCTGAACCTTCTGCGTAATGTCATTATCGGAAAGTTGTTCTGCAATCTCCTTTGCCCGGTCAATGACCATGTCTGGCACGCCTGCAAGCTTAGCTACCTGAATGCCATAGCTTCTGTCCGCACCGCCCTTAACGATTTTGCGAAGGAACACAATGTCATCGCCACTTTCCTTCACGGCGATACAATAGTTGTTGACATTGTGCATCTTGTCTTCCAGCTCCGTCAGCTCGTGATAATGCGTGGCAAACAGCGTTTTCGCACCTAACAGCTTTTTATTGCTGACATGTTCAATGACAGCCCAAGCAATGGACAGTCCGTCAAAGGTGGAGGTTCCTCTTCCGATCTCATCGAGAATCAAAAGGCTGTTCGCCGTTGCATTCCGAAGAATGTTCGCCACCTCATTCATTTCCACCATAAAGGTCGACTGGCCACTGGCCAAATCATCTGATGCACCGACACGCGTAAAAATACGGTCTACAATGCCAATATCTGCACTCTTTGCAGGTACAAAGCATCCAACCTGTGCCATTAAAACAATCAAAGCACTCTGGCGCATATAGGTCGATTTTCCCGCCATGTTCGGGCCTGTGATAATACTGATACAATGCTTGTTATTGTCCAAGAAGGTATCATTTGCGACAAACAAATCTCCCGTCAGCATTTGTTCCACGACGGGATGTCTGCCGTCCTTAATGTCAATCACGCCCTTTTCATTCAACTTAGGGCGAACATAACGATTTCGCTCGGCAACCAAAGACAGGGAACAAAATACGTCAAGCTTTGCAATGGCCTTTGCCGTGTTTTGAATACGCCCCGTCTCCATGGCGATGCTGTCACGAATCTGGCAGAAAATGTCATATTCCAGCGTCTGTAGCTTGTCCTCGGCGTTGAGAATCGTATCCTCCAATTCCTTTAGCCTAGGCGTCGTATAACGCTCCGCATTTGCCAATGTCTGCTTTCGAATATAATCCTCCGGCACCAAATCCTTATAGGAGTTTGTCACCTCAAAATAGTAGCCAAAGACCTTGTTATATTTGATTTTCAGTCCCTTGATTCCCGTCCTTTGACGATCTTCCTCCTCCAGCTGAGCAAGCCATTGCTTTCCATCTCGCTTTGCACTGCGGAGCTTGTCAATGTTCTCATCAAAGCCATCCCGAATCATTCCACCCTCACGAATGGTGAGCGGCGCCTCCTCGTCGATGGACTGCAAAATCAACTGATAAATGTCCTCGAGCCCGTCAATTTCCTCATGGCAGCTTGCCAGCTCCTTACAGGAAAACTCCTGCAACACCGTCCGAACATGCGGTAACATCTCCAAGGAATTACGGAAGGCGAGCAGATCCCTTGGATTTGCCGTCTTATAGGTAATTCTTGCAAGAAGGCGTTCCAGGTCATAAACGGGATTTAAGTACTCACGAATTTCATCTCTTGACACACTGCTCTTGCAAAGCGCCTCAACGGCATCCAATCGATCCTCCATCGCCTGCTTGTCAATCAACGGCTGCTCTATCCAGCTTCGCAGGGTTCTAGCTCCCATGGCTGTTTTCGTCTTATCCAGCACCCAAAGAAGGGAGCCTCTTTTCTGCTTTTCGCGCAGAGTTTCCGTCAGCTCCAAATTTCTTCTCGTGTAGCTGTCAAGAAGCATGAATTTATTTGTTAAATAGGGATACAAATGACGAAAATGGCTTAAATCCGTCTTCTGGGTATCATAGAGATACGCAAGCAGAGCTCCCGCGGCAACGAGTCCTACGGGAAAATCCTCTACGCCAAGACCAATTAAGGTATTGACCTTAAAATGCTTTTGTAACAATCTTTTACAGCTGTCATCATCAAAGAAATGTGCATCCAAGGGATTGATAGCAACATGAAGCCGATTACGCAGATCCTCCAGATCCATGCCACTCACCAAAAAGGCATCATTGCAGATGATTTCCGAAGGTTCATATTTCATCAGCTCATCGGAAAGCTTTTTCAAATCCTCCACTTCTGTCAGATAATAATCTCCCGTGGTGGCATCGGCAACGGAAAGCCCAATCTTCGTCGGTGTATACGCAACACAAACCAGATAATTGTTCTTGGACTCCTCCAGCGACTGCATGTTGAGATTGGTACCAGGCGTCACGACGCGGATGACCTCACGCTTAACGAGCCCCTTTGCCAGCTTTGGATCCTCAACCTGCTCACAGATGGCAACCTTATAGCCACGGCTCACCAGCTTTGTGAGATATCCCTCCACGGCATGAAAGGGCACGCCGCACATCGGAGCACGCTCCTCCATGCCGCAATCCTTTCCCGTAAGCGTAATTTCAAGTTCCTTGGACGCAACCAGCGCATCATCAAAGAACATTTCGTAGAAATCACCCAGGCGATAAAACAGGATACAGTCCTTGTATTCCTGCTTGGTCTCCATGTATTTTGTCATCATCGGGGTCATTTCACCCATGGTCTTATCTCCCGTTCTTCATTATCATTTTGCCACTTGAACGAGCTGTTTTGCGCGCTCAATGGCCTCATCTACATGATCGGCAAAGTTTTCCATTCCGATCTTTTGATCAAATTTCGCCTTTTGGAATACCTTCATGGGCTGATCATTAACATGGGACATCACGATCTGAATGCCCTTTCCCTTACAATCCTCATAGAGCTCCTCAATATGATGCAATGCTGTGGCATCCATGGCCGTCACACTTCTCATTCGAAGTACCAATACCTTAGTATCTTCCTTGCAGGTAATGTTGACAATCTTTCCAGCTGCAGCAAAGAACATGGGACCAGTAATCTCATAAACCATGACATGCTCTGGAATAGACAAAAGATTTACACTCTCAGGATCATTCTCCTCGTCAATTTCCTTCCAGCTCTGCACCTCTGTTACGTCGCTCATTCTCTTCATGAAGAGCACTGCTGCAAGCACGATGCCAACCTCGATTGCCACCACAAGATCAAAGATTACGGTAAGGAAGAAGGTGGTCAGCAGCACCAAAATGTCACTCTTCGGGGAGGATTTGCAAAGATGTGCAAAATTCCTCCAACCGCTCATGTTATAAGCAACCTGGAACAAAATGGCTGCAATACAAGGCATGGGAATCAGCTTCGCCAAAGGCATTAAGAACAAAACCACAAGCACTAAGGATAGGGAATGTACCATACCCGCAATGGGCGTTCTTCCACCATTCTTAATATTGGCAGCCGTTCTTGCAATGGCTCCCGTTGCAGGAATACCGCCAAAGCAAGCGGAACCCATGTTTGCGACGCCCTGTGCCACCAATTCCATGTTGGAACGATGCTTCGAGCCGATCATACCGTCTGCGACCACTGCGGAAAGCAAGGATTCAATACCTGCCAACAAAGCAATCGTCACGGCATTGGAAACCTGACTTCTCATGAGATGCAGGTCAAAAATGGCCGTCGTAATGGATAATCCAGGAAGACCCGTACGAATATTAGAGAATGCCTTTCCAATCGTGTTGACTTCCAGATGACCAAATTCAACGATTGCTGCCGTCACAATCACCGCAATCAGAGAACCAGGAATCTTCTTAAAAAACTTGGGCCAAATAATTAAAATTGCCAACGCAAGGGCACCGATCATGATGGCCTGCAGGTTAGCCGTTGTGATGTTTGCGATCAAGGCTTCCACCTTCTCCGCCGTCTCAATCGGCTTCTCGCCATGCATATAGGCAATTCCCGTAAAATCCTTAATCTGACCGATAAACAGTGTCACGGCAATGCCTGCGGTAAAACCAGTCGTAATCGTATAGGGAATATATTTGAGCAGGCTTCCAAAGCGGAAAACGCCCATGAAAATGAGAAGGATACCTGCCATGATGGTCGCAACGGTAAGTCCCTCCATGCCATCCTTCGCAACAATCCCTGCTACGATGGTGGCAAAGGCGGCCGTAGGTCCTGCGATCTGTACGCGGCTACCACCTAAAAAGGAAACAAGAAAGCCTGCAATAATGGCCGTATAAATACCAGCCTCTGGTCCAACGCCAGACGCAATGGCAAGCGCTATGGAAAGGGGCAATGCAATGATGGCTACAATGACACCCGCAACAACATCCTTCACAAATTGTTCCTTTGTGTAAGACTTCATGACGGAAAACAACTTTGGTTTCAACTTCTGATCCATGTTACTTCAAAACTCCTTTTTCTTTCGTCCCCTCAAGAGGATCTTCAATTCTCCCCAAATAATAAAAGCCCCTGCATTCCTCCAAAAGAACCTTTACAATCGAGCCAACCTGACTTGGCAAGCCAGGAAAATGAACGATTGTATTGTTCGATAACCTTCCCGTAAGTAAAACCTGTCCCTCCGTTGCATTCAGCTCTCGCAACGCTTCCTCTGAATTGCTTCCGTCATTGACCTCTTCAACCAAGGCTTCCTGAACCTGCCCTTGGTATCTGGCCACGCGCATCCTTGCGGTTTCCTGAACACATTTTAATACCTTGTCAAAGCCTACGCGAACCTGTTCCTCAGGAACCTGTTCCATCTCGGCAGCAGGCGTTCCCGTACGCTTTGAATAGACAAACGTAAATGCATTGTCATATTGCACTTTCTGAATGACGTCAATGGTTTCCTCGACATCCTCAGGTGTTTCCCCTGGAAATCCAATAATAATGTCCGTCGTGATTGCAATATCAGGAATCTCCCTCCGAATCTTCTCGGCAAGCGCGATATATTGTTCCTTCGTATATCGGCGATTCATGGCCTTCAAGATCCTGTCAGAGCCTGACTGAAGCGGCAAATGCAAATGCCTGCAGATCTTTTTCGATTCCTTCATGACCTGAATCAGCTCGTCAGAAAGATCCTTCGGATGCGACGTCATGAAACGAATTCTCTGTAATCCTTCGATCTTTTCCACTTCCCGAAGAAGCTCCGCAAAGGTAATGCCATTATCTAAATTTTTCCCATAGGAATTGACATTCTGGCCAAGCAGCATGATCTCCACAACGCCATCTTGAACCAGGCGTTCGATCTCTCGCAGAATCTCCTTGGGCTCCCTGCTTCTTTCCCTTCCGCGAACATACGGAACAATACAATAGCTACAAAAATTATTACAGCCAAACATGATGTTGATGCCTGATTTGAAGGGATATTTTCGAAGTACGGGCAAATCCTCCACAATGCGATCCGTCTCCTTCCAAACCTCAACCACCATATGCTTTTCATGATAGGTCCGATACACAAGCTCTGCAAACGCATATAAATTATGCGTACCAAAGATAAGATCCACAAAGGGATAGCTCTCCTT
>SVFO01000007.1:112474-155730 GCA_015056795.1 Lachnospiraceae bacterium
GGTCCCATGCCAAGATCTATGGCATCTAAATCCACACAATCGTACATTTTATTCCTTCCTCTTTCTAAACATACTCCTAAAAAGTATACTCCACGTACCGTTCCATTTCAAGCCAAACTTTTCTTCTCTGAGAAATATTCTCATGCCCCATCTTTTTTAATTATCTCGTTGCATATGGCAGGTGCAAGCACCCACAAGCAGATAAGGTTCGGAATGGCAAGAAGCCCATTGGCTATATCAGATAGGAGCCATGTTGCCTGCAGGGAAAAAACTGTTCCCACAAATGGTAAAACTCCGTAGGCAAGCCGAAAAACAAAGGTATATTTTTCATGAAACATATAGGTAAATGCAGCTTCCCCTTGTACGCCCCAACCCAAAATCGTAGCAAATGCAAAAAGAGTGATACAAATGCTTAACAGGACACCTCCGTAGCGTCCAAAGGTAGTTTCAAAGGTCGCCACCATAAGATCAGCCGCGTTATTCGCATCTGCGAGGCTGCCATTTTGCAGAATCACGTTTCCCTGAGAAATCAACCAAGGAACACCGCTACATGCATACGCAATCCCTGTAAGGCTGCAAATTACAATGGTGTCAAAGAAAACGGCTGACATACTGATCAGTCCTTGCCTATAGGGATCCTGCTCTGAGGATGCGGCCGCGCTGATGCCGCCTGCGCCAAGGCCTGCTTCATTTGAGAATATGCCTCTGGAAATCCCCCACCCCATGCTCTTTGTCCAATGCATTGTCAAAATACCAAAGGCACCCCCGCTTGCCGCCTTCGGAGAAAAAGCTCCGATTATCATTGCTGACAATCCTGGCAATAGATTTTGAGGATGCATGAGAATAATGCCAAGACAACCCGCAAGATAAATGGCTCCCATGGCTGGCACCAGTAATGTTGAAATCCTTGCAATGAGCTTCATTCCGCCAAGAACAGCCACAATAGTAAATAGGGATAGGATAAGACCAATCTTCCCGCGATTCCAACTCATGCTGGCATGTAAGGCTTCCGCAATGGAATTCGCCTGCACCAGATTACCCATACCCAGGGAACATAGAACGGCAAATAACGAATAGCACCCTGCCAAAACCCTGCCTGTCCTTTTCTTTGGAAAAGCCTTTGCCAGCGTGATCATCGGTCCTCCGAAAGGTGGCTTCCCGACACGATTTTCTCGATATTTCACACTCAGCGTGCTTTCCACAAGCTTTGTCGATAGCCCAAGAAATGCGGAAAGAATCATCCAAAACAAGGCGCCAGGGCCACCAAGAATCATGGCTCCGACAACTCCGATAATGTTTCCCGTGCCAATCGTTGCTGCTAACTCCGTCGCCAAACAAGAGAACGCGGAAACCTCATCCCTTCCGCGTCCTCCTGATTGTGCATTATTTCCCAGCGCCATGGAGATTGCCTTGGAAAGTCTGCGAATCGGCAAGCCACGCAGCAGTATCATCAGATACGCTCCTGTCCCCAATAAACATACCAATAACGGTGGCCCCCATATGAAATCCCGTACGCTCTGCAATCCCTTTATCATTTCTTCTGACATGCTTTATTGCCTCATACAATCCTTATCACCATTGTATGAGAAACATTCGTCAAAAGAACTATCCCTTACAGCTTTCGCACTTGTCAAAGCCAGGATTAAAGGCATAGAAGTTCTTTTCGTTCAGCTTATCCGTTGTCAGGCGAAGCGCCTCCCCAAAACGCTGATAATGAACAATCTCCCTTTCACGAAGGAATTTGATTGGCTCACAAACATCAGGCTCCGTAATCAATCTCAGAATATTGTCATAGGTCGTGCGCGCCTTCTGCTCCGCCGCCATGTCCTCGCTCAGATCCGTGATAATGTCACCCTTACTTTGGAATTCGCAGGCATTAAAGGGAACGCCTCCTGCAGCCTGTGGCCAGATACCAAGCGTATGATCTACGTAATACTTATCCAGTCCGCTTCTTTCAATCTCCTCCATGGAAAGATTTCTCGTCAGCTGATGGATGATCGTTGCAACCATCTCGAGATGTGCCAGCTCCTCTGTTCCAATGTCAGTAAGAACTCCTGCCACCTCTCTGAAAGGCGTTGCATATCTCTGCGAGAGATACCGCATGCTAGCGCCCATCTCTCCGTCGGGTCCGCCATACTGAGAAATAATGATCTGTGCCAGCTTTGCATTCGGCTCCTTAATCTTTACCGGAAATTGTAATCGTTTTTCATAACTCCACATTATTCACAGCCTCCTTCCCACGGCATCGGCGCAGCGCCCCATTCCCAAGCCTTCTCACAATTTGCCTCCTCCATGGTAAGCGGATAATACTTTTTCGAAAACTCCTTACAAAGCTGCTTTTTAATCTGCGCGTAATGACGATAATACTCCAGCGCCCTTCTGTCCGTTGGATGCGTATCCAAGAATAACGCCAAATCCACCAAAGTAAAATCCACTACCCCAATGTTGAAAAGAAGCTGCTCCTTTCCATTCATTGAACGCACCTCCTTCCCGTGAAGGGCTTATTCAAATCCGGAAAAATTGTCCCACTTCGGTAAGCCTTCTCAAGATCGTCATATACCTTATCGAAATGCTGCCATTTCACATACGCCATGGCAAGCGGCCGCTCCTGAAACTTCACGTCCGCCGAAAACTCCTGATACTCCTGCATTCCTGCAATCCTTTCTACCAAGTCATTATAGGATATAAATATGCATCTCCCATCAATTCGTGCTCCTCCTCGCAAAAACTTCTTTCTTACAAATTCCACTCCTCAAACCATCATACTGCTTCGCCAAGGACGAACAATGAATTTAAAATAAAAAAAGCGTTTTTTGCAACGCCCCAAAACATAACTTAATTCTATGACAGGAGGATTGACACGGATCTCCTCCATGAACAATTAGCCGGCGGTTCTTAATGAATTGGAGTCCTTTGGCGACGCCATCTCTTATAAGCGTCGCCGCCAAGGACGAACAATGAATTTAGAACCGTCCGAGCGTTCAGGGAGGAGATCCGTGCCAATCCTCCGTCCCTAGTTATCGGCTCTCGCCCATAAAAAACAAAGCAACCAGCCCTGGCCCCGTATGTGCTCCAATAACTGGTCCGAGAGAGTTAATGATAAACTTATCAATTCCAAACCTCTCCTTTACCAGATCCCTGACATACTCCGCATCCTCGATACAATCCCCATGGCTGATCATAACGATGGGATCCTCTTCCTGATAATTTCTCCTCTTTAGCTCCATGTAATCCACCATGGCCTGTAAGGATTTCTTTCTTCCGCGGATTTTATCAATATTGATCAAATGTCCATCATTGTCAACGTGAAGCATGGGCTTAATGCCTGCAAGCGTACCAATTACGGCAGCCGTACGGCTTACGCGTCCGCCGCGGAACAGATGAAACAAATCATCCACCGTAAATACGTGAACAAAATTCAGCTTATGCTCCTCAATCCATGCCTTTGCCTCATCCAAGCTATATTCCTTGTCACGAAGCTCCGCCACACGATATACCAGCATACCCTCACCAAGAGAAGCACAAAGTGTATCAACAACCTCAATGCGACACTGGGGATAATCATTCATGACATCCCGAGCTGCCATTTGTAAGCTATTATAGGAACCACTAATTCCGGAGGACAACGGAAGTACAAGAATTTCCTTTTCCTTCTTGGCTGCTTCAGATAGAAACATATACGCTTCCACAAGATTTACCTGAGAAGTCGTAGGCATTTTCCCCTGCCGCATCATGTTAAAGAACTCCTTGGGATTCAGTTCTTTTCCATGACCATAGGTCACGCCATCAATAATATAACTTAATGAAATGCAACCAATATTTCTCTCCTTCAGAAAATCCTTTGGCAAATCAGCCGTTGTGTCCGTCACCAAATAAAACATCGTTTACCCTCCAGCATATAGATTAGTTTTTCGTCGTGCTGCCAAAGCCTCCGTTTCGGATTCCTTCCGCATCATCATCCACGGTAATTCCATATTCGAGGAAAATCCCCTGTGCAAACCCGCTTCCTGCGGATACCTCAACGGTTTTCCCTTCATTGGAACAGTTTGTCATTTTAATAAAAATATGACCCTCATTATCCGAGTAATAATAGTCACTGTCAATAATTCCAACAGTATTGTTCATTTGTAGGCGATACTTGAATCCAAGCCCGCTTCTCGGATAGACCTTCAATACCCAATCCTCTTCCATTTTTGCCCGAATTCCCGTAGGAATCTTAATGGTCGTACCTGCAGGAAGGCTAAAGGAAAAGGGTGCAAAAAAATCATATCCTGCACTGCCTTTGGTCGCACGTTTCGGCAAGGAGAGCGCATCATACATATCATTTACGTCATGTTCCGAATATTGCGGAAACTCCTCCATGACGGAAGAAACAAATTGCTCCCTGCTGACTTTGAAAAACTGGGCAATTCTTCTCATGTTGCCCTCCTTTTATTATACTAAATTTAAATTAAACTTGCAATCCCATCCTTTTTTGATGAAAAAAGCTTTACAACAAGCAGGAGGAAACTGGTGCATCACTCAGCTTCTGCGGCTGCGTAATGGGATCTCTGGAATAGTCTCCACAATGCAATACAGGCACTAACGGATTCTCCTGCTTCAAGCTCTCTTGAACCTTGATCACCCTTTGATTCTTGCTACCCTTCCAAAGAAGCTTGTTGTCCTTCTCCTCCACGTGAAATTCCCCGTCCACTAGAACGTCCACATATTTCATCAGAGGATACTGCCAAATATTCTCCCAACTGTCGCCCGTATAAAGCCATATAGTCTTGCTGGGATATTTCGCCTTGATTTCCTCCATCAGTTCACGAACGGCCACGCGATTTGCGGGATGCAAAGGATCCCCGCCCGAGAAGGTAACACCAGAGATATAGGATTTCTCCAATTGATCAAAGATCTCCTGCTTTGCAGCATCGTCAAAGAGAAGTCCTCCGTCAGGATCCCAAGTAATCGGATTCTGACAATCCTTACAACAATGATTACAACCAGCAACCCAAAGGACAACGCGAAGTCCATCTCCATTTAGCATATCGTCCTTTGTGATATTATGATAACGCATAATACTATTAACACTCCCATCTTACGAGTCCCATTACATGGATACTCTCTCTTTGATCTCTGCCATCTTGGCATCATTCAGTCTACTGTCACCATGCACGCGGGAATAGGAAAGATAACCATTCATACGGTCAATCTTTGTCAGGTTCCTGCTTCCGCACTTCGGACAAACATCCATTTCCAGCTCCTGATGACCACAATCGTCACAGTATGCAAGGGACAGATTTACGCCCTCATAGAAGCCCATCTCCATAGCCCTGTAGATTAAGGACTTTACGGCTTCAATATTGTAATCGATCGGATACTTTACGTACTGAATTTTGCCACCATTGGCAAGATCCCAGAAACGATTCTCCAAATCCTGCTTCTGAATCGGCGTAATATTCTCCGTTACGTGGCAGTGGAAGGAATTGCTGACATATTCTCTGTCAGAAACGCCCTCAATAATGCCATACTTCTTACGGAATTGCTTTACCTGAAGTCCGCAAAGGCTCTCTGCAGGCGTTCCATAGATGGCATACAAATTACCGTCTGCCTCTTTAAACTCTGCAATCTTTTGATTGATATGCTCCATTACCTCAACGGCAAACGCACCATCCTCCACCAAGGACTTACCATTGTATAGCTCCTGCAGCTCATTGAGTGCGGTAATGCCAAAGCTTGCGGTTGCAGCCTTCAATAAGGGCTTAATCTTATCCGTCAGCTTTAAGTGTCCGCCTAAGAAACCTCCCTCACAATATGCCAGAGGGTTCGTGGATGCACGCATCTCACCAAGATAAGCATAGGTACGAATGTGGAGCTGACGAATTAGGTTCAGATAGTAATCCAGCACTTCATAGAAATCGCGGCTTTCCTTACGGGATTTCTCCAAAATCATGGGAAGATGCAGGGATACGGCACCAATGTTAAATCTTCCGACAAATACAGGCTTATCGTCATCATCCGCAGGATGCATGCCGCCTCTCTCATACCAGGGAGACAGGAATGCGCGGCATCCCATCGGGGATACGACTCTGCCATACTGCTTATACATGCTTGCGACATAACCCTTACCGGTCAGGCTCAGCCAATCGGGATACATGGTCTTTGCAGAGCACTCCACGCCCGCGTTAAAGACATCCTCCATCGGTTTTCCCGGGCCATGAAGGTTCTCATCATACAGGAATACAATCTTCGGGAAAAGAACAGGCTTCTTACAGTTTGCCTTGCCCTGTCCCTTCTTTCTTACATTCAGCATCTGAATGGTGCCAAGCTTTGCAAATCTGCCCGTGCCAATACCAGCGGTCACAGTGATAAAGGGATAATCTCCGCGGCTGGATGCCACGGTATTGAATTTATACTCCCATCCCTGGAAGCCCTGTTCAAAATCTCTGGTCACGTCCGCAAGTGCAACCTCTTCCGCCTTTTCCTGCGGAATTCCAAGGCCAACATACTTATCTACATATTTCTTGTAGGATTTCTCTGCATAGGGCTCAAGGATCTTATCCACCTCAGGAACCGTAAAGCCGCCATACTGCTGGCTAGCTGCGGAAAGAACGATGTCACCAATAACGTCAAAGGCCGTATCCAGGGTCTTAGGCTCGTTATACCAAATATTACCCATCTCAAAGCCGCCTGACAATACCTCCTGTACGTTAAACAGGCAGCAGTTCATGGTATCGCGACGTGCAGACATGTCATGAACGTAGATATATCCGTCACGGCAGGCCTGAATTTCCTCGGTCGTCATAAAGAACTTCTGATACAGCTCCTTATTAAACTGATTGAAGACAAGGCTTCTCTTCGTGGATACCAGTGCGGAGTCCGTGTTGGCATTCTCCTTGTCACCAATATACATGATCGACTGACTCTTCTTATAAACGTCATCCATCATGCGAACGAAGTCCTGCTTATAGTTACGATAATCGCGATAGCTTTTAGCAACAATTGGTTTTACTTCCTCCAAAGCGGATTCCACTACATTGTGCATGATGGCAATCGGAATCTCGTTGCTCTCAAATTCATTAATCTTATCGATCACATGCTGGCAGATGCTGCGCTTTTCTTCCTCCGTGAATTTGGTCAGTGCACGATATGCGCTCTTTCCAACAGCATTGATTACCTTCTGTACATTGAAGGCTTCCTTACTGCCATCCTTCTTAATGACAAAAACCTGTTTCGCAGGATGGTATTCTGCTCCATAATTCACTTCATCACCATGTTCCGCATGATCAAAATTGCTGCTCATTTTACTCCCCCGTTTCTTTTTTCTTGCGCTGTGGTTTGTTTCCGAAACCGCCTGATCATTTGATGTTTTCCCTAAATTAACGGAAAACCGTATAGATTTTTATGGCACTAGATATAGGAATCGTTAAAGCCTTTCTACCATATCTTGTGCCAGCGTAACAAGTATACGGGGAAAATCGAGGATTTGTCAATATAAAAACGTAACAGAAAAAGGTGCCAATATTTTGACACCTTTTTTTCAAAAAATCATTGACAAATCTATTTACTGAAAATTCTTCTCGTTTCCTTCAAAATGCATTGCTATTCAAATTAGTCAAGGCTTTCTTTGATGATTTCTTCGAGATGTTTTCGATATTCCTCCCTGACATGTTCAGGACTGATGATCTTAGCATCCTTTCCAATGCCTGCCAGCCATCCAAAGAACTGATGAGATACCGCGAGCTTAGTCCTGACGCGGATTTTCCCTTCCTTCTCCTTTCGAATGGGCACCTCTTTACCAAAGCGGTCAATGACCAGTCCAACCATGCTTTCCGGGAAGGTCATCACTACAATTTCCTCTGTTCCGCCAAACATGCCAAACGTCTGATTTGAATATGCAGCAAGATCAATTAGTTCAAATTGCTTTGCTCCATCCCTTGCTTCGTCAAGCACCTCGACTCCGCCCATTTTATCCACGCGAAAATGCTTGATGGACTGTGCATCACTATCAAATGCCACAAGATAATAATTCTCATTTTGCCAAAGGAGCGCCCACGGACTAATGATTCTTACCTTATCTGATCTTGGAACCATCTCCTTTTTCAGGTTCCAATCCATATAAACAAAGGAGATTTTTTTATTTTCCTGAATGGCACGGTGAATGTTATCAATGCTGTAATAAATCCCTTCATTCTCCGTCTTGACGCGACCAACAACATGAACCTGTCGCTGAAGCTTTCCTGCGTCATGCTTGCCAGCAATGTTTTCCAGCTTGGAAATCAGCTCCCTGGACTTCTTCACCGTAATAAAACGCGAGGATTGTACGGCATCCACTAAAAGCTTGAGCTCAGGCAATTCAAATTCCCGTTTTCCAAGATAATAGCCACCGCCAAGGCGCGTACTGTTTTGCAGAATGTCGTATCCGAAATCCCGAAGCTTTTCCATGTCATCATAAATACTTTTTCGCTCTGCATGAATCCCCTGAAACTCCAGATATGCAATCATGCGGTTCGTGCTGACGGGATGGGCTTCCGAGCCTTCTTCCTCTAAGAGACGCAGCAAATATAACAACTTTAATTTCTGGCCTGCTGATTTCGGCATCTTAAGACTCCTTTGTTTTCTCTGATTCCGTTGTTACTTCCGCATTAGCAGCAGCTTCCAAGGATGCATCCTTACGCTTTCTCAGGAAAATACCAAGGCAAATGGCAACCGCACCTGCCAAAACAAAGCAAAGTAACACGATACCATAGCTCAACAATGCATTAATCAAACCCATGTGTTTTCACTCCAATCTATTGTACTCAAAAAACAGTATAGCAACTCCTCTTCCGTCAGTCAAGCCCACTAGCTCCATCGTCCCGTTCTCAGGAAATCCTCCGCCATGCCTTGTGCATTTTGAATGACCTCTTGATCATAACCTATGATTTCCAAGAGCTTTATGGCATTTCTTGTCGTCGCCTTCCCAGGCAGCAAACGATATTGGAACAAAATGTCTCCGTTTACTATTTCTTCTTCAAAATGATAATTATCATACATCTTGTCCAAAAGCTGCGTTAATTCAATGTCATGGGTTGCCGCAAAGCAAAGCACGCCATCTCCATGAAGGCTCTTTAAGATTTGCGTGGAGGCTGCAATTCGTTCCACCGTATTCGTTCCGCGAAGCACCTCGTCCACAAAGCACAGAACGGGTCGTCCTGCTTCCTTTGCCGCCATAAGGATCCTCTTTAACGCCTTGATTTCGACAACATAATAGCTGTCACCTCCCTGTAGGTCATCTCGCAGGGACATGGAGGAATACATCCGAAAATATGGTGCCTGATAAGCATCTGCGGTACAGGTGTGCACTGTCTGCGCCAAAATGGCGTTGAGAGCAACCATCTTTAGGAAGGTGGATTTTCCTGAAGCATTAGAGCCCGTAAGAAGGACGCCATCCTTCGTAGTTACGGAATTCTTAACAGGCTCCTTAATCAGAGGATGATAGCCTTCCGTCAATTTCAAGCAGACCTCACCGCCCTCTTGCAGGTATGGAATACAAAAGCCATGCTTTTTTGCCAAATCCGTTCTCCAGGCACCAATGGCGATGGCCGTTTCCATTCTGCCAAGAATGGTATTAACCTGATCAACTACATCCGCATGCTTTCTGACAAACTGAAGCATTCTGTTAAATTGAATGAGATCCACGTGAAAGGTCATTTTTACATAATCCGTCAGTAGCTCCGCAGGATTACTTCCACCCAAGGATCCATTTCCTGCCACAACCCAAAAGGAGCCCTTTCGAAGAGGCTGAAGCGCCTTTTTCGATTCCCTGAGCTTTTGAAGC
The DNA here is from genome assembly GCA_015056795.1 of Lachnospiraceae bacterium. GTDB lineage: Bacteria > Bacillota > Clostridia > Lachnospirales > Lachnospiraceae > Acetatifactor. Next base: position 122,277 of record SVFO01000007.1, read on the forward strand.
ATGGCGTCAAACTTCTGTTGCTTTTCCTTTTCTGAAAGCTTATCCATTTTTTCTGCGGCATCCAAAAGCTTTAGAATATATTGAAAGCTGATGATATAGGGCTCAATGTCACTTTTTTCCCGAAAGTAGGTCGTGATGTTAAAAATGGAAAGCGCAACAATGCCAAGAATCGCATAGCTAAATGCAAAGGGAAGCATACAAAGAAGCGGAATAAATAATAGATCCATCAGGATCGCCCTGCGATTAGAGCGCTCTCCAAGATAATCCAAATTATCCAAATAATCATATAATGAAAACTTTCCCATATAGCCAAGCTTCGCCATGATCAGCTGTGTGGCAACGCGTTCATCCTCATGCTCCACATAAAACTGGATCATGCTCTCCAGCTCAGCAAGCTCTTCTTCATTTTTTCCCGCACTTCTCAAGGTATAATAGAGATATTCCTCTCCAGATGCGGAATAGGTATGATTCATGCTCAGGAACACCTCGTCCATGCCTAGGTCATTCCAGGTAATGTCATCAATTTGACCTTCCTCTGGATGCTTTTTATAATATCTGTCCATGCGGGCAAAGCGCTCTAGATTGAGCTTTTTCTCCCGCTGCGTACCATAGTCTTTTCGAAGGCTTTCTTCAAATAATCTTTGTTTCTTTCTGTCGTTATAAATGTCTTTTCCAACAATGGCTGCAATAAACGCGACTGCCAAAATTCCAAATGCAATATACTCCATATGGGCAAACCTGCCTTTTTCACTTATGTTTTGTTAGGATGTCTTAAAGAGTACTTTTTATCCTAAACGATGCAATCTCCGCCAAAGCCGTGCGGCAACAGTTCTCCCAAGGTACTCACCTCATACTCGTCTATGCTTTTTGCAACGATAATCATGAAATCCTCCTTGCAAAATTCCTTCATGACCTGTCTGCAAATGCCGCAGGGATACGCAAAGCCCTCCGGCGCCTCTCCCTTTTTTCCTCCAACAATGGCGATGGCCTGAAACTCACGCTCTCCCTCCTGTACGGCGCGGAAAAATGCAACTCGCTCTGCGCAAACCGTTGCACCATAGGAGGCATTTTCAATGTTGCAGCCTGGATACACTCTCCCCTGTGCGGAAAGCAGCGCAGCCCCAACCTGATATTCGGAATAGGGCGCATACGCCTTGGTTCTGGCTCCTAGCGCCTGTCCAATCAATTTCTGAACGTCAATCTTTTCTTCCATATGTAATCTCCCTTCTTCCGTATCCCCTTCCTGACCGCATGAAGACGCTTCCTCCGTTCCGGTTTTCCATACTGCCAGAAGCGCATCAGCACTGAGCCAGCTCTCCGATTCTTAAAATCGTTTCAGAAACCAGCTTTGTAAATTTTTGGGCAACCTGATCCGCGGTCTCCTGCACCTCCTTATGATTTAACGGTGCCTTTGAAATTCCTGCGGCCATATTACTGATACAGGAGATGCCACAGATTCTCATTTCCGCATGATTGGCAGCAATGGCCTCCACGACGGTACTCATGCCAACTGCATCCGTTCCCAATGTCTTCAAAAAGCGGATTTCAGCCGGCGTCTCATAGGAAGGCCCCGTAAGCATGGTATAAATGCCTTCCCTCAGCGAAATATTCTCCTTCTTCGCGACCTCCCGCAGAATCTCCTGTAATTCCAAGTCATAGACATGACTCATGTCCGGAAATCTTGTTCCAAGCTCCTCGGCATTTGGTCCTAATAACGGGTTTGGTACAAATAGGGAAATATGATCCCGAATCATCATGAGATCCCCCGCATGAAAGCTATCATTCAGTCCGCCAGCTGCATTGGTCAGAAAAAGGAATTTCGCCCCAAGCATTTTCATCAGTCGCACAGGAAGACAAACGTCGCTCATGGAATAGCCTTCGTAATAATGCACTCTTCCCTTCATACATACAACGGGCACCTGCCCAAGCGTCCCGAAAATAAATTTTCCGTCATGTCCTGCTACCGTCGAAACAGGAAAGCCCTCAATTTCAGAATAGGGAATCTCCCTTTCTACCTTTAACTGAGATGCAAAGCCACCGAGTCCCGAGCCAAGCACCAGGGCCACAAGCGGCACAAAATCCGTCATGCTTCGCACCTGTGCATAAGTCTTTTCTAATTTTTCCATCCATTCCGCGTTAGCCATTCCCCTTACTCCTTCTCTTATGTTTTTCTCTTATGTTTTTCTCTTATGTTTTTCTCTTATGTTTTTCTCTTATGTTTTTCTCTTTTGTCCTTTTTCTTTTGTTCTTCTATCGGTATCCTTCCCCTTGTATGCCATTATGCGAAAAACCAAAACGCATTGACCCTCATTTCAGCCATAAGCATAGTATACCCAAACAACGACATAAAATCAATTCCCTACAAGAAAGAACCATGGAGATTTCTTTCCTTGATTTTCCTGTTTAGATAATAATGCAAACCATGCCACCATTTGCATCATTGACAATCTTTTGCATGCAATCCTGCAGCTTTTCCTGACTCTCAGGACCAATTCCCGCAATCTTCGCCTGAATTCCGTCGCTGACCATTTGCCCCACGGATTTTCCAAAGATATTTGTCTCCCACATACCTTTTGAAGCCTCAGAGCTATCGATGAAATTGATCAAGTCATCTGCCTGCTCCTTAGTGCCGACAATAGGCGCTATTTCCGTCTCGATATTTGCGCGAATCATGTGAATGGATGGACTGACCGCCTTGATTTTTACACCAAATTTATTTCCCTGATGAATGATTTCGGGTTGTTCGAGTGTAATCTCTTCCCGTTCAGGAATCACAACGCCATATCCGCTTGCCCGAACGCTTGCAATGGCATCCAACACCTTCTCATATTCCTGCTTCATCTCACCGTAATCCTTGAGCTTTTCGATCAAGTCTGACGGATCCTTGATCGTCTCTCCGACAACATCCGTCAGGGCCTGATAATAATAGGTTTCCTGCGGTTCCAAATCCACCTTGATCACACCGTCAGCAAGCCCCATCTGATCCATGCGACACTTTTTGAGATAGCTGCTTTCCATGAGACACTTGCCATCCGCAATGTCTCTAATCACAGAGCAATTCTCAGAGACGACCTTTAGCTTTTCTAGCAGTTCCATTCTCATGGGATGATCCATGGGCAGGGCATTCATCCACCGAGGGCAATAAAATTCCACGGAAGAAATAGGAAATTCATATAGTACCTGTTCAAGAATCTTTAAGATATCATCTCTTCGAAGCTGCTCGCAGTTCACCGTCATGGCAGTTACGCCTTCCGCCTGAGAAATCCGTGCGGCAACATTTTTTGCTTCCTCCGAATAGGGTTTTCGACTATTGACAAGAACCAGAAATGGCTTTCCCGTGTTTTTTAGGGCACGAATCGTTTTGTTTTCCGCATCCAGATACGCGTCTCTCGGCAATTCCCCAATGGAACCATCCGTAGTAATAACCAAGCCAATGGTAGAATGCTCCATCATAACCTTGTCTGTCCCCAGCTCCGCTGCCTGACTAAAGGGAATGGGATCGTCGAACCATGGTGTTTTTACCATGCGTTCCTCTTCTCCCTCCATATGTCCTACCGCGCCGTCAACCATGTATCCCACACAGTCAATCAGCCTCACCTTGACCTTTTCCTCTCCGTCAAGAGAGATCTGTGCTGCCTCATTCGGAACAAACTTTGGTTCCGTCGTCGTAATCGTTTTACCGCCAGAGCTCTGCGGCATCTCATCCGTTGCCCTTGCCTTTGCTGCCGGATCCGTCATGTTCGGAAGCACCAATTCTTCCATAAAGCGACTAATAAAGGTTGATTTTCCCGTTCGTACCGGCCCTAGAACGCCAATATAAATCTCTCCGTTACACCGCTCCCGAATATCCTTGTATAAATCGTATGCTTGCGTCATACTGCCCATAAACATTCCTCCTGTCCTTGCTGATACCATGTATATGCATCTCGATGAATACTTATGCGATATCTATCTGCATTCTATTATTTCATTTCAAAAAACATCCTATGTTCGCTTCCTTAGTTGCCTTACAATCACTTGACCTTTTTTCGTTACAAACAAGGGACCCTTGGTCGACAAACCAAAGGCCCCTTCGTTTTTGAATAAATGAATTTCTTATTTCACAATCCTCTTAAAGTTCTTCTTTCCTCTCTTGACAACGATTCCGTCGCCTGCGAACTGTTCGGGTGCAAAGCTCTGCTTTACGTCCGTCACCTTTTCGCCATCGACAGTAACGCCGCCCTGCTCTACGGCACGTCTTGCCTCACTTCTGGAAGCGCACAGACCAGAGCTTGCAAGAACACCGAGAATGTCGATCTTTCCATTCAGGAAATCCTCATCCTTCAGCTCGTAGGTCGGCATGTTAGCATCATCTCCGCCGCCGGCAAACAATGCCTTCGCGCTCTCCTGTGCCTTGGTTGCTTCCTCCTCGCCATGTACCAGCTTGGTAAGCTCAAAGGCCAAAATTTCCTTTGCAGTATTTAACTGGCTGCCTTCCCACTTATCCATCTCGTCAATCTGCTCCAGAGGAAGGAAGGTCAACATACGCAGGCACTTCAGCACGTCATCGTCGCCCACGTTTCTCCAGTACTGGTAAAACTCGAAGGGAGAAGTCTTTTCGGGATCCAGCCATACGGCGCCCTTCTGCGTCTTACCCATCTTCTTACCCTCGGAATTGAGAAGTAAGGTAATGGTCATTGCACAAGCGTTCTTTCCAAGCTTTCTTCGAATCAGCTCCGTACCGCCAAGCATATTGCTCCACTGGTCATCGCCACCAAACTGCATATTACAGCCGTAGCGCTTGTACAGCTCCAGGAAATCGTAGCTCTGCATGATCATGTAGTTGAATTCCAGGAAGCTCAGGCCTTTTTCCATACGCTGCTTGTAGCATTCAGCTGTCAGCATGCGGTTTACGGAGAAATGTGCACCCACCTCACGCAAAAACTCAATGTAATTCAGGCCTCTCAGCCAATCTGCATTGTTGACCATCATGGCCTTGCCCTCACCGAATTCAATGAATCGGCTCATCTGCTTCTTAAAGCACTCGCAGTTATGGTCAATCTGCTCCACCGTCATCATGGTTCTCATGTCGCTTCTTCCGCTGGGGTCACCGATCATGGCCGTGCCTCCTCCAATCAAAGCGATCGGGCGGTTTCCTGCCATCTGCAATCTCTTCATCAGGCAAAGTGCCATGAAATGTCCTACGTGAAGACTGTCTGCCGTAGGGTCAAAACCGATGTAGAATACGGCCTTTCCGTTATTGATCAGTTCCTTGATCTCTTCCTCATCAGTCAGCTGTGCCAGAAGTCCTCTGGCCTTCAGTTCGTCAAAAATCGTCATCTGTTTCCTCTCTTTCCGCCATCCGGCTAAATAAATTTGCGGTCAATACGGATAACCGCATACCGTTAAAGGATTTGCAAGGGAGAGTTTTAAAATAACAAAGCTCACCCTCTTCGAAAGGGTGAGCCTTTACTCACGTTACCACCTTTGTTCCCGCGCACCTCACGACACGCGGCTCAGCGAGTATCCATCAATACTCTTGTCCGATATCGGGGACTACCGTCAAAGCCTACTTTCAGATGAGATCCGCTCACCTTGTATGTATCCTTGCCTCATACATTAAAGCGCTCTGCACCGTTTCGGTTTGCTGCTCCGAGACGTATTCCCATAAGGCTTTTCGCGCCTTTCACCAACCGGCTGCTCTCTGTCAAAAGTGGACTCATGGTACTCTTTCTCTTCTTCGCATTCAATATGATTTCTTAGTATAAAATCAGGAATTCATTTTGTCAAGTGGTTTTATTTTTCGTCTTCTGCATTTCCTGCCAGATTGATCGCAATGCTAATCAAAAGGCAAGGTAGCTCCGTTTTTGGATCAGCGATCTCTAACAGATAAGCATTCTGTGTGTTCTCAAGAGCCTTGCGACTCACGCTTAACGTTACCTCTCCCGCATCTCCAATCACCCAAAATTCCATTTCCTTTGCATTTCCAATCAGGGTCTTTCCAGGCATGTGGAGTGTCACCTTGATTAGGCCAGAGCCCTTCGCGTGTACCTCTCCCATTTGATTCTCGCCCTGGTACAGCTCAAAAGTTCTGTTCCCATTGTCCAAGGGCAAAGCCTCTCCCAGCGCCAGCTTGGTATCACGAACGCTCCCGACCTCCCTGCCAACAAGGTCATGCACGACATAGACTGTCTTACCCTTACGCAAAACCTTACGGATCTGAAATTTCATTTCGTTTCGATGATTAAAGGCCCGATAGGAATCCTTTTTTTCTGCCTTTAGATCCTCCACCGTAAGCCGAAGATGCCCAGGATTTTGTTCGATGGACTTTCGGATCGCCTGTTGCGCTTTTTGATCAATGGCCGTAATCACTTTATCGACGCCTGGCATTACCTTATTCGAAACGGAGTACGCGAGATCCTTCGTAAATCGACCCACACCCTTTAGGAAGTTTTCAACGGTATCCGTCAGTTCCATGTCCGGAAAAGCTGCCAGCGCCTCCTCCATGGTGATCATCTTTGCGAATCGCTCAGGCCACATCATCTCGTTGTAATACTTGAAGGTCGTCTCCGCGTTCATGTATTCATTCCCCATTGTGGAATTGGTTCCCTGAGGTATTACGACCTGATATCCCCTTTCGAACGCCGACTTCACAGTCGCATCAATGCAAAAGTTCGTCTGAAGGCCAATGATCATCAGCTGTTTGTCCTTCTTCTCCTCCAGATAGGTCACAAACTCCGCATTGCTAAAGCAGCTGTTTGTCGTCTTCACAAAAACCTTTTCTTCCGCAAGCGGCGAGGCCTCCTCCGCGATCTCAAAGTCCACGTCTCCGACGGAGAACCCACTTCCCGGCCCATCATCATGTTGAAAGAAAATGACCTCCGCATGACTCTTTCTCGCTGCCGCAATCAGGGTCGTCACCCTCCGCAAAAAGCCATCGTAATCATAGAGTCTTTCATCCGTTATTCCCTTTTGTATGTCCACAACTAATAGTATCATGCGTTTCTCCCATTCCCATGTTTAGGTTGTTGCATCATTAAATTCTCTGGGCTTATCGGATAGCATAATCTCAATACATTCTGCATAGACCATCTCTTCCAGCTTATCCTCCGGCATCTCTCCGTACTTTTGCGCGGCAACGTCATAGCACATGCAAAGCGGGAACTCCGATTGAATGCGTCCCACGCCAAACAGATATAACTCATCATAGTCACTCGGCACGTTACTGATAAACTGATAATTCCGATACTCTGAAGTCTCCAAGCGACAAATGCTCACTCTGTCAATTCTGGATACATACTTACGAAATTCACCAAATTTCATTGTTTTTTCCTTTCTGTTTTTTAACGATTGACCATGAGCTTTACCATTGCCTGATTGAGCCCGTCAACGGTCAGCTTATACATGGGGAAGAGCTCCTTGATCGCGGTCTCCGCCTCACGCCAAGGTGCTCGTCCAGGTGCCATCTTGGGGTTCAGCCAAACGACCTTCTTATAATGACGTTTGATCTGATTGAGCCATTGCCAACCGGAAAGACCGCCATTGGGCCCTCGATAATTTCCCGTGTCGGAATAGAGCTCCTCCGGCGCCATAGCCGCATCTCCGACAATAATCACCTTATAATCACTGTCCACGTTGCGGAACATCCATTCCGTGTCCACCCAATCCCCGTTTTCACATTCCGGTGTCTTATAAACCTTGCTGTAGATACAGTTGTGGAAATAATAGGTCTTTACGTCCTTGTAATGATTGGATTTATGTACTGCCTGAAACAGATCATTCAACAAACTGCTAAAGGGAATCATGGTACCGCCAGAGTCCATCAAAAGAAGCAGCTTGACCGCATTCTTTCTCGGCTTTTTCATGACGATTTGCAGACAGCCGCCATTGTTACAGGTCTTGTCCACCGTCCCGTCAATATCCAGCTCGGTCTCCGGAATATCCAATCTTGAGGAAAACTGACGAAGCTTTCGAAAGGCCAGCTGGAACTGACGGTTATCCAGTACTCTGTCATCACGGAAATCCCGATATTTTCTGGCTCCCACGACAGAGAATGCCGATTGATAGCCCGTCTGACCACCGACACGCACGCCGCCGACATTACCACCCATGTTACCAAAGGAGGTCTTTCCCATGGTTCCGATCCAAAAGCTTCCGCCATTATGTTCTTCGTTTTGATCGCGCAAACGCTGCTTGAAGGTCTCCTCGACCATCTCCTTGTCGACCTGAATGTCCTCCATCTGATTTAGATGTGCCCTGGCTTCCTCATGTGCAAGCTCCAGCATATCGGACTTATCCAGCCAGCGCAGCATTTGAGCACCGATTTCCGTCTCCCTCTGAGCAGGCTTAAAGCATTCCTCAAAGGCCATGTCAAATTTATCGAATTCGGTTTCGCTCTTGACCAAGATCATGCGCGCTACATAGTAAAATTGAGTCAGTGAGCTACCGCATAGTCCTTGATCCAAGGCATCCTGAAGGGTCAGGAATTCGCCCAGGGTTACATGCAGCCCCTTACTTCTTAAGTTTTCGAAGAATTCCGTAAACATTCGCCTGCTCCCTACCGTATCAACTTCCTGATATGCTTCTTAGTGGTTTCCGTGCTTTACAAGCTCCAGATCCTCATCCTTTTTTACAACAACTCCTACGAATGGCAGCTCTGCCTTAATCCTGTCTGCGGAAATGCCGCCGATCTGCAGCGCATTGACCCAATCGATCAACTCAGAAGTACTGGGTTTCTTGCGAATGTCATGGATGGCACGAATCTCATAAAAGGCATCCATGGCCTGCTTTAACAGATTCTCCTCGACGTTCGGGAAATGAACCTTGACAATCTCCTCCATCAAGGGCTTGTCAGGGAAATCAATATAATGGAAAATACAACGGCGAAGGAAAGCGTCAGGAAGCTCCTTCTCCGCATTCGATGTAATAATTACAATGGGACGATGCTTTGCCTTAATGGTCCTTTTCGTCTCGTTGATATAAAACTCCATCTGATCCAGCTCCCAGAGCAGGTCGTTCGGGAATTCCAAATCTGCCTTGTCGATTTCATCGATCAAAAGAACTACCTGATCCTCGCTGTCAAAGGCTTCGCCCAACTTACCGAGTTTAATGTATCTGGCGATGTCATCCACGCCTTCTACGCCAAATTGACCATCATAAAGTCTCTGAATGGTATCATATACATAAAGGCCTTCCTGTGCCTTTGTCGTGGACTTAATGTTCCAAATGATCAGCCTCTTCCCAAGATTCTTTGCAACGGCTTCGGCAAGCATGGTTTTTCCCGTGCCAGGCTCTCCCTTGATCAAAAGAGGCTTTTTAAGCGCAATGGCAATGTTAACGCTTGCCATTAATTCCTCACTTGCAACATATTCCTGTGTTCCCTGAAAGCTTTGATTTTCCATACTTCTCCTCTCGCGCGGGATTACCTTATGCATCCGTTACGCTCTTTGTATTTTTACGTTGATTTTGATTTTCAAACACCCTATAATAGACATAGCAATCCAATAAAACAATCGGAAAGAGACATTATGAGACAAAATAAATGGCTAACACAATTTGATCTGCTTCGTATCCTTGCTGCACTGAGCGTCGTATCCATCCATGCCTCAGCGAAGCTTTGGTATCAATTACCCATTCGTTCTGCCGACTGGGTGATTACCAACGGCATCAATGTCCTTTCACGCTTTGGCGTCCCCATGTTTTTCATGATTAGTGGTGCGCTGTTACTAGCTCCGAATCGTGAAATAACCGTAAAGGAATTATGGCTTCGCCACATTCTTCGTCTTTTCATCATTTATGTCATTTGGTCCTGTATTTATGGAGCAATTGGTTATTATTCCTTACATTCTGATGCCATTTCTTGGAAGGACCTAATCAAATCCATGCTGACTGGATCCTATCACCTTTGGTTTCTTCCCTATCTTCTTTGTATCTATGCGCTTTTACCATTGCTTCGTAAATGGATCCGCGTCGCCGATAAAAAGGATCTTCAGTATTTCCTAGTGCTCTTCTTCGTGTTTTCTATTTTGAAAACAACCCTTGCCAGCTTTATCAGGACGCCTGAAATTCTAGCCTTCCTTGATTCCTTCAAGCTTGAACTCGCGGGCAGCTTTACGGCATATTTTGTTTTAGGCTATTATTTATTCCATGTTGGCATTTCCGAGAAATGGATGAAGCGCCTTTATGTCAGCTTCCCATTTTTCTGCATTTTGAACATTGCCTTCAGCACCTTTCAAAACTGGCATTGGGAGGAACTGACCTCTGATTTTTCAAATACCTTCGGTCTTTTTACCATGCTGATGACCGTCACCATTTTCCTGTTTGTCACGAAGAAAACCTTTCAAAAAGAGGTCTCGGATAAATGTCAAAAGGTTTGGAAACAGCTTTCTCTGGGAACCCTTGGTGTCTATCTGATTCATTTAATGGTAATGGATTTGCCCTTTATGGGAAAGCTCTATGCTACCCTTCCCCCCATCGTTTCCATTCCCTTGGTGACGATTTGCTGTTTTCTGATCAGTCTTATCCTTGCCACGGCACTTCGAAAGATTCCCGTAATTGGACGCTTTCTGTGCTAAATCTTATGTCCAGCTTGCCACGGAAACCTCACTCTTCTTATCGCGCAGCATGAGTTCCTTTACGGCTTCTGCAGGATTCTTTCCCTCGAACAGGACCTTGTTGACCTGCGAAATAATGGGAAGCTGTACCTGATACTTTTCTGCAAGCTTCATGGCTGCCTTAGCTGAGTATACTCCCTCAACAACCTGCTGAACCTCGTCCATCGCCTGCTGATAGGTCTTTCCCTGTCCAATTAAAATACCTGCCCTGCGATTTCTGGAATGCATGCTTGCGCAGGTAACAATCAAATCTCCAATTCCAGTAAGGCCGCTAAAGGTCTCTGCCCTTCCGCCCATGACGGTTCCAAGTCTGGAAATCTCCGTAATTCCTCTCGTGATCAGCGCTGCCTTCGCATTATCTCCGTAACCAAGTCCGTCAGCAATTCCTGCAGCAAGAGCTACGACGTTCTTAAGGGATCCGCCAAGCTCAATCCCTAAGATATCGGGGCTTGTGTAAACACGGAATACAGGACTCATAAATACATTTTGAATATACTCTGCCGTCTCACGGCTTTTCGCACCAACCACGACCGTTGTCGGCAAGCCTCTTCCAACCTCTTCCGCATGAGATGGTCCAGATAAAACGGCAACGTCTGCCTGAGGAATCTCTTCTTCAATAATCTGCGTCAGGGTCATCATGGTCGATTCTTCGATACCCTTTGCAACATTAACAATGATTTGACCAGGAGCTACCATCGAAGAGATTCTATCTGCAGTCCTTCTCGTATAGCTACTTGCAACTGCCATGACAACAATGCTTTGTCCCTTGATTGCCTCCTCATCATCCATGGTAAATTTCATGGAATCAGGAAGCTTAACACCAGGTAGCATTTTATGCTCTCTTTGCTCTCTAAGCATTTGAATCTCTTTTTCAACGGCAGACCATACTGTTACTTCATGTCCATTATTGCTAAGCAGCACTGCAAGTGCAATGCCCCAGGTACCACCACCCAAAATGCTAACTCTTGCCATACGCCCTCCAACTAATCTACTTTATTCTTTTTGCTCAAATAAGTTTTTCTTTCCGTACCGCTTAGAAGTCGTTTGATATTCTCACGATGCTTCCAAAATGCCAGCAATGTCAACAGCGCAAATACAATATATGCCTCAAGCAACTCTCCCTGTGACATCAGAGGGAAATATCCGCACTGCCCCATAATGATCAAGGTAACGAGCAACAGAAAGTAAGTCACCAAGGAACAAAGGGATACAAAATGCGTTGTAAAGAATATGCTAAAGAATGTTACAACGCCAATTACCATAAACCACGGATCAAAGGCAATGACCATGCCTGCGGTTACTGCAATACCTTTACCACCCTTAAAATTCATGTAAAATGGATAATTATGTCCGAGGACCGCACCTGCACAAGAATAGAGGCAAAGGAGCTGAATCATGTCCTCATGCCTTTGGCCAAACAATAATCTAACAATCCAAATGGCAATGATGCATTTTAGGCAGTCTCCTAAAAATACAATCAATCCTGCCTTAGGGCCAAGGACACGAAGGGCATTTGTCGTCCCTGAATTTCCGCTGCCATGCTCCCGAATGTCAATGCCCTTAAGTTTTCCATAAAAGAATGCCGTTTGAAACAATCCAAAGACATAACCGATCAAAACAGCGATAACGCGTTCCATGTTACCTTCCTCACTTTATTTCCTTCTGCATTTGTAGGTCTATTTTTCCTCGTTGCGCTCGCGAATAATGAAACGAAGCGGCGTGCCCTTGAAACCAAAGGTCTCACGAATCTGATTCTCAATATATCTCGTGTAGGAGAAATGCATCAGCTCCTTATCATTCACAAAAATAACAAAGGTCGGCGGTTTTACGGCAACCTGCGTAATGTAGAAGAGCTTTAAGCGCTTTCCCTTATCCGTAGGCGGCTGCTGCATGGCAACGGCCTGCATCATGATCTCGTTCAAAACACCCGTCTGTACACGCATGGAATGATTCTCGCTGACCGCATCAATGGTCTCAAAGAGCTTATTCATTCTCTGTCCCGTCTGTGCCGAAATAAACAGGATCTCTGCATAAGGCATAAAGCTCAAGGTCTCGCGAATCTTCTCGGTAAAGCGATAGATTGTCTTGTCATTCTTCTCGATGGCATCCCACTTATTGACCGCGATGATGACTGCCTTGCCACGATCATGGGCAATGCCCGCAATCTTCGCATCCTGCTCCGTCACGCCTTCCTTAGCATCAATGACCAGGACGGCAATGTCCGCACGCTCCACGGCACTGACCGTACGAACGATCATAAAGTGCTCCAGCTCTTCTTTGATCTTATTCTTTCTGCGAAGTCCAGCCGTATCGATGAATACATATTCCTTTCCGTGATACTTAATTTCTGTATCTACGGCATCTCTCGTCGTTCCTGCAATGTCCGATACAATCAGACGGTTCTCGCCCAACAGCTTGTTAATAATGGAGGATTTTCCGACATTGGGTTTACCAATAATTGCAACCCTAGGGCGCTCATCCTCTTCCTCAGGTCCTTCCATTTCAGGAAAGTGTGCGCAAACCGCTTCCAGCATGTCGCCAAGTCCTAACTGGTTTGCCGCGGAAACAGCGATGGGATCTCCAATGCCAAGATTATAAAACTCATAGACGTCCGCCATCATCTTCTGAACGGAGTCCACCTTGTTTACAACCAATACAACTGGCTTCTTGGATCGGCGCAGCATGTCAGCCACCTTGGAATCCGCATCCTGCAGTCCCTGCTTTACGTCAACCAAAAAGATAATGACATCCGCCGTGTCAATGGCGATTTGAGCCTGCTCACGCATCTGCGAAAGAATGATATCCTTAGAATCAGGCTCAATTCCTCCCGTATCAATAAGCGTAAACGTGCGATCCAGCCAAGTCACGTCGGCGTAAATTCGATCTCTCGTGATACCAGGCGTATCCTTAACAATTGATATTCTTTGTCCTGCCAAAGCGTTAAACAGCGTTGATTTTCCGACGTTCGGTCTTCCAACAACCGCAACAATTGGCTTTCTGTTCTTACTCACGTATGTTTCCCTTACCTTTCACAATCAAACAATCTCAAATCTATTATGCATCCAAAAAAGCTTCCACAAAGCTTTGTCCGCTTGATTTTACAATATAAATCGGCACTTGTAAAGCCTTTTCCATATCAGAGACGTGTAGGTCGTCCAAAAAGACGTCCTCACCGCTCCTAAGGACATTACACGGAAGGTATAACCTGCTTCCAATGACCTTTTCCTTCATCTGCGCAATAATGTCCTGACCAGTCAATAGACCAGAAACCGTAATTCTCTCTCCAAAAAAATCATTTCGAATGTCATAGACATGGAGCGTCAAGCCAGAGCAAAGCTCCATGAGTTCCTTCGCCATGCACTTTATGTAGGGATAAATTAATCTTCCTGTAGCAATCGAGTACTCTGCCTGCAGATCCTTCTTGGGCAAGCGGCCGTCGGCTTTTCTGCGATCCAGCTCCTCGTGAAATTCATTCATGAGCAGGCGAACCATACCAACGCCGTTCTCCAGCTGTAAATAGCCGTCGTAACGCTCCTCCTCAGGAACCTCCTGTCCCGCGAGAATATACCATTCATCACTTGCATGAATAAAATGAATGCCATATTTTTCATAGCATTCCTTCTGATAGCGATGAATAAGCTCCAGCGTTGCCTCGGCATCCTCCTTCTCGAAGGGTTCCAGCGGGAACAAGCCCTCCCGATACTTAGACAGCCCAACGGGAACCACGGAGACACTCTGTAAATTCGGGATATATTTCATCATTTCCTGAATGGAGAATTCCAGCTCCTTGCCATCGTTGATGCCTTTACAGAGAACAATCTGGCCATTCATCTGAATGTCCGCCTCCATAAAGCGGTCCACCTTCTTTAGGGCATCTCCCGCAAAACGATTGTTCAACATTTTGCAGCGAAGCTCTGGATTCATGGTCTGGAAGGAAATATTGATCGGGCTCAAATGATATCGACAGATTCGGTCAACGTCCTTTTCCGACATATTTGTAAGCGTTACGTAATTTCCCTGCAAAAAGGAAAGTCTGGAGTCATCATCCTTAAAATACAATGTCTCTCTCATGCCCTTTGGCATCTGGTCAATAAAGCAAAAAATACACTTATTATGACAATGACGATATTCATCCATCAAGCCACTCTCGAAGGTAATGCCAAGGTCTTCATCAAATTCCTTGTCCACCTCCAACAGCCACTGCTCGCCATCCTTCTTTTCCACCAAAACCTCTATATAATCGTCCTGCACCAGAAACTGATAATCAAAAATATCCTCGATCAGCGTATTATCAATGGCTAAAATCGCGTCCCCTGGCTCGATTTCCATCTCCATCGCAATACTTCCCTCTGCCACGGACTTAACTATATGCTTTTTGTATTGCTCCTTCTCCTGAGCCATACCTTTTCCCTACCTCCAAACCATTTCACTTTCCCAACCCCCCCTCGCCACACCCACGTTACTCGAGGGGCTCCCTTTGAATAACTCCCTTGCCATACGACTACCTCGAGGGGATGGTTTGGACAGTCTTTCTGGGTTTCAAGGTTAGCAGAAAGACTGTCCAAACCTAAGCCCCGAGTTTTTCTTCAGTCCAGCCCCGAGTATAGTATACCCGAAATCTCTTGACGTGTCGATAGGGGAATGTTATAAATAATTGGAGGTGAAAAATATGCCAGATTTGAGAGAATTAGAAAATGCCATGCCCGTTGCCCCCTTGAAAATTATTGCGCTTGCTTCTGCACAAAAGATGGGCCAGCGCATCAACAACTATATGGTGGAATTCCGCAAGAGCATTCATAACGACAAAGTGAAAAATGATCCTGCCTTCCATGGGTATTTTGAAAAAAATTATCTGGTGGACTTTGATACGCCCCGCTTTGGAAGCGGCGAAGGCAAGGCCGTTATCAATGAATCCATTCGCGGTAAGGACGTATTTATCCTGGTAGATGTCTGCAATCACAGCATCACCTATGAGATGAACGGCTATACAAATCATATGTCTCCAGATGACCATTATCAGGACCTAAAGCGCGTGATCGCCGCAATTGCCGGCAAGGCTCATCGAATCAACGTCATTATGCCCTTCCTTTACGAGGGCCGTCAGCATAAAAGAAACGGCCGAGAGTCCTTGGACTGTGCATACGCTCTTACGGAGCTTCGTGACATGGGCGTAAATAATCTGATCACCTTCGATGCCCACGATCCCCGCGTGCAAAACGCAACGCCGCTGACAGGATTTGATAACTTCCTGCCTCCCTATCAGTTTATCAAGGCATTGTTAAACGCCGAGATTGACCTGCTTGTGGATAAGGATCATCTTTTGGTCATCAGCCCCGACGAAGGTGCTTTGGATCGTGCCATTTATTTTGCCAGCGTGCTTGGCGTTGACACTGGTATGTTCTATAAGCGTCGTGATTATTCCACGATCGTCAATGGCAAAAATCCTATCGTTGCTCATGAATTCCTTGGGGATAACATCGACGGAAAGGATATCATTATCATTGATGACATGATTTCCTCCGGTGGAAGCATGCTGGATACGGCAAAGCAGCTAAAGGAAATGAACGCTCGCCGCGTATTCATTTGTACGACCTTCGGGTTGTTTACCGATGGGCTCTCCTCCTTTGACAAGGCTTATGAAAACGGATATTTCGATAAGGTGATTACAACGGATTTGACCTACCTGCCGCCCGAGCTCTACACCAGACCTTATTTTGTCGAGGCCGACATGAGCAAATTCATCGCCTCCATCATTGATTTTATGAATCACGACCTGTCTCTCGCAGGCGTTATGGCAACGACAGATAAGATTCATTCCATTTTGGAGAGCTATAACAACCGCTCCAACATGGACATCCTCGAGTAAGCATCCATTATCACATAAAACCAGACCTACTTTCCGTCTTACAAAATGTCGTTAGGTTAAGCATTTCAATTTCCTCGAGGGGAAGGTTTGGATTGTCTTTCCTTAGCGTGCCCTACGGCACGTCCCTCACTTCGATCGGGATCGCAAGCAAAGCTTGCGACATGGTCTAAAGTCTACCAGAAAGACAATCCAAACCCAGTCCCGAGTTTTTTAAATCCTTAACTTAACGACATTTCAACGAAAGAGGTCTGTTTTTTATTTTTCCTTCCAAAGAGGAAATTCCATTTTTACCTTGAAAAGATCTGCATCCAATTGAATTTCAAAATTTCCTCCCAGGACATTGGTCAGACTCTTTGCAATGTAAAGGCCAAGTCCGCTTCCTTCCGTGCTTCGCGAGCTGTCGCCACGAATAAAACGCTCCGTCAGCTCGTCCGCGTGAATGTTCATCTGTGCACGGGATACATTTTTGATCTTCATGACAACCTTCGAATCCTCGACAACATTCACTTCTGCATAAACCCTGGTGCCCTCCATGGCATATTTGCAAATGTTATTGAAAAGATTTTCCATGACGCGCCACATTCTACGGCTGTCCGCATAAATCAGGCACGGCTTCTCATCAATCTCAGCTACCATGCTAAGCTTTGCAGCCTCCAGCTTTTCGGAAAGCTCACCAATGGTTTGCTTTAGCAGCTCTCCAAGATTTAATACCTCCATGTTCAGGGTAATGTTTCCTGAAGATATCTTGGAGGCTTCCACAAGGTCATCCGTCAAATCCTTTAATCTCTGAGATTTCCCCACCAAAATTTCCACATAGTTTCTGGCCTGTGGATCCTGAATATTGGATCTCTTTAGTAGATCCACATAGTTAATGATCGAGGTTAGCGGTGTTTTTAAGTCATGCGAGACATTAGTGATCAAGTCCGATTTCAACCGTTCATCCTTGACACTCGTCTTTACAGCATTATCGATGCCTTCTCCAATATTATTGACTGCATCGGCCAAAAACTTATTCATGCCATGAAGGTTTGCCGTTTCCAGCTTATATTCAACTTCTCCTGAACGAATACGCCCGATGCCATTGATAATATCGTTAAATTCTGCATTTCTCTTGAATAGTCGAACGCCTACGGCAATATCTAAGATCAGGACAAATATGATGATCATCGCCTTCCACAGAGATCCTCGAAGCATGACAATACCTATGATGGAAAGTGTATTGAGCATCAAGAAAATCAAATACGGAAGCAGCACACTAATCACGGAATTCTGATGCGCCATGACCGTCTCAAACAGTCCATAGAGTGCATTGATTAAGATGCGCAGCAGACTATCCCGATAAATGTTCAGTGATTTCAACCGTCTAACAAGGCTATACCAAAGCAGGCAAAGCAGAACACTAAAGAAAAATCCCGCCAAAGCATAATAGCCATATTGATACAACAGATTCTTAACACCGCTACTTCCAAGGCTTATTCGCTTCTCATAGATTTCCAGCGTAATCTGCCGTAAATACTTAGCGACCCAATAGGTACCAAATCCAAACCCGCCAATCATGGCCAAAAAGAGCTCTGTCCAGATCTTATCAAAGGCATTGAGGTAATGCTTTATGCCTCCGTCTTCAGTAAAGGAAACACCAGCCGTAACGGTTAAATACAACAGCAATCCGATCCAGATCAATATCAACGTAATTAATGCCGTAAGAATGCCAGCTGTTTTCGGAACGATGCTCTCATACATTTCCCTGGCAACATAAAATGCATCCTCACTGCTTTCATAATCCGTATCCAGGAAAATCCAAATATAAACATCCTCCAAATTAGGATAATGGGCTGCACGTAAAAGCTCATATACGTTTGCCTCCGTCAAGCCGACGCTTCCCATAATTTCCAGGTTGTTAGGATAATAAATCAAATAGCTTACATTTTCTTCAAAGGCTTCGGTAAGGCTTTCGTCCTCCATTTCTGCCATGTCAGAGACATTCGTGAAGGTTACCTTTTTCCCCTCTTCATTTTTCATGCGAACAACATACTTAAGGTTGCTTCGTCCCTCTGCATATAGCTTTGCACAGCTCTGATATAATTCATAGCTTTCCGCAAGCATTACACAGGTGTCAGCAACATTCCTCTGTAGCTGGACATAGTCCGGCCAGCTGTCAACCAGATCATAGAGCTGCGTCTGATGATCCATGGTGGCATAACGACAAATTAAGGAATTGACATACACCGTAAGATTTCCGTCATCCTCCTTGTTTAAGGTAATCCCTTCCGACACCTTTCCCATGATATAGGAAAAGGCCATATCCTCGAGCTGACCCTCCGTCAACTCGCCCATCTTTGCCATGATCTCAGGATATTTCTCATATAATTCAGCTCGGCTAAGATTCTGGTTTTCATTCTCATGATACCCAGTAAACTCCAAATTTCCGTACTCATCCAAAGCAAAATTCTCTGGAATACAGGCTTCCTGATAGTAATTGACAAACTCAGAAAGACTCATGATTCGATTTTTATATTCCAAGCCATAACGGCACCAAATGATCAAATCCTCCAGCTTATATCTCGCCGTCACGGTTCCATAATTCTTTCCCTGCGTACCATAGCGATTCATAAAGGCAGTGACGTCAATGATCTTCGCAGGGTCAAAGCTTCCCTGAGTCTCCAGTTGATCCTGAATGATTCCGAGACGAATGACGTCGCTGATCGCCGTTTTAAAAAGATCATCAAAAACCTCCGATTCCTCGAAGGAGGTCTTCTGCGTCAGCGGATCTAAGGAATAGGTTTTCTGACCATTCATTGTCGTAACGGTCAAAAAGGAGTTCAACAAAATGCCCGCGGAAAGCGCCATAACCAGAGCTGCCACAACATGCTGTATCAGCCCTAGTCCCAATCTCTTAAATAAAATCGCGCTCTTGCCCTTCTTCACCTGTTTGCCCCTTACTGTTCAAAGTCAATTTTGTATCCGACGCCCCAAACAACCTTTAAGTATTTTGGCTCTCTTGGATTGATTTCAATCTTTTCCCGAATGTGACGAATGTGTACGGCCACCGTATTATCAACGCCAATGGCCTCTTCATTCCAAATGCTTTCATAAATCTCATTGATGGAGAAAACCTTACCCTGATTCTTTACAAGGAGTAATAAAATACTATATTCTATCGGGGTCAACTTTACAGGCTCTCCGTCTACAAATACCTGTTTATTCTCATCAAAGATGCTGAGTCCGCCTACCTGATACTGCGTTTTTCCTTCTCCATTTGCAGAACCTAAAGAGGTATATCTACGAAGGTTCGACTTCACTCTTGCAACAAGCTCCAGCGGATTAAAGGGCTTTGTCACATAATCATCCGCACCCACGTTCAAGCCCAGAATCTTATCCGCATCCTCAGATTTCGCTGATAAAATAATAATGGGAATGCTACTGTATTCGCGAATTTTCAAGGTTGCGCGAATGCCATCCAGCTTTGGCATCATTACGTCCATAATGAGAAGCTGTACGTCATTGTGACCCAATAGCTCCAAAGCTTGTTCTCCATCATATGCCTTTAGGATTTTATATCCTTCCTGACTTAAATAGATCTCTATGGCATCTACAATTTCCTTGTCATCATCACATACTAAAATCTGCGTCATGCTCTTCTCCCCCTAATCCTTAAGCTTTAAGAATGCCCCCATGTTACCGCGTTTTCCCTGACTCGCCCTGTGGGAAAACAAAAGACTTGCATTGTGTGCCGTACAAAGATCTGTTACGTCGATATTCTCCAGCTTGACGCCAGCACGCTTTAGCAGGATCAAATTTGTCAGCCATAGATCCAGCTGGTATTTTCCAGGCCCCTTTCCTTCTTCCAAGATCTGTCGAAGCCCCTGTTTTCCCTGCATGGGATAGCTTCCGCTCTCCTGAATTTCCTTTCGATCCTTTTCATCCTCACCAATGGCCTCCCGAAAAGCCTTAGCCACCGTCTCGTCAACCTCATAACAGCTTTGGCAGATGGAGGGTCCAATCGCCGCGATCAGATCCTTCGGATTCGTTCCAAACTCGTCCCTCATCCGTTCCACCATTTTTCCAGCCATATTGGCGACCGTTCCGCGCCAACCAGAATGTGCCAGTCCGATGGCCTTTCTTACGGGATCCACGAAATAAATGGGAACGCAATCTGCCGTATAGGCTGCCAGAATGATGCCTCGCTCCTTTGTCACCAATCCGTCAATATCATCATAATTTGGTGCTATCCATGCAACCTTTCCGCGATCTTCCTCCGTGACCGTCCGAATATTCGTCGTGTGTGTTTGCACCGTACCCGTGACATCCTCCACGCGCCCATGCAGAAGGCTCGCCACCCTTCGATAATTCTCCACGACATTTTCCTTTTGATCTCCAAGCTTTACGCTAAAATTCATAGTGGAAAACTGTCCTGAGCTTACGCCTCCCGCCCTTGTGGTAAACAGATGCTGAACAGCTTCGCAGGCCTCTAGCTTTGGAAACGTCAGAAATGGTATTTGTTCACGATATTGCAGGCGCAGAACCGCCCCCTGCAGCCTTTTATCGCGCTGAAAATGCATGTGAAGTTGATCTTCCCAGTTTTCTATGTCAAAGCCTTGCATGCAAACTATGTCCTCTCATAAAATCAATATCGCGCACTGCCATAATGATGCGGAAAAGCGTTTTGAATCCAAGTAACCTTTTCTCCTCGAATGGCAATGACGTCATAACGCACGCTGGTTCCGTCTCCCAGGCCATGTAGTACCCGATAATAGTCCGCTACCTTGCATATACGTTTCTGCTTGGTAAGCCCCACTGCTTCCTGCGGGGCTCCCATCTCATCCGTACTACGATATTTTACCTCACAAAATACCAAATATTCCCCGTGCCTTGCAATTAAGTCAATCTCGCCATGTCTTGAACGGAAATTTCGCTCCAAAATCCTTGCGCCATGCTTTACCAGCCAATCCGCAGCGATATTCTCTTTGTCCGTACCGATTTGTCTTTTATTGATGCCTTCCTGTTCCGTCGTCCCTTCCCCCTAGACATAATTCTTGATAAAGCTCTTGCGGTGAATGGGAGTCGGTCCATATTTTTTCAAAGCTTCAATATGATCCTTCGTCCCATAGCCCTTGTTTTTCGCAAACTGAAATTCTGGATAGAGCTTATCATATTCACGAAGCATGCGATCCCTCGTCACCTTCGCCATAATGCTTGCAGCGCCAATGGAAGCGCTCTTTGCGTCTCCTTTTATTATCTTCACCTGCGGAATTTCTACCTTAGGGATGATGACGGCATCATTCAACAACAGGTCAGGCGTTACGCCAAGCCCAGCAATGGCTTGTCTCATGGCTTCATAGGTTGCCTGCAAAATGTTAATCTCATCAATTCGTTTTTCCGAAGCAGACCCTACCGCCCAGGCAATCGCCTTCTCACGGATGACGTCGTACAATTCTTCCCTTTTCGCCTCGGAAAGCTTTTTGGAATCATTGATATATAAAATATCACAGTCCTTGGGAAGAATGACAGCACCTGCCACGACAGGGCCTACCCAAGGGCCTCTGCCCGCCTCATCAATGCCGCAAATCAGCTGATAATCCTGATATTCCCTTTCATAGGCAAAAAGCGCGTACATGCGCTCCTTTTCCTTCTCCAGCGCCTCCATCTTTTTCTTAAGCCGCTCTGCCTCTTTTTCTGCCTTTCCCATGCCAGTATCCCTTCACTCACTTACTTTTTCTTTTGTATGCCGCCAAACTTGTTCAGTGGCCATATTCTGATCCATGCACGCCCGATAATCTGTTTTTTATGAATATTGCCTATCTGTTTATCCCTGCTGTCTCCGCTGTTATTTCGGTTATCACCCATGACAAAATATTCATCCTCACCGAGCTGCACCTCCTGTGCCGCGCGGCCTCGTTTGTCAGCCTGGATGACCTCCTTCCCATAGCCCTCGTACAATTTCTCTCCATTGATAAGTATGGTACCATCTTCTTCAATCTGAACCGTTTCTCCGGGAAGTCCTATAATTCTTTTGATGTAAAGCGTCTTTTTATCATTTTTAAAGGGCTGCAAAACAATAATTTCAAAGCGCTTCGGCTCACGAAAACGATAGGATAATTTGTCAACCATCAGGTTTTCGCCATTATACAGCGTTGGCTCCATGGATTCACCATCCACCTGCGTCCTCTGCACGACAAACATGACAATCAATATGGCCGCGAGCAATACGCCTGCAAAATAAAGAATGGTATTGATTACTTCTTTTATGACGTCCTTTGTGGTTAATTCCTTTTTTTCTTCCACATTTTCTACAGCCTCTGTTCTCATTTCTGACATACCTCCAAAGTCATTCTGCCAATCCTGCCATTTCTAAAATCCTCGATCAAGATGCTGGCAGCCTTTTCTAAATCCAAAACCTCACCCTTGCCATAGCATTTACGGCTCTTAGCAACACGCTCCAAAAGCTCGCTTAAGGGTCCATCCTCTTCGATTTGATAACGCTCCGCCAAAGCGCCTGGATACAGCTCTCGCACGCATTCCAAAAGCTCCATGGCAAGCTCTTCCAAAACTAAAATCTCATCATTGACGGAACCAATCAAGGCCAGATGAATTCCAACCATTTTGTCATCAAACTTCGGCCATAGAATACCCGGCGTATCCAAAAGCTCTAAGTTCTTTCCCATGCGAATCCATTGCTTTCCCTTGGTTACGCCAGGCTTGTTTCCCGTCTTCGTGCAAGCCTTGCCAGCAAACGCATTGATAAAGGTGGATTTTCCAACATTGGGAATGCCTACCACCATGGCGCGAATCGGACGATTCACGATTCCGCGCTTCTTGTCCTTCTCAATCTTTTCCTTACAAGCCTTCTCCACCAGACCTCGAATGTTTTTTACGCCCGCACCCGTTTTCGCATTGATCTCGAGAACATGCGCACCCTTCGCTTCAAAATATTGCATCCACCGCTTATTTTCCTTGGGATCGGCAAGGTCTGATTTATTGAGCAGAATAATTCTGCTTTTATTTTTTGCCAAATCGTCAATGTCAGGGTTACGACTGCTCAAGGGGATGCGCGCATCCAATACCTCAATCACAAGGTCGATCAGGATCATGTTCTCCTGCATCATCCTCTTGGCCTTTGTCATATGCCCAGGATACCAATTGACGTTCATCTTTTCATTGCTCATACAAACTTCCGTCCTTCATTCTAGTATGGAATCATTTCTGGCTCGTAAGCCCTTCATCCGCTGATCAATTTCCTTCATCCAATCCCGACTCACCATATGGAGATGGTTTCAGAATAAAGCACTTCCTTGTCCGGCTCTGGCTTTGTCGCAGACACAACGATTTCATAAGGAATTCTGCTCATGCCTTTATATTTGGGCAGGCAGGAATAAACCAGATCTGATTGCTCCTTCATCAGCTCTTCAATTGTCTGATCATGCTTCTCCTTAATTCTACCAATACCAACTGGCACATAGACACGATTATCCGGTGTCTCCGTGCCACCAAATCGCAGGGCTTTCAGATACAGAGGCTCAAGCATTCCTTTGTCCATCATCATATGAGCCTTCCCAAGTGAATCAATGGCAGCAAATCCCGTGATCTGTTCTTTTTTGTCCCAAAACTTCAAAGCCTCCAGAAATCTCATTCGTCTACCCCCTTAGTGAATGAATCCCATCTTCTCCTCGCCATATTCCATATGCCACCAAGCCTGTCCGATCATATCCTTTTTATCGACTGGTCCAATGTTCGCCTGTCTGCTGTCCTCACCGTCTGCCGCATTGTCTCCCATGCAAAAGAACTGTCCGTTGGCTACCGTAAAGCCTTCTGCAGCAATTCCAGCTTCCTCTACCGTGCCATGAATCCATTCCGATTCCACGTCGTTGACATACAGCTTTCCATCCTTGATTTGTATCTTATCTCCAGGGCAGGCCACGACGCGTTTCACATAATAATGCGAATGCTCGTTGCCATGTGGCAAAAACACAACCACGTCGCCCTTTTTCGGCACAAATAAGGTATATGCAAATTTGTTGACCAAAACCTCTTGTCCATTATAGAGCCCCGGCTCCATGGAGGAACCGACCACGCGACATCGCATGCCAAAGAAGTACACACTTACTACGGCAATAAACGCAGCGATCACCATTAATACCAAACAGATAAAAAACTCTGTCAAAATTGGAAAATGACTCTTTTTCTCTGGAACGTAAAAGCTTAGACCTGCCTTCTTCTTTTTCATGATTCCCTACGCTTCCACTTCTTTCCAAATTTCCACCAATTACTATAATAACACATTTTTTTAAAATAGAAAAGGACGTTCACGCAAGTAAACGTCCTTTTTCTTATGGAAATTATTTTACCAGCTCTTTTACCTTAGCCTTCTTACCAACGCGAGCTCTCAGGTAGTTCAGCTTAGCACGTCTTACCTTACCATGACGAACTACTTCGATCTTCTCTACGTTAGGAGAATGAAGGGGCCAGGTCTTCTCTACGCCTACGCCGTTGGAAGTCTTTCTAACGGTGAAGGTCTCTCTGTTGCTGCCGCCCTGTCTCTTCAGGACAACGCCTTCGAATACCTGTACTCTTTCACGGTTACCCTCTTTGATTTTACCGTATACTCTTACGGTATCACCAACGTTGAACTCATCCACCGTAGCCTTCAGCTGTGCGGTTTCAATTTCCTTGATAATGTCATATGCACTCATGTCTGTGCCTCCTTGTATGAAATTTGACGTTCTTAATACCTTTGCGGTAACAGAGGACCATCTCGTCTTAGCAACTTTGATATAATATCACGAAACGCCAGTCTTTGCAAGCCTTTTTTGAAAAATATGAGGAAATCTTTTATTCCTCCTCTTTCTCCTTGCGATAGGTCCAAAAGATCGTACGCTTGCCGACATATAAGCCCATTTTCTCCTGCATTTTCAGCGAAGCAATATTCTTGACACGAATATGGGCATAGGGTAACCCTCCGCGTTCCAAGGACCAATTGACCAAATAGGATGCCAGGGACGACCCAATGCTGGTTCTCCGATATTTCGGATCTACGTACAAAAGTCCTAAGCTTCCTCCTGCATGAACGCCACAAAAGCCTGCAATCTCATCATTTTCATAGGCAGCAAAAAACTCGCCCTTCAGAATTCTGTCTCGAAGATATTCTCTCTCCTGTTCCCCACCATAGTTTTCCACGGCATAATCAATTTCCGAAATGGGATAGGGACGAATGTCCTTATGCGCGATTGGCATGGCAGTATGCTGCGTGTAGACACTCTGATAGCATTCATCTCCAACCTGAAGGTTATAGCGCTCATCAATTAAATCATTGAGCTCTGCGCAGTTATGTAGCACAACCTTCGCATCCTTTGGAACATATGCAAGGAGCGCCTCGCCCTCTTCCTTGGTCTCACAGCAGATCATATATGTGATACCATTGATGCCAAGGGCAACGGCGGCATTTCCCATTGTGTGCAAGAGCTTTGCCTTTCCCTTCAGCAGCGAATCGATCAGATAGGCATTTTCCTTTTTCTGCTTCATGAGGCGTTTGATGGTTTGTTCCTTCTCAGCATACTTCTCATAAAGATCAGGACGCCAGATCTTTGTCCGCTCCTTTGCCGCTTCCCGCCTCCAGGCTTCTATTTTCTTATGATCTCCTGTTAACAGCACCTCTGGCACGGCCTTTCCGTGCCACACCTCTGGTCTGGAATATTGCGGATACTCTAACAAATCATTTTCAAAGCTCTCCGTCTGGGCGGATTCCTCGCTTCCAAGGACTCCTGGAACCAGTCTGGAAATGGCATCAATCATCACTAGGGCAGGCAATTCCCCGCCCGTCAGCACATAATCTCCGATAGAGATACGATCCGTCACGATTTCGTCCAAAACGCGCTCATCAATGCCCTCATAATGACCGCAAAGAATAATCAAATCCTCTTCCTTCGCCAGTTCCTTCGCTACTTCCTGCGTAAACACCCTTCCCTGTGGAGTCATGTAAATTGTGCGCGGCTTTTTCTTTTGTTCTGATGCTCCGTCAGCTTTCATCACATCATTCGCAACCGCCGCATTGTCATTTATATTGTTCCCGTCCGTATTCCCCGTAACATGAAGCCATGCATCATAAACAGGCTGCGCCTGCATAAGCATACCCGCACCGCCGCCATAGGTGTAATCATCTACCTTGCCATGCTTTTCCAAGGTAAAATCACGAATATTGACTGCGTCAACCGTAAGGAGCTCCTTTTCAATTGCACGCTTTAGGATCGAATTATTGCAGCCCTCCAGAATCATTTCAGGGAACAGCGTTAATACGTGAAAGTTCATTTCAAAATAAGCCTCCGCCAAATCGTACCTTATCAAATCCAGGCCTAATACTGCTTATAAAAGTCCCTCCAGAACATGTACCCTGATAAATCCAGCCTCTACGTCCACGGCGAGAATGCACTGCTTAATGGCGGGAAGCAAAAGCTCTCTGCCATCCTTCATACGAATCTCATAGACGTCATTCGCCCCTGTCTGCATGATGTCCTCAATCGTGCCAAGCTCCTCATCATTTGCATCGCCGTCCAGAACCTTTAGACCAATTAAGTCAGCAATAAAATACTCATCCTTTTGGAGTCTTACTGCCTTCTCCCTTGGTACGTATAAGCTACATTGGCGCAGCTTCTCCACTGCATCTCTATCATCAAAGCCCTTAAGCTTCAGAATGACCATCTGCTTAAAAAACTTAACGCTTTCGATTTCCACTGTTTTTTCCGTCTTGCCCTGTACAAGAATGATTTCCTTTAAGCGTTTGAAACGCTTGGCATCATCCGTCGTCGGAAAGACATTGACTTCACCCACAACGCCATGGGGGGAAGTAATTACTCCTACCTGAAATCTTGTTTCCATATTGGAATCCTCACCTAACATATTTAAATAGCGTGAGAGACCGCCCCATACGAAGCGGTCTCTATTCATGACAAACCATATTCGGTCAGATCTATACAATCTCAACATCCACTCTGGTATTGTCCTTAAAGGAAGCTGCCTTTACTACGGTACGAATCGCTTTCGCAATTCTTCCCTGCTTTCCAATCACTTTACCCATATCGGAGGCAGCCACGTGAAGCTCAATTACAACATTCTTCCCGTCAACCTTTTCGGTCACTACCACTTCATCGGGATTCTCGACGAGAGCTTTCGCTACTACTTCTACCAATTCCTTCATAAATCCACCTCCAACAAGATTAGCTTATTTCTCGATGCCTGCAGCCTTGAACAGCTTTCCTACAACCTCGGTAGGCTGAGCGCCGTTTGCGAGCCACTTCTTAGCAAGCTCCTCGTCAATCTTGAAGGTAGAAGGATCGGTGGAAGGATCATAGGTACCGATCTCCTCGATGAATCTGCCGTCTCTGGGGGAACGGGAGTCAGCAACAATAATTCTATAAAAAGGTGCCTTCTTCTGTCCCATTCTTCTTAATCTGATCTTTACTGCCATTTCTTTTTCCTCCATTTACATGAAAAATTAATATATACTCAAAAATCATTTTCGGACTCACCTGATCATGATTTTTTCGCCAAGTATCTTTGTCACCCAAAGGATGACTGTTTTTCCAAGGTCATTCGCCTAGAAAGGGAACCTTCCGCCCTTTCCCGGGAAACCGCCCATGCCGCCAAAGCCGCCAAGACCGCCGAAGCCGCCCTTGCGCTTGCCACCCATACTGCCAAACTGCTTCATCATCTTCTGGCTTTGCTCAAACTGTTTAATAAAGCGATTAACTACGGCAATGTCCACGCCGGCACCCTTTGCAATACGATGCTTTCTCTGAGGATTTAAGAGCTTTGGATTTCTTCTTTCCTTGATGGTCATGGAAAGAACGATTGCTTCCATTTGCTTCAGCTGCTTTTCATCCACCATGCCTTCCAGCTCAGAAGCCTTCACTCCCATGCCAGGAAGCATGCCCAAGATGCTTGCCAGACCACCCATGTTGCGCATCTGCTTCATGCTCTCGAGATAGTCCTCAAAATCGAACTTTCCCTTCTTCATGTGATCTGCCATCTGGCGACCCTTATCCTCGTCAATGTCGATGGCTTCCTGCGCCTTTTCAATCAGCGTCAGAACGTCGCCCATGCCAAGGATACGGTTTGCCATTCTGTCTGGATAGAATTGCTCCATGTCGGTGAGCTTTTCCCCCATGCTGACATAGAGAATTGGCTTTCCCGTAACGGCCTTAATGGAGAGCGCTGCACCGCCTCTGGTATCGCCATCCATCTTTGAGAGGATGACACCATCAACGCCAACCTTCTGGTTGAACTCGTTTGCAACATTCACGGCATCCTGACCAGTCATGGCATCCACAACGAGGAGCGTCTGATGAACCGTTACGTTCTCCTTGATCTCCTGAAGCTCTGCCATCATGTCCTCATCTACGTGAAGACGACCAGCCGTATCGAGGATCACGACGTTATGACCGTTTTTCTCGGCATACTTAATCGCTTCCTTCGCAATTTCCACGGGCTTTACGTTCGTACCCATGTCAAAGACGTCAATACCAATCTTGTCACCATTGACATGTAACTGTTCCACGGCCGCAGGACGATAAACGTCGCAGGCAACTAACAGACATTTCTTTCCCTTCTGGCGGAACTTACCAGCGAGCTTTGCGGTTGCAGTCGTTTTACCAGCACCCTGAAGACCTGCCATCATGACAACCGTAATGGCCTTGCCTGGCTGGAACTGTACCTCCGTCGTCTCGCTTCCCATCAGGGAAATCATCTCTTCGTTAACAATCTTGATCACCATCTGGCCCGGATTCAGTCCGCTCATGACATCCTGACCAATGGCTCTCTCTTCTACGGATTTTACAAACTGCTTTACGACCTTGAAGTTAACGTCAGCCTCCAGGAGAGCCATCTTGACTTCCTTTAACGCAAGCTTTACGTCCTCCTCCGACAGCTTTCCCTTTCCGCGAAGATTCTTAAAAATATTTTGAAGTTTATCGGTTAAGCTCTCAAATGCCACGCCCAATACTCCTTATGTCAATTCTCTAGGTTTATAAACTCTTATTTCTCAATGCTTCTTTATCAAAGCGTATCTAGTAATTCCTTGGTCAAGCTCTGTATTTGGTCCAGTCTCTTGATCAGGTCCGCACAGGCTTCCTTTCCCATTTCTGTTTTTTCATCCAGCTTCGTCAGCGAATCGATTTGGGAAATCTTTTTCTTTGCCGTCGCAAATCTCTCTGCCAAATGAAGCTTTTCCTCATAGTCCGAAAGGATCTTGTCACAGCGTTTAATTAAGTCATGCACGCCCTGTCTGCTGATTCCCTGCTCCGCAGCGATCTCGCCAAGAGACATGTCATTGAAAACGGCAGCCTCATACACCTGTTTTTGATGCTCTGTCAGAAGGTCACCATAAAAATCATAGAGGAGTGCCTGCTCAAAAATCTTTTCCATCGCTTCTTCCTCCTATAAGATTTTTAGGCTTTGCAAATGCCACCTTCGGTGTCGCTTGGTTTCCTTCTGATTCACTCATAAAACCCGTCTGCCTTTGGCAGCCGCCGTCGCTTCGCGACTCTTGGTTTTATTTCGTTTACGCTCGGGTGAAACCAAATGCCACCTTCGGTGTCGCTTGGTTTCCTTCCGAGCTATCATACAATAATATTCTATTACTGTCAAGTATTTTTTCTTTACACCTTGAAATAGTATTCCAATCCTTCCCCTTCCTGTGATACATAGGGGCCATACATGGGAATATTACAGCAAAGCGTCTTCCTCTCTGCGGGAAAT
Organism: Lachnospiraceae bacterium; assembly: GCA_015056795.1. Taxonomy (GTDB): domain Bacteria; phylum Bacillota; class Clostridia; order Lachnospirales; family Lachnospiraceae; genus Acetatifactor. The sequence goes on from SVFO01000007.1 coordinate 152,478, forward strand.
AAGATTTCATATCCGCTACCGGAATGAAGGCCAGGCATCTCATTTTCACCCTTTCCAAAGGAGATGACCTTGGCTGAGGTTCCAATCTTTAACGGGAATTGTCCAGGAAGCGGCTTTGCATAAAGCTCTTCCTTCTTGCCAAATTCTAAATAGGCGTAGCTGACCGTCGTTTCAACCTGCCTGGGCTCCCTTACGCGTTCCGTTAAAAGTAATTTGACCTTAGCGTCATAGAATGAAACCTCGCCCGTTTTACGCATAACCCTCGCAGTAACCTTCGGCATGGAAAGCTCCACAAAATCCTTGGCCTCCTTGATGCGAACACCGCCTCCAGGCGCAAAGCCCTCTGCCATTTTGGGGAAGGATTTTCCCTGACCCTTCTGGAAGCAGACGCGAAGAACATTTTCTCCTGCGCCTTCTATTCTAAGCGTTCCATAGTTGCTGACAAAATTGACTGCACTCTTTTCCTTTAAACACATTTTCACGCTACAATCAATCCGCGAATGCCCTAAGGGCTGTAATTCCTTTTGATCAGGCATGGAGCCAAATTCCCTGGAAAGTCTTGGATTGTTCACGGGTTTTTCTTGTCTTGGAGCACCGGAAACGCCCTGTGACAGCTTTTCTTCATAATAGGATTGTACCCTAACGGATTCCCTTTGTCCCGTGACGGGATTTAATCCTGACCTGCTTCCTTGTGATGGTTTGCTTTGTCCAAGAGGTTCCGGCTTTGTTTCTTTCTTCTTAACCTTCTGCGCCTCGCTGATCTCAATTCTTCTCGGTCCGACATAGTGACGTTCCTGAATCAAGACCTCGCCCCATTCCGCGCGTTCCTTTGCAATCTGCGCATGCGTTTTCTCTTCCGCTGGAGGCAGAGGCTTTCTCTTCGGCTTATCGCTCTCCACGATTGCCTTTTTTCGCTCCTCCTCGGTCACGGGTCTCGCAATCAGCTGCGTCAGCTCTCCTTGATACAGCACTGTCAGTTCATGTAATGCTCTTGTCACGGCAACATATAGGCGCTTTACGTTTGCATCTCCCTCTGGATATTCCTTCTCGGAGCAATCGTAAATCAGGACGGCATCAAATTCCAAGCCTTTGACATATTCGATGGGAAGTACCAGCACACCATTTCCAAATTCCATGCCATCCCCGCGATTCGGCAAGAGCTTGATTCGCTTGCCTAGTTCCTCGCTGACATGATCCGCCATCTCCTGATTGGAGCAAACGACGGCAATGGTCTCATAGCCCTTCTCTTGCCATGCCTTGATGCAGCTTTCCGTTTGACTCAGCAATTCCTTTTCATCATTGCATTTCTGCGTCACGACAGGTTCTCCGTGGCGAATGATCGGCTGAACGGGATATACCTGAAAGCTTCCGTGATGAAGCACGTTGGTTGCATATTCAGAGATTTCAACAGTGTTACGATAGCTCTTGCGGAGCAGGCCAAAGTAGTCAAACTCATCCGGCAGCATTAATTCCCGAAGCTCCTGCCAATCATTCAGTCCATAGTCGAGAAAGATATTCTGGGCAACGTCACCCATAATGGTATAGGTGCAGGTACTCAGACAATACTTCAAGGAGCAATAGGCCATCATGCCAAAGTCCTGCGCTTCATCGATGACAACATGTCCTGCTTCACGGATAATTTCTGTCTCTTTCAGTCTCTTGTAGAGGTAGGCGAGAGCTGCCAAATCATAGACGTCAAAGCATCCCATAGGATCTGCCACGGCCTTACCATCCAACGCCTGTGCCTTTAAGAAGGCATCATAAATTTCGAAGATGGATCCCTTCCATTCTCTTCTTCCAAAGTATAGGCTATAGGTTCTTCGAAGCTTCTTTTTCTCCTCCTCGGAGTAGGAATAGTACTTACCGCAGATTTCATTTTCCAGCTTTCCAAGCAGGCGCTCCGTCAACAAGGAAACCTTATCTGCCCTGGATAGCTTATCAAAGCGTTCCAACAGACTATCTATCATGTCTCCGCTCATTAGGCGAACATGATTCTTCTCTAGCCTGATATCCTCCCTCGGAAATAGGCTCCACTCATATTCCTTCGTGAATTTCTCCAGATCTCGAAACCATTGTCTGGTACCCTTGATCGGTTCCGTAACACCTCGAACCACTGGCTTCACCTGATATTTCTTTGGATCCCAATCCTCATACAAAAGTCTCACAAAGAGCTGCTCCATGGTCATTTGTGACACGCCATAAACATTCAGCTCTGGCAGAACGCCTGTGATGTAATTCAGGAGCACCTGATTACTACCAATCACATAGAAATCCTCTGGCTTAAATTCCAGGTCATAATTATATAAGATATAGGAGATGCGGTGCATGGCCACCGTTGTTTTACCGGAACCTGCGGCACCTTGAATGATGACATTATGCTGTGGCTTTTTTCGAATGACTTCATTTTGCTCCTGCTGAATTGTCGCGATAATTTCGCCTAGGACCGCGCGCTTATTCTTTGCAAGATACTTAGTCAGCAGCTCATCATTCGCGACCACGTCGCTGTCATAGAAGTCCTTCAGCTTGTCATTTTCAATTTCATAGGTACGCTTTCGGAGAAGATCAATTTCAAATTTTCCTTCTCCCTTGACAGAGTAGCTTGTCTTTCCTACGGAAGAATCATAGTAAACGCTTGCAATTGGGGCACGCCAGTCAATGACCTCTGGGTGCGCCGGGTCCATGGCAATTACCGATCGTCCAACATAATAGGACTCCTGCTTTTTCAAGCCATCATCCACAAAGTCAATTCTTCCAAAGTACGGTTTCTTTCTTGCCTGTGCTGCCCGTCTGAGCTCTTGATTTGCCTCACGGAACCTTGCATCCGTGTTATGCCAAAGTGCCTGCTGTTCCTTGTCGCTCTCGTCAAACTCCTGCTGCATTGCATGTAGTTCGTTCTCCAGCTCGCGAACGTCGCGCTTGACTCCGTTGAGCTTTGACTGTGCAATTCCAATGATCTCTTCGAGCTTTTGCTCCTCATCCTGCCTCGTAATACCAGGTAATTGATTCATTCATTCCTCCTGTGTGAAACTCACCATTTCCTTATTTACATGCTTTTTTCTTTGCCGGCAAAAAAGATTATAATCAATTTTAAAAAATATTACTAGACTTTTTCTTAGGTTTGTGTTATCGTATGTACTGTAGTCGTGCCAAAAAAACGGATACCCATGAGGTATCCGTTTCAGATTGAAGACAAACGAGGTTTTGGGAAAGCCCCCAAAACCTCGTCTTTTTTATGCAAATGCTGCTTTTATCA
>SVFO01000008.1:0-6209 GCA_015056795.1 Lachnospiraceae bacterium
CTTACGCAATATGACGTCGAAGGAGAAGAACTCTGGAGTAAGGACCTTCCGACGGATCTGATCGGGAATGCTAACTTCATAGAGGCTACCTTTGACATGGGAGTGGATGGCGGCGGGAATGCCCTGGTGTCCGATGGAAGTCGCTTATTGATGTTGTCCTCGGAGGGAGAAACGCTGACGGAGCTACCCCTGGCGGAAGGAACTTATTTGGGCAGCATGGCACATTCTAAGTCAGGCACGCTCTATGTGATTTTCTCTGTGCAAGGAGAGTATTTATTTCAAAGAGTCAATTTTGAAAAGAAAACCTTGGAGGACGTTGAGAGAAATGATGAGCGCATCCTGGGCATGGCATCCGTCTGGAAGGATGATCAGGGTACGGAAAGTGATGCGGACCTGATCGTGTATACGGCTGAAAAGGCTTTTTACTATTATGAGCAGAAAAAAGAAATGGCTGCCATGCTTGGCTGGTCTGATGCAGGCGTGAATGGAAACAAGCTGCGAAGCCTTTGTCTCTATGGGGAGAGGCTGTATGGCCTGGCAGACGGGGAGCTGGCAGTATTGATTCCGCAGGGGAGCGTGCTGGAGAGAAAGGTGTTGACGTTGGCGACCATAAAGAATTATGGCGCCGCGGAACTGGTTGCTGCTTACAATCGTTCCCAGAAAAAGTATTTGGTGAAGGTCGTGGAATATGGGACGGACGCGATGTCAAGCCTGGAATTTCAGGATCCTGCCAATCGAATGATGATTGACGTCCTGGGAGAGGATCCTCCTGATTTGATAGATTTGACATATTTTGTCGGACAAGGTTTGGAACCATCCTTGCCGGCTCTTGTGGAACAAGGGTACGTGGAGGATTTGGGTCCCTATTTGGATCGCAGCGGTACGCTGGGCAGGGAGCAGTTTTTTGAAAAAGCACTGGAGATGTATAGCTATCAGGGAACAATTGCCGCACTTCCGACGGCCTTTTCCATACGTACGCTTATTGCGAGCACGGAGGAGCTGGGAGAGCGCTTTGGGTGGTCAGCGGATGAACTGATCGCATATGACAGGGCACATCCCGAGATGGATTTAATGTATCAATGTTCCTGCGGCAAAGCATACAATATCTGCGTAGTGAATAACTTGTCTGAATTTGTGGATTTCGATAAAAAGACGACAGGCTTTGACAGCCCGAAGTTTCGGAAGCTCTTGGAATATGCAGCTTCCTATCCAACGGGAAGCGGGATGATTCTGTTGTCTGAACCAGACCAGCTGGTCCGCATGGCATCACTGGAATCTTTGATCAGCATTCAAAAAATCCAACAAATTTATTTTGACGGCAAGGCACAGTTTATCGGATTTCCTACCTTGGACGGATCACCTGCATTTAGGCTTGACATTGCGGGAGATTCCTATGCGTTTTCCATTTGTGCGCGGAGTCAAAATAAGGAGGAAGCCTGGGATTTTATCGAATTTGTACAGAAATATGAGGCGATCAACTGCGAGAAGTATGTGCATGAATATAATGGAATACCCGCGCGGAAGGAACTGCTGGAGCTCTGTTTGAAGGTGCTAAAAAAGGAAAAGGATTATTATCCTACGTCGCAGGCAAATGGGGTGAATTATATGAATCATCCGATGACGGAGGAAGAAGTGGGGCTCTTCTATAAAATGCTTGATGCTGCGCGTGTTGAAGATCCTAGGATGGACGCGGTCAAAAGCATGGTTTATGAAGAGGTTCAGGGATATTTTGCAGGGCAAAAGAGCTTGGATCAGACGGTTGACGTCATAGACCAGAGAGTAAGGTTGTACTTGCTGGAAAATTAAGGAAAAAACAAGGAGAAGATGAGGAAGGGAAGCGATAAAAAGATTAATCAAATCTTAAAGTTCATGTTCGTCTTAACGTTGTATACTTATGAAAAGGAGGCGTAAAGGATATGAATAGGAAAGCCAGACATATTCTTTTGATTATCGTGACCACATTATTTCTTTTCGTGATTGCGGGCTGTCAGAAAAAGGATGCTGAGATGCAAGAAGCGACAGGACAGGAGACGCAGGAAGCGGTGATCTCGGAGGATCTGTTGAAGGAGTATGAGGCGAGCTTTTTGGAATTGAAAAGCTCATCATCGGCGGAAATATATCATGCTTGTAACTATGGAGACCAGGTCTTTTACAGGGATTATGATGAGGCATTGTCCGTATGGTACATAAAGCGGCTGAATGCTTCTACGAAGGAGAATGTTGATCTGATCCGATGGAGTGAGGAAGAGTCGGAAGACGAGAAGTGGAGCGTTCAATGCTTTACCTTGACGAAGGATGGAAACCTGCTCGCACTGCTTGGACGTTATGACGCGGATGCGCAGTATGGCGTCGGGACGGCGAAGGAATATGTTCTGGCAGAGTATGACAGAAGCGGAAATCAAAAGAAAAGCCAGTCCCTGGATGCGGAAGCCATTCCTGCGAAATTCTTTAGTTTTCAAATCGGCGTGGACGGAGAGGGAAACATAGCGATTTCATCAAACGAGACGATGGTTCTGATCGCGGATGGAAAAAAGAAGGGAGAAATCCATCTAGAGGAAGGAGCCGTAGTCTATGATTATGCCAGGTCAACGACAGGCTCTCTATATGCTTCCATAATTGCAGGAACATCCCGCAGTGTGCGACGGGTGGAATTTAGTACCTATGAATTGGTGTCCATTGAGGGAATGCCAATGTCTATAGGTGCCATCGGTGAGATCGCGGATGGATCATACGCTGGCATGGATCATGCCTTGTTGGTCTCTGATAATGAGGGTCTTTACCTTGCGGATTTGAATCAAAGTAAGACCTATATCATTGCAAATTGGGAAGCCTGCGGTGTTTCAGGGTCGACGGTGCGCGGAGTTCAGATTCGCGAGGGGAAGATCTATGTATCTACTTTATCTCCATCACTTTCTGGTGAATTGGCCATTTTGACCCAAAGGAAGGAGGGAGAAGGTACAAAGGCCGAAGGTCCCAGGGTGCTCCGTTTGGCGGTCAACATGAAAAGCACTGCACTGTCAAATATTGTTTCTGGCTATAACAGGTCGCAAAAAAATTATCGCGTGGAGATCGTGGATTATTCAAATATCGCGGCCGAAAATCGTGCGGACCGTATGGTCGCAGACCTTCTGGGGGACAATCCGCCAGATCTTTTGAACATGACGACATTTTTCACTGGTTTCAATCCTACCTTTGAAGATTTCTTAAATCAAGGTTATGTAGATGATTTGATGCCGTATCTTGAAAAAAGTGAAAAGGTCAGCACGGACGATTTTTTGGAGAAGGTCATGGAGATGGTGACCTTTGAAAAGGGTATTCCCGCCATTCCTAGCACGGTAATGATCGATACCATGATCGTATCGAAAACGGAATTTGGCGACCGCATGGGATGGTCGGTAGAAGAGCTGATGGCCTATGACAAGGCGCATCCTGAATTGCAGCCTCAAGATCATTGCACAAGAGGGGCTTTTAGTTTCATTTGGATTTATCCGAATTTGGAAAGCTTTGTGGACTTTGAGAACAAGCGGGCAAGCTTCGACAGCGCGGCTTTTCGTGAAATGCTGGAATATGCTCATACCTATCCTGTTGGGGATGGAACTTATTATCCCTATTCCTTAGAACAGTTTACGCAGAGAGTTTATCTGGAATCTGTCATGGACATACAGACAGTTCGAAACAGATATTTTTTGAAAACAGCAGAATTCATAGGTTATCCTTCCTTGGATGGCAAGCCGCTATTCTTTCTTCAACCAGACTCTAACGGCGTGATTCCAGCAATCTGCAGCAGGAGCAAGGAGAAGGAAGGTGCATGGGACTTTATCGAATATGTCCTGTCGCAAAATCCGATTACGATTGGATATAATGATAGCTATAGTGGAATTCCGACAAACAAAAAATATCTTCAGGAAAACATCGAAGCATTAGCCGCAGAAGATGGGCCGCTGAGTCATGCTGCATATCCCTTAATGGGCTTTCCGAAAACTTCATATGACCCTATTACGCCAGACGAAAAAACATGGTATATCGCATATCCCTTTACGGAGGAGGAAGTGGACATCCTTTATTCGCTTTTAAATGGCGCCACGGTGAGAGATCAAAGGGTCTACGCAATCAGGGGGATCGTTAACGAAGAGCTCGGCGGATACTATGCTGACCAGAAATCCCTGGATCAGACAATTGATGCCATCCAGAGCAGAGTACAGCTGTTCCTGAATGAATAAGACAAAAATGGAGAGAGCCTTGAAATCTAAGGCTCTCTATTTTATGTCAAATAAAATATTCGAAAAACATTAAATGAAAAAATCGAAAATAACAAAATAAAATGTTCGAAAAACACCAAATAAAATATCCGAAAATCATAAAATAAAAAACTCGAAATTTACAAAATAAGCTTGAATGGAATACGATTTTATGATATTCTTTAGCTGAAAGCGAGGGATGGTCATGAGGTATTATCCAAGAATTGTAGACCAGAGATTAGACAGGCTAAAGGAAGCCTTCAATGCGATAAGCATTGTTGGACCAAAAGGATGCGGAAAAACGAGAACAGCCAAGGAAAGATGCAAGACATTAATCGAGTTTCAGGATGAAGAAAAAAGGGAAGGTTATTTGACAATCGCAGAGACTGCACCTAGGCTTTTCCTAAAAAACGAGAAGCCGATTCTATTTGATGAATGGCAGGATGCACCGAAGATTTGGGGAATGATTAGAAAGGATTGTGACGATAATCCAGAAGCTGTTGGTGAGTTTTACCTTACGGGATCCACAAACAAGGACATCGACACCCCGCATACGGGTACGGGGAGAATAACGCAGGTTGAAATGTTTCCGATGACAATGTATGAAATGGGAGAATCCAATGGCTCTGTATCTATTTCAAAAATAGTCGCAGATGATGCTTATGAATTTAGCGGAGCTATTTCTGACTTAAGCCTTGAAGATTTATTTTACTGCGCATGTCGTGGTGGATGGCCAAGATGCCTCGCGCTGAAAAGCAAAGAGGCGAAGCTTGAGATTGCCAGAGATTATTTTAAACAGATATATACCAAAGATATTAGCGCCTTTGATGGTGTTAAAAGGAATTCTGAGTGGGCAAGAGTGCTTTTGTGGTCTTATGCACGCAACATGGCAACAACGGCGAAAAAGGGAAGCATATATGCGGATGTGAAAGCGTCATATGACATTTCTGATAATACGCTTTCTTCTTATGTGGAGGTTTTAGAAAAGCTGTTCGTCATAAAGGACATCGATGCATGGACACCGCAAATTCGTTCTAAAACAGCAATTCGTGCCGCAAAAAAACATATTTTTGTGGATCCTTCGATTGGCATAGCTGCTCTTGGACTAAAACCAGAATATTTTAATGGAGATTTAGACTTGTTTGGTCATATATTTGAAAATTTGGTGTTAAGGGATCTCATTTCCTTTGCTCAAGTTCATGATGCGCATATTCTCCATTATGCAGATGATATGGGACTTGAAGCGGATGCAGTATACCAGGCGGCTGATGGACGATATGCTCTTATAGAAATTAAACTAGGCATAAACAGAGTTCCTGAAGCGGAGACTTCTCTGTTACGATTTAGAACAGCAATCATACAACACAATAAAAAAGCATTAGAGAACAAAGCACATCCAAAGCCTTTATATCGTGAACCATCAGCACTTATCGTGATTTGTGGAAATGCTCCCATGGCTTACACAACAGAAAAAGGTATTCATGTTATTCCGGTGGGATGTATGAAGGATTAACGGATGGTTCCGTGCAAACAGGAAAGATAATAGCCTTTCTTTAGTTGGAGAAAGATTATTGAGGTGGTGAAATGCAGAGGATGAAAAATAGTATTTATAGAATACTGTCGCTGTCTTTGACGCTAATGCTCTGCATTATGCTAGTACCATGCAGGACATTGGCGTATCTGAATGCCGAGAAAGACCTCACAAACGGAAAAAGAGCTTCCTTCCGCAGATGAGCTTTGGAAGAGATGGTATGAGTGCTGGGAGTATCCAATTATGCCAGGAGATGAAAATTGGGAGAGATTTGACGTGGACAGACAGCTTCGAATCTTGAATCCTCCAGATGAAGTCTTGAAGGAAATGAGTTCGAAGGAACTGGCGAGTCTTGCAGTGACATATCCATTTCTTTGGCAATACGAACAGGATAACAGACCAGGACTAAATATGGACAGTTATGATGTTGCCAGACAATT
>SVFO01000008.1:6309-21828 GCA_015056795.1 Lachnospiraceae bacterium
AAACAGAGGAAGAAAAGGTTATTACGCCCATCTCAAGTGAAGATGTTTATGGGCATTATATCTGTGAGGAACCAGGCTTTGGTGGCATGTTTACCGTTGATATTTCAAGTGATGGATTTAGTTATTATGCGGGTGCTTCCAGCAGTTATTTTGGAACTGGCTCTTGGGAACTTTCTGAAAACAGGCTGATGCTAAAGGATGTCGGATATGGAGAGGAATGGGATATTTTCTTTACTGTTGAGGATGATTGTCTGATATATGATCGGGAAGCGTCCCATCCTTTTCTTTACGTGGACCTTCCAGACGGTACGAAATTTATCAATAAAGAGAATGTAGATGAAGCATGGCTGGCAGACTTGAATGAACGCATTTTGGAAAGCGAGCGTGAAAAGGTCGAAGCCATGCCAAAAATAATTGAAGAAATGAGAAAGCAACGCGAGGAAGCCTTAAGTCATGTCAATAAATTTCCTTTTCAGGGTTCAGATTTTCAAGGATTGCTTTGCTTAGATGCCTCTATGAATCAAAAGGATTCGTCCATGCCAATTCTTTATTGGATTGAGGATGCTTCAGGAAATAAGCTGTGGGAAGCAGACACAAAATATCACTTTGACATGTTTAGTTTAGACGCAATGGGGTCAAAGATTGATGAACTTACATATGATGTTCCTGATAATACAGATCGTGCAGGCTTTAACACGGAAGTAAAGAAATATGTAATGCGTGAAAATGGCGGAAGATCTATCATGGATATGGCTATAACGGGGTATTAGTTTTCGTAAAGACATCGACGAATTGTGGAGAAAAGAAGGGCGTCAGAGGGATTGAAATGTGAGGAAGAATAGCCTTGTTAAGCAAGTATATTATGGTGGAGGAAATTTGTGAAAAGGGTTTGCATGGTTAGGGCATTTCTTGTGTTGATGATCATGATGGTGTTATGTGGTTGCGGTAAGAAGACGGTGGAGGAAGAAGCATCGTCTTCTTCTGGCGACTTCTTTTTGAATCTTGATTTTGCAGGAGAAGCAGAATGGCAGGATAACACCTTGGATGCATATAGTGCGAAATATATGATTCCAATGAAGGCGCTGGTGGATGAGCTGGCTCCGATACCAGAGGGATATATGATGTACAGCCCGTTGAGAATAGAGCGTATGATCATGGAAGACAAAGCGGTAATCATCAGGGATTATTTTTTGGATGAGGATAAGTCTGTCTGTATGAATAAGGTTATCGCGATTGATAAAGACGGGAACGCGACAACGGGCAGCGCTGACTTAAGTGCCATTTCGGAGAAGTGGAATACGATTGGCTTGACCGCGCAAATTTGGGGAGGCAATCATTTTTTTGGTCAGAAGTTCGAAGATCAGAAATCCCATTATTTTGAAATTGATGAAAATCTAAAAGCAGACCGTGTGCTTTGCTTTGACTTTATTGACGAAAGCTCGAGAGACTATGGATACAATCTGGTCAAGGATCGAGATGGACTGTTACATGCCCTGTATTGTCAGAATGTTGGCGGCGTTAATTGGCGGCTGGTCTATACGCATTATCTGATCAGTGCTGAGGGAGAATTGTTGGCAACTTATCCTTTCGAGACAGAGAAGGATGGGGCAGAGGTGGAACGATATTCCATGCAGCTTTCTAAGGATGGGCGCGTGGTATTCAAACGAAAAATAAGAAATACGAATGGAAGCATTGATGAAGAAGCCTTTTGTAGAAACCTTGAGACAGGGGAGGAAGAATTTCTTTACGAAAGGAAAAGCATTCCACAGAGTCAGAGTGACGGTGTATTTATAGAAATTCTGAGTGATGATCAGGAAATCATTTACGCTAGCCTTGCCGGCGTTTATAAATGCGATCTGGAGTGGAAAAACAAAGAACCACTATACCTTTGGAGCAATCACGGGATTTCACCGAGATATGTTGAAAACCTGTACCTTCGTCAAGACGGCGAAATTGTTGTCGTAGTCAGCGATGATGAGGAAAAGTATCTGATTGCCCTGACGCCGACAACGGAGCAGCGGGAGATGAAACAGATCACCTTTGCGGTGGCAGAATATCGCGAGGAATATTATCAGCCGATCGTGGCGCTGTTTAACCAGAAATATCCTGCATATCATATTGAATTAAAAACAGATTATGACGAGACGAGGCTTTTGACGGAATTGGTTTCAGGGGATGGTCCCGTTTTGGTGGATTCACGTCTTACAGGATTTGAAAAGCAGGAAGGTCTTTGGGAGCCATTGGACGGTATGCTGGCAGCGACGGGAGTTAAGGACGAGCTAGTTGACAAGGTATTGGAGATTGGAAAGATCAACGGTGTGACCTACGGTATCGTTCCAGATTTTACGGTTCATTCCGTTCTTGTGATCGATCAAGAAATAACGCCTTCTCAGTGGAACTATGATTCTTTTTTGGAGTTACTTGATAAAAACAAGGGGAAGCAGTCCTCGCCTGGACGCCTTATGGGAACGACGAGCATCTCAGGATTTCTCTTTGATTATTTAACGCATGGCACGGAGGATGGCTACTTCCTGGATTTGAATGCTAAGAAGGATTTTGTCGATAAGAAAAAGCTTGGGCGAGCCATAAAATTAGCAGAGGAATGTTGCACGAAGAGTGAATGGATTTCAGATTGGAAGGATGCGTTTAGAAACGGAGAAATCCTATGCTATGGACGCCCCGTCGTGGGAGTTGGTACGATTACCTATGACAGAGAGGAGTATGGTGATCAGATTCAGTACCTAGGCTATCCTACGAAGGAGGGAGCCAAGAATTTCGTGTATGGTGTCTATCCGCTCTGCATTCGCAAGACCGCCTCGGATGAGGATAAGAAGATAGCGTATACCCTGATGCTCATGATGATGTCTCATGATGGGCAAAGAGCCATAATGAAAAGGAATATTAGCTTTGGCATCAGCATCCGAAAGGATGTGTTTGAAGAGCAGATTCAGTGGGTGAATGAGTTGACGTTAGAGCAAGCCAAGTGGGAGGGCTCTGAAGGTCGGGAAAAGCTAAAGGCTCAGTTGGAAGCAGATGCAGAGTATTATCGCACGATTGTTAACGGGGCAAGCGTGATAAAGTCCTTGCCCTCAGAGATCGAAGCGATTCTTGAAGAAGAGCTTTCAGAGTATACGAGCGGAAACATCTCTAAGGATCAATTCATAGATCATTTACAAAATAGGATTGGGCTGTATGTAAATGAGAATAGATGATAAGATGAAGCTGGTAATGGGAATTTTGACTGGAGGAGTCCGTCTATGCTAAAGAAAATACTATTGTTCATGGTTTTTATCGTAGGGCTTGGTTTATTGGGAGGCTGCAGCGAAAGCACGAAAAATCAAGACGATGGAAAGGGTCAGGAGGAGTCGGTCATTGCTTCTGAAGCGGGCGAGAAGATGCTGTTGCCAGAAGGCGAGGTTACTCATATAGAGGTGGCCTTGTCGTTTGGATCATTCCCACAATATTCATTTTCTGATGGCGAGTCGATAAAGACGTTTAAGGAATACTTTACTACCTTGGATCTGGAATCTGATTTTACGGAGAAGCCTGAAGAATATAATGGACAGACATGGGTGGTTACCTTTACCTACGCTGACCAAAGAGAAGAAACCATCTATCATTTTGGCAATATGTTCGTTAGGAACCAAAATGGTGAGTGGTATAAGATGAAATATGAACAGGCCGCAAGGCTTGACGAAATTCTGAATCAAATAGGGAGCCTGAAGGAAGAGAGTGAGGAATATGCTCATGTGAGCGAATTTATTGAATACTTTAACGAGCCACTCTTAAGTTTCTATGACGAGAAGGATTATGCCAGTGTCGTCGATTTTGCCACGGAGAAATTGAAAAAGCAGGAAAGCAGTTTAGTGAGAACGTCCGACTCTGGCGATTACTATGTGATTTCCGTAGATGACTTGACGGCATATATTGATCACTATTTTGAGAACGCTGAGGAAGTCATAAAATCTATTCCCACAAAGCAGAACACTACAGGACAGACTTTGCGTGCGGGCGAGAAGGTTGTTTTTTATGATTTACCTAATGCGGATTATCATCCCATGCAGATTTCTGGAATAAACAAGGATGATTCTCATTACTATGTAAAATGTGTTTTTCCTGAATATAAACATGATTATGCATCAGCATCTGAGCTTTCCTTGGCACCGCGTATCATTGTAGTAAGCTTTAAGAATGATGAGCTTAAAATCTGTGGTGTAATGATGGCAAACTGAAACCTTGGAAGTAGACTTGCTTGTAGAAATTTCTGTAGTATGGTAAACTAATATATAGTTTTAAAGGGAATTCTTTGTTGAGAAGACTTAGAGGGGATGATGGCATGATCAGTTTAAAGTGTAAGAATTGTGGCGGTGAAATGTCGGTAGATGGAAGTGGTAATCTGTATTGTGATTACTGCGGATCGAAATCTGCATTTCGGGATGATGAGCTGCAGGAATATAAGAATTTTCGGCTGCAGGTGTTGAATTATTTGCGCGGCGTACATGACAAAAAGGCTGACGGAACGAGTCATGAGGAGTTTCTTTGGGCAAATACGGATACGGAGTACCTTGTGACAAAGGATGGTAAGGATGTTACGGTTCGATATATATATGCACATGAGGGAGAGAAGGCAACAGTATATTTGACGAAGAATAGCGTGCTTTATGTATTCCCAAGGGCATATCGAAACGCGGCAGACCAGATGCTTCGCGGTATTGAGATGCTGTCCTTCCCGCCTGCGGACGTTAAGAAGCTCAATGAATGCTTCCCAAAGCTTGTCGGCAGATATGAGTTGGAAAAGGATGGAATTCTTCTGGCGTTTGAGCGTCCTGACAATTTGTTCCCGCTTTCCATGTTCGGAAGCCTGGAACCAAGGCTTGTGGCGTGGATTACCTCGCGCATGGAAAACATTTGCTGTGTCTTGGAATACAGCGGTTTGGTTCATGGGGGAATCACGGAGGATGCGTTGTTTATCAATCCGTTTATCCATCATGCCGTTTTGTTCGGAGATTGGTCAAACATTAGACGGATGGAGACACTCCGTGGCATCGAGCAGTCGGCAGATTTGCAGGCACTTCGGAAGACGGCACTTCGCGTCATGGGAACGCATGCAGAGGATGCACCGAAGGAATATTTGAATTTTCTGCGGAAGTCTCCTGCGCGGGATGCCTATCAGGATTTTGAGGATTGGGATCGCGTGATTGAGGTTGGCTTCGGCGGAAGACATTTCGCTAAGATGGAAGTAGATTTTGAATAGGGATAGACGGTAATGATACGAAAGCGCATTGTGTTTTATGGAAGCGTGCAGGGCGTCGGGTTTCGCTGGAGGGCGAAGCATGCCGCAGATGCCTACCGCTGTACGGGTTGGTGCAAAAATGAATGGAATGGCTCCGTCACCATGGAGATTCAGGGCGAGGAGGCGGCCATTGATCAGGTGATTTTGTCGATTGAAGCAGGAAGGTATGTTGAGATCACAAACATGGAGGTGAAAACACTTCCCGTAGATGAAACGGAGCGAAGCTTCGGGACGAGGTAAGCGTTCGCCAAACTTGATTTTTCGCCTAAAACATAGTATGATAAAAGCTGGGTGCAGGGAGGCTAATGAACCCTGTGTTATCATTTAGAGATAGCTTGGATAAGTATGATATAGAGGATTCATTGACTTGATAAGATAGAAAATAGGAGGGTACGGTCATGGGCAGAGGGAGTTATACCGCTTCGGATTGGAGTAAGTTAAAGAACAGCAGAAACCTTAGTAATGCATCGAGCGAGAGGGAAATCTTTCGGAGCTCTAAGTGTGATCCTCGTTTTGATCCGAGATTTATTCAGATGCGTGAGGCAAGGGATTCTGAGGATCATCCAGAGTCGTTGCCAATCATTATTGGTCTGGACGTGACGGGTTCCATGGGCTATCTTGCGGAGAAGGTGGCGAAGGAAGCACTGAATGAGACAATGATGAAGCTGTATTCGACGAATGCCGTGAAGGATCCTGCGCTGATGTTTGCGGCCTATGGCGATTATCGGGACGAGTCTCCACTTCAGGTAACGCAGTTTGAATCTGACATCCGTATTGCGGAGCAGCTTTTGGACCTTTGGCTGGAGGAGCATGGCAATGGTGACGTGGTTCCGTGCCTGCTTTGGTATTTTGCCGCAAAGCATACTCTGTTAGACAATTATGAAAAGCGTGGTAAGAAGGGATTCTTGTTCACCATCGGTGATGATGCGGAATGTCGTACGGACATGAGGCAGCTTGCAACCACATATAATCGCGTGATAGGGGATACCGTATCAGCAAGCGTTGAGAATGTACTCAAGGAAACGACGAAGAAGTTTGAGGTGTTCCATCTGTTCTTAGATGGTGGCGGTCATAAGGCGCAGAGTATTGTAAATCTGCTTCCTGGACATACGATGGTGATTGCTCCGGATGAGATTGATGCCATTCCAGAAATTTTGATTAGCACCATGCAGCTAGTTTCTGGAAAAACGATTCCTGAGGTTTTGGCGCAGTGGCCAGTGATCAGGCGACCGATCGTGGAAAAGGCACTGAGAGACTTAAAGATCGAGGATCCAAAGAAAGGATTGATCTTTTGAGCGGGCTGATTTCTCGCGCGGTTATTGGGAGAGGATTTGGAGATGAGGGGAAGGGACTTGCCGTAGATTATTTCTGCAGTAAGGTCCCAGAAACCTTGGTTATAAAACATAATGGAGGAGCTCAGGCCGGGCATACGGTGGAACTGGAAGGTAAACGATTTGTGTTTCATCAGCTTGCGTCGGGCTCCTTTCGCCATTCTAAAACACTTTGGGCGGATACCTATTATCCTGACCTTTTTAAGCTGCGGGAGGAGATGGAGGCGTTTCGTGACGTCAGCGGATTTACTCCAAACATTTTATGCGACGTCAATACGCCAGTTACGCTGATTGATGACGTCATCATTAACATGCTGCTGGAATCTGCAAGGGGCGATGCGAGGCATGGGAGCTGCGGCATGGGAATCAATGAAGCCTTTGAACGGACGAAGGCCGGTTTTAGGATGACTGTTCGTGATTTTTTTGAAAAAGATGCGAAATCGTTGGTTGGTCAGATGCTTTCCATCAGGGAAACCTATGGAAAGGAGCGTTTAAGGAAGCTTGGGATTCTGACGGGAAAAAAGGGAGATCAGGTGCACCTAGGGTATATTGCAGGTGCAACATATAACCAGGAATATTTAGAGCTTTTAGAGTCAAAGGTAGTCATAGAGAATGCCGTGGAGGAGATGCAGCGGAGCGCGGATTCCTATGTGACTCTGGCAGAGCACATGGACAAGGTGCTTGGAGAGTGCTCGGAGATCGTTTTTGAAACGGGACAGGGGCTCCTGCTGGATGCGGAGAATCAAAGCTTTGCACCGCATGTCACGGCCTCTCGGACGGGTTTGACTAATCCAGTTTGCTTTTTACGAAAATATGGATTATCCTTGACGGAGGCGGTCTATGTGACGCGAACCTATGTGACGCGCCATGGCGCTGGTCCATTGCCATATGAATGCAGCAGGGAAGCACTTGGTATCATGCAGGCGGATGCAACCAATGTCGACAATCCATGGCAGGGGAGTCTTCGATATGCAAGGCATGGCAGCGTTCAGGAATTTCTTGCACCTATTCAAGAGGATCTCAAGGAGAATGTTGGGAAGGGACAGAGGAAACCTGGGGTTTCTCTATTCCTGACACATCTGAATGAGACGAATCAAAGGCTATGCATGAAGCAAGGGAATGTCGCATTGGATAGTTTGCGTGCAATGCCAGAAATGAAAGAAACGATAGACTCATTTTATATATCGAGCTCAAGGGAAGCGAAGGATGTAGTGATACTTCGCTAGGTAAGGTACAAAGCATTCGAAAGCCCAGTATCATGTTGGGATCGTTGATGGATGAATGGAGCGGTAACATGAAAGTTCTGATTATTGGTGGAACCTATTTTTGCGGCAAGGCTTTTTTAGAGTTCTGTGAACAATGTGGTGATGAAGTCACGGTCTTAAATCGTGGCACGCGCAAACTGGAACATAACGCAGATGGACATATCAGGGAAATTGTTGTAGACAGGAAGGACGTAGCGTCACTGGCTAAGGTAAAGGCAGAGGGAAGCCTTGACGGGATTCAGGCTGTCGTTGATTTCTGTGCCTATGAAGCAGGGGACATTCAGAAGGTGATGCAGATTCTTCCGCAGAGCGTTACGCAATATATCATGATTAGCACCTGTGACGTATATTATCGAGGAACGGGGAAGGTGCTGGATGAAACGGCGGCTTTAGAGACGCGGGATTTTGGCGGCGAGGCCGGAGCTTATATCACTGGGAAGGTCGCGCTGGAGAAGGAGCTTCGGGAGCAGGCCGCGGAGAGAGGAATTCATATAACCTCCGTTCGTCCTGCATTTATCTATGGCCCCTACAATTATGCTCCGAGAGAGGGAATCTTCTTCCAATGGATTGCCAAGGCGGGGCAGGTACTGTTTCCGATGGATGCGGACGGAAGCTTTCAGGTGGTGTATGTCAAGGATTTGGCGAGGTTTTTGCACCTTTGCCTTTTACATGAGAGGGCATATGACGAGGCATTTAACGTCTGCGGAGATCAGATTGATTACGAGAAATTTGTGCAGGCACTTGAGCGTGCCGTGGGAAATAGTATTGAGCGGGTGGAGCTGCCCGTGGCAGTCGTGCAGGAGAAGGGAATTCCGCTTCCCTTTCCGCTGACGAAGGAGGAGAGCGAAAGCTATGATGGCTCGAAGGCAAGAAGCCTTGGAGCGGAATTTACGGAGCTCTCCGAGGGACTGAAAGAAAGCTACGCATGGTTCCTAAATTCATAAATATGGACCAGGGAGAACTGATTTATGAAATGAGCCAGGCAAAGTCATTGTTCATGAAAAAATAGTTATTGGGCTTTCGGAAGCCTGTGCATATAACTGGAGGTGTGCTTCATTGGTAAACATGGAATTTGTTTTACGGGAAATTGACAGGTTGTTTGATGAGAATCGTGCGGCGGAGGTGGAGCCCTTTTTGCTGGAGCTTCTTGAAGAGGCTCGGGAGGAGGGCGATCATGGTGTTTGCCTCCAAATATTGAATGAGCTGATTGGATACTATCGTCAGACTTCGGAACGAGAAAAACTGACGACTGTGATTGAAGAGGCGCTTGCCATCGCGAATGACATGGGCCTTCGAGAGACTATTTGGTATGGAACGACGGCACTCAATGCGGCAAATGGTTATCGTTCCATGGGAGCGCTTGCGCTGTCCCGCAAATATTATCAGGAAGCAGAAGCGATTTATGATCGTGAGCTTGGCGAGAACAATGCGCTAAAGGCAGGATTATATAACAATCGGAGCCTTTTGGAGCAGGAAGAGGGAAGGTTTCAACAGGCGGAGGAATATTTGCTGAAGGCACTAAAGATTGTCGAGGCAAATCACTCGGGCTTTGAGATTGCCGTAACCTATGCGAATCTTGCAAATACGGCTGTTTTGGCAAAGGATTTTGAGCGTGCCAAGGCATATGCAAAGCATGCCATTCTTTGCTTCCAAAGACGCCATTTATATGATGCGCATTACTGCGCTGCGCTTTCGGCGCTGGCAACCTGCTATTTCTATGAGGAGGACTACGAGGAAGCGCTTCGAATCTTTGAAGAAGCGATGAATATTGTGGAGACCACCATTGGACGCAACTCGCAGTATGAGAGACTGGTAGTTAATAGAGATGCTTGCATTCAGAAGCTGAAAGAGCTTCATGGAGCATGGCCGCGTGAGGAAGACGGTAAGGGAAATGATTACGCGAGAGACAATGGAAATGAAAGTGACTCAGCGGAAAAGCAGCACAATGAGAAGCAGAGTGATATATCGGTGACAAGCGCCGCCAAAAAGGAACATGCTGCGGGAAATAATACCTGGCAGGAGCTGGGAAGCATGCTGCAAGAGGAGCTTGGAAAGCAGGAGGCAAAGGATAAGAATGCATCTGGGCAGGCAGTGAAGGAAGCAGATAAATTTATTTCTGGCCTGGAGCTTTGCAAACGGTATTATGAGGCCTATGGAAAGGAGATGCTTGTCAAGGAGTTTCCTGAATATGTTTCGAGAATTGCCGTTGGACTTGTCGGCGAGGGCTCGGATTGCATGGGCTTTGATGATGAGGCATCGAGAGATCATGATTGGGGCCCGGGCTTTTGCGTTTGGATTCCAGAGGAATTGGAGCCAGTCATCGGAGAAAAGCTTCGGGAATGCTATGATGCGCTGCCTGAGGAATTCATGGGGCTGCGTCGTGTCAAAACGGCGCAGGGTAAAAGTCGTTTGGGCGTCATGACCATCGAGGGCTTTTATCGGAAGTATGCAGGGATGCAAGAGGACGGAAGCTTTGACTGGCGAGGCGTGGAGGATGCCTCTCTCCTTGCGGCGAGCGACGGCGAGGTCTTTGCTGATCCAGAGGGAAGGTTTAGCGAGATTCGTGCAAAGCTACAGGCAGGCTATCCCGAGGAGATTCGTTTCTTAAAAATCGCGGAGGATTGTGCGAAGATTTCGCAGACGGGACAGTATAATTATTTTCGCATGCTGGAGCGCGGAGATCGCATGACGGCTGATGGAATGCTGACAGAGAGCATGCGTCATGTGATGCGGCTGTGGCATCATCTTAGCAATTCCTTCCCACCGCATGATAAGTGGCTGAAAAAGAGCACGGAGCGACTGCCGGGCGGTGGTGAGGTCGTGGCACTCTTGGAACAGTTACATGCGAGCCTTCGAATGGATGATGAGCGTGCGTATGCAACCGTGAAGGAATTCATGGAGGAGCTTTGCAGCGGCATTGCAAGATCTCTGTATGACGAGAGCTTGATCAGCGACGTGGATTCGTATTTGGATCATCAGGTGGAGGAGCTCTTGATGAAGGCTGGCTATGCGAAGCTGAGCAACGAGGAATTGGTAAGGCGAATCGCAAAGACGGAGTTTGAGGCATTTGACAAGGTAAAGAACGAGGGCGGCAGGGCATATTGTCAAAATGACTGGCCGACCTTCTCAGTCATGAGAAAGAGCCAGTATCTGACCTGGGACCGCACGATGCTGCTGCAATATTTATATGACTTTGAACGGGAGACGGCACTGGGGCATAATCTGATTACGGAGAAGTATGGTCGTATGATGGAGAGTACGGCTCCGGAGAAATATGAGGATCTGGAGAAGCATTTCCCAGAGCTTTCTGAAGAGAAAAAAGCTGTCATTGAGCAGATCGTGGCTCTGCAGATGAGTATGGTCGAGGAGTTTGCAAAGGAGTATCCGAAGGTGGTAAGCAATGCAAGAAACCTTCATACCTATGAGGATGACATGTTTGATACCTCCTATGAGACTTATTTGCGCGGCGAAATCAGTACGTATTCGGATAAAATGCTGCAGCTTTATGCCGGATATGTCATTCGATGTGCCAGGGAAGGCGTAAATATTGCAAGGGCGACCATTGAGAATACGGCAAGGCTGTATGGATATCAAAATCTGGAAGATTTTCAGGCTTCCATTACTGAATAACTAGGACGGGATGATTCCATGAAGAAGAAAACTAAACTTTTAACATTGACATGTCTCATTTTTGTGCTTGCATTTTCTGCTTTTCGGCAGGATACACATGCGGCATCCTATATGAGTAATAAGACGGAGATCCCTGTTGACCTCGAGGTTTCCGGTGCGGAGGCCATCTGCCAGACGGAGGATGGTTATGTCTGGATTGCTCAATACTCTGGACTTACGCGTTATGACTCGAAGGAATTTGTGACCTACAAGAGCTTTACCTACGAAGGACAGGAGTATTCTGTCATTAACGTAAGGGCTTTGGCAACAGATGGCAACATTCTTTATGTTGCTACCTCTGAGCATGTTTATGTCTATAAGGAGTATCATTTCGAGCCTTTGGTCATGGATGCAGGCGTTGTCACCGACATCATACTGGATGAGAAAAACAAGCTGCTCTATATCTCAACACAAGACAATGGAGGCGTCATCTTTGACATTGTGAGTGGTGTGAAGACCACTATTTCCGGAACGGAAGGGATGGCGGTCCGCGACATTGCGCTGGATGTTGACAGGGATACTTATTTCTATCAGATGGATGACGGAGTCTATGAAAAGGGCGGGATAGAGATTCTTTTAAATCCCAAAATTCTGGAAATCTATTCCTTTGGCACGACGCTATTTATGGCAGAGGAGAATGGGATCATTCACAGGTACGACACGGAAAAGGGGAGAATGCTTGGAGATCTCACCGTTCCCGATCAGGTCAATCAAATGTTATATTCTGAAAAGGATCAAATCCTGTTCGCTGCTTGTGAAAAGAATGGTATCTACTGCGTTGATTTCAGTTCGTCAGAGCCGCAGATTACCTTGGCGGGTGATCTTGAAAACAAGAGTCAGCTCGTGGATTTGATGATTGACTATGAAGGAAATCTATGGGTGGCATCACATTATATCGGTGCATCAGGCGTTTCCATCATCACGAAGAACGCATTATCCGAGCTGTTTTATGACGATCCGACCTGGCAGTCCCTAAATGTGCCTCCCGCATTTGACAGAAATGTTTATGCGGTGGAGAAATACGGCGACATTCTGTATGTTGTTGCCGCAACGAAGATCTATCGGTATGACCTAAAGAAAAATGAGATTCTGCCAGACAATGCGATTATGCAGGCCATTTACGCCTATGCAGATGCCAAAACACAGGAAGGCAAGGCACAGGGGGATGAAAATTTTTCCTTTACGTTTGCGCCTAAGGATGTTGAGGTATTTCAGGGCAAGGTTTACTTTGCCGTTTCTGGCATTGGCTTAGTGGAATATGACTCGAAGACAGAGAAGGTTGTTATTTATGATGCAGACTATATTAGCACTCATGTTGGGACGGTTGTAGATGATCCTGACCTGACCCTGACGGCTTCCGTTCGTTGCATGCGGAGCTTTGATGATTATCTGGCGATGGGATATGCGAGAGGAATCATGCGATTTGACGGCAAGAAGTTTTCTGTCATGAATATTGGTACAAATGTTTTGTATGTCAATAAGACCAGCGACGGAAGGCTTTTATTTGACCGCACGCAGGGGTTATTTATCGTGGATGATGACTTTACGACTGCGACGGAGATCCCGACTGAGAAAGGAATTACGGGAAACCGATTGAAGTTCCTTGTGGACGGGGATAACCTTTACTATACGTTAAACAGCCGTCTTTTTAGAACGAACACCAAGGACGGAAACGGCGTTTCGGAGGAGATTGCCATACCATACATCAAGGGCTCCATCGTTGAGCTTGCCAAGATCAGATGTACTAATACGGATGGAAAGCTTGTATATAAATATGTCATTGGAAGCCAGACTCAGATTTATGTTACGGACTCTCTGGAGGGAAATCGTCTGACGGATTACGCATCCTATGATGCAACCAATGGCCTGCAACCGATCATTGCGAACACTTCCGGTTACTATGATGAAGAGGAGCAAAAGTATTATCTTCAGTCAACGAACGGCATTTATGTTTATGACTTCAATTTGACAAGGGACGTACCACCTCCAGTCAAGATTGTCGTCTCTTCCGTGGACCTTGATGGCGTGCATTATTACGGGGATAATATCACAATTGGCAAGGACAAATATCGTGTCGCTTTCAATCTTTCCATTTTTGGATTCCGACCGAACAATGGCTACACGATCTATTATAAGCTGGACGGCATCGATGATGAATATACCGTTGCAACGGACGATAACAGAAGTGCATATTATACGAATCTTGCAGGTGGAGATTATGATTTCCACGTTTATGTGGTAGATGGGTATGGGCAGGCTTCAAATCAGGTTGACATTCACCTGGAGAAGGAAAAGAAATTTCATGAGCATTGGTGGTTCTGGCTCATTGTCGCCGTAATCGCAATGGTCGTTGTTTATTACATTGCTTCCCTGTTTGTCCGTATCAAGACAAGGCAGTCCCTGAAACGACAGCTGGAGTATAAAAACATTACCTTGGAGTCGATCGAGGCCATTGCACGGACCATCGATGCAAAGGATGAGTATACCAACGGTCACTCCATTCGCGTTGGATCCTATTCCAAGGTCGTTGCGGAGAATCTGGGAATGAATTCCGATGAGGTGGATAATATTTATTACATCGCCTTGCTCCATGACATTGGTAAAATTGCGATTCCCGACAGTATCCTGAACAAGCCGGGAAGGTTGACGGATGAGGAATTTAGCGTCATGAAGAAGCATACCACCCGCGGCGCTGAGATTTTGCAGGGAATTTCAACCATTCCGCAGATTGTAGAAGGCGCAAGATCCCACCATGAGAAATATGACGGATCTGGCTATCCTGAAGGGAAGAAGGGCGAGGACATCCCGTTCGTGGCGAGGATTATTTGCTGTGCGGATTGCTTTGACGCTATGGCTTCTAAGAGAGTTTATAAGGAGCCGTTTTCTTTAGAGGTTATTATCAAAGAGTTTGAGCGCTGTTCAGGAACACAATTTGATCCGAAGATTGCCAAGGTTGTCATCGAACTGATCTCCTCTGGCAAGCTGCAGCCAATCACTGCTGAGAACACTTATCTCGGAAGCGACGGAAAGACGCACAGAATGAAAAAAAGTGAGGAACAGTAGAAAATTTGTGGCAAAATTCAATGGTTGCGCACAATGACCTTTTTATGGTATGATAGTAATAGGTTGTTAAGCGGAAAAGCTTGCAAATAAACTATTCAAAAACGAATCGAATAAGGAGGGTTTCACATGAAGTACGTATGTCCGGTTTGTGGTTATGTTCATGAAGGGGATCAGCCCCCCGAGAAGTGTCCCATCTGTGGTGTTCCCGGTGAGAAGTTTACAGTGCAGTCTGAAGAGAGAGTTTGGGCTTCCGAGCATGTTGTAGGCATTGCATCCGACGTAAGCGAGGACATTAAGGCTGACCTTCGTTCAAACTTTGAGGGCGAGTGCTCTGAGGTTGGTATGTATCTTGCAATGGCAAGAGTTGCTTATCGCGAGGGATATCCCGAGATTGGCATGTATTATGAGAAGGCTGCTTTCGAAGAGGCAGAGCATGCTGCAAAGTTTGCTGAGCTGCTTGGCGAAGTGGTTACCAACAGCACCAAGAAGAACCTTCAGCTTCGTGTTGACGCTGAGAACGGCGCTACCGCTGGTAAGACCGATCTTGCAAAGCGCGCTAAGGCTGCAAACCTTGACGCCATCCATGACACCGTGCATGAAATGGCACGCGACGAGGCGAGACACGGCAAGGCATTTGAGGGCCTTTTGAAGAGATACTTTGACTAAGTAACGAGTCCTGCGATTTCAGAAATGAAAAAGCTCCCGCAAGCTTGCTTGCAAGGGAGCTTTTTCATTTCTGAAATCATGGGACGACAGAAAGCACGTAGCCGAAGCGAAGCGAAGGCGGAGTGACATTCTGTCGTACGCAGGACGAGGGAGAGCGACAGAAAGCACGTAGCCGAAGCGAAGCGAAGGCGGAGTGACATTCTGTCGTACGCAGGACGAGGGAGAGCGACAG
>SVFO01000008.1:21928-52474 GCA_015056795.1 Lachnospiraceae bacterium
CGACAGAAAGCACGTAGCCGAAGCGAAGCGAAGGCGGAGTGACATTCTGTCGTACGCAGGACGAGGGAGAGCGACAGAAAGCACAATACTTCTCTTGCAAAGCAGGCGGAAAATAGGTATAATATAAGCAGTGGCAAAGGAGACTTAAAAAGCGCCTTTTCGCCGGAAACTTGCAGATGATTTTTACACAGAACAGGAGGGTACAAAGGTATGGATTTGAGATTTTTCGTATGTGAGCATTGTGGAAATATGGTCATTGTGATCAAGGATAAGAAGGTTCCCATGTCATGCTGTGGTCAGAAGCTGACGGAGATCATTCCTGGAACGACGGATGCGGCTGTTGAGAAGCATGTTCCCGCGTTTGAGGTAAAGGACGGAAAGGTTTGCGTAAAGGTTGGCGAGGTTGCTCATCCTATGGTAGAAGCACACTTTATTGAATGGGTTCTGGTTCAGACGGACAAGGGCTTCCAGAAGAAGGATCTGAAGGCAGGAGATGCACCGGAGGTATGCTTCGCACTCTGTGAGGATGAGAAGGTAGAGGCAGTGTATGCATACTGTAATCTGCATGGACTGTGGAAGAAGGAAGCATAAGCTGGAAAAAGGAATCTAGAAGCGTATAGACCTGATGATGAATAGGAGGACGATGACGATGGGTAATAAATATGCAGGAACACAGACAGAGAAAAATTTAATGGCAGCATTTGCAGGGGAGTCTCAGGCAAGAAATAAGTATACCTATTTTGCTTCCACGGCAAAGAAGGAAGGCTATGAGCAAATCTCTGCCATTTTCTTAAAGACGGCAGAGAATGAGAAGGAGCATGCCAAGATGTGGTTCAAGGAGCTGCAGGGCATTGGCAATACGGCGCAAAATCTGGCAGCTGCGGCAGATGGCGAGAATTTTGAATGGACGGACATGTATGAGGGTTTTGCAAAGACTGCGGAGGAGGAAGGATTTCCCGAGCTTGCGGCAAAGTTTCGCGGCGTGGCTGCAATTGAAAAGGCACATGAGGAGAGATATCGCGCCCTTTTAAATAATGTTGAGACGAAGCAGGTATTTGAGAAGAGTACGATCAAGGTTTGGGAGTGCAGAAACTGCGGGCATATCGTAGTTGGCACGAGTGCACCTGAGGTTTGTCCCGTATGTAATCATCCGCAGAGCTATTTCGAGGTTCGGGAGGAGAACTACTAGAATAACCTCATCTGCCCCTTCGGGGCACCTTCCCCTAAAAGGGGAAGGCTTTAAAGGGCTTTGCGAAGAGATTAAATTTATAAAGGAGAACGTGATGGATCAGAAGGTATTACAGAAATTGAGCTATGGATTGTTTGTGCTGACGGCAAACCAAAATGGGAAGGATAATGGCTGTATTATCAATACGCCCTGTCAGGTTGCCTCGGAGCCGATGATGATTAGCATTTCAGTCAATAAGGCGAACTATACCTGTGACATGATTAAGGAGACGCGGAAGTTTACCATCTCTATTCTTAGTGAAGAGGCAACCTTTGATACGTTCAAGCATTTCGGATTCCAGTCGGGAAGAAACGTAAATAAGTTTGCGATCTATACAGACTGCAAGAGAGTGGCGAATGGAACGATGGCAATTACGGCGGGAACCAACGCGTATATTTCCGCGTATGTACAGCAGATGATTGACCTTGGCAGTCACATGCTGTTCATTGCCCAGGTGACGGATGGAGAGATCTTTAACAGCGTGCCTTCCGCAACCTATGCGTATTATTTTGCAAACATTAAACCTAAGCCAGAGGCAGTGAAAACGACCCCAGAAGGGCAGACGGTTTGGAGATGCAAGATCTGTGGTTATGAGTATGTGGGCGAGGAGCTTCCAGATGATTTCATTTGTCCGATCTGTAAGCATCCCGCGAGCGATTTTGAGAAGGTTGTGAAGTAGTGCTAGTTTTTAAACGCATGAATTCATGTTGAAGATGTGCGTTAAAGCTATCGAAAAATGAATAGGGGAATTTGAGCGCGGAGGAGTGGCTGCTTTGGTCAATTCCTCCGCGCTTTATATTTCATGGATTGCAAGAGGAAAATGTGGAATTTTTGGAAAGGGAATGACGAAAATTCTGCCGCAAATTTGGGCAAAAATACGTCTTGTGGAGAGTTTGTGGGAGGGGTATACTAAATCTTGTTGATGATGGGGGACACCTCATCCGGCGTGTCACGCCACCTTCTCCTCAAGGAGAGAACATTAGGGATTGGTTGGAGTAAGACAAATTTAGAAAGTAGAGAAGAAAAATGAGTTTTAGGGATGAGACGAAGGTTGTTCAAATTGGAAATCGAAAAATTGGTGGAGGAAATCCGATTTTAATACAGTCGATGACGAATACGAAGACGGAGGATGTCAGGGCGACGGTTGCGCAGATACATGCACTGGAGCGGGCTGGCTGCGAGATTATCCGTTGTACCGTTCCGACGTTGGAGGCGGCAAAGGCAATCAAGGAGATTAAGAAGCAGATCAGCATCCCTCTTGTGGCTGACATCCATTTTGATTATCAAATGGCCATTGCTGCCATGGAAAACGGAGCGGATAAGATCCGTATCAACCCCGGAAATATTGGCTCCAAGGAGCGGGTGAAGGCCGTGGTGGATGTTGCCAAGGAGAGGAATACCCCGATTCGCGTTGGCGTTAACAGCGGTTCCTTAGAGAAGCACTTATTGGAAAAGTATGGCGGCGTTACGGCGGAGGGAATTGTCGAGAGCGCCTTGGATAAGGTGCATCTGATTGAAGACCTCGGATATGACAATCTGGTGATTAGCATAAAATCCTCGGACGTTCTCATGTGTGTCAAGGCGCATGAACTGCTCGCGGGAAAGACGCCGTATCCGCTTCACGTCGGAATCACGGAGTCCGGAACGGTGAGAAGCGGGAACATTAAGTCTTCGATCGGACTTGGTCTGATTTTGAATCAGGGTATTGGCGACACGATCCGCGTATCGCTGACGGGAGATCCCGTGGAGGAGATTTATTCCGCCAAACTGATCCTTCGGACGCTGGGACTTCGAAGTGGCGGCATTGAGGTGGTAAGCTGCCCGACCTGTGGAAGAACGCAGATTGACTTGATTGGACTCGCTGGTAAGGTAGAGCAGCTGGTGGCAGACTATCCGCTGGATATCAAGGTAGCTGTCATGGGATGCGTTGTCAATGGACCTGGAGAGGCGAAGGAGGCAGACCTAGGCATTGCTGGTGGAATTGGCGAAGGACTCCTCATCAAAAAGGGAGAGATTATCCGCAAGGTGCCGGAGGCAGGGCTGCTTGCTGCATTAAAGGCAGAGCTGGATGCCTGGGAGCAGTAAATTGGTTTTGAAGTAACGGTGGAATGAGATGTTTTGGGAGGCTTAAGAATGAAGGCTTTTTTTGAAGCATTTCCAAACGTGCAGCTGCAAAAGAACCTGCACGACCTCATGGGGCAGACAAATATTGAGAAAATTACAACGACGAAGGCGAAGGATTTCCTGAGGATTTACCTGGTGTCCAGAAATCTCATTGATAAGAAGGACATCTATAAGGTTGAGAAGGAAATCAAGAGGCAGTTATTTTCGGGCGTTGCGATTGAGGTCAAAATCTACGAGCGTTTTGAATTGTCGGCGCAGTATACGCCGGAAAGGCTTTTGGATGTTTATCGGGAAAGCATTTTGGACGAGCTGATGGAATACAGCCATGTCCTGTTTATTGCGTTAAAAACGGCTCAGTTTTCCTATCCGGAAGAGGGACGAGTGATTGTCAACCTAGAGGATTCCGTCCTTGTTCGGAGCAGGGAGGAGGAGCTTCATCACATTCTGGAAAAGATTTTGGTGGAGCGCTGCGGCTTTGGCGTTCGGATTGAGCTGGAGTATCGTGAGAAGGAGCGAAGCGAGGAGCGCGAGGAGGAAGAGAGGCTGATCAGCTTAAAGGTTGCTGAAATCACAAACAGGCTCAAGGGCTATGAGCCTCGCGACGGAAAGACCGCCGAGAATGTGAATGGCGAGGCTAGTGCAACGAATGGTGACGAGTCTCAAAAGGCGCAGCAAGGATCGGAGCAGGGAGCTTCCGAGAAGAGCGCTTCCGGAGATGGCGCGCAAAAGGGCACTGCGGCAGGTACGGCTGGGAAGACGGGAGAATTGCGCGCTGGCTCTGGCGGTAAGTTGAATACTGGCAGAGGTGAATTCTCGAAGTTTAAGAAGGGCGACCGAGGCGGCTTTGATCGAGGATCCGTGAAGAAATCAGACAATCCCGACGTGATTTATGGAAGAGATTTTGAGGAGGAGCCTCATAAGATTGAGGACATCATTGGTGAGATCGGTGAGGTTGTTGTTCAGGGTAAGATATTAAAGCTTGAGACACGCGAAATCAAAAATGAGAAGACATTGATTTATTTTGACCTGACAGACTTTTCGGACACCATGACGGTGAAGCTCTTTGTAAAAACGGAGCAGGCTTCAGAGGTGACAGGTAGCCTAAAGGCAGGGGCGTTCATCAAGGTCAAGGGCATTGCCATGATGGACAAGTTCGACCACGAGTTGACCATCGGTTCCATCGCAGGAATCAAGAAGACGGGAGATTTCTCCGTGAGCAGGTCCGACGTGGCGCTAAAGAAGCGTGTGGAGCTGCATTGTCACACGAAGATGAGTGACATGGATGGGGTCTCCGAGGCGAAGGACATTGTCAAGCGCGCCTATAAATGGGGGCACAGGGCCATTGCCATCACGGATCACGGCGTGGTACAGGGCTTTACCGATGCGGGCCATGTCTGGGATGATCTTTGGAAGGCGAAGAAGAACGAGTGTAAGGAAAAGGAGCTGCCGACACCGGACAAGCAGGAATTCTTTAAGGTGCTCTATGGCATGGAGGCTTATCTCGTGGATGATCTTCGCGAGGTCGTGACGGGAGATAAGGGACAGGACCTGCAGACGGATTTTGTCGTATTCGACATTGAGACAACGGGCTTTTCGCCTGTGACCAATAAGATTATTGAGATCGGAGCGGTTAAGGTCAGTGGCGGCGAGATTGTGGATCGCTTTTCGACCTTTGTAAATCCTGAGGTGCCGATTCCCTTTGAGATTCAAAACCTGACCAGCATTCAGGATGAAATGGTCATGGATGCTCCCGTGATCGAGGAAATTTTGCCGAGGTTTTTGGATTTCTGTGATGGGGCCGTCATGGTGGCACACAATGCCAATTTCGACATGAGCTTTATCATGGAGAATTGTCGAAGACAGGGCTTTTCCGACGACTTTACCTTTGTGGACACGGTACAGATTTCCAGGGCGCTTTTAAAGGATCAGGCGAAGCATACGCTGGATGCCATTTGTAAAACGCTCGGCATCTCCTTGGAAAATCATCATCGCGCCGTGGATGATGCCGAGGCAACGGCACATATCTTTGTGAAATTTATCAAGATGCTGGCAGAGGAGAACATCTTTACGCTGAAGGAGCTGAACGTTCTTGGGGAGAGCAGTCCTTCCGTGGTACAGAAGTCTCCGTCGTATCATGCCATTATTTTGGCAAAAAATGATTTGGGTCGAACCCATCTCTATAAATTGGTTTCGGAATCGCACCTAACCTATTTCCACAGGGTGCCGAGGGTACCGAAGAGTCTCATTCAAAAGTATCGTGAGGGCTTGATTCTGGGAAGTGCCTGCGAGGCGGGTGAGCTGTATCGCGCGCTGCTGGATGGACAGACGGATCAGCAGATTGCAAGGCTGGTGAGCTTTTACGATTATCTTGAGATTCAGCCCGTGGGCAACAATGCGTTTATGATTCCCTCCGAAAAGATTCGGACGATCAACAGCGTCGAAGACATCCAGGAGGTCAACCGCAAGATCGTAAAGCTGGGAGAGCAGTTCCATAAGCCCGTGGTTGCAACCTGTGACGTGCATTTTTTGGATCCGGCGGACGAGGTGTACAGGCGTATCATCATGGCGGGCAAGGGCTTTGAGGATGCAGACAATCAGGCACCGTTGTATCTTCACACAACGGAGGAGATGTTGGAGGAGTTTGAGTATCTCGGAAGCGATAAGGCCTATGAGGTCGTGGTGAAAAACACGAACATGATCGCGGACATGATCGAGACGATTGCTCCGGTGCGGCCGGACAAGTGTCCTCCCGTAATTCCCGACAGTGACAAGACGCTGACGAAGATCTGTTATGACCGCGCTCATGAAATTTACGGGCCTGAGCTGCCTGAGATTGTTGAGGCGAGATTAAAGAGAGAGCTGAATTCCATTATTTCCAACGGATTTGCCGTGATGTACATCATCGCGCAAAAGCTGGTATGGAAGTCAGTGGAGGATGGATACTTGGTTGGTTCCCGTGGCTCCGTAGGAAGCTCCTTTGTGGCAACCATGGCAGGAATTACGGAGGTCAATCCCTTAAGTCCGCACTATTATTGCAGTAAATGCCATTATGTAGATTTTACCTCGGATGAGGTCAAGGCCTATGCAGGAAAGGCGGGCATAGACATGCCTGACAAGGTTTGTCCCGTCTGCGGGGAAAAGCTCCATAAGGACGGCTTTGACATTCCGTTCGAGACCTTCCTTGGATTTAAGGGAGATAAGGAGCCTGATATTGACCTGAACTTTTCAGGTGAGTATCAGTCGAAGGCACATAAATACACGGAGGTTATTTTCGGCGCAGGTCAGACCTTCCGAGCAGGTACGATTGCAACCGTGGCTGAAAAGACGGCCTTTGGTTATGTAAAGCACTATTTTGAAGAGAAGGGAATCACGAAGAGGGTCAGCGAGATCGAGCGACTTTCCGTGGGCTGTACGGGCGTTCGTCGAAGCACGGGTCAGCACCCTGGCGGTATCGTGGTGTTGCCGCTCGGACAGGACATCAACTCCTTTACGCCCGTGCAGCATCCCGCAAATGACATGACGACGGATACGGTAACAACGCACTTTGATTACCATTCCATTGATCATAACCTGTTAAAGCTTGACATTCTCGGCCATGATGATCCTACCATGATTCGTATGCTGCAGGACCTTACGGGAATTGATCCCTTGACCATTCCCTTGGACGGACAAGACGTCATGAGCCTGTTCCAAAACACGGATGCCCTCGGAATCACGCCAGACCAGATCGGTGGAACGAAGCTGGGAGCACTCGGCATTCCTGAGTTCGGTACGGACTTCGCAATGCAAATGGTTATCGATGCACAGCCGAAATCCTTCTCAGACCTGGTAAGAATATCTGGTCTGTCTCATGGTACGGACGTATGGCTGGGCAACGCACAGGATTTGATTAAGAGCGGAATCGCAACGATTTCCACGGCCATCTGTACCCGTGACGACATCATGACCTATTTGATCGGTAAGGGCGTGGATCCTGAGCGATCCTTCAAGATCATGGAGAACGTGCGTAAGGGCGTCGTTGCGAAGGGCAAGTGTGCTCAGTGGGATGAATGGGTGGAGGACATGAAGGCACATGACGTGCCAGATTGGTACATCGGTTCCTGTAAGAAGATTGCATACATGTTCCCGAAAGCACACGCGGCGGCGTATGTTATGATGGCATGGCGTATTGCCTACTGTAAGATTCATTATCCATTGGCATATTATGGGGCATTCTTTACGATTCGTGCGAAGGCATTCTCCTATGAGGTGATGTGTCTTGGAAAGGCACAGCTGGAGAGAAATCTGGCGGACCTTCGAAACAGAGAAGACAAGCTTTCGAATAAGGAGAAGGATCAGATCGGCGACATGAGAATCGTGCAGGAGATGTATGCCCGCGGCTTTGAGTTCGCACCGATTGACATTTACAAGGCACATTCCAGACATTTCCAGATCATTGACGGAAAGCTGATGCCGTCCCTGACCAGTATTGAAGGCATGGGTGAGAAGGCAGCGGATGGCGTCATGGAGGCTGCGAAGAACGGACCATTCCTTTCGAGGGATGACTTCAGGGAGAGGACCAAGGTTTCGCAGACCATCTGTGACAAGATGGCGGAGCTTGGACTTTTGGAAGGCCTGCCTGAGAGCAACCAGATCAGTCTATTCGACTTTATGTGAGCTTTATACTGGCATCGAAAATATTTTGGTTGAAATATAAAAAGAAAAGATGTATAATGTCTTTCGGATTTTGGGGCATGCTAGTTGCTCCATGGAACATGAAAATCATGATTCAATAAAAGAAAAGGATGAGTGTTTAGTATGGGAACAAAGGAAACGAAAACAGGGGGCTGGCGCTCCAACAAATGGGTGAGGGCTGCAATTCCCGCACTGCTTCTGCACTGTAGTATTGGTACTGTTTATTGCTGGAGTATTTTCAGCCAGGAGATCGCTGATTACATCGGCTACACCAAGAGCGCAACGGAATGGGCATTCAGCTTTGCCATTTTCTTCCTTGGCATGTCAGCAGCCTTCCTTGGAAATGTCGTAGAGAAGGACATTCATAAGTCTTCGTTGATTGCAACGATCTGCTTTGCAGTCGGCATGGCACTGACTGGTTTCTTCATTTATTATGGCGGAAATCACAAGGGAAGCTTGGTATCCCTGATTGGTATTTATGTTTCCTATGGTTTCATCATGGGTATTGGCCTTGGTACTGGATATCTTTCTCCCGTAAAGACCCTGATGCTTTGGTTCTCTGACAGAAAGGGTCTTGCAACCGGTCTTGCAGTAGCAGGTTTCGGCGCAGCAAAGGCAATCTTCAGTCCCATCATGCAGTGGATGCTGCAGGGCCTTGGCGAGGGCGGTATCTATAAGATGTTCGTGATCCTCGCTGGTATCTACTTTGTCATGATGTTCATCGGACACCTTCTTCTGAAGAAGCCCGAAGGTTGGCATGAGCCTCAGTCCAAGGACGCAAAGCCCAGCATTATGCAGGTATTAAAGACCAAGCCCATCACCAACTACATTGGTATTTGGCTGATGTTCTACATCAACATCACTTGCGGTCTGGCATTGATCTCTCAGGAGAAGATGATTGTAAAGTGTATTGGTCTTGCAGCTTCCGTAGGTATTATCTCCACGATTTCTGCTATTTTTAACGCAGGCGGTCGTCTTGGATTCTCTGCATGGGCAGATACCATGAAGGACAGAAATACGATTTATAAGATGATCTTTATTCTTTCCATCGCGTTCACTGCACTGGTTATGGTAACGGGCGGTATCAAGAACGGCGAAGGAAATGGACTGCTGGTATTCCTTGTACTTGCACTGATCTTCTTTGTTAACGCAGGCTACGGCGGCGGCTTCTCCAATGTCCCGACGCTCCTTTCCGACCACTATGGCATGGGCTCCATCAGTGCCATCCATGGTATTACGCTTTCCGCTTGGGCCTTTGCAGGTCTGACTGGTAACCAGGTAGCTACCTACATCGTAAACCATTCTGGTGAGAGGATTGATCATGATGGGACAAAGATGAATCCTGTTGGATATCAGAACGTGTTGTACTTTACCATCGCCCTTTACATTATTGCTTTGGTTCTTTGCTTGGTACTGGTAAAGCCTACCGATAAGGCGCTGGAAGCAAAGAAGGCGAAGAAGGCTGGAAAGTAATCCGTGAGAATTTGACGGAAGGAAACGAATTGAAATAAGAAGCAAAAGTTTAAGAGGCTGCCCTGATCGGCAGCCTCTTTGAGAATAAAATGATGGAATTCGCCCATGCGTCTGGGAATGGACGGGGCAGAAATGGGAGCGCGGCATGATTGACGGAAAAACAAGAACCTGCGGACTGATCGGAAACCCGGTGGAGCATACCATGTCTCCAGCAATCCAGAATTTTCTTGCGGATCATACGAGACAAAACCTGAGATACCTTCCTTATTTGGTGGAAGCCGAGGAGCTGGAAAATGCGGTGGATGGTGCTTTTGCATTGAATTTTCTGGGATTGAACGTTACGGTTCCTTATAAGAGCGATGTGATTCCTTTCCTTTCTGATATTGATGATTTGGCGGCGCAGATTGGCGCAGTCAATACATTGGTACGGACGGAGGAGGGCTTCAAGGGCTATAACACGGACATGCCGGGTCTTTGTCGTGCCATGCAGTCTGATGGTGCGAGCATCCGCGGGGAGAAGGTTTTGGTGCTGGGAGCTGGAGGCGTTGCAAGGGCCGTTGCTTTGATGTTGGCGAGGGAAGGGGCAAAGGAGATTCGAATTTTGAACAGAACTCTTTCCAAGGCTGAAGAGATTGCCAAGGAAGTCAATGAGCTAGAGGGCAGACAGATCGTCATTCCCATGAAGACAGAAGGCTGGCGAGAGCTTTCAGAGGGTGAACAATATCTGGTCATTCAGGCAACGAAGGTCGGCATGTTCCCGCTGGTGGATGAGATCATTATTTCAGATGAAGCCTTTTATAAGAAGGTAAAGTTTGGATATGATCTGATTTATAATCCGGCGGACACAAGGTTTATGCAAATGGTGCGACAGGCCGGAGGAAAGGCCTGCAATGGGTTTAAGATGTTGCTCTATCAGGGAATTATTGCGTTCGAACTTTGGACGGGTGAGAAGATTTCGGAGGAGCTTGCGGCGCAGACCTATGCATATGCGCTGGAACAGATGAAGCACTAAGGAAGATGGGAAAATACAGATGGAACAGTTTACGAAACTAAAGGGAAACGTGTTGTTAATTGGCTTCATGGGGTCAGGAAAGACAACCGTTGGAAGGAAGCTCTCCTGGAAACTCAGAGTTCCCGTGGAGGATACGGACAGCCTGATTGAACAGAAGGCCGGAAAAACCATTATGGAGATTTTTCGGACGGAGGGTGAGGAGTCCTTTCGCAGGATGGAGACCGAGGAGCTGCGGGAGATTTGTGGCAGGACCTATCGAAGGATTTTATCCGTGGGCGGCGGAACGCCCGTGAGGGAAGAAAATCGGGAGCTCTTAAAGAAATGCGGAACGGTAATTTATCTGAGGGTAAAGCCGGAAACGGTTTATGAGAGACTCAAGGGAGATAAGACGAGGCCACTTCTTCAGACAGAGAACCCTTTGGAGAGGATTCGCGAGCTGATCAAGGCGAGGGAGCATGCCTATGAAGCGTGTGCGGACGTAATTTTGGACGTGGATGATTTGGATGCGGAGGAATGTGCAGACAGGCTGGCAAGATGGTTGGAGGTAAATGCATGAAGCTGTTAGTAATCAATGGACCGAATTTGAATTTTTTAGGCATTCGCGAAAAGGAAGTATATGGAAATCAGGATTATCAATACCTTTTGGACATGATACAAAGAAAGGCAGAGGAAGTGGGGTGCGAGATTGAGGTATTTCAGAGCAATCATGAGGGTGCCATCATTGACCGCATTCAGGAGGCATATTTTGACAAAACGGCGGGAATTGTAATCAATCCCGGAGCGTACACGCATTATTCCTACGCGATTCATGATGCGCTGGCGAGCGTTACGACCATGCCCAAGGTCGAAATTCATATTTCCGACATTACCAGGCGGGAGGATTTCCGAAAGGTCTCCGTGACGGCGCCTGCCTGTGACGCGCAGATCTATGGACATGGTCTGGAAGGCTATTGCATGGCCGTTGACAAGGTACTTAGCATCATTGGAAAATAAGGAAACGGTATGAAGTGCCATGCTGAAACGACCGGGCGAATACCGGAAATGGGGCGCGTCGTAAAAATAAATGGAAAAAATTTTAAAAATATGTTGAAATATTGGCGTTTTTATATTAAACTGTTAAAGAATTATAACCGTGAAAACTTTAGGAGGATATTTTTTTATGATTTCTGCAGGTGATTTCAGAAATGGCATGACCATTGAATTGGATAATAACGTATTCCAGATCGTAGAATTCCAGCATGTAAAGCCTGGTAAGGGTGCTGCTTTCGTACGTACCAAGCTGAAGAATATTAAGTCCGGCGGCGTGGTTGAGAGAACCTTCCGTCCTACCGAGAAGTGCCCTCAGGCGCGTATCGACAGAAAGGACATGCAGTATTCCTATTCTGATGGCGACCTTTTCTATTTCATGGATACCGAGACCTTTGATCAGATCGCATTGAACGCAGAGACCGTTGGCGATGCGCTGAAGTTTGTTGTTGAGAACGAGGTTTGCAAGATTTGTTCCCACAACGGAAGCGTTTTCTCCGTTGAGCCTCCTCTGTTCGTAGAATTGACCATTACGGATACCGAGCCTGGCTTCAAGGGCGACACCGCTACTGGCGCAAGCAAGCCCGCTACCGTTGAGACCGGTGCACAGGTAATGGTTCCTCTGTTCGTTGAGCAGGGCGACAAGATCAAGATCGATACCAGAACCGGTGAGTATCTGTCCAGAGTATAAATCATCCAAAACGGATTTGATCCAAAGCAGACATGACAGACTTGTAAGACAATGAACTTCCCGTAAGGGAGGCTCATTGTCTTTCTATTTATGGGGATTCAAAGAAGGGCGGCGTCATTGGGGTGCGACGCGGCCAAGCTGCTTGATATGGGTTAATGCATGAACAAAAACGAATTTGCGGAAGAGGTCAGAAGGAGTCTGGCCGAGAGCTTTGGGGAGGAAATGGAGGTAAGGCTTCAAAGGGTGAAGAAGAACAATGGCGTAACGCTGTTGGGCGTCATGGTCAATGATAAAAAGAGAAACATTGCACCGACGCTATATTTGGATGATTTATATGGAGAGTATCAAAATGGTCGTCCG
This sequence comes from Lachnospiraceae bacterium, assembly GCA_015056795.1. Lineage (GTDB taxonomy): Bacteria > Bacillota > Clostridia > Lachnospirales > Lachnospiraceae > Acetatifactor. The sequence goes on from SVFO01000008.1 coordinate 34,517, forward strand.
TTTGAGGAGGTCCTAGGCGTTATCAGGGAGAACCTAAGGCGTGGTATGCCCAAGGGGAATATCGACATGGAGTTCTTTATGGATTTTGAGAAGGTCAAGGAGAAAATATGCTATCGACTGGTCAATCGGGAAAGAAATGAGCAAACCTTGGAACAGGTCCCCAGCATCCCGTTCTTAGATTTGGCGATTACCTTTTTCTATGTCTTTTGGAATGATGAGATTGGGGGCGGAAGCATTTCTGTTACAAATGAGCATGTGGAGAGATGGGGGACTAGCGTGTCGGAGCTTTGGAAAATCGCGAATGAAAACACGCGGAGACTCTATCCAGAGCAATGTTGTCCGATGGAGGAGCTGCTATTAGAGCTTATGGGAAGGCGTTCTAAAATCTGGCCTGCTCTTCCAGAGGAATGTAGTTGGGGGCCATTTTCGATGAAAATCCTGACAAATCATATGAGAAGCAATGGCGCTGCCGTGATGCTATATGATGGATATCTGGAACAGCTGGCGGATAAGCTTGACTGTAGCTTTTACATAATCCCATGTTCCATTCATGAAGTGATCATGCTTCCTGAGATACAGGAATTTGGAAAAACCTTTTTGAAGGAGATGATCCAGGATGCAAATGAGCATGTGGTCGATCCGCAGGAATTCCTGTCAAATAGTGTCTATTACTATAACAGAGAGCAGAAAAAGGTAGAACTTGTTATCCCTTAAGATTTTCTAAACAAAGGGCATTTGGAAAAATGAATGTAGACATTCCAAGGGTTTTATGGTAGTATAATTCAAGGTGACGCAAAAATTATAAGACTTCAAAATGACTGGCGACCGTAGTCTAATGGATAAAACGATGGCCTCCGACGCCGTTGTTGCAGGTTCGAGTCCTGTCGGTCGCACGCTGCGTCACCTTGTTTTTGAAGAGAGGAAGTATGAAGGATAAAATACAAAAAATTTGGAATGTCGCACTGAAAAATGGAAAGTATGTATTCCCTGTGATTGTATGCCTTGCCGTGGCAATTACCGTTGTTGTTGCGTTAAAGGCGAGCGGTGTTCATCATGATGAACTGAATCAAATCGGCGAGACCGTCCAGACGTCAGAGAGCCAAACATCGTCTTCCAGTGAAGAAGTGAGCGACGAAGTACCGTTGGTTAAGAATGAAGATTCTAACATTCAAAACCTTATTGAGTCGTATTATAATGCGCTGGCAAGCGGTGATGAAGCAGTCCTGAATGCCCTTTGTGACAAGGTGGAAGAGATGGACATGCTTTGGTTTGTGGAAATCTCGAAATACATTGAGCATTATCCTAATCTGGAGATCTATACGAAGCCTGGTTATGCGGAGGGTGAAACCATCGCGTATGTCTGCTTCAAGGTAAAGATGACGGGGAAGGAAGCAGAGTATCCGACCTATGCCATGCATTATCTCTGCACGGCGGCAGATGGATCGCTGTATATTAAGCGCACGTCCAAGTCAAATGAACAGGACGAGTACATAACGAAGGTCAGTGAGCAGGCCGACGTGCTGGAGCTGATCAACATGGTAAAGGTAGAATTCGATAATCTGATTGCTGAGCAACCTGATCTTTTGGCATATATGGACGAGGTCTCCAATGACGTTAAGAGGACTGTTGGAGAAGAGCTTGGAAGCCAGAAGGCCACGAGTGATCCCGATGGTACGGAAGCAAACCAAGGTCAGGAAGGTGGAGAAGGAACCAGCGAGGAAGGCCAAACGGGAACCGAGGATGGCGGTCAGAGCGTGGATGCCAATGCGACGGAGGAGATTTACGCCGTTGCTTCCACGACGGTCAATGTCAGAAAATCTGACAGTCAGAAGGCAGAGAAGCTTGGCAGGCTGACTGGAGGAACGAAGGTTCGCGTTCTGGAGCAGCTCGTCAATGGCTGGACCAAGATTATGTTTGAAAAGCAAGAGGGCTATGTGATGTCCCAGTACCTAAAGGTACAGGAATCTGCCACAAAATATACGCCGATTGGTAAGGTGAAGGCGACGGACAACATTAATGTCCGCGCGGATGCCAGCACAGATTCCTCGAAGATCGGAACGCTTGTCAAGGGGGAAGAAGTCGATCTTTTGGCCGTGGAAGGTGATTGGTGTAAGATTAATTTTAAGAACCAAATTGCCTACGTGAAGTCGGAGTATGTTGAACAGACGGAGTAAAATCGATTGGCAAAGGGATATCCTTGTATACAAGTATGTGATTTTGTGCATATTCAACAAAATTATGTCAAAAAATTTTACGCGTTAATTGGATAAAGTACATTGTTTTTTTGAATTAATAGGTATATAATGACACCAATGGGACAAAGGCGTTCTGGAAAAGGGACGACTTTGTCCTTTTTTATCTAGTTTTTTCATTCAGAGAGCATTGGAACGCAGGATCCAAAAATAATATAAGGAGGACATGAAAAATGTCATATGTTGATGAGGTTTTTGACCTGGTAGTTGCAAAGAACCCTGCACAGCCCGAGTTTCATCAGGCAGTAAAAGAGGTTCTGGAGTCCCTTCGTGTTGTGATCGAAGCAAACGAAGAGCAGTATCGTAAGGATGCACTTCTTGAGAGAATCGTAACTCCCGAGAGACAGATCCTGTTCCGCGTTCCCTGGGTTGATGATAAGGGACAGGTTCAGGTAAACAATGGTTTCCGCGTACAGTTCAATTCCGCAATTGGACCTTACAAGGGAGGCCTTCGTCTTCATCCTTCCGTAAACCTTGGTATCATTAAGTTCCTTGGCTTTGAGCAGATCTTCAAGAATTCCCTGACTGGCCTTCCTATCGGTGGTGGCAAGGGTGGTTCTGACTTCGATCCCAAGGGTAAGTCTGACAGAGAGGTTATGGCATTCTGCCAGAGCTTCATCAACGAGCTGTACAGACATATTGGCGCAGACACCGACGTTCCTGCTGGTGACATCGGAACTGGCGCAAGAGAGATCGGTTATATGTATGGTCAGTACAAGAGACTGACTGGTCTTTATGAGGGCGTTCTGACTGGTAAGGGTCTTACCTACGGCGGATCCCTGGCTAGAACTCAGGCAACTGGTTACGGCCTGCTTTACCTGACCGAGGAAATGCTGAAGACCAATGGCAAGGACATTGCTGGCAAGACCGTAGCAGTTTCTGGTTCTGGTAACGTTGCCATCTACGCAATTGAGAAGGCTCAGCAGCTTGGCGCTAAGGTTGTTACCTGCTCCGATTCCACCGGTTGGGTATATGATCCCGAAGGCATCGACGTAGCACTTCTGAAGGAAGTGAAGGAAGTAAAGAGAGCAAGATTGACCGAGTACGCTGCAAAGAGACCTTCTGCTCAATATCATGACAAGGCTTCCGAGGGTACCAATCAATGGATTGTCAAGGTTGACGTTGCACTTCCTTGCGCAACTCAGAACGAACTGAACCTTGAGGATGCTAAGAATCTGGTTGCTAACGGCGTAATGGCTGTTGCAGAGGGCGCTAACATGCCTACCACTCTTGAGGCTACCAAGTACCTTCAGGAGAATGGCGTTCTGTTCTGCCCTGGCAAGGCTGCAAACGCTGGCGGCGTAGCTACCTCCGCTCTGGAGATGAGCCAGAACAGCGAGAGATTGTCTTGGACCTTTGAAGAGGTTGATGCTAAGCTGAAGACCATCATGGTTAACATCTTCCACAACCTTGATGCAGCTGCTAAGAAGTATGGCAAGGATGGCGACTATGTTGCAGGCGCTAACATTGCAGGCTTCCTGAAGGTTGCAGAGGCAATGACCGCTCAGGGTATTGTTTAATAGTTAAAAGGTAGATAGAGAAACCCATGGCTTTCGGGCCATGGGTTTTCTTTTTTCGTTGACTATCGTCCGTTTTTAGGCTATTATAATTTTATAAGGTTTTCCTTTTTTAGGGAGATCGCAAAGCGTTCAAAAACGTGGAGCGAAGCGATGAAAATAAGGAGGATTGTGGGGATGTACGTCAATAAAATACTTCAGAGATTTTATACGCAAAATGATACCGAGGTAAATCCTGACCAAATTCGCGGTTGCCTTTATGGCGGAGCCGTTGGAAATGCATTGGGGTACTCGGTTGTTTTTATGAATGAGGAGGAAATCCGTAAGCAGTTTGGGGAGAAGGGCATTACGGAATTCCAGATCGCCAGGGAGGGCGGAAAGGCCATGGTCTCTGATGATACGCAGATGACCCTCTTTACGGCAAACGGCCTGCTTGCCGCTGATACGAAGGCGAAGATCGGTAACATTCAGGTTTGGCCGAGAAGCTATGTTGCCATGGCATATCAGGACTGGCTCAGAACGCAGGAGATGAGCTATGAGGACTATTGCAAGGCAATGGAGGATCCTGAGAATGCGATTCATTGCGTAAGCTGGCTTTCCGACGTGCCTGAACTATATTGCCGCAGACTTCCCGGAAATACTTGTCTCTCTGCTCTAAAGATTCGTAAAAATGCGAATTACTTTGCTGAAGATTATACGAAAGACGTCGTCAACAACAGTAAGGGCTGTGGCGGCGTGATGCGTATTGCGCCCTTGGGCCTGATGTATCATAAGATGAACACGCTGCGTCTTGACGGAGAGGCAGCGCAGATTGCGGCAATCACACATGGGAATTCCTTGGGATATATGCCTGCAGCAATGTTGACGCATGTCATTAACCGTATTGTTTTCCCGAAGGAGCAGCTGACATTGAAGCAGATTGTTGTAGAAGCCATGCAGAAGATGATGGAGCTGTTCGAAGGAGACGAGCATCTGAACGAGTTCGCAGACATCATAGATTTGGCGATTTCCCTTTCGGAGAATGGGGAGAGCGATCAGGACAATATCCGTAAGATCGGTGAGGGATGGGTTGCTGAAGAAACCCTGGCGATCGCCATTTATTGTGCACTTCGTCATCAGGATAGCTTCTCCGATGGCATTATCGCGGCAGTCAATCATGCGGGTGACAGCGATTCCACGGGAGCCATTGCGGGAAACATTCTTGGAGCGCTTCTGGGATATGATGCGATGGAGGAGAAGTGGAAGAAGGATCTGGAGCTTTCAGACATTATAATGGAGCTTGCGGATGATCTTTGCACATGGATCCAGATGTCGGACAAGAGTAGCTTTGATGATCCGAAGTGGATGAAGAAGTATTACAGATAAGAAATGCGGAATGAAAAAGGGGCGATGAGATATCTCACCGCCCTTATTCTATGCATTATTTACTTGAAAGGATTTCATCCGTATGAGGATTAATAGCTGGCATCCTGCTCGTTCTGCCCCTGTTCCTTTTCCTTCGCAATTCTCTTTACGGCATCGGCATATTTGTCATAGATCTCTTCCGGTGCAAGTCCAGAGAGACTCTGATGCTGCAGATAAAGGAGAGCCAAAGCTTCTACCTCGTTCGTGGGAAATCCTGAATTCGTCGTTGCATCCATCATAAGAAAGCTCCTTTCTCTTCAAGTTCTTTTTATTATTATAATAAATCTATACGAATTATTCAAGCGGTTTTTGAAGCGTTTGACTTTCCATTAAGGGATGTGTTATACTAGACCATGTGCTTATATTGTGATTACAGTTTGGAGGAATGAAAATGAATGTTGTTTGTTTGGATTTAGAGGGCGTACTGGTACCAGAAATTTGGATTGCGTTTGCGGAGGCAAGTGGCATCCCAGAGCTGAAGAAAACGACCAGGGACGAGCCTGATTATGATAAGCTGATGCGTTGGAGAATTGGCATTTTAAAGGAGCATGGCCTTGGCTTAAAGGAGATTCAGGAGACGATTGCAAAGATTGATCCCATGCCTGGCGCAAAGGAGTTTTTGGATGAGCTGCGCAGCATGACACAGGTTATCATTATCAGTGATACCTTTTCCCAATTTGCAGGCCCTCTGATGAAGAAGCTTGGAATGCCCACAATTTTCTGTAATGAGCTTGTGGTTGGAGAAAACGGAGAAATAACGGACTTTAAGATGCGTTGCGAGCAGTCAAAGCTGACGACCGTGAAGGCATTGCAGTCAATTGGCTTTGAGACCATTGCCAGCGGCGACAGCCATAATGACCTTGGCATGATCCTTGCCAGCAAGGCAGGCTTTTTGTTCCGCAGCACGGAGCAGATCAAGAAGGATCATCCTGAGCTGGAGGCCTTTGAGACCTATGAAGAGCTGATGGCAGCAATCAAGAAGGCCATATAATACTGGCTTTAGGATTTGGCCGCGTTATGTAGTCATATAAGAGAAAGGCCCACGGTACGCTGATACGTCGTGGGCTTTTCGGACAGTAAGCGGAAGACGATGCTTTTTCGTTGTGTGGTGACATTGTTCATTTTGGAGGAGGCTGCTTTGGAAAACAAAGTTCAAACGGGTGAAGTATTAACGGCCTATGTGGACGGAAGCTATAATGATGAAATAAAGCGCTATGCCTTTGGCTGTGTATTTTTGCCTCCACAGGGTGGAATTTATCTGGCCATGGGGAACGGCGAGAATCCAGAGACGGTTTCCATGCGAAATGTGACGGGTGAGATGCTTGGCGCCATGTATGCCGTGAAAACAGCAATGAAGAATGGCTTTCAGGGAATTGAGTTATACTACGATTATGAAGGAATTGAAAAATGGGTAACTGGTGCCTGGAAGGCAAAGAAAGAGCATACTAAGAAATATGCTGCCGCCATGCAGGAGTGGGGCAAGCAGATTCAGATTTCATTTCATAAGGTGGTTGCGCATACGAAGGTTGAATATAACGAGCTTGCAGATAAAACGGCCAAGCGTGGGTTGGAGGAAGGTAAGGGCATTCCGCCCATCCGCATGCTAGAGGAATTGGAAACATGGAACTAATTAGATTAAATAAGTATTTGGCATCCTGCGGAATCTGTTCGAGACGGGATGCAGACAAGCTGATCGAAGGTGGTTTGGTTCTCGTCAATGACATGCCGGCGGAGATGGGAATGCTGGTGGACGGAAGCGAGGAGATATATTGCCGAGGGAAAAAGGTCGAGGCAAAGGATCCCAAGGTGCTTTTGCTCTATCATAAGCCAGCGGGCGTCACCTGTACGGAGAAGGATTACCATGCGGAGAAAACGATTCGCACGGAGATTGATTATCCCATCAGGGTGACCTATGCAGGAAGGCTGGACAAGGAGTCAAGAGGTCTGTTGCTTCTGACGAATGACGGGGATTTGATTGAGGAGATGATGCGCGGTGCGAACGGGCATGAGAAGGAATATGCCGTGCAGGTCAATAAGCCAATTCTCGCCTCGGATCTTAAGAAAATGTCAGAGGGACTTTATCTGGAGGAGCTTGACGTAACGACAAGACCTTGCAGGACGAAAAAGACGGGAGATCGGTCATTTCACATTGTGTTGACGCAGGGATTAAACCGTCAGATCCGAAGAATGTGCGAGGCGTTGGGATATCGCGTGGTAAGCCTGATTCGGCTTCGTGTCGTAAATTTGGAATTGGGGGATCTCCCTGTAGGGCAGTATCGTGAGGCAACGGAGGAAGAGGTAAAGAATCTTTGGAAGGCCTTGCGAATTGGCAATGAGGGAGAAAAAGCAGGGGAGAAGGATAAGCATGAGCGAGGAGAAAAGCGTGGCAGGGGAAAGACAGGCGCAAGGCGAGCTGGTAAGCCGTGAGGAAAAAATGGAGCGCATTAAGGAATTGGTGCCGATCTTAAATCAGGCAGCCATGACATATTATGCGGAAGATCGGGAGATCATGAGCAATTTTGAGTATGATCGCCTGTATGACGAGCTGGTTACGCTGGAACAGGAGACTGGCTTTGTGCTTTCGAATTCGCCAACGGTGAGGGTTGGCTATGAGGCCGTGGACTCACTTCCGAAGGAAAGACATGGTTCTCCCATGCTTTCGCTGGATAAGACGAAGAGCAGGGAAGAGCTTCGAGACTGGCTTGCAGGGCATGAAGGCGTGCTTAGCTGGAAGCTGGATGGATTGACCGTAGTGCTGACCTATGAGGGCGGAAGGCTTGCCAAGGCAGTCACCAGAGGAAATGGTGAGGTCGGTGAGGTGATTACCGCGAATGCACGAACCTTTATCAATTTGCCAGCGGTCATTCCTTTCCAAGGCAATTTGGTGCTGCGCGGAGAGGCAGTCATCAGCTATTCTGATTTTGAGAAGATTAATGCAAAGCTTCCCGAGGAGGGTGAGAAATATAAGAATCCAAGGAATCTGTGCAGTGGCTCCGTAAGGCAGCTTGACAGCAGGATTACGGCGGAGAGAAGCGTTAGATTTCATGCGTTTTCATTGGTGGAGGCGGTGGAGACTGACGGGACGGTGCTCACGTTCCATGATTCCCGAATGGAGGAGTTTCAGTTCTTAAAGGACCAGGGCTTTACGGTGGTAGAGCATTTCCTTGTGACGGAAGCGAACATCTTAGATACAATTGCGACCTTTGAAAAGCGCATTGAGACCTATGACATCCCGTCAGATGGTTTGGTGCTATCTTATGAAAACGTGGCCTACGGAAAAAGTCTTGGAAGGACGGCGAAATTCCCGAGGCATTCCATCGCGTTTAAGTGGGCAGATGAGCTGAGGGAGACAACGCTGCTTGAGGTCGAGTGGAGCCCTAGCCGTACTGGCCTTATCAATCCCGTGGCTATTTTTGAGCCCGTTGAGCTGGAGGGGACGACCGTAAGCCGCGCATCCGTACACAATGTAAGTGTGGTGCGATCTTTGAAGCTGGGGCTTGGCGATAGAATTACGGTATATAAAGCCAACATGATTATTCCGCAGATTTCGCAAAACCTTACAGAGAGCGATTCCTTGGAGATCCCGAAGGTATGTCCCGTATGTGGTGCTCCAACGCAGATTCGGCAGACGCAGGAAGCACAGGTTTTATATTGCACGAATGAAAAGTGCCCTGCAAAGGAAATCGGAAGCTTTGTTTTGTTTGTCAGCCGTGATGCCATGAATGTGGACGGGCTGTCGGAGGCAACATTGGAAAAGCTGATTGATCAGGGATTCGTTAAAGACTTCACGGATTTATTCCATTTGGATCGTTATCGCGCAGAGATTGCACAGATGGAGGGCTTTGGCGAGAAATCCTGCCAGAAGCTCCTTGACAGCATTGAATCGGCAAGAAACACAAGTCTGCCGAAGGTAATCTATTCCCTTGGCATCGCAAATATAGGGCTGTCTAACGCAAAGCTTATTTGTAAGCATTTTGATTATGATTTGGACCAGCTCTTCCAGGCCAGCAGGGAAGAGGTTAGCGCCATAGACGGCATTGGAGAGGTTATTGCAGCATCCTTTACGGATTATGTTGCGGATCCTGAGAATCGAGAGAAAATTGAGAAACTTGTTGCGGAGCTCAACATCGAAAAGCCGCAGGAGAGTGGACTGGCACAAAATCTTGCGGGTTTGTCCTTTGTCGTGACGGGAAGCCTTGTGCATTATGGCAGCCGAAATGAATTAAAGGATGAGATTGAGGCGAGAGGCGGTAAGGTGACGGGAAGTGTTACAAATAAGACCGAATGCCTGATTAACAATGACGTAACTTCGAATTCCACGAAAAATCAAAAGGCGAAGGAATTGGGAGTAAAGATCCTTTCTGAGGATGAATTTTTGGCAAAGTATTTTCAAAATGCTGAATAATATGTGACTTACAATAATTAATTAAGAAGAAATAGAGGAAACGAAACATGCCAATCAAGATACAGAGTCAGCTGCCTGCAAAGGAAATTTTGGAAACGGAGAATATATTTGTGATGGATGAGACGAGGTCGCTTCATCAGGACATTCGTCCCTTGAAGATTTTAATTTTGAACAATATGCCGATCAAGCAGGACACGGAATTGCAGCTTCTTCGGGCTTTGTCCAATACGCCGTTACAGGTGGAAGTGACTCTGATGAATACTGTGACTCATGTGTCGCGCAACACGCCGCAGAGCCATCTAAACAAGTTTTATACGACCTTTGACAAGGTGAGGGAGGACTATTTCGACGGCCTGATTATCACGGGGGCACCCGTGGAGGACATTGATTTTGAAGAGGTTGATTATTGGGATGAGACCTGTCAGATCATGGATTGGGCTGAGGAACACGTAACAAGCACCTTGCACATCTGCTGGGCGGCACAGGCTGGGTTTTATCATTATTATGGAATTAATAAGACGAAGCTGCCCCAGAAGCTGTTTGGCGTATATGAGCATAAGGTTTTAAATCGAAAGATTCCCTTGGTCCGTGGCTTTGATGATATTTTCTTGGCACCACACAGCAGACACACTGCAACAAGTGCAGAAGAAATTCATGCCTGTAAGGAGCTGACGATCCTTGCGGAGAGTGAGACGGCGGGCGTCTTTCTTGCCATGGCAGAAGATGGAAAGAAGATTTTCGTTACGGGACATCCTGAGTATGACCGCCTGACGCTGAGCAATGAGTATTTCCGTGATAAAAACAAGGGCTTGCCAATTCAGGTTCCTTACAACTATTTCCCGCAGGATGACCCGACGCAGAGGCCGTTATTACAGTGGAGATCACACAGTAATAACCTGTACAGCAACTGGCTGAATTACTATGTATATCAAGTGACGCCGTATGTATTAAAGAGCAAGTAAAATTCTAACATATTTGTCACAGAAAATATCTTGACGAAAATCATGGCCTAAGATATACTAATATGCGGTATCCTGTAGATAGTTGCGGGATCACGTCGATTTTGTGAGGAAAAAAATGGGGTATATTGACATTCATTGTCATGTATTGCCAGGAGTGGACGACGGTTCAAATGACATGGATGAAACCATGGACATGCTGAAGACGGCTGCGGAAGAGGGGATTAGCGATATGATCGTAACCCCGCATTATAAGCAGGGGCGCGTCGGTATTTCCAGAAAGGATGTTGGGGAGCGGATCGCTGAGGTGGAGAAATATGCCGCCTTAAGTGGAATCAAGGTGAAACTTCATCCAGGGACGGAAATCTATTATAATTCATCTTTGGAGGAGAAGCTGGAAAATGGCTGGCTGTCGAAGATGAATGATACAGAGTATGTTTTGGTGGAGTTTAGTCCCGTAGAGACGTTTTCTTATATCAGGAATGCCTTGGACGATCTGTTTAGCATGGGGTATCATCCCATCATTGCTCACGTGGAGCGTTATGCCTGTATGTTAGGAAGCGTGGAGAATGTCAGGATTGTCAAAGGCATGGGATGTCGAATTCAGGTGAATGCGGGAAGCGTCGCTGGCGATTATGGCTTTAAGGTAAAGCATTTTATCAAAAAACTTTTGAAGGAACAGCTCATTGATTATATTGGAACGGATGCGCATGATCGAAAGAATCGAAAGCCAGAAATGGGGAAGTGCGCAGAAACCATTCGAAAATATTGTGATCAGGACTATGCGGAAGAACTTCTTTTCGCCAAGGCGAAACATGAGTTGCTGATAAAATAGAATGGACAAAAGGTTGCTAAATAGGTTATACTTTATAAAATAGAATAGAAATGGGAGAAGACTCATGCAAGGTAAAGATGACGTAATAGAGATTGATTTACAAGAATTATTTATGTTATTGTTTCACTGGCTGTGGCTATTGGTTTTGTGTGGCGCCGTAACAGCGACAATTGGATTTGTAGTATGTAAGTTGACGGTGACGCCATGGTATGAGTCTACAACACGTATTTTTATATTGAATAGATCGAACGAGCAGACGGTTTCCTATTCCGATTTACAGACCTCCAGTCAGTTGACGAAGAATTATACGCCACTGATCAAGAGCCGTGACGTATTGGAAAAGGTTATCGAGACCTGTGGCCTTACGGAGAGCTATGAGTCCTTGGCAGGTAGAGTAAAGGTTGCCACCGTTGGCGATACGAACCTGATTGCCATTACCGTTACGGACCCCGATCCCGCCATGGCACAGCTCCTTGCAAAGGAAGTTAGAATTGAAGCATCTGATCACATTAAGAAGGTTATGGAGGTTCAGGCTGCAAACCTCGAAACGGAGGCAAACCTTCCTAAGAGACCTTCAGGACCAAGCGCTAGGAAATGGGGCATGATCGGTGGCCTTCTTGGTGTATTTGTATGTGCTGCAATTCTGGTAATTCAATATCTGTTGGATGACTCCATCAAGAGTGCGGAGGACGTCGAGAAATATTTAGGACTGAGCACGCTTGCCATGATTCCTATCGTTGACAAGGACGAAAAGCACAAGAAGAAAAAGGAAAAATCCCATGAGCATTTTGACTCGGACATGGTGAAGGCCGTAGATGAAGAAGCTGCCAACATGGATTTGGTCGTACAAGACTTAAAGAGCGATAACGGAGAGGAGTAAGTAATCATGCAGAACATCGAATTAAATCTGGAAGAATTAGATTACAGAACTCGTGAAGCTTATAAGACTCTTCGTACTAACATCGAGTTCTCAGGGGATGACATTAAGGTTATTTGCGTCACCAGTGCTACGCCGAATGAAGGAAAAAGTAGCATTTCCTTTGAGTTAGCCATCTCGTATGCACAGATGGGTAAGAAGGTTCTGCTGGTAGACGGAGATCTTCGTAAATCCGTGATGCGTCAGCGTCATAAAAAAGGTAAGGTTCGTCTTGGACTTGCAAATTACCTGGTTGGCAAGGCAAATTTGGAGGATGCGCTTTGCTCCACAAATGTCAGAAATTTGGACATGATCTTCTCGGGACCGATTCCTCCGAACCCAAGTGAGCTTTTGGGTAATAATCGCTTTAAAAAGATGGTTGCAGAGGCTAGAGACTACTATGACATGGTCATCATTGACACACCACCGCTGGGAAGCGTTATTGATACGGCAGTTGTATCAAAGGTTTGTGATGGCGCAGTCATCGTAGTATCCTGTGGTGACGTAAGCTATCGCTTCGTACGCAAGGTAAAGGAACAGCTTGATGTTACGGGTATTCGTATTCTTGGCGTCGTATTGAACAAGGTAAATATTTCCGGCAAGGGTTACTATGGCAGGTACTATGGTAAATACTACGGAAAATACTACGGAAAGTATTACGGGAATTATGGAGATGGATCATCAAACTAATCAGAATTCAAAAGATGAACCAAAGGAAACAATTGAGAGGAAGAGACATGGAAGCGTCGGCTTTGCCGTCGCTTCCGTGGCCCTTCTTCTTGTTATTGTGGGGCTTGTGATTTTTATCGGCATGAAACTATCAGAGGGTAAGGCCGAGGAAGAAACAACAAAGCTGGCGGTGGATGCCTCCTTTGAAGTCGCAGAGAATTCACCGAAGGAAGTGGCTGATCAGATTTCATCCCTACAGGAATCCACGGAAGAGGAAATCATAGATTTAGGAATTACCATCATCAGCGTGACGGATCCTACCCCAGAGCCCGAGGATCTTCCCGTGGATGAAAAAGGGTATGACGGAGAAAGCTTGGAAGCCGACCTGAAACGGGAGGCCGACGAAACCGATGGTACTTCTGAGGAAGTGCAGGAATCAACTGCGGAAGAAACGGAGGAATCTAAATCCGTATCGAACAAGTCGGAAGAGAGTGGTGAAACACAAGCTTCAGAAGCAAAAAAGGAAAGCACGGAAACGGTTGCAACATCTACCGATCCTGAGACGCGCGTCATTGATTTTAATATGCTCCAGACCAAAAAGAATGGACATATCTACGCATGGATTAATGTTCCTGGAACCAATATTGATTATCCTGTATTGCGGCATCCGACGGATGATGGGTTTTACCTATATCATAACTTGAATGGTAGTCAGGGTTATCCTGGCTGTATCTATACCGAAAACTGGAATTCTAAAGATTGGACAGATCCCGTTACGGTATTATATGGGCATGACATGCGTTCCACGGGTACCATGTTCCACCAGCTTCACAAGTTTGAATCGCAAAGCTTTTTTGACAAGCATGAATACTTTTATATTTATACGCCAGAGAAAACCCTGAAATATCAGATTTTTTCTGCCTACGTTCACAGCAATGAGCATCTGCTTGGGAATCATAATTTCAGTGATAAGGATACCTTTGATTCTTTCTTTGGAACGGTGCTTAGCACAAATGTTGGTAACAGTCATGCGCGTGCAGGCGTGACCGTAACCTCAGATAGTAAGGTTGTGGCATTGTCCACTTGCATCAAAAATAAACCAGAAAATCGCTACATTATCTTTGGTGTATTGGTGAATTAAGGAGAAGAGACATGGAAGTATTGTATTACAGCACGAGAAGCGAAGCTAAACCAATTAAGGCATCGGAAGCCATTTTGAAGGGATTGTCTGATGACGGCGGATTATTTGTACCAGATCACGTTCCTGCATTGGATAAGAGCTTAAAGGAGCTTGCAGGCATGACCTATCAGGAGGTGGCTTACGAGGTAATGAAGCTGTTCCTGACGGATTTCACGGAGGAAGAGCTGAAGGGCTGTATTGCCAAGGCTTATGATTCTAAGTTTGACACGGAGGTGATCGCACCGATCGTAGAGGCAGAAGGCGCATATTACTTAGAGCTGTTCCACGGACCGACCATCGCATTTAAGGACATGGCTCTGTCCATCCTGCCGCATCTTCTGATTACTTCCGCAAGAAAGAATCAGATTCAGAACGAGATCGTGATTCTTACGGCAACCTCTGGAGACACGGGAAAGGCTGCACTTGCTGGTTTCGCCAACGTTGAGGGCACCAGAATTATCGTATTTTATCCTAAGAATGGTGTTAGCCCGATTCAGGAAAAGCAGATGGTAACCCAGAAGGGAGCCAACACTTTGGTTGTCGGCATTCACGGTAATTTTGATGATGCGCAGACAGGCGTAAAGAAGATTTTTTCTGACAAGGAGCTTGCCAAGGAAATGGATCAAAAGGGCTTCCAGTTCTCCTCTGCAAATTCCATTAACGTGGGTCGTCTGGTTCCTCAGATTTGCTACTATGTCTATTCCTCTGCAAAGCTTCTTTCTGAGGGAAGAATTACTGAGGGTGAGAAGATCAACGTGGTTGTTCCCACGGGTAACTTTGGAAACATCCTTGCAGCGTTCTATGCTAAGAACATGGGGCTTCCCATTGGCAAGCTGATTTGTGCATCTAACGAGAACAAGGTGCTCTTTGACTTCTTCCGCACGGGTGCTTATGACCGCAACAGAGAGTTTATGCTGACCAGCTCTCCTTCCATGGATATTTTGATTTCCAGTAACTTGGAGCGTCTGATTTACAGAATCGCAGGAAATGACGCGAAGAAGAATCAGGAGCTGATGGCGGCACTGAGCGGTCAGGGGAAATATGTCATTACGGACGAGATGAAGGCGGGCCTTGCTGATTTCTATGGAAACTATGCGAGCGAGAAGGAAACGGCTGCAATTATCAAGAAGATTTACGAGGATTGTGGCTATGTAATTGACACGCATACGGCCGTTGCTGCAGCTGTTTACGAGAAATATCAGGCTGAGACGAAGGACGAGACGAAGACGGTGATCGCTTCTACGGCAAGTCCCTTCAAGTTTACGAGAAGCGTTATGAACGCGATTGATGAGAAGTACGATTCCATGACGGACTTCGAACTTGTAGACGAGCTTTCAAAGCTTGCGAACGTAAAGGTGCCAAATGCCATCGAAGAGATTCGTACGGCTCCCGTGGTACATGATAAGCAGTGTGATGCTGATGAAATGAAGAATGTCGTTCGCGAGTTCCTTGGCATCTAATCGATATATAGAAAAAGCATAGTTATGGCTCCCTGATTTGCCGGGGAGCCATATTAAGATAAATTGATATTTTGGTCTGATTCGTGTGGAGTGCAGTCGATAAGTTGAATTTTGGCGAAGGAGACAGCGAAGCTAGGCGCAAGATAACGGTAAAGGTGCAAGATATCAGTAGCGGAAATGGAACAAGAAAACAAAAGCAATTTTATAAGAGAAATGACATGAAGAAAAATAGGAGGAAGAGAAATGACGGCAAAGGAAATGTTACAGAAGGTAGATCATACCCAGCTGAAGGCATTTGCAACTTGGGCAGACATTCAGAAATTATGTGAGGAGGCCATTTCCTATCATACCGCAAGCGTATGTATTCCGCCAACATATATTAAGCGCGTGCATGATACCTATGGCGAAAAAATCAATATTTGTACGGTGGTTGGCTTCCCATTAGGCTATAGTGTAACGGCAGCGAAGGTTGCTGAGGTGGAGCAGGCCTTGAAGGAAGGCTGCAATGAGATTGACATGGTCATCAATATCAGCGATGTAAAGAACGGAGAGTTCGACAAGGTGGAGGAGGAAATCCGCACCCTGAAAAATGCATGTGGTGATCATATTCTCAAGGTGATCATCGAGACCTGCTACCTGACGACGGAAGAGAAAATTGCCATGTGTAAGGCAGTTACCGCGGCAGGTGCTGATTACATCAAGACCTCAACGGGCTTTGGCACAGGCGGAGCAACATTAGAGGACGTGAAGCTGTTCAAGGAGAATATCGGCCCGAACGTAAAAATCAAGGCAGCAGGCGGCGTATCCACCATCGACGACCTCAAGGCCTTCCTTGACCTTGGCTGCGACCGCATTGGGACCTCCAGAGCCGTCGGCCTTCTAAAAGGTGAAGCCACGGAAGGATATTGATAATAACAAATGAATTATAATCATACAAAACAATTCTTCAAAGGTTAGTGGAAAGATACTCCAACTCAAGCCCCGAGGGTATACAGTTAAGGAAATATGTAGAAGGAAAGAGGACAAAGCAGTGGTAAATGAATTGATTCAGACAAGGCTGAAAGAGTTGAGAAAGGTCATGAAGGAGAAGGGCGTAGATTATTACGTGATTCCCACGGCTGACTTTCATGGCTCCGAATATGTCAATGATTATTTTAAGGTGAGGGAGTTTTTCTCTGGCTTTACGGGATCAGCAGGAACATTGGTCGTATGGCAGGAGGGTGCGGCTCTTTGGACAGACGGGCGATACTTTCTTCAGGCGGAGAGAGAGCTTTGTGGCACGGGCGTTACGCTGATGAAGATGCGTGAGGAAGGCGTGCCAACGATCGAGGAATTTCTTGCAACAGAGCTGAAACAGGGCATGACGCTTGGCTTTGACGGAAGAACCATTTCCGCAAAGGAAGGCAAGGCTTGGGAGAAGGGGCTGGCAAAGAAGGAGATTCGGTTTTCTTTTGAGGAAGACCTCGCACAGGACGTCTGGAAGGACAGGCCTGCATTTCCGGCAGGGAAGACATTCCTGATCCCTGAGGAGGTTGCGGGTAAGACTGCAGCGGAAAAGATTAGCGAGGTAAGGGAAAGGCTGGATGCGCTGAGCGTGAACGGCACGTTTCTGACGAAGCTTGACGATGCCATGTGGCTTCTAAACGTCCGCGGCTGCGACGTGGAATGCAATCCCGTTGCAATCAGCTATGTTTACTTATCAAAAGAGGAAGTCATTTTTTTCATTCAGGACGAGGCACTTACGGATGAGGTGAAGGCTAGCCTGACAAAATATGGCGTGACCCTGCGGCCCTATGCAGATGCACTTCCGTTCATCAAGGGAAAGAACGGTGAGAAGCTGTTGCTTGATGCAAGATACTGCAGCTATGGCATCTATGAGAACGCTCAGGCGGGCAATGAAGTGATCGACGCGCCAAATCCCACGGAGCTCTTAAAGGCCGTGAAAAATAAGACGGAGCTCGCCAACATGGAGAGGATCTTCATGGCGGACAACGTGGCATTGACAAAGTTTATCTACTGGTTAAAGAACAACGTGGGTAAGCAGGAGATCACGGAGATCAGTGCTTCGGACAAGCTGGAGGAATTCCGCCGTCAGATCCCGGAATTTCTTGATCTTTCTTTTCCGACGATCGCTGGCTATGGCGCAAATGGAGCGATCATCCATTACCAGGCGACATCGGAAACCAACGCGGCCTTGCAGGAGAAGAGCTTCTTGCTGGTTGATTCCGGAGGACAATACGTGGGTGGAACGACGGACGTCACGCGAACCATTGCACTTGGTCCCCTGACGGAGGAGGAAATCTTTCATTACACGATCACGGCGGCCGGCATGATCCAGATGACGAATGCAAGATTTTTGCA
>SVFO01000008.1:52574-154917 GCA_015056795.1 Lachnospiraceae bacterium
CTTGAGCGCAGCGCTTTGAACGTAAAATATTTGACGGACAGACAACGGGAGTGGATGAATAAATATCAGGCGAATGTATATGAAAGGCTTTCTCCCTACTTAACGGAAGAGGAGCGCGAATGGCTTCGCAGTGAAACCGCAGCAATCTAGGCACGAAGAATTCCGTAAAAAAATGAACGTAAAATGTCAAGAAAATGAGAAAAAACCGCAAGGATAAACGTTGCTTTTTTGGGAACCTTCGTGTATAATGATACATGGCAATTTTTGGATATATTTTATGTCACAAATAAATAAAGGAAAAGGAGTAAGTACAAATGGCAGCAATTGATTTAACCAAGTATGGCATTACTGGAAGTACGGAGATTGTTTACAATCCTTCCTACGAGACCCTCTTTGATGAGGAAATGAAGCCTGAGCTCACTGGCTACGACAAGGGACAGCTTACCGAGCTGGGAACCGTAAACGTTATGACGGGTGTTTACACCGGACGTTCCCCTAAGGATAAGTACATCGTTATGGATGAGAATTCCAAGAACACCGTATGGTGGACCACCGATGAGTACAAGAACGACAACCACGCCATGAGCGAGGAGACCTGGGCAGTTGTTAAGGATATTGCTAAGAAGGCTTTGTCTAACAAGAGACTGTTCGTTGTAGATGCATTCTGCGGCGCGAACAAGGATACCCGCATGGCTGTTCGTTTCATCATGGAAGTGGCATGGCAGGCACACTTTGTAAAGAACATGTTCATCCAGCCTACTGCTGAGGAACTCAAGAACTTTACCCCTGATTTCGTAATTTACAACGCATCTAAGGCGAAGGTAGACAACTATAAGGAACTTGGCCTCAATTCCGAGACCTGCGTAGCCTTCAACATCACCAGCAGAGAGCAGGTAATCCTGAACACCTGGTACGGCGGTGAGATGAAGAAGGGTATGTTCTCCATGATGAACTACTATCTGCCTCTGAAGGGCATTGCTTCCATGCACTGCTCCGCCAACACCGACATGAAGGGTGAGAACACCGCCATCTTCTTTGGTCTGTCCGGAACAGGTAAGACCACCCTTTCCACAGATCCCAAGAGACTGCTCATCGGTGATGACGAGCACGGCTGGGATGACAACGGCGTGTTCAACTTCGAGGGCGGCTGCTACGCTAAGGTTATTGGCCTTGATAAGGAGTCTGAGCCTGACATCTATAACGCAATCAAGAGAAATGCTCTTCTAGAGAACGTAACGGTAGCTGCTGATGGCAAGATCGACTTCGATGATAAGTCCGTAACCGAGAATACTCGCGTGTCTTATCCCATCGATCACATTAACAACATCGTATTGAAGGTAAATCCTACCTCCTCAGGTCCTGCAGCGAAGAACGTAATCTTCCTGAGTGCAGATGCATTCGGAGTACTTCCTCCCGTATCCATTCTGACTCCTGAGCAGACCCAGTACTATTTCCTTTCCGGATTCACCGCAAAGCTTGCAGGTACCGAGCGCGGCATTACCGAGCCTACCCCTACCTTCTCCGCATGCTTTGGTCAGGCATTTCTGGAGCTCCATCCCACCAAGTACGGCGAGGAGCTGGTTAAGAAGATGCAGAAGAGCGGCGCTAAGGCTTACCTTGTAAATACTGGTTGGAACGGAACTGGAAAGAGAATTTCCATCAAGGATACCAGAGGCATCATAGATGCGATCTTGAACGGTGACGTAAACAACGCACCTACCAAGAAGATCCCCATCTTTGACTTTGAGGTTCCTACCGCTCTTCCTGGAGTTGATCCTGCAATTCTGGATCCCAGAGATACCTATGCTAACGCTTCCGAGTGGGAGACCAAGGCAAAGGATCTTGCTGAGAGATTCATCAAGAACTTCAAGAAGTACGAAGGCAACGATGCTGGTAAGGCACTGGTTGCTGCAGGTCCTCAGCTGTAATTTAAGTCGCAAACAAGAATTAAGGCAGTCGGCAAAGACCGGCTGCCTTTTTTGCCTTTTTTCATCTTTTCTTCATAAAAATAAAAAAATTGTTTACTATTGAGAAAAATGCGCGTATAATATCTTTCGAATATTCTCGCAAGGTAAATTAAATGCTGAAAAAGCAAGTATTAGCAATGAATGTGGAATGATTAGGGAAGATGGAAGGAATTGTAAGATGAACAGTTTGACGGAGATCAGATGGCATGGCCGCGGTGGCCAGGGCGCAAAAACGGCAGCGCTTTTATTGGCAGACGTAGCCTTTCAGCTTGGAAAGCACGTTCAAGGCTTTCCTGAATATGGCCCGGAGCGAATGGGAGCTCCCATTACGGCATATGACCGAATTAGTGACAAGCCGATTCGCGTACATTCGAATATTTATGAGCCGGATTATGTTGTGGTAGTGGATGATACGTTGCTTGAATCCGTTGACGTTACGGCTGGCTTAAAAAAAGAGGGTGCTATTCTGGTCAATACGACGAAGTCTAAGGAAGAAATCATTCCTCACCTTAAAGGCTACGAAGGCGAGGTTCATATCATTGATGCGCGAAAGGTATGCCATGAGACGCTAGGGAAATATTTCCCTAATACGCCCATGCTTGCCGCCATCGTAAAGGTGTCTGGCGTCATTGAACCGGAGACCTTTATCAATCTGATGAGAGAGTCTTTGGAGCATAAATTTGCAAAGAAACCTGAGGTGCTCGACGGTAATATGAAGGCACTTCGTCTGGCAATGGAGGAGGTACACTAATGGCATTACCAGCAGAGAAAATAGATGAACACGTAGTTTGGCAGGATGTGACCGAAGGTCTTCAGATTCATGAACCAGCAACCAGCAAGGGCTTTATGACGGGTCAGTGGCGTACCAATACGCCCGTTTGGCTCAAGGACAAGTGTAAGCAGTGCCTGCTTTGCGTTCCTTATTGCCCGGACAGCTGCATCCTTGCCATGGATAATAAGAGACAGGAATTTGATTATGATCACTGCAAGGGTTGTGGCATCTGCGTTAAGGCATGCCCCTTCGGCGCGATTGAGATGAAGGAGGGACAATAAGATGAGTGAAAAAGGAATTCCTCAGAGAATGTCAGGTAATGAGGCAGTGGCAGAAGCCATTCGTCAGATCAATCCCGACGTAATGCCGGCATTCCCGATTACGCCCTCCACGGAGATCCCTCAGTTTGTTTCTTCCATGATTTCGAACGGACAGATCGACACGGAATTTATTCCTGTTGAGAGTGAGCACAGCTCCATGAGTGCTGCCATCGGTTCCGAGGCGGCTGGTGCAAGAACCTTGACGGCAACCTCTTCCTGCGGTCTTGCTTTCATGTGGGAGGTATTATATGTGGCAGCGTCCAATCGTCTGCCCATCATGCTGGAGTGTGTAAACCGTGCTTTATCCGGCCCCATCAACATCAATGCGGAGCATTCCGACAGCATGGGTGCAAGGGACAGTGGATGGCTTCAGATTTATGCAGAGAATAATCAGGAGGCTTATGACAATACGCTGCAGGCATATCGCATTGCGGAGCATCCCGACGTGAAGCTTCCGATCATGATTTGTCAGGATGGCTTTATCACAAGCCATGCAGTAGAAAATATTACACTTCTTCCAGATGCGCCCGTTAAGGCGTTTGTCGGACAGTATGAGCCTGAGCATTATCTCTTAAAAGAGGATGAATCCATGGCATTGGGACCCTATGCCGTGTCACCTTACTGTATGGAAGCAAAGCGCGCACAGGCGCAGGGCATGATCAATGCGAAGAAGGTCATTCTTGAGGTGGCAGAGGAGTTCGAAAAGCTTTCTGGTAGAAAGTATGGCTTCTATGAGGGATATTGCCTGGAGGATGCGGAATATGCACTGGTTGCCATCGGTAGCGTCTGTGGTACGATTAAGGACGCCATTGATGAGCTTCGCGGACAGGGGAAAAAGGTTGGCCTTCTAAAGATTCGTGTATTCCGTCCCTTCCCTGGTGAGGAGTTTGCTGAAGCGTTGAAGCATTGTAAGGCAGTCGGCATTCTTGACAGAAGTGAGGGCTATAACAGCGTTGGAGGTCCCGTTGGCGCAGAGGTGACCGCGGCCATGTATCGCGCAAAGTGTCAGGCAGAGACTGTGGATATTATTTATGGTCTTTCAGGTCGTGATGTCAGGGTATCTGACGTGAAGCGCGTTTATGAGAAGCTCGAAAAGCTTGCGGCAGGAGAGAATGTCTTTGGGGCATATCCTTACCTCGGACTGCGCAGCGCTGACCCGGCAGATTGCGTGTAAATTAGCTGGAACGGTACGGAAAAAAGGATATCCTACATGGGGATCCGAGCGTAACGGAGCAAAAAGCATTGCCTAAGGTGATTATTGCGAAAAGCGTCGCCGAAGGCGATTATATTAGGAGAATGGTGGAATGGAGCAGAAAGCTTTTAATTTTAGAGAGATTCAGGCAAGGGAAGAAAGATTAGCCCCTGGACACAGAATGTGTGCAGGCTGTGGCGGAACTATTGCCGTTAGAAACGTATTGAAGGCATTGCATCCCGGAGACAAGGCCGTAATCGGTAATGCAACCGGATGTCTTGAGGTTTCGACCTATATGTATCCCTATACGGCATATGAGGACAGCTATGTTCACAATGCCTTTGAAAATGCAGGTGCGACGCTCTCTGGCGTTGAAACGGCATTTCATGCGTTGAAAAAGCGTGGTAAGATTGGTTCAGAATATAAATTCATTACCTTCGGTGGTGACGGCGGTACCTATGACATTGGTCTGCAGTCCCTCTCAGGCGCCATGGAGCGTGGTCATGACATGGTTTATGTCTGCTATGACAATGGTGCGTACATGAACACGGGCATTCAGCGTTCCTCCGCAACGCCCATGTATGCGGATACGACGACGACTCCCGTAGGATCCCAGTCGAATGGTAAGCCGCAGTCTAGAAAGGATCTTGCGACCATCATCGCGGCACACAACATTCCTTATGTTGCGCAGACGACCTTTATTGGAAACATGAAGGATCTGTACGTAAAGGCAGAGCGTGCCATCTATACGCCTGGCGCGGCATTCCTGAACATTATGGCTCCCTGCCCTAGAGGCTGGCGCTATGATGCTCCTGACATTATCGAGATATGCAAGCTCGGCGTGGAAACCTGCTATTGGCCTCTGTTTGAGGTGGTAGAAGGTGAGTGGAGACTGAACTATCAGCCGAAGCACAAGCTTCCCCTGGAGGATTTCTTAAAGAAGCAGGGACGCTTTAAGCATCTGTTTAAGCCTGGCAATGAGTATTTGATCGAAGCCTTTCAGGCGGAAGTAGATAAGCGTTGGGAAGAATTGCTTAAGAAGTGCAATTAATTCTGACAATTATCAGAAAAAATGCCATAAAATGGCAAATTTTTCTGTTGATTTTTTCGGGATTAGAGGTTATAATAAAGATAACCTGGAATGTACGATAAAGCTTGTTAGTTTTGAACCTACATTTACTTTCATGGGATTCTTATATTGCCAAGCGGCTGTCAAGCCCTCACTCCCAGGCATGCCTGGACAAGAGGATTGGAAGGGAAGGCAAAAACTTGGTTGCGGTTACCCACCTGGCGCGAGCTAGGAGTCAAAAAACAAGACGCGGCATTTCGGGTGTAAAAAAAGCATTCGGTGAAAACACGGATGCAATACAAAAGAGAAAAAAGCAGCTGATCGGGAGACCGAGGGCTGCTTTTTCTTATCGAAATTTTGGTAATTATGAAAGAAAGGGTTGTACGGAGAGCAATGTCTGGTATCGTGAAGGAACATGTTTCAAAAAAGCAAAGGGTTCAGAGAAAGGGGTTTTTCTGTGCCATGCTCCTGCTATTTTTCTTCTGGATTGTCATTGCTTCCATTTTTAGGGGGGACAAGCAGGGCGATGCGCAAGAAAAGGATTCAAAGTATGAGCAACGGGAGATTCAAAAGGGGGAGCAGGCAATGCAAAAGCTACCAAACGAGATTCGTGTGTTGATTCGAACCTCCTCCTATGAAGGCTTGTATCATGATTCCCTTGAAATACAGGGGGACACCGAAGTTGTTTTTGATGACGGCAGGGAGGAACGGTGCATTCCATGTGGCGAAGTCATTCGTTTGCAAAAGGGTGATGCGATGTTTGGTGAGGGAGATACGATCATCCGAATCTATACCAAGACAGAGGACGGAAGGTTAACTGTTAAGAATTTACTTCGAAGTCAGGGGATTCCTTCTTATAAAGGAAGAATGGAAATACGAGAAAAAGAAGAAGGACTGGTGTTGGTAAATGTTCTTCCGCTGGAGGATTATTTATGCGGCGTGCTTCCAAGTGAAATGCCGTCCAATTTTCCTGAGGAGGCACTAAAGGCGCAAGCAATTTGCGCGAGAACCTATGCGTATGGAAAGCTGAAGGATGCAGGGTATCCTGATTTGGGGGTTGATTTGGATGATTCCACGGCATTTCAGGTATATGGAAATTTAGCGGAGCAGGAAAGCTGTACGAATGCGGTTAGGGCAACGCGAGGATTGGTGTTGGTAGATGAGAGAGGTAACCTTATGGATACCTTTTATTATTCTACCTCCTGCGGAAGGGGAACGGATGTTACGGCATGGCAAGGAAATGCAGGGACAAGCTTGGGAATGTCAAAGGGAAAGAAGATTTCCAGAACTGCCATGCAGACAATGCTTAAAAATGCGGACAATCGGAAGGTGGATAAAAAGGAAGCAGAAGATAAAAAGGAAGCAGAAGATAAAAAGGAAGCAGAAGATAAAAAGGAAAAGCTTGAGGATGCAGATTTTTTGCTTTTGGAGGATTCAGATGATTATGAATCCGATTTACCATGGTATCGATGGACCTATGAGGTGGAACGAATAGAGAACAATGAGATGGCAAATAGAATACAGCATGTTCTGAATTCAGAGGAAGAGTTTTTATTTCAGAGCATTTCAGCCATGAGCATCACGCGACGCGGCGTTGGTGGCGTTGCCTTGGAACTCAAGATCATAACGGATCAGGGAGAGTATACCATTCAGGGTGAGCATGCGATTCGCGAGGTGTTATGTGATGGGAGGACGGAGGTGGTTCAAAGGGACGGAACGAGGTTCGTGTGTTCTTCGCTGCTGCCAAGCGCTTTTTTTCTCATGGAGACTAGCGCAACAGGAGAAAACGTGATAGGATATTCGTTAAATGGCGGAGGACTGGGACATGGCATTGGAATGAGCCAGAACGCAGCTGGTGTCATGGCGAAGGAAGGCCATAATGCAGAAGAAATCCTAGCGTTTTTTTATGAGGGTGGTAGACTTTACGATATTAGGTGACGGAGGAAACATGCGTAAGGTATGGAAGAAAATTCGCTTTTTTAGTAAGGATATGGGAAGGCAGAATCTTAGCGCTTTTTCTGCGAGTACGGCCTTCTTTTTCTTTTTGTCCTTGGTACCGATGCTGATCATGCTCTGTACGATCATACCTTATACGCCGCTTACGGAAGAAATTTTGTTGACGGCAATGAGGGGCTGGATCCCAGAAAAAATTTTTCCGCTGGCAGAGGGATTGGTTAAGGACGTATATGAACGCTCAGAAGGCTTGTTGTCTATAGCAGCGATTGTTACCCTGTGGACCGCGGGAAAGGGAATGCTGGCGCTGATGCGTGGGCTGAATGCCATTGATGACATCAAGGAGACAAGAAGCTATGTCTGGGTTCGTATCGTTTCAAGCTTCTATACCATTCTGATGCTTGTCATGGTGGTGCTGTCACTTTTGGTCGTGGTTTTTGGTAATCGCTTTGTGGATATGCTGTTATATAAAATGCCAAAGCTCCAGCCTTTGGTGGCTCTTTTAATGCATTTTCGTTTCTTGGCAATTTGGGTGCTGTTAACACTTTTGTTTATTGCAATTTTTGCGTTTGTGCCGAATGGAAGATTAAAGCTGCGAGAACAAATTCCTGGGGCAATTTTTACGGCAGTTGGATGGAGTATATTTTCTTGGGGCTTTTCCCTGTATGTCGATTGGACGGATTATAGTATTTATGGAAGCCTTTCGATCATTGTCTTAGTCATGCTATGGTTGTATTTTTGTATGTATATAGTCATGCTGGGGGCTTATGTAAATAAGTTCTTAAAAACAGAAATTGACTAAAAACATAGCATAAGTCTATCTTTTTTTGTGAAATGTGGATGAAATGTGGATAGCCATGTGGATAGTAAATGATTTCCGCTTGACATTTATGACAGTTTTAAGTAGAATATTCTTGTATGATTTGAATGGATTACTATGTCAAAATGCAAAGGAATATGTAACATCTTTGCAAAATTGTTTGACAAACAGGTGAAAACAGAGTAAATTATGGAACAAGGCAAAAATAATAAGCAATTTAACCCATGGTTAATTCTTACCATCGTATTTATAGTAGGGGCGTGTATCTGCATCGGCTTTCTGATAAAATCATTTATTGATCAGAAAAATAGAGCAGATGAGATGTCAAATTTGGTTAAGACAACGACGGAAGAGGATGAGATTCTTTCCGTGGTACCGATTGAAAGTTCTTCAGAAACCGAAAGCCCTAGCTCAGAGGTTGCCTCTTCCGAGAGCGTTGAGATTATCGCAACACCAGAACCGGAAGATCCATATGAAAAAAGCATAAGGTTGATGGAAGAAGCTGGAATTCCTGTACCTGAACTTGAGGTGGACATCTCGAATCTTCAGGAAACGGTGAATGCAGACATTTATGCATGGATTTATATCCCTGGAACAAAGGTAAATTATCCAGTATTGCAGCATCCTACGGATGACTCGCATTATTTGAATTATAATCTTGATGGCAGCAAAGGATATCCTGGATGCATTTACTCGGAGAAGAAGTATAACAGTCAAGATTTTTGGGATGCCAACACGGTTCTTTATGGCCACAACATGAAGAATGGCACTATGTTTGGAAGTCTTCATAAATATGAGGACGAAGGTTTCTTTTATGAGAACCGCTATATCTACGTATATACGCAGGAAAGAGTTTTTGCCTATAAGATTTTTGCCGCGTACGTACACAGCAATGAGCATTTGCTCTACAATAATACATTTGATGAACCCATGAAGTTCATGTATTATTTTGAAAAGGTTTTGCAGGAACGCAACATGAATCGAATTTTTGATGAAGAGGTTGAACTGACAGGAGAGGAGCATATTATTACGTTATCCACTTGTATCAATGGGAAACCGGAAAATCGGTTCTTGGTGCAAGGAGTATTGATGAATGAAGAATAATTTTAAAATTCACCGTATCGTATTAAAGGTTTTATTATGGCTGGTGATCATCTCTGCAGTCGGATTTCTTGTATTTGTTGGATTGCAGGTTTCTGGTAAAAATAGATTATATAAAAAGAGTGCCAATAAGCGCCCTGATTTGAATGTTGCTTCCGTCACGTGGGAAGAGGATGAGACCACGGAAGAGGGCGAAGGCAGCGAACAGACAAGTGCATCCATTCCCATTCTCCAAACAGAGGATGAAGGTGAGAACTGGGAGGAAGGAGACCTTCGATATAAAGGTGTTCATTACCGATATAATGACGAAATGCTCACCTTCCTGTTTATGGGAATTGATAAAAAGAAGGGAACGGTCAAGGAAGCAAAGAATGGTATAGACGGAGGCCAATCAGATGCCATGTTTTTAATGGCACTGAATCCGAAAACGAAAGAAGCTACTCTGATTAACATTAATCGCGATACCATGACGGATATTGACGTTTATACTGAAACGGGTGTCTTCCTTGCAACGATGAAGAGACAGATTACCCTTCAGCATGGTTATGGCGATGGCAAGGAGATCAGCTGCGAAAGAAGTGTTTCGGCAGTTTCCAAATTGTTTTATAACTTACCCATTCATGGATATTGTGCCATTAATCTTGAAGCAGTGCCGAAGATTAATGATGCCGTGGGCGGCGTAGACGTGGTTGCCCTGGAAGACGTAAAGGAAGGCTCCAAAACGATCTTCAAGGAGGGCCAGAAGGTTCATTTGTCGGGTAAATTTGCAACACTTTACGTACAGTCCCGCGATGATAGCTTTGGAAGTGCCGGGAGGCGCGCGGAGCGACAGAAGCAATATGTAGTAGCCTATGCGGATGCCGCGAGGGCTGCCATGAAAAAGAATGTTACCGTATTGGTTGATTTGTTTAAGACCATTAGTAAATATATGGTTACGGACATCACGGTTGATGAAGTCAGTTATTTTTCCACACAGGTTGCTGATTATAAATTTGACGGCAGTCGCATGTATTCCCTTCAGGGAGAGACCAAGATGGGTGAGGAGCATGAAGAGTTTTATGCAGATGAAAAGGCCCTGTTTGAGTTAATCCTGAAAGTATACTATGATGTCATTGATGACTAATTTGGTATTAGGCCGCAAGGCTTGATATAACCACATGATTCTTAAAGAAAGGAGGACCAATCCAATGAAAAAGTTTGTTAGATCTATTGCTTTAACCTTAGCTGCAGTTTTGGTATTCGGTATGACTGTTTTTGCAGCTACCAGCACCGAGACTACCAACACCAGCTTCTCTGACGTTGAGCAGAAGCTTTTTGATGATGCTATCGCAATCAGCTATGCTACAAAGACGGATGGTGTTACTGTAGGCCCTGTAAGCGCTGACTGGCTTACTCGTGCAAAGGAGTATGTTGCTACTCATCCCAATGTAATTAAGGGTGAAGTGCTTACTGTCGTTGATTTCAGATCCGCTGGTGCTGCTACCGTAACCTTCAATACCAAGTATTTCACGGGCGAGGGACCTTTCTATGTTCTTCACTACTATGCTAAGGATTGGGAGACTGGTGCGTATGATAAGGAAGCATGGGAGCTGATCCCTGTTACCAAGAACGCTGATGGAACTTTCTCCTTCACTTGTAATAGCTTCTCTCCTTTCGCATTAATTACTGGAACTGCTGGCTCTGCTGTTGTAGCTCCTAAGACTGGTGAAGTTATTGCTATTTCTGCAATCCTTGCTCTCATTATGATGGCAGGTGCAGTTGTTTGCGCTAAGAAGGCTCGCCTTCAGAAATAATGAAAGAACGTTTATCGTTCTTTATGATTAATCATGCATGATTAGTTAAGTATTTTTGTATTTTGTATTTAGTTTTTCTTTACGACATGTGGTTTTCTTGTGGAGTCATGTCGGGGCAACCTGACATGACCCCACGGGATAAAGAAAAAGGCTATGAAGGTGTAAACAGACCAAATTGGTCGCTGTAGAAACTCATTTTCCTAAACATTCCAGAGAGGGAACGCCACCGGCTGAAAGCTTCCCAGGTAAAGATGAGTTTTCGAATTTCCCACTGGAGCTGCTTTGATGAAGATTTTATGATTGCTAGTCGAAGCCGGAAGCAACCGTTATCAGCGTTTGAGTGCCTGAGTGGACATTAAGAAATGGAAATTCGGGAATTAGGGTGGTACCGCGTAGAAGATGAATTTACGTCCCTTACACAGATGTTTGTGTAAAGGGCTTTTTTAATTTAAAAAACAGAAAGGATGTAGAAAAACATGAGTGAATCATTTGGCGAAATCAAACAGGAAATAATGGATGGCATTGAACAGCTGGCTAGTTCTAAGGCTGTCTATGAATTCAAAAAACAGTTCTTGGATTCCAAGGCTGGAAAAATAGGCCTTTTAATGAAGGAGATGAAAAACATTGCTCCTGAGGAGAGGGCAAATTTTGGTAAGCGCGTCAACGAATTAAAGGAGTGGGCGCAGCAGCGTTTTACGGAGCTGGATGAGAAGATGCGAGCGAGGGAGCTTGAGCTTCGTTACGAGTCCGAAAAGATTGACGTGACGGAACCCGCTGCAGAGATGAAGGCTGGAAATCTGCATCCCATCACGCAGATGAGAAATGAAATTATCGACGTGTTCTCGGGCATGGGCTTTGAGGTCGTTGAAAATAAAGAGATCGAGAATGATTATTACAATTTTACGGCGCTGAATACGCCAAAGGATCACCCTGCAAGAGACATGCAGGATACCTTCTATCTTTCTCCTGAATTTCTTCTGGCAACGCAGACCTCTGCAGCTCAGATTCACACCATGGAGGCAAAGAAACCGCCCATCAAGATTCTTTGCCCTGGTAAGGTATTCCGTTCCGATGATGATGCAACGCATTCCCCCATGTTCCATCAGATGGAGGGCCTTGTTGTTGACAAAAAGATCACGCTTTGCGATCTTAAGGGAACGCTGGATGCCTTTGTTCAGAAGATTTATGGAGAAGGCACGACAACGAGACTTCGCCCTTCTTATTTCCCGTTTACCGAGCCTTCAGTTGAGGTTGACGTCAGCTGCTTTGAGTGCGGTGGTAAGGGCTGTAAGCTCTGCAAGGGAACTGGTTGGATTGAGATTCTTGGCGCAGGTGTCGTAAACCGCAAGGTGCTTCAAAATTGTGGCATTGATCCTGATGAGTACAGCGGACTGGCCTTTGGTATCGGACTGGAGCGTGCAACCATGCTGAAGTATGGTATCAACAACATTAAGCTTTTGTTTGAGTCCGACATAAAAGTGCTGGAACAGATTGACAATAATTAGTGGATGGGAGGAAAAAGTCATGTTAGTACCTTTGAGCTGGTTAAAGGAATACGTAGATATAAATGTTAGTGCCCAGGAGCTGGAAAAGAAGCTGTTTTCCTGTGGATTTGAAGTAGAAGAATTAAATGAAGTTGGCAAGGACGTCAGTAATGTCGTTGTTGGTTACGTGGAGGAGTGTGAGCCCATTCCTGAAACGCATTTGCATGTTTGCAAGGTAAATGCAGGAAGTCATGGAAGCTTTCAGGTTTGCTGTGGTGCAGACAACGTAAAGGCGGGTGGAAAGTATCCCGTTGCTCTTGTGGGAGCTACCGTATATGCAACGGCGAAGGATCATAAGACCGTAGAAGGCGTTATGACGATCAAGAAGGGCAAGCTTCGCGGCTATGAATCCGAAGGTATGCTTTGCTCTGGCGTGGAGCTTGGCGTTTCTGAGGACATGTTCCCTGGTGCAGGCTACAACGGCCTTTTGGTGCTGCCGGAGGATGCTGAGATTGGTGCGGACATAAAGCCGATTTTAGGCCTTGACGATTGGATTTTTGACGTTTCCATTACGGCAAACAGACCAGACTGCCAAAGCATTCTTGGTCTTGCAAGAGAGGTTGCTGCGGTTTTGGATCAGCCTCTCAAGGAGCCGTCCTATGAATATCATGAGACCGAGGTGAAAAAGGATGGCTTCACCGTATCCGTGACGGCACCTGATTTGTGCCCTCGCTACATTGGACATTATGTCTATGACGTGACCATCGGAGAGTCACCTCTTTGGATGAAGCGCAGACTTGCGCTAGTGGGACAGGCATCTATCTCCAATATTGTTGACATTACGAATTATGTCATGCTGGAGCAGGGCCAACCCATGCATGCCTTTGACTCGGAGTATATTGAGGGCAATGAGATCATTGTTCGCCGCGCAGGAGATGGCGAGAAGATTACGACGCTGGATGAGCAGGAATATGTTTTGAATTCCAATCATCTCGTAATTTGCGATGGAAAGAAGCCCGTTGCACTTGCTGGTGTCATGGGGGGCCTTAATTCTGAAATCCGCGATACGACAAAGGCCGTATTGTTTGAGTCTGCAAAATTCGCGCGTGACAACATTCGTAAGACCTCCAGAGCCCTGGGCAAGAGAACGGATGCGAGCGCTAAATATGAGAAGGGTGTGGATGAGTATTCAACCGTACATGCCATGAAGAGAGCGCTTCACCTGATCGAGGAGCTTGGCTGTGGAAAGGTGTCTTCAACTCACGTAGACGTAAATACGGGAAATTCCATTCAGCCTCGTGAAATGAAGGTAAGCCTGAAGAAGGTAAATGATGTCCTTGGCATTGACGTTCCCGAGGCAGACGTTCTTCACATCATGAAGAATTTGAATTTTGATCCTGCCATTGCAGGAGATGAGCTCACCATTCAGGTTCCTGCATATCGTGAGGACATGGATTCCTATCCTGACGTTGCTGAGGAAGTAATCCGTATGTATGGCTATGAGCATGTCATTCCTACCTTTATGCCTGGCGCCGTGGTGACCACGGGCGGCATGAATGCAAAGCAGAGAAAGGAACTGAAGCTGAAAAAGGATTTGTGCACGACGGGAGCATACGAGTGCATTCATTATTCCTTCTTCTCACCATCAGATCTTGACCTGCTGAGACTTCCGAAGGATGCACCTGAGAGACAAGCAATTCGCATTTTGAATCCCATCAATGAGGAGCTTTCCTTGATGAGAACGACCTTGGCTGCTTCCATGCTGAATGCCATTAGCCGCAACCAGAAAAAGGGAAATCTTTCTGGTAGATTGTATGAGATTGGCAAGAAATTTATTGCAAAGGAGCTTCCTTTGACGGAATATCCTGATGAGCGCGAAACCTTGTGTATTGGTGTATTTGGCGAGAAGGAGAGCTTTTTCACGCTGAAGGGCATGGCGGAAAAGGTTGCTGAGAGCCTCTATGTAAGCTTTGAGTATATTCCTGCAAAGAAGAGCTTCCTGCATCCCTATCAGACGGCAAAGATTGTTTGCAATGGAACTGAGATCGGCTGGATGGGCAAGGTTGCTTATCCCGTGGCAGAGCAGCTGGATCTTAGGACAGATGCATACCTTCTGGAGATTGATCTTAAGACCCTGGGACAGCTCCCTTGCGGCAAGGCAAGCTTTGAGCCCCTGCCGAAGTTCCCTGGCGAGAGCCGCGACCTGGCACTCGTAATGGATAAGGCATTGACCTGTGGACAGATCGAGGAATGCATCCGCAATTCCTGCCAGTATGCTAAGGGCATTAAGCTCTTTGACAAATATGAGGGAGCGCCGATTCCTCCAACCAAGAAGAGCATGGCATTCACCGTGGACTTCGTTCCTGGACAGGAGCCGTTTGAGGCTGATTCCGTGGATCATTTCGTGAAGAAGATTTTGAAGAACCTGAAGAATCAGCTTGACGTGGATTTGCGTAGCTAATATCGCTTTTTCTAAAACATACAAAACCTTTACCAATCTTTTTAATAAATTCTATCAAAAGGTTGGCAAAGGTTTTTGTTTTTGTGGGTAATCTATTGAATTTGGGTGATTTGGGTGGGGATGAAATAGGGTTTGCTAATTTGGCTTAAATATAGTATAATAATTTGGGATTTTTCTAGAGATTTGAAGGAATCAGGGGTTAGGGATGGAAGAGAAGGCAGGATGGAAGAGAATAGGGAAGGCTGAGTGGTTGTGCCCAGGGATTCATTTTGTGCTGTCTTTTTTTTATGAGTGGCTGATTCTTCTTTTGAAACCTGAAGTGATCACGGTGGCAGCGTACGCAAAGGATCCCTCAATTAGCGACGGACTTGAAAGGGCTATGGCCTATGGGATTTCGAAGGTGATGGCGGGGCTCTTTATTTTTCTGGGCTGGCGTCTCGCTTTTTATGTCGTGAAGCATTGGAAGGGGGATAAGACGCTGCATCGATTTTTTGTGTTTTATGCGATTGGCGGCGTGATGCTTTTGCTGTTATGGCCCAACATTTTTGAACGCAGCATAGATAATTACATGACCTATACCTATGCCATTCGTCTCTATCCAGAGTATTGGCACAATATCTACACAAGCTGTGTTTATACCGCGTGCCTGATGGTTTTGCCGCATCCCTTTGCGATCACCATGGTCCATTGGACGTTTTTTGTTTTCCTTCTGGCCTATGTATTTTACCGCATGAAGCAGGAGGAAGGATTCCGAAAGGGCAGCCATCGCTTTCTATTTTTGATCTTTTTGATCCCTGGCATTTTTCCCTTGATGACGGATCCTTTTCGGACAGAGTTTTATGCCATGCTTTGCATCTATTTTGTGACAACAGTATTGCTAGACGCCATTGGACAAAAGGAGTATACCACAAAGCGCATGCTCGTCATGGCGATCTGCTGTGCATTCATGGCGGTTTGGCGGACGGAAGGGGTTATTCTAGGTGGTTTGGGTTTTCTTACCGTTGTACTTTTCCTGAGAAAGGATTCTCTGATAAAGAAGGCGGTATGGATGATAGGCTTTATCGCACTTTTCCTTTTGGTTTCTGCACCGCAAAAGCTTGGAAATCAAAAGTATTATGGGAGCGATTATTCCATCATGAATTCCTTCGCATCCCTCCGAAATATTTTGAATTCTAAGGATGCAAATGTATCCTATGAGGGTGCGGAAGCAGATCTTAGTGCCATAGAAGCGGTCGTGCCGATCGAGGCAATTCGGGAATATGGCGATGACGGTTACCGCCGCTATAACTCCATGAATGGAAATACGGACATCAATCAGTCCGTGACCTCGTATGCCGAGGGAGAGGCCTATGTCAAGGCATATTATAGGATTGTGCTTCACAATCCAGTCATCTATCTTCGCACGCAGCTGGGGATGCTTGCACAGGCTTTACGCATTCGCAGCTATGGCTATGTTGTTCCCTATGACGGGGAGCTTTCGGGAGAATATCCCAATTGGACATTTCCAATTTGGCAATATGGCATGGATGATTTAAACGGGGCCTTTTTGGTAAAGAGATGGTCAAATTTTGGGCTGCGCAATCATATAAAGCAGGTGTTCTATTCTGCTAAGGATGTTGCAGAGCAATTCTTAATTAGGATTCGTGTTATTCCCCTTCTTTTGTTGCTGATTCCGATGGCGTTGATCGTCATCTTTATCAAGGAATTTGTGGACATATGGAAGATGCGGGGGAAAATCGAGAAGCGCTCTTGGTGTTTTCTGTTTTTCATCGTAACACTGTTGGGGCAATTCGCAGCGATTGTTTTGTTTATGCCTGTGGGTGCGGCTAATTATTTCCATGCATTCCATTTTTGCTCGTTTATGTTATGTTTCATTTATTTCTGTTGGTTAAAGGATAGAAGCAATGGGGAAAGAGCAGCAAGCTAATTTTGGATTCAAAAGATTTATAAAAGTAGAATATGTGCTTCCGCTTCTTCACTTTTTGGCATCCTTTTTTTATGAATGGGCGATTTTGCAGCTGCATCCCGCAAAAAATACGGTAATGGCCGTGGCGAAAAGCGCAAGATACAGTGATCAGTTTGAACGCGTGATGGCCTATGGTCTGTCGAAGCTATTTGCGGCGCTGATTATTTGGGGATGCTGGAAGCTTTTCTTTTATGTACTTCGTAGCCTTCGAAAGAAGCCTTCCATTCGACTGTTTACGATTTTTTTTGTGATTGGAGCCATTGTCGTTGGATTATTGTGGCCCAATGGCTTTACGCACAGCATCGACAACTATGTGACATTAACCTACGCAATTCGCCTGTATCCTGAATATTGGCATAGCGCCTATACCAGTATTCTGTTTACGGCATGCCTCATGGTAATTCCACATCCTTTCGCCATTTCGTTTTTTCAATGGCTCGCATTTACCTTTGTTTTGGGGTATTTGTTTGTAAGGCTGGAAGCCATGAGTACATGGAAAAAGGGCGTAAAGTGGTTTGCTTTTTTGATCTTTTTGATTCCTGAAATTGTGATTTTATGTACGGATGCATATCGCACGGAGTTGTATGCGTTGCTCTGTATGTTTTATGTCACAAAGCTGATTTTTGATATCTTGGAAGAGAAGAGCTATTCCTACATGGAATTGGCGGCCATGGCGTTTTTAAGCGCGTTTCTGGCCGTATGGAGGACAGAGGGAATTCTTCTTGGCGGCATGGGCTATTTGGCAATTTTGCTTTTTTCCAAGGGTACTACCATGAAAAGAGGTCTCGCGTGGTTTGCCGTGTTCATCGTTGCCTTCTTCTTGATTTCCTTTCCGCAAAAGGTGGGAAACGAAAAATATTATGGCAGTGATTACTCCATCATCAATTCCTTTTTTGTCCTGAGAAATGTCTTTAACAGGGCGGATGCAAATCTGAGCTATGAAGGCGCACAGGAGGATCTTGCTGCCATAGAGGCCGTTGTGCCCATAGAAGCCATACAGGCGTATGGATTAGATGGTTATCGGCGGCATAACTATGCAAATGGACATCAAGACATCAACCAGTCACTGCCGAACATGGAGGCAGGAAAGGCATACGTAAAGGCGTTTTATCGCATTGTACTCCATAATCCCGTGATATATGCGCAGACGCAGCTTGGATTGTTAAAGGTGGTTTTGTGTCTAAGGACTGAGCCCTATGTGGAAGGAAGCACTGTCAGTCTCTCTAAGGAATATCCCAACTGGAGATTTCAGGCATGGGAGGATGGAAAAGAGGATTTATTAAGCTTTTATGCGGTAGAGCAGTGGCAGGAATGGAATCCAAGGAAACAGTTTGCGGAAGGCTTTGACGCCTTAGTTCAGAAAATCGCGGATGGGAAGAAAAGGATTTATTTGTCTTTCTTGATCCTTATTGCCATCCCCATGATCAACATTTGGATCTTTGTGCGAGATGCGTGGGTTTTTCTTAAAAAACCGAGAGATCAAAAGACCTCAAAAGAATTATTCTTCGCATTTTTGGCGATGATGTTGCTGGGGCAATTTGCGATTATAACGCTGGTAATGCCCGAACGATCATTTAGTTATTTTTGTGCCGTGTATTTTTGCTCTTTTGTGTTACAGCTTTGTTGGTTTGGAAAGGCTGTTTCGAGAAAAAATACTGAGCGGCTGCAGGAGGTAGCATGAAGGTAGCGCTTTGTCTAATCACATGGAATGAAATCGAGGGATGTAAGCATGACATCCCGCAGATAGACAAATCGAAATTTGACGAGATTTATTGTATTGATGGCGGCAGTACGGATGGAACGGTAGAGTATTTGGAAAGCCAAGGCATCCCCGTGTATCAGCAGACTGCTAAGGGTCTGAATCAGGCCTGCAAGGACGGAGCCGACCACTGTCATTGTGATGCGTTTGTATTCTTTCATCCCAAGGGAAGCATTCCCGTGGAGGATGCATACAAATTCCGAAAGTATTATGAGGATGGATATGAGTTTGTCGTGGGAAGCCGCATGATGAAGGGCGCGCGCAACGAAGAGGATGACAAGCTGATTAAACCGAGAAAATGGTTTGTGTTATGCTTGGGACTTGCTGCAAAGATCCTTTTCAAAAGAGAAGGAAACACGGTTTGGGATACACTGCATGGTTTTCGCGGCATGACGGTCGATGCCTTTCAGCGCTGTGAGATCACGGACATGTCGCCGTCCATTGACATTGAAATGGTATGTAGAAGCTATAAGCTTCATTTAAAGCGCATCGAGTTTCCGACAACAGAGCATGTTCGTATCGCGGGAGAAAGTCATTTCAAGGCATTTGCGACTGGGAAAAAGCTATTAAAATACTTATGGTTTGAAATTCGCAGAGGCTTGAAATAAAAAAGGAACCCTCATTCAATGCGAAACGAATGGGGGAGCCCGATTTTGGAGGATACATGGAAAAGGTAACATATTTAATTCTTGGTGCGGGTCCTGCTGGCCTATCCATTGCCAATCTAATCAAAAGAAATTGCCCAGAAGCTTCCTTTCTTGTACTGGAAAAGGAAAGAGAGGCAGGGGGTCTTTGCCGTTCTGCCATGGTGGATGGAAGCCCTTTGGACATCGGGGGAGGTCATTTTTTGGACGTGAGGAGGCCAAAGGTAAACGAGTTCCTGTTTTCCTTTATGCCTGAGGAGGAATGGAACGTCTATGAACGTGATTCCCGCATTGACATGGGGACCTATGAAATTGGTCATCCCTTCGAGGCAAATATTTGGCAGATGCCCGAGGAGGAGCAGGTACAGTACTTAAAGTCCATTGCCGTGGCGGGGTGTAATCTGGAACAGCCAAAGCCAGAGAAATTTGTGGACTGGATTATTTGGAAGCTTGGCAAGAAAATTGCCATGGAATACATGCTTCCGTACAATGAGAAGATGTTTGGAGGAGAACTGGAAAAGCTTGGCACCTATTGGCTGGACAAGCTTCCGAATGTTTCCTTTGAGGAGACATTGCTATCCTGCCTGAATCGAAAGCCTTATGGGACACAGCCGGGACATGCAAGGTTTTATTATCCAAAGAAATATGGGTATGGCGAGTTGTGGTTGCGTATGGCAAAGGCGCTGGGAGATCAGATTCTGTATCATCAAATCGTGACGGAGCTTGACTTTGCGGAAAAAAAGGTCACCTGTGCGGATGGAAGCCAGTACTTTGCGGAGAAGATCATTACGACCATTCCCTGGACATCTATTCAGTCCTATGTTGGATGTGAGGAAAGCTTTTGCGAGTTAGTTGGTAAATTAAAGCATACGGGAACGGAGATCCGTTATGTGGCGAATACTTTAGAAACCAAGGCGCATTGGATTTATGTGCCTGACGCGAATAAAGCGCATCACCGCATTTTAGTGCGCCGTAATTTCTGCGATGGCAGTAAGGGCTACTGGTTAGAGACCAATCTAAACCGCGTGGGACTAATCAATGAGGAAGAATTCGCTGGCAAGGATGCAAATGGAGAACGGCTGGCTTTTCCGAACGAGTATACCTATCCGCTGAATACCATTGATAAGCCCATAGTTATCAAGGAGCTTCTGTCCTATGCAAAGGAACGGGGCGTGATTGGACTTGGTCGTTGGGGCGAGCATGAGCATTATAATTCTGACCGCACGGTAGAACGTGCCATGGAGCTCATGGAAGAATTAAGGGCATAAACAAGCCCTTATAGGAAGACGTGACATGCTAATGAAGAATATACGCGAATAATAGCAAGCAAAAAAGGAAAGATAAAGACGTAAAAAAGAGTTAGGAGGCAATTTATGTTAAAGAAATGTGCATGGGAGACCTATTCTGAAAAGGATTTAAAGAAGCTGGAGAAGCTATGTAAGGAGTATCGCGAATTTTTGGACAACGGAAAAACAGAGCGCGAATGTGTGGATGAAATCGTGAACACCATTGAGGCTGAAGGCTATCAGGAGATGGAGACCGTGATCAAAAACGGCGGCAAGCTGAAGGCAGGAGATAAGGTTTACAGTGTTTGGATGAATAAATCCGTAGTGATGTTCCAGGTGGGCAAGAAGCCTCTTGCCGAGGGTATTAACATTCTGGGAGCCCACATTGACAGCCCGAGACTGGACGTAAAGCAGGTTCCTTTGTATGAGGATGGTTGCCATGCGTTTGCATATCTGGATACGCATTATTATGGCGGCGTAAAGAAGTATCAGTGGGTAACGCTTCCCCTGGCCATTCATGGCGTTGTCGTAAAGAAGGACGGAACCACCGTGGAGCTCAATCTTGGAGAGGAAGAGGATGATCCCGTATTCTTTATTTCTGATCTTTTGATCCATCTGGCGGGAGAGCAGCTGGAAAAGAAGGCAGCTAAGGTTATTGAGGGTGAAGCATTAGATCTGATTGTTGGCTCCAAGCCCATTACCATCGAAAAGGAAGATGGCAAGGCAAAGGAAGAGAAGAGCGCTAAGGATGCCATTAAGGCAGGCGTTTTAGACATCTTAAAGAAGACCTATGACTTTGATGAGGATGATTTCCTTTCCGCAGAGCTTGAAATCGTGCCTGCAGGCAAGGCAAGAGAAGCTGGCTTTGACCGCAGCATGATTCTTGGCTATGGTCAGGATGACAGAGTTTGTGCGTTTACCTCCATGAGAGCGATGCTGGACGTTAAGAACCTTGACAGAACGCTTTGCTGCATTTTGGTAGACAAGGAAGAGATTGGCTCCGTGGGTGCAACGGGCATGCAATCCGCCTTTTTTGAGAATGCGGTAGCAGAGCTGATGAATTTGACGGGAGAATATAGCGAGCTGAACGTAAGAAGATGTCTTGCAAGAAGCTGCATGCTGTCCTCTGACGTCAGCGCAGGGTATGATCCCAGCTATGATTCCTGCTTCGAGAAAAAGAATGCCGCATGGATTGGCGGCGGTATGTGCTTTAATAAGTTTACGGGCGCGCGTGGAAAGTCTGGATCCAATGATGCGAATGCTGAATATATCGCTCATATCAGAAAGATCTTTGATGATAAGAAGATTGTTTGGCAGACGGCAGAGCTTGGCAAGGTGGACGTCGGCGGTGGCGGAACCATTGCATACATCTTGGCGCTGTATGGCATGAACGTTATTGACAGTGGCGTGGCCGTACTGAACATGCATGCACCCTGGGAAGCAACCAGCAAGGCAGACATTTACGAGGCATATCGTGGATACAAGGCATTTGCGGAAGATGCCTGCATGTAGTATTTCTGTAGAACGATAGAACGAACAGTTGGAAAGATGATGAACGATGGAACTAAAGAAATCTGATTTTTATTTTGATTTGCCACAGGAGCTGATTGCACAGGATCCCTTGGAGGATCGCAGTGCCTCCAGATTGCTTCATTTAGACAGGTTGACTGGAGAAGTCAGTCACCATGTTTTCAAGGAAGTACCTAGCTTCTTGAAGCCTGGAGATTGTCTGGTACTAAATAACACGAAGGTCATTCCCGCAAGACTGCTTGGTCAGAGGGAATCAGGTGGACACGTGGAAGTCCTGCTCCTTTCCCGAAAGGAAAGTGACGTATGGGAGACCTTGGTTAAGCCTGGAAAGAAGTGTAAGCCAGGAACGAAGCTAAGCTTTGGCGATGGCCTCCTGAAGGCAGAGGTTTTGGAAACCTTAGAGGATGGCAATCGTAAGATCCGTTTCTTTTATGACGGTATCTGGGAAGAGGTTCTCGACAGATTGGGCGAGATGCCCCTGCCGCCCTATATTACGCATAAGCTGAAGGATAAAAATCGTTATCAGACCGTTTATGCAAAATATGAGGGCTCTGCCGCTGCACCTACTGCTGGATTGCACTTTACAAAGGAGCTGTTGGCGCAGATTGAGTCGCAAGGGATCAAGATTGTTTATGTTACCCTCCATGTTGGACTGGGGACCTTCCGCCCCGTAAAGGAAGAGAACGTATTGGATCACCACATGCATTCTGAGTGGTATCAGGTAAGCCCGGAGGCAGCGCAAACCATCAATGAAACTAAGGCATCTGGCGGTAGGGTGATCTGTGTCGGAACCACGAGCTGTCGAACCATTGAGAGCGCAGCTGGTGAGGATGGTAAGGTTATGGCTGGTAGCGGAGACACGCAGATTTTCATCTATCCTGGTTACCGTTTTAAGGTATTAGATGGACTGATCACGAACTTTCATTTGCCAGAATCTACTCTGGTTATGCTTGTTAGCGCGCTGGCAGGACGAGAACATGTCTTGGCAGCATATCAGGAAGCCATAAAGGAACGCTATCGTTTCTTTAGCTTTGGCGATGCCATGATCATAATTTAAGGAGGAACCATGGATAAGATCGCTGTCTTAATTCCGTGCCATAACGAGGCGCAAACGATAGGGAAAGTTGTAAGTGATTGGAGACAGGTGCTTCCGGAAGCAACCATTTATGTATATGACAATAATTCCACAGATGATACCGCATCCATCGCGAAAGAAAAAGGGGCAGTGGTCAGGCATGAGTATAAGCTGGGGAAGGGAAACGTCATTAGAAGGATGTTTCGGGAAATTGATGCCATGTCTTACATCATGGTAGATGGAGATGACACCTATTCCGCTGAACATGGGAGGGAAATGGTACGGCTGGTGTTAGAGGAAAATGTGGATATGGTAATCGGTGATCGTTTGTCATCCTCCTATTTTTCTGAAAACAAGAGACCCTTTCATAACTTTGGAAACACGATCGTTCGAAAAGGCATAAACGTGCTGTTTCATTCCGACATTAAAGACGTGATGACGGGACTTCGGGCGTTCAGTTATCTCTTTGTGAAATCCTTTCCCGTTTTGTCCAAGGGCTTTGAAATTGAGACGGAAATGACGATTCATTGTCTGGATAAAAATATGTCTGTGAAGAATATTGTGGTAGATTATCGAGACAGACAGGAGGGCAGTGTGTCCAAGCTAAATACACTGTCTGACGGCATAAAGGTAATTCATAAGATTTTTAGTCTTTATGTCAGATTTAGGCCGCTTGCATTTTTCTCATTGTTTGCCGTTCTTATTTCTTTGATTGCAATCATATTATTTGTGCCGATTGCAAGTACCTTTTTGGAGACGGGGCTTGTACCACGCTTTCCTACGTTGATCACGTGTGGGTTTATGATGATTGCGGCACTGCTTTCCTTGTTCAGCGGAATTCAGCTTCATACCATTCGTCAACAGAACCTTCAGGATTTTGAATACAGGTTATTGGATGTTGAGGCGCGTTTTCAGGATAAAAAAGCTATGGATAAAAATCTATAGAAAAAAGGCTATCGGTTAAAGGGGAAAAAAGATAATGAATAGCATAAAAAGAGTTTGGCCCAAAACGAAATCTTTTTTCATAGTTGTATGCGCCCTGTTCAGTTCCTTTGGCTTTCAGTATGTAACGGAAATAACTGGAAGTGAGGGGAGGTATTACGGAACAGAGATTTTTGGATGGAATCCTGCATGTATTGTTTTTTTTGCAATGGAATGCATTTTACTTCATCGTTTTTTGAAAACAGAAGTTTTAAAAAGCCGTGGGCGTATGATTCTTTCCATAACGTTAGGGATGCTATTAGGCTTTTTATCCATAGGAAGCATGCTGATGTATTATGGTTCCAATCAAATTTTTGATGCAGATATATCCATTGGAACGGCAATCATGGCAGCTTTAGGGATTACCTTGTTCGCTGCACCTTGTTTTAGCGAATTGGTGGGTTACTTGAATCGATTGAAATTGACAAATGAAGAAGAGCCTGACATGGATAAGACCGTGCCCAATGGGAAAAAAGCATGGCTTTATTTTTTGCTTGTATGGCTTCTTGTTTTTATATGCTTTGTACCTCTATGGCTTTATTGGTGGCCGATCAATCTAGTATATGATGCAAGCTATCAGATTTATAATTATATGACACACAGTATGTCGACGCACCATCCAATTCTTCATACGTTGCTACTTGGCATGACTTATGAATTTGGATGGGAAAGGGGTAACGTTAATTTGGGTTGTGTCATTTATTCGTTGCTCCAAATGCTTGTTCTTTCGGGATCCTTTGCATTTTTTATGAAATATGTTTATGAAAAAAAGATAAAAAGATGCTTTCGTATAATCATTCTTTTATCCTTTGCATTCAATCCCGTTAACGCATGGTTTGCAGTATCTACCGTAAAGGGAGTTTATTCAGCAGCATTTTTGATTGTGTCACTCACTTTCTTGCTCCAATTTTTTGACTGTGAGAGTCAGATGAACATGAAAAAAATACTGAGGGGGCTGGGATTTGTTGTTTTTGGCATATTATCCTGCTTATTTCGTAATAACATGGTTTATGCCATGCTTGTGGCAGGTGTAGTCATTGCTTTACTGCAAAAGGGCTGGAAACAACGATTAACGATCGGGTGTATTTTTTTAGCACTTTTGATTGGGTATAAGGTTTGCGATGAGGGATTGGTTCGTGCAACGCATGCCCATAAACCAGATACGGAAAAGGAAAAGATGTCCGTCCCGTTGTCATGTCTTGCCCGTGCGGCAATCTATCAACGGGAGAAAATTGGTGAAGCGAATTATCAAGAAATTTGTATGTATATATCCGAGGACTCCCTGGATCATTACTCTATTTTAATTGCGGATTCCATAAAGGATAATGCAAACGAACAGCTGTTACGAAGCAATAAGGTAAATTTCCTAAAGCTTTTTGTAAAGATAGGAATAAAATGTCCAGGAGAATATCTGGAATCCATTCTTGGTCTGACAGCAGGCTATGTATATCCGCTTAATTATCCTTACTTTTTTACTG
The DNA here is from genome assembly GCA_015056795.1 of Lachnospiraceae bacterium. Lineage (GTDB taxonomy): Bacteria > Bacillota > Clostridia > Lachnospirales > Lachnospiraceae > Acetatifactor. Next base: position 78,226 of record SVFO01000008.1, read on the forward strand.
GCACCACAAAATTAAGTGACATGGGGATTTTTGGCGTCTATCCAGCACCAGAATTAAAAAATTATCTGATTTTGGGAAGCGACTGGATGGAATACTTATACGGAGATCAGGATGGGAGACTTCGCATCCCGATCTTAGGATGGTGTTGGAGGAGCACGCTTTATGTGTGGGGAAGCTTCTTCCTGTTTGGTTATTTCATTTATCGAAGGGATAAAAGGGGATTAGGCATCTTTTTAATCCCATTTGCATATCTTTTAACCTGTTTTCTGGCGCCAGTTGCATGGCTAAGGTATATTTATATTAATATTGCAACAGTACCCGTCGCAATCTACTTATGTGTTGGTGGGGCCATGATTCGAAAGAATCACACAGGAGGCATGGAAAAAGAATCTGATTTGCCTGTGGAAGGGCAGGCAAGTTCATCTTGAAGTTTCTAAAAAGCTATGATACATTAATAGATAGTAAAGCATGAAGAAACGTTTTTCGGATGCAAGATAAAGGCAGAAAGGAAACGGGGACATGGAGGAAGAAAGAAGAAAAAGCAAACGAACCAAGCTGGCATCAAGGCTAATCGTAAAGCGCCTGGATTCCGCGGAGGATAAGGAAGTGGAGATCGACATCGTCGACGTATCAAAGGACGGTGTTGGTTTTACTGCGGGCAGACCTTTAAAGATTGGTGCTGTTTATGAGGCTTTTTTAACGATATGGACTAGAGAGGTCATCCATGCATTTCTGCAGATTGTGCGGATTGAGCTTCTGGAGGAAAAGGGCGAGATCACCGAAGAAATCAAGCGTTATGGCTATGGTGCGCGATTTGTGGGGATGCCGGAGATGGAGGCAAACCGCATTGAAGTATATCAAACCGTTGCTGAGAATTTAGGAGAAGCCACGGAGACGGATGATGAGTAAAGGAAAAATTATAAGCATTGACAGAAAGCAAAAAAGAATAAAGGTGGCAGTCAGCATCGTGGCTGCCATCTTTCTTGTCGTCTTATATGGTATGATTTTTAGTTTTTCTGAGCAGGATGGAGAAACCTCGGGGCGCCTGAGCCATGAAGTAACAAAATGGATCGTGGAAAGATGGGAACGGCTGGCAGGGCTATCCTGGACGGAAGACATCAAAAATGGATGGATTGAATATTGGTCGAATCCAGTGAGAAAACTAGCGCATTTCTCGGAATATACGGCCATGGGAATTTTGGTGTTTTTTACCCTGAATCCTTGGATTAAGCCTGGTAAAAAAAAGAATCTATTGATTATCCTATGGGTGTTTATTTCGGCAGCGTTGGATGAGTGGCATCAGACCTTTATTGCGGATCGCTGTGGTAATTTCTTGGATGTTTTACTAGATACTTCAGGCGGATGTTTCGGCTTAATGCTTTGTTTGCTGTGTTTCAGAATTTTTGAAGGAATAAGGAGAAAAAAAGGTGCAGTTTAATTCCGTCGATTTTCTCATATTTTTTCCCATTGTTGTCGGGATCTATTTCATCATTCCAAGGAGAATAAAGTATCTTTGGCTGCTTGTTGCCAGCTATTATTTCTACATGTGTTGGAATGCAAAATATGCCCTGTTGATCGCTTTTTCAACGGTGGTCACCTATTTTGCGGGCAGGCTTTTGGAAAAAACAGAGGAAAAGAAGAAAAAGAATCTTGTGGTTGCGGGAAGCTTTCTTGTAAACCTCGGCATCTTAGGCTTTTTTAAGTATTTTCACTTTTTGTTCGATAACTTGAACGGAATCTTTTCCATCTTTGGCGTTCAGCTTGTAGAACCAGCCTTTGACGTCCTGTTGCCAGTTGGCATCTCTTTCTATACCTTCCAGGCGCTTGGCTATACCATCGACATCTATCGAAACGAAATCAAAGCGGAGAAAAACTTTTTTCGCTATGCTTTATTTGTGAGCTTTTTCCCTCAGTTGGTTGCGGGCCCGATTGAAAGGTCGAAGAACCTATTGGGACAGATTGATGCGATGGGCGAGAGACTTCTTTGGGATTATCAGAAAATCGTCTCTGGCTTTGGCCTTATGATCTGGGGCATGTTCCAGAAAGTTGTGGTTGCAGATCGCTGTGCCATTTTCGTGGATGCCGTACATGAAAATCTATTTGCCGCGGGTACCGTAGAGACGGTGGCGGCTGCCATTTTGTTTTCCATTCAGATTTATTGTGATTTTGCGGGATATTCCGCTGTTGCCATCGGAGCGGCAAGAGTCATGGGGTTCTCTTTGATGGAGAACTTTAACACGCCTTATTTTGCCACAAGCATTCAGGATTTCTGGAGACGCTGGCATATTTCCCTGAGCACTTGGTTCCGCGATTATCTATACATTCCCCTTGGCGGAAGCAGATGCTCTAAGGCAAAGAAGTATCGTAATATCATGATTACCTTTCTTGCAAGTGGACTATGGCATGGCGCCTCTTGGACGTTTGTCATCTGGGGCGGAATGCATGGCCTGTTTCAGATCATCGGAGATCTGCTGCGGCCGATCAAGGAAAAGGTGAATAAGGCGCTTCACGTAAAGACGGAAGCCTTTAGCTATACGCTTGGTCAGATGATGATCACCTATGGGTTAACCACCTTCGCGTGGATCTTTTTCCGCGCAAGAACTTGGGATCAGCTGACACTGTATTTTAATCGGATGTTCACAAAGTTTAATCCATGGATTTTATTTGGCGGTGGATTAGACTATCTTCAGATTAATCGTGATGACGTTAAAATCGTGGTGGTCTTTCTTGGAATTTTACTTCTTGGGGAGATTGTTCGCTATGTCAAGAAGGTCGATCTGGGAGAGTATTTGTGGCAGCAAAACCTATGGTTTCGCATTGGCGTTTTCGTTGTATTGATATTGATCATTTTGGTTTATGGGGAGTATGGAATCCATTTTGATTCTGGTAAGTTTATTTATTTCGATTTTTAGAAGAGGATAGAGATGAAAAGCTTTCGAAAGGAGCACTTGAAAAACTGCATACGGATTCTTGTGTTCCTACTTCTTTTGATGCTTGTCCTGCATCGCGCCTATATGGTGCTGAACTGGAAGGATACCACGGGAGATTATTTGTCCTCACTGTCACAGCTATATCATACGCCAGAGGATACCATAGATGTCGTATTTATGGGGAGCAGTCACTGTTATTGCGGCGTATATCCTGCTTTCTTGTGGAGAGATAACGGGATTGCGGCATTCGACATGTCCGTATCTGGACAGGATCGCGCGTCAACCTACCACATGCTGCTGGAAACCTTAAAGACACAGTCGCCCAAGGTTGTCATGGTGGATTGCTATGGCCTCCTTTTTGACAGGAATCTGCTCGAAGGAAATGTGTATCGAAACATGCTGTCGATGAAAACCTCCAAGAATTCCATTGAGCTCGTGAAGGAATATGTGGAGCCTGAGGAGCAGTTGGATTTTTTCTTGAAATGGCCCATCATCCACACAAGATTTTGGGAAGTTGGGAAATATGACTTTATCCAATATGAGCCAAGCATTTATGGCAGAGGAGCCCTATTTTCCTGGCATGAGAGCGAAGGTGAGGAGAAGGGAGTTTATGACGTTCAAGAAGCAGGAACCTTAACTGACGAAAATGCTGCATGGTTGGATCGGCTCATAGGCGTTAGCAAGGAGTACGGGTTTGCATTGGAATTCTTTGTTGTTCCCTTTCAAATCACGGAGGAGGAGCAGCTGCAGGTCAATGCGGCGAAGGCATATCTCGAAGAACGGGGGATTGCTCTGCTTGATCTAAATCAGATTCGCGATGAATTAAAGCTGGATTCACAGAAGGATTTCATGGATGACAAGCACTGTAATGCCATTGGAGCAGAAAAGGTTACGTGTTACCTGAGGGACTATCTGCTGGAAAGATATGAGTTCTCGGATCACAGGGGAGAGGAAGCATACGCCTATTGGGATCAGGATCTGGAGTGGTATCTTCATTGTGAGATGAAGCAGAAGATCAGCGTGGCTGAGGGCCCGAAGGAACAGCTGGAAAACATTTTGAACCAAAAGAACCTGATTACGATTATCAGCGTCGAAGGAACGACGGACCAGGCGGATTTTCTTGCGCCCCTAGGATTAAGCAACGAGGATGTCAGTGCAGGTGGAAAATGGATTCTGCGAGATGACAAGCTGGTAAAGATCATGGAAAATGAGGAGGGCACAGTACCCTATATCGAGGACCTAAATGCGACGGATGCCTTACGAATTCAGTACCTCGGGGAGGGAGAGGGCTCCAACGTACAAATCAATTACATGAAGTTTGTCAGTCCATCCTATCCCATTACGATCGTTTGCTATGACGCATTCCTCAAGGAAACTATTTTGGCAATTCATTTATAAGCATCGATAACAATAGAAAACACCGATTCGCATGAGGCAAATCGGTGTTTTTTGTTTACTGTTTACTCTCGGGTATAAATGGTATAGCCCTTTCCCCTTAGGATGGTTTCGGCTTTGTCGGTGCTGGCCTTGTCATAGAATTCAATACGGAGCACGCCACCCTCGTATTCACGGTTGTGCGTGATGCCGATGTTCTTTATGCTGACCTGACTCAAGGCCAGGATTGTTGCAATCGCGGCGATGGCGCCAGGCTCATCCGCAATGTCCACGGTGAGGACGAAGCTTTTCTTGATGGGGCCACTGGAAGCGCTGATAAAGGAATCACGATAGATTCTGGCACCGTCAAAGATCTCATAGAGCTTTCCAGAGTCCTTAGCTTCCAGATATTCGCGGAAGGTTTGCAGGGACTCAATATAATGATTCAAAAGCTTCCCAATATTTTCCGTATTGGTCAGGCAGATTTGCTGCCACATCGTGGCTGAGGAGGAAGAAATTCTGGTAATGTCTTTAAATCCTCCTGCAGCAATCATTTTCATAAGTCCATCCGCATTGTCGCTGTCACGCACCAGATTTACCAGGGATGCGGAAATGACGTGGGGGAGGTGACTGACGGCAGCGGTGACATAATCATGCTGCTCACAGGTCAGTACTAGCGGAATGGAGCCTAGCTTTGTCACAAGCTCGCGATATTCCTCCAGCTTCTCCTTGGGAACGCTGGTTGTAGGGGTCAAAATGTAATAGGCGTTCTGCAATAGCACGTGCTTGGAATTGACATAACCAACACGCTCGCTTCCTGCCATGGGATGTCCGCCGATGAACTGGGACTCGAGACCTAGCTGCTTAATATTTTCATGAATGTCCGTCTTAACGCTTCCGACATCCGTCAAAAGACAGGATGGTGAGAGATAGGGCTTTAGCAAAAGGAGATTCGAGTCATTTTTCTGAACGGGTGCACATAAAAATATCATGTCGCAGCTTGAAAAATGCTCGTCTATGACAGAAGTAGTCTCATTAGCAACGCCGTCCTCCAAGGCAAGGCGCAGAGAGTCCTCATTAACGTCATAGGCTAGGATGCGTGCATCCACCTCTGTTTCCCTGATTCCGCGTGCGATAGATCCTCCGATTAGTCCTAAACCAATAAAACCATAGGTTTTCATCCAGTCTCCTCCAAGATGGGGTGATAATTCCTTCCCATTCTAATGATATCCATGTTTCTAGTACGTACTATACCACTTTAAAGCACAAAATTCAATCTTAAATTATCGGTTGAAACGCCTGCATTGTATGAATTTTGTGAGCTTTGTAAAAGAATTTGCTGCAAACAAATAAAAAAATGGTAGAAATGTAGAATTTTCCTTGTATTTTGACTGAATATTTAGTAAAATAGCTTTATGGGGTTTCCCAAAATTCAGCTATTGGAGGAAAGACATATGAATGTTTACACAACAGACAAGATTCGTAACGTAGTGCTGCTTGGACATGGTGGAGCAGGTAAGACCTCTTTGGCAGAGGCGTTTGGGTATATTTCAGGAATTACTTCCAGAATGGGAAAGATTTCTGACGGAAATACCATCAGCGATTACGGCAAGGAAGAGCAGAAGCGCCAGTTTTCCATTAGCACGTCCGTTATTCCGATCGAGTGGGAAGGCGTGAAGATTAACGTTTTGGATACCCCAGGTTATTTCGATTTTGTGGGTGAAGTAGAAGAGGCAGTCAGTGCGGCAGGCGCGGCAGTTATTGTTGTCAATGGTAAGGCAGGCATCGAGGTTGGTACCTTGAAGGCTTGGGAGCTTTGCGAGAAGTATAAGCTGCCCAGAATTATTTATGTATCCAACATGGACGTGGACAATGCTTCCTTCCGCCAGGTAGTGGAGGACATGACGGGTCTCTTCGGAAAGAAGATGGCTCCCTTCCATCTGCCCATTCGTGAGAATGAGAAGTTTGTAGGTTATGTTAACGTGATTACCGAGACGGGTAATCGTTGGAATGGCAAGGAGGTTGTTCCCTGCGATGTTCCTGAATACAGCAAGGCAAACCTTCAGATCTGTCGTGACACCTTGATGGAGTCTGTTGCAGAGACCAGCGAGGAGATGATGGAGCGTTACTTTGGCGGTGAGGAATTCACTGAGGCAGAGATTCGTTCTGCATTGAGAATCAATGTATGCGACTGTCAGATCGTTCCCATGACCATGGGCTCCAGCATTCTCTGTCAGGGCGTTTACACCTTGCTTGATGACATTATTAAGTACTTCCCGAGCCCTGAGAACCGTGAGGTTGCAGGTATTAACAATAAGACTGGTGAAATCTATCATGCAGATTATGATTTCTCCAAGGCAAAATCCGCATACATTTGGAAGACTATCGTGGATCCCTTCATTGGTAAGTATTCACTGATTAAGGTGAACTCTGGCGTTCTGAAGACGGATGACGTAATGTACAACGTTGATAAGGATATCGAGGAGAAGATCGGTAAGATTTACGTGCTTCAGGGCAACAAGCCCATTGAGGTTCCTGAGCTTCATGCAGGCGACATCGGCGCTCTTGCAAAGCTGACCGCAGCCCGTACTGGAAACAGCCTTTCCACGAAGGCGACGACGATCAAGTTCGGTAAGTTTGAGATCTCCACGCCTTATACCTACATGAGATATAAGCCGAAGAATAAGGCTGACGTGGATAAGATTTCCCAGGCGCTGCAGAAGATAGGTCACGAGGATCTTACCATGAAGACCGTGAACGATTCTGAGAACAGCCAGCTGCTCCTTTACGGTATGGGCGACCAGCACCTTGAGATCATCGTCAGCAGACTGCTGAATGAATATAAGGTTGAAGTGGATCTGATCCAGCCGAAGGTAGCTTATCGCGAAACCATTCGCAAGAATTCCGACGTGGAATATAAGTATAAGAAGCAGTCCGGTGGACATGGCCAGTATGGTCACGTTAAGATGCGCTTTAGTCCTTCTGGAGACCTTGAGACGCCTTATGTATTTGAAACTGAGGTTGTCGGCGGTGCTGTTCCCAAGAACTATTTCCCTGCAGTAGAAAAGGGCTTACAGGATTCCGTTCTGAGAGGACCCTTGGCAGCATATCCCGTTGTCGGCGTAAAGGCGGTTCTGTATGATGGTTCCTACCATCCCGTAGACTCTTCGGAAATGGCATTTAAGCTGGCAACAACGCAGGCCTTCAAGAAGGGCTTCATGGAAGCACAGCCCGTTCTGCTTGAGCCGATCGTATCCTTGAAGGTTGTCGTTCCCGATGCCTATACTGGTGATGTTATGGGTGACCTCAATAAGAGGAGAGGACGCGTGCTTGGCATGAATCCTATGGCAGGCGGAAAGCAGCAGATTGAAGCGGATGTTCCTCAGAGTGCGCTCTTTGGATATTGTACCGACCTTCGTTCCATGACAGGTGGTCGCGGAGAGTACTCCTATCAGTTCGCTCGTTATGAGCAGGCTCCCAGCGACGTTCAGGAGAAGGAAGTTGCCGCAAGAGCAGCAAAGGTTGCAGAAAACGCTGTCGAAGAATAAGAATAATGTTCAAAGGAGTCTTGCTTTTGCAGGGCTCCTTTTTTGTGGCGAGGAAAGAAACCAAGCGACCCGCAAAGCGGGACATTTGGTTTCAACCGAGCGTACACGAAATAAAAACAGAAGTCGCAAAGCGACGACGGATGCCAAAGGCAGACGGTTTTTATGAGTGGAGTGGGCTTGAAAAGGAAATTTATCAGATTGTGGCAAATCCTTGGAAATTTTTAAGAATTTTGCCTATTGATTATTTAGAAATATGTTATAAGATAGAAAGTGAGAAAATTTTGTTAGGATTTTACTGATTTTTGTTATTTGGTGGGAAAATGAAGAAAAAAATCGTACCAACAGAAATGTTACTTCCAATTTTCATTACACTATTATGTAATCATTGCGCATATTTTGTATCCAGAATCTTTACGACTGGATTAGAACATCATGAAGTAACGCTTTCTTGGGAGCATCATATTCCGCTGATGCCATGGACAATCATTATTTATTGGGGCTGCTATTTATTTTGGATTGCCAATTATATTTTAGCTGCCAGACGTGACCGAAGGACGGCGTATCGTTTCTTTTGCGCGGACGTTAGTGCAAAGCTGGTCTGCCTGTTCTTTTACGTGGTATTTCCGACAACGAATGTTAGACCGCCAGTGGAGGGGACGGGAGTGTTTGATTTTTTGATAAGGCTTTTGTATCAAATTGACGCTCCGGATAATCTTTTTCCGTCCATCCATTGCTTAACAAGCTGGTTTTGTTATATGATAGTACGGGATGACAAAAGAGTTCCGAAATGGTATCGCGGCCTCTCGCTGATTATTGCAATTGCCGTTTGCGTCTCGACGCTGACTACGAAGCAGCATGCAGTGGTCGACGTCATTGGAGGGGTAGGCCTTGCAGAGCTTAGTTATTTCCTTGTTGGAAAGCTTGGACTTGGCGATAGATACCGTGGCGCATTGGTTTCCCTGCGAATGTACGTAAGAAGACACAGACTCCAGAAATTGAAAGCATGAAATGGCCGGAGAGGCGTCGAGGCGCTTCTTGAAAAAGAAGTCTTAATGTTTCATATGAAAACTCATCAATCGATCAGGTGAGATGACAAAAGGATTATGAGGATGGAGAGAGATAGAGAACATAAAAAAATAGGATTTTATGATTATACGGTCGTATTGACCTATACGGGCTTTATGATTTCGCTTTATGGAATTATGCAGGTAGCAAATGGTAGGTTTTGGCATGCCATTATCTGCCTGATGCTTTCCGGCGTCTGTGACATGTTTGATGGTGCCGTGGCAGCGACCAAGAAGGATCGCACGGCGCAGGGAAAGCGTTTTGGCATTCAGATCGACTCCTTGAGTGATCTTGTCAGCTTTGGCGTTTTTCCGGCATTTTTTGTGTATGAGTTGTCAGGCAGGGGAGTGGTTGTGGGAATAATCTGTTGCGCATACGCGCTTTGTGCCCTGATTCGTCTGGCATATTATAACGTGCTTGAGGAGGAACGGCAGGACAGAATGGCTGCTACCTTAAAGAACATGGCGGAAATGGACGTCGAGGAATGCGTTATGGAGGAAGAGAGAAAGGTATATCTCGGGTTGCCGGTTACGGTCATTGCGATTACCCTTCCGGCATTGTTTTTCTTCTTTGATGACAGCATTTTGCATCACAATGCATGGCTTGGCGGTCTTTTGGCCGTGATGGCCATCTTGTTTGTGACTCCCATTGAAATTGAAAAGCCGAAGCTCATGGGAAAAATCGTGTTAATCCTACTGGCACTCTTGGAAATGCTCGGGATGGCATGGCTTAAACTGATGGGGGTTGCGTAATGAAACAAAAGGAATCACCGATTCTTCGATTTTGCTATCATACCATCCCGGGAAGAATTCTGTTAAGGGTACTGATTTCCCCAAGTATCTCAAAGCTTTGTGGCTTTTTTATGGATAGCAGGGCCTCCATTATTTTCATTCCCTTTTTCCGTAGAGCGAACGCCATTTCCATGAAGGGTGTGGAAATCCCTAAAGGGGGATTTCCGTCGTTCAATGCCTTTTTCTGTAGAAAACAGAGGCGCGGCATTGGTGATGCGGAGCTACTAAGTCCCTGTGATGGCCTTCTGACCTGCATCCCCATTCAAAAGAACCAGATTTTTGACATCAAGCATACGAGATTTTCCTTAGAGGATTTATTACATGACTGTTCCCTTGCAAAGGAGTTTGAGGATGGAACGGCGCTGGTCTTTCGTCTGACACCGGCACATTATCATCGCTATGCCTATGCAGCGGACGGAGAGGTGCTTCATTGGAGGAGAATCCGAGGAGTATTGCACACTGTGCGTCCCATTTGTACAAGACAGGTTCCCGTATTTGCCCAGAATGCTAGAGAATATCAGGTGATTCAGACGAAAGAGTATGGAAGGCTCGTACAGATGGAGATCGGGGCCATGTTAATTGGACGCATAACAAATGAAGCGCCCAAGGGCAGAAAGGCAATCCGCGGAAAAGAGAAGGGACGCTTTGAATTTGGCGGTTCCACAATTCTGCTTTTGTTACAGAAGGATGCCTGTGAGCTTCGAAGGGAGCTTTTGGAGGCAGGAAGGGACGGAGGCGAACTGCCCGTCACCTATGGTGAAAATTTAATTTAACAGATGAGAAAGGAACTCCCTTACGACGAAATTGTAAGGGAGTTTTTCTATCCTTGACATTGTGTCAAAAAACGAGTAAAATATTGGACTAACAAAGCAATTCGCAGGGCGATTGCTCCAAGGAAGGATGTCAAGGAAATGGCATCACGTGATCGCGAAGCGATTTATTAGGAGGAAGTAGATATGGCGATTCCTTATAATCATCATGAGGTAGAATCAAAATGGCAGGGAATCTGGGATCAGGAGAAGGCGTTTGCCACCTCCAACGACTATTCCAAGCCGAAATTTTATGCGCTGGTTGAGTTCCCTTACCCTTCAGGACAGGGACTTCACGTAGGTCATCCGAGACCCTATACCGCGCTGGACATCGTAGCAAGAAAGAGAAGAATGCAGGGCTATAACGTGCTGTATCCGATGGGCTGGGATGCATTTGGCCTTCCGACGGAGAACTATGCCATCAAGAATCACATTCATCCGAAGATTGTGACGAAGAACAATGTGGCAAGATTTAAGCAACAGCTCCATTCCCTGGGTTATTCCTTTGACTGGGATCGCGAGATCAATACCACGGATCCCGGTTATTATAAGTGGACGCAGTGGATCTTCCTGAAGTTATTTAAGGCAGGTCTTGCATATAAGACGGAGATGCCGATCAACTGGTGTACCTCCTGTAAGGTTGGCCTTGCAAATGAGGAGGTTGTCAACGGCGTTTGTGAGCGCTGTGGAAGCGAAGTCATCCGTAAGGTAAAGAGTCAGTGGATGCTGAAGATTACCGAATATGCGGACAAGCTTCTTCAGGGTCTTGACACTGTTGATTATATTGAAAAGGTAAAGGTTTCCCAGAAGAACTGGATTGGTAAGTCTCAGGGTGCCGAGGTGGATTTCCAGCTTTCTGGCAAGGAGGACAAGCTTCGCGTTTATACGACTCGTCCTGATACCCTGTTTGGCGCAACCTACATGGTAATTTCTCCTGAGCATCCCTTGATTGATAAGTATCAGGCGGAGATCAAGAACTGGGATGACGTGATTGCATACCGTGAGCTCGCTTCCAAGAAGTCCGACTTTGAGCGTACCGAGCTTGCAAAGGATAAGACTGGCGTTCAGATCAACGGCCTTTCCGCAATCAATCCCGTAAACGGAAAGGAGATCCCCATCTGGATTTCCGACTATGTACTGATGAGCTATGGTACTGGTGCCATCATGGCAGTTCCTGCACATGATGAGCGTGACTGGGATTTCGCTAAGAAGTTTGGCCTTCCCATCATTGAGGTTGTTGCAGGCAGCCCCGTTCCCGTACAGGAGCAGGTATTCACCGACGTTCAGACGGGGATCTTAGTAAATTCTGATTTCCTGAATGGTCTGTCCGTTGCTGACGCAAAGAAGAAGATCATCGCATTCTTAGAGGAAAAGGGCATTGGAACCAGCAAGACGAACTATAAGCTTCGTGACTGGGTATTCTCTCGTCAGAGATATTGGGGTGAGCCCATCCCCATCGTAAAGTGTGAGAAGTGCGGTTACGTTCCCATTGATGAGAGCGAGCTGCCCTTAGAGCTTCCCGAGGTAGAAAGCTATATGCCTACGGACAATGGCGAATCTCCTCTGGCAACCATGACTGATTGGGTAAATACGACCTGTCCCTGCTGCGGCGGACCCGCAAAGAGAGAGACCGATACAATGCCTCAGTGGGCAGGCTCCTCCTGGTATTTCCTGCGCTACACGGATCCGACCAACACGGAGGCACTTGCCAGCAAGGAGGCTTTGAATTATTGGCTTCCCGTGGACTGGTATAACGGAGGCATGGAGCATACGACCCTGCACCTTCTGTATTCCCGTTTTTGGCATCGTTTCCTCTATGATCAGGGCGTTGTTCCGACGGCAGAGCCTTATCAGAAGAGAACCAGCCATGGCATGATCCTTGGATCCAATGGTGAGAAGATGTCCAAGTCCCGCGGTAATGTCGTAAATCCCGACGATATCGTGCAGGATTATGGTGCAGACACGCTGCGTACCTATGAGATGTTCATCGGTGCCTTCGATCTGTCTGCAGCATGGAGCGAGGACGGCGTAAAGGGCTGCCGCAGATTCCTTGAGAGAGTTTGGAAGCTGCAGGACATCCTTGTGGATGGAGATTCCTATAGCGCTGACCTTGAGACGAAGCTGCATCAGACAATTAAAAAGGTTTCCTCTGATTTTGAGAGCCTGAAATATAATACGGCCATTGCGGCAATGATGGGACTGATCAACGAGTTCTATAAGAAGAATTCCATCACGAAGGCAGAATATCGCACCTTCCTGATCCTCTTAAATCCCGTGGCTCCGCACATTACCGAGGAGCTCTGGCAGGCCGTAGGCTTTGAGGGCAGAGTTTACCAGCAGACCTGGCCGACCTATGATGAGGCAAAGACCGTGGAATCCACCATTGAGATTGCCGTACAGCTGAATGGCAAGGTAAAGGCTACCATCATGATCGCAAAGGACGAGGAGCAGGCAAGCGCCATTGCGAAGGCAAAGGAAGCCCTTGGCGATAAGCTGAGCGGAAACGTCATCAAGGAGATTTACGTGCCTGGAAGACTGGTTAACATCGTTGCAAAATAAATATGAAATATCCTGAAATCAAACGTAAGGATTCTTATTTCATAAAATAATAGTTAAAATATTATTTTCAAAGTGCCATGGGATTTGCCCATGGCACTTTTTAAGTCCCGGGATGCATGCGTTTTAGAAGTTCATCGATTTTCTGGTTTTCCTCCTGACTGCTGTGCTTTCGAATAGAAGCAATCGCAGCAGAGATTTCAGAAGGGGTAAAGCTCAGTCCCTTCTCCTTACCCTCCTTGAGCAGCGGGAGAAGGGTAGACATCATTTCCTTTTGGGATTTCCCCTTGCTGCTTCCGAAGAGTTTTGAAAGAAATGTAAGCTTCTCTTTTGGAATCGATTGTACCAATGCATCCTCCATCCAAGGTTCCATAATAATGTTTTCTCCTTTCAGAAATCTAGTTATAGCAAATTCATGATCTGAGAAATATCCATGTTTTCCGTATTCATGCCCTCAGGAAAGAGCTCCTGCATCATCTGAGCCATTTCCATGGCTTCCTTGATTTGTTCCATCTGTTTCAGCATGTTTTTCATCTGGCGCAGCTGTTCCTCCTGAGAGGGATTGCAGTAGGGTAAAAGCGCGTCAAACAGGGCTTCACCCTCTGGAGGGGAATCCATGGGGACGAAGCCTTGAAAGCGCTTGACCTGATCCATTGTGAACAGGAGCTCCTGTATTCGAATAAAAATGGCAAATCCGCCACGCTTGTCCGCGGGAAGGCAGGGAAGCATGACCTTTAGCATTTGAAGCGAACCAGATGTAAATATTGAATCAAAGCTTCCTTTTTCATCCATGTATCCCACAGCCTTTCCATCGCTTTCCCTTTATGATTATGTCAATCAGCTTACATTAGAACAAAAAGATAACGATTCTCTCAAAAGGAAACAGGCTCCGCAGGGGGCCTGTTTCACCTAGTTCAAAAGCGCGGCTTTCTGATTCTGACTAGTTGCAGCCGCATCCACATCCGCCATTGTTCCCACCGCAGAAGGTGCTAAGAAGCAGGATCCAGATGATCCAGTCGCAGCAGGAATTGTTGTTGCCGTTACAGCCACAGCCAGAATTGGTGCCCAGCAAACCATTACCATTTCCGCCACAGCAGGATAACAGTAACAGAATCCAAATCCAGTTGTTGCCGTTACAAGAATTATTGTAGCCATTGTTGCAGCCACAGTTGGTTGCGGATAAGTCACTCATGTTTGAATGCCTCCAAAATTGTTTGTAGTTTATACTATGCAGGAACATTGGAAAGGTTGACGTGTTTTATCATTTTCGTTTAAAATGAAAGGACGAGGTGAAACCAAATGAAGAAAATCCTTCTTGTAGCGATCAATGCAAAATATATCCATTCCAATCTGGCAGTGCATTCCCTGCGGGCGAGCGCAGGCGAATGGAAGGACTGCGTGGAGATTGCGGAATATACCATCAATCAACAAAAGGATGAAATCCTACGGGATATCTTTTTGAAAAAGCCTGAGGTTCTATGCTTTTCCTGTTATTTATGGAATTTAGAATATGTCGTGGCTATTGCACAGGAGTATCATAAGCTCTGCCCAGATACGCCAATATGGCTAGGAGGTCCTGAGGTTTCCTATGAGACACGCCCTTTTTTGGAGAAGCATGCCTTTACAACTGGCATCATGATAGGAGAGGGCGAGGATACCTTTCGCGAGCTTTGTGCGTATTACCTTACTGATGCAAACGAGAAAAAGCTTTCTGAAATCGCTGGAATTGTTTATCGTGGTCAGGAGGGAGAATTCCTTCAAACGGATCCGCGTGAACCGAAATGCTTAAGTGACGTTCCCTTTTGCTATGAGGATTTATCGGAATATGATCATAGGATCATTTATTATGAAAGCAGTCGCGGATGCCCCTTTTCCTGTAGCTACTGCTTGTCCTCCATCGATAAAAAGCTTCGCTTTCGCGACATGGAGCTGGTGAAAAAGGAGCTTCAGTTCTTCTTAGATCACCAGGTCCCGCAGGTGAAGTTTGTCGATAGGACGTTTAATTGTGATCATGAGCGGACGATGGCGATTTGGAGCTTCTTGTTAGAGAAGGATAACGGCATCACCAATTTTCATTTTGAGATCTCGGCGGATCTGCTGCGGGAGGACGAGCTGGCATTGATCGCGCAGATGCGCCCAGGACTGATTCAATTGGAGATTGGCGTTCAGACGACAAATGCCGTGACGATTCAGGAGATTCACCGCACGATGCGGCTGGAAAAGGTAAAGGAGGCTGTTTGGCGAATTCAGAAGGCTGGAAACATCCATCAGCATCTGGATTTAATTGCAGGTCTTCCCTATGAGGATTTTGAAAGCTTTCGGCATTCCTTTGATGAAATTTATGCCCTGTGGCCAAATCAGCTGCAGCTGGGCTTTCTAAAGGTATTAAAGGGATCCTTTATGTATGAGCATGCCAAGGAATACGGGATGGCATGGCATGAGACGCCGCCCTATGAGGTTTTGTACACGAAGTGGCTGAGCTTTGAGGATGTCCTCAAAATCAAGCACGTGGAGGAGATGCTGGAGGTCTATTATAACAGCGGGCAGTTTGAAGTGACCATGAAGCTTATCTATGCACTTACAGACAGCATGTTTGATCTACTTTTAGAGCTTGGGGAGTTCTATGAGGAGAAAGGGTATTCGGGCATGCAGCATTCGCGAATCAAACGGTGCGAGATTCTGCTTGCCTTCCTTATGGAGAAAAAGAAGGCTTCGGAGGAGCTATTCAAGGAAGCGCTGACCTTTGACCTCTATTATCGGGAAAACTGCAAAACGAGGCCAGATTGGGCACCAGATCCTTCTAAATACAAGGAGATGACGAGGACCTACTGTAGCAACGGAAAGATGAGTCATTTGGAGCCATTCCATTATCGCTTTCCCGATAAGAAAGAATTGGGAACGAAAAGTCTGCCGATTAGGAGCGAGAAGCCATATTGGGCATTATTTCATTATGATGACAGAGATCCCTTGGATCATCAAGCCAGAGTAGAATATGTAGGCACTTCTTTCTAGGTTTGACATAAAATAGAAATGACTTAATTTTCAAGGGAAAGAAAGCATGGACAGGGTCAGAATGCAATTAGGGCTAACGGACGCGTATCTGGCAAGGCTACATGGTCAGCCAGTGACAATTGCCGTTTTGGACAGCGGGATTTCCAGACATCCTGACCTAACAGGAGCGCTTTTCGCCTTCCGCGATTTTTCAGGACAATCGGGGAAGGGTGGAAAGCGCTATTTTTATCAGACGCCCTATGATGATTATGGTCATGGGACGCATGTCTGTGGGATTCTTGCGGGGAACGGTGCCCTATCCTTTGGAAAATATCAAGGGATTTGCCCCAATGCCAGACTTGTTGTAGGAAAGGTCTTGGATGAACGCGGCGATGGCTCCGTGGAGGAGATGCTGGCAGGCATGCACTGGGTTTTGGAGACACAGAAGCAATATGGGACGAGGCTTTTGAATTTATCCGTTGGCATTGCTGATCTTTGCAGCAGGGGAAAGGAGGAAAAACTCAGGGCCATGCTGGAGAAGCTCACCGACCATGGCATTTTGGTACTCTGCGCAGCAGGCAATAAGGGGCCTGCGGCAGGCTCTCTTTCTTTTTTGGGGGAAAGCGACAGGGTGATTTCCGTTGGGTGTCATGACGGGGAATATTTTCGCGGAGATCCCACGCGCTGCGCAAGTCATTCCGGCAGGGGAGATCGGAATTCTGTTTTAAGGAAGCCGGATATTGTGGCGCCGGGAACCAGAATCAAATCCTGCTCGGGACGGTATCAAAAGGGAATGCGCACGGAGTTTGCTTATGAAGTCCGAAGCGGAACCTCCATGGCGACACCCATCGTCACGGGATGTCTTGCAAGGGTGCTGCAGTTGGAACCGAGGCTTACGGCGAAAGAACTCAAAAAACTCCTGACTTCGACGGCGACAGACCTCGGCGAGCCTTGGAATCAGCAGGGCTGGGGAATGGCCTGTCCCAGGGGAATGCTGGAGCAGGTTCGAAGGGGGTCTTTTTAGATATTTCAAAGAAGTTTGCAAAAATGCTTGACACGTTTCGTATGATTGTATACAATCATACAAGTAAGCAATTCAAAGGAAATGAGAAAGGCGGATTAGGGTTAAGATGAGTTATTTAGGTGAAGATGAAAGCATGTTTGCCAATAGACCGGTTTCCATGAATAGTAAGAACAACCTCTTACAGATTGAGGAGCACATGTATATTTTGGATGACGTGGAGAAGCCCAACGTTTTCCGAAACATGTTTCCTTATTCAGAGGTCCCGAAGATTCCTTTCAATGACAGGATTGTGCCTCATGACATGCCCAAGGACATTTTTATTACGGACACAACCTTCCGCGACGGACAGCAGTCCCGTGCACCTTACACGACGGAACAGATCGTTACGATCTATGATTATCTGCATAAGCTGGGCGGCCCGAATGGCATGATCCGCGCAAGCGAATTTTTCCTGTACAGCAAGAAGGATCGTGACGCGGTATATAAATGCATGGAGCGTGGCTACAAATTCCCCGAGGTGACGAGCTGGATTCGTGCCAGCAAGGAGGACTTTAAGCTGGTGAAGGAGATCGGCATGCCTGAGACGGGTATTCTGGTCAGCTGCTCCGATTATCACATTTTCATGAAATTAAAGATGAATCGCCGTCAGGCCATGGATCACTATCTGAGCGTCATCCGTGATTGCCTTGAGGAGGGCATCAGCGTTCGCTGCCACATGGAGGATATTACCAGGGCTGATATTTATGGATATGTCGTACCCTTCTGCCTTGAGCTGATGAAGCTGATGGAGGAGTATAAGATTCCCATCAAGGTTCGTGCCTGCGATACCATGGGGTATGGAGTAAACTTCCCCGGTGCCGTTATTCCAAGAAGCGTACAGGGCATCATTTATGCAATTCATACGCATGCAGGCGTGCCTAGTGAGCTCATTGAGTGGCATGGTCACAATGATTTCTATAAGGCAGTGGTTAACTCCACGACGGCTTGGCTCTATGGCTGTGCAGCCGTTAACACCTCTCTCTTTGGCATTGGTGAGAGAACCGGCAACACGCCGCTCGAGGCCATGGTATTTGAGTATGCGCAGCTGCGCGGAGACTTAAACGGCATGGATACGACCGTGATCACGGAGCTCGCGGAGTACTATGAGAAGGAGATCGGGTATCACATTCCTGAGAGAACGCCCTTTGTCGGCAAGAACTTTAATGTTACCCGTGCAGGAATTCATGCAGATGGTCTTCTGAAGAACGAGGAGATCTACAACATTTTCGATACGGAGAAATTCCTGAACAGACCCGTTCTCTGCGCCATTTCCAATACTTCCGGTCTTGCCGGAATCGCGCATTGGCTGAACACTTACTATAAGCTTAAGGGCGAGAAGCAGGTACAGAAGACGGATGCCCTTGTCAAGGACATGAAGAGTTGGGTGGATCAGGAATATGCAGATGGACGTGTTACCGTTATGACGGACAGCGAGATTGTTGCCCAGGTGAATAAGATTTGCCTGGAGAAGGGCTACAAGATCGGCGAATAGGGAGCCTTTGCAGGAGGTAAGTCAAGTCATGGGGTATGACGTAAAAAAGGAAGTCACGGATAAGTATTCCCTTCGCGGCCGCGTATTTAGTAAGCTGCGTGAGGATATTTTGAGTGGAAAATATGAGGAAAATGAAGAGCTGAAGGAGGTTGCCATCGGCGAGGAGCTTGGTGTATCAAGAACACCAGTGCGTGAGGCATTCCGACAGCTTGAGCTCGAGGGCTTGATTCAGATCATTCCCAATAAGGGCGCCTATGTTACGGGTATTACGGAGAAGGATGTCAAGGATATCTATATGATCCGTTCCTTACTGGAAGGTCTTTGTGCAAGATGGGCGACGGAGCATATTACGCAGGAACAGCTGGAGGAGCTTGAGGAAAACGTCTATCTTGGCAAGTTCCACGCGGAAAAGGGCCATTTGGAGCAAATGACCGAGCTGGACAATCGTTTCCACGAGATTTTGTACGAAGCATGTGACAGCAAGATGCTGGAGCATCAGCTCAAGGATTTCCATCAGTATGTTTTGCGCGTTCGAAAGAAGACGCTGAGCAATAAGAACCGCGGACCCAAATCCAATCTGGAGCACGAGGGAATTTTAAATGCCATCAAGGCAGGAGACGCAGAGATGGCACAAAAGCTCGCACATGATCACATGATCAATGCCTATGAAAATATGGTAAAATGTGGCCTGCATGAGCTGTTCGCGGGGAATTCCGTTATGGATGCCAACGAGGATAAATAAAGGCGAAACGCCTTATGGAAAGCTAGCTAAAGAGATAACACACAACACAAGTATAGAAGCATGGAGGATGAGAACATGGCAAAGATTCAGATGACGACACCGCTAGTTGAGATGGATGGGGACGAAATGACCCGAATCCTTTGGAAGATGATCAAGGATGAGCTGTTGCTTCCCTTTATCGATCTGAAGACCGAATATTATGATCTTGGTCTGGAGCATAGAAATGAGACGGATGATCAGGTTACGGTAGATTCCGCAAACGCAACCTTGAAGTATGGCGTAGCAGTAAAGTGCGCAACGATTACGCCCAATGCAGCAAGAATGACCGAATATAACCTGAAGGAAATGTGGAAGAGCCCGAACGGCACCATTCGTGCAATTCTGGACGGTACCGTATTCCGCGCACCGATCCTTGTAAAGGGCATTGTTCCCTATGTTACCAATTGGAAAAAGCCCATCACCATCGCGCGTCATGCCTATGGCGACGTTTATAAGAACACAGAGATTAAGGTTCCTGGCGCTGGTAAGGCAGAGCTGGTATTTACCGCTGAGGACGGAACCGTAACTCGTGAACTGATTCATAACTTCACGGGCAGTGGCATCATCCAGGGCATTCACAACACGGACAAGTCCATTTCCAGCTTCGCAAGGGCTTGCTTTGGCTATGCCATCGACACCAAGCAGGATCTCTGGTTTGCAACCAAGGATACCATCTCCAAGAAGTACGACCACAACTTTAAGGACATCTTCCAGGAGATTTATGATAACGAGTACAAGGCAAAGTTCGAGGAGCTCGGCATTGAGTATTTCTACACTCTGATTGATGATGCCGTAGCCCGTGTCATTCGTTCCGAGGGCGGCTTTATCTGGGCCTGCAAGAACTATGACGGCGACGTGATGAGTGACATGGTGGCAACCGCTTATGGTGACCTCTCCATGATGACCTCCGTTCTGGTAAGCCCCAGCGGCGTTTACGAGTACGAGGCGGCACATGGTACCGTACAGCGCCATTACTACAAGCACTTAAAGGGTGAAGAGACCTCCACGAACTCCATCGCAACGATCTTCGCATGGACTGGCGCACTGAGAAAGCGCGGCGAGCTCGACAGGATTCCTGAGCTGGTAACCTTCGCGGACAAGCTGGAGCAGGCCTGCATCAAGACCGTAGAGGACGGCAAGATGACGAAGAGCCTGTCCCTGATTTCCACCTGCGAAAATCCCGTGATCCTGAACAGCCTCGACTTTATTAAGGCGATTCGTGAGACGCTGGAGAGTCTGACGTAAGTGACATAATAAAGCAATAATGAAATGACTTGTAACTGCTTTGGCATTGTGTTATAGTACATATGTCAAAGCATTTTTTTCGTCGGAAATTCCGTTCCGATGCAATTCTTTTTCGATAATGTATGTATGCCGCGGTTTACCATGTTTTCATGGGAATCGTTTTGGCATTCCTAAAATTCTTGCGTTTTCCCCGTGAATGAATTTTTGCAAGAGCTTTTTATGGGAATAAGGGGCATGGTGTTTTTTGCGTGCGGAGAAATTGCTTGGCTAAAATCAAACAAAGAGGAGGTAGTTCTTATGTCAGAGGAACAAAAGGATTCATTTGAACAAAAGATTTATGAGGTATGGCTGCGGGCTAGGGAGCAGCAGGTGGACTGCGTAAAGGAGGAGAGCACCTATGCTTCAGAGATCAAAAAGCAACCAGGCGAGTATACGCTGGAGGATTATTACAATCTTCCAGAGGACGTACATGCGGAGCTGATTGATGGGGAGTTTTATTATCATGGCTCTCCGAAAAGCATCCATCAAAGACTTTCTGTAAGTATTCTATTTTCCATTGAGAATTTTATTCGTAAGAGGAAAGGAAAATGTATAGCGTTTCACGCGCCTTTGGATGTCAATCTGGATTGTGATGACAAGACAATGCTTCAGCCAGACATTTTAATTTTATGTGACAAAAACAAGTTAAAAAAATGGGGTATTTATGGGCATCCAGATTTCTGTATGGAAATCGTATCAGAATCTTCCGTGCGATTAGACTGTGTCAAAAAGCTACAGAAATATGTGGATGCAGGAGTCAAGGAGTATTGGATTCTTGATCCCTATCGAAACGTCTTAATGACCTATTGGTGGGAGGATGATTATATGCCGCACGTGTACCCGCTTTCAGGGAAGGTGGGCCTTAAACTGTATCAGGAAGAACTGACGATTGACCTTGACGAACTGGCGGAGATGATTGCGACTACTCCGTAAAAGGTTTTACTCAAAATAATACATGGAAATGGCAAGAAAATCATTGACTTTTTGACCTGAAATCAGTACGCTAAATATAGAATGTAAACGGTTACGTCATGCCGATTGCTTAAGTAAAAAAAACAAAATATTTAGGAGGTCGCAATGGAGTTTAAGAACGATAACGGTGCACTGGTATTTCAGCGGGCTGGTGAGACGGTTCGCATAGAAGGCTGGGGAGAAAATTCCCTGCGTGTTCGCGCAACAATGCTGCCCGAGTTTACGGGAAATGATTGGGCGCTTTCCGAAAAGCCTTCCGTGACGGAGGGAAAGGTTGAGTTCTTCGAAAGAGATCATTGGGTTGGAGACGGCAATATTGACAATCGTCAGTATGCATCCATCACCAACGGAAGAATCCGTGCAGAGGTGAACTTTGTCGGCATTATTTCCTTCTTCGAGGGAGAAAAGCTACTGCTTCGTGAGTACTATCGTTCCTATGATGGCACAATCTCTGAAGGAAGCAGATGCTTAAAGCTCATCAACCGCGAGTGGAAGGGCATTATTGGTGGTACGGGATATGAGCTGAATCTGAAGTTCGATGCAAATGACGGTGAAAAGATTTATGGCATGGGTCAGTATCAGCAGAGCTATATGGACATGAAGGGCTGTGTTCTTGAGCTGGCACAGAGAAATTCTCAGGCCTCCGTTCCATTCTATATCAGCAACAAGGGCTATGGCATGCTGTGGAATAACCCTGCAGTTGGCCGTGTAAGCTTTGCGAATAACTATACCGAGTGGATTGCAAGATCCACGAGACAGATGGATTATTGGATCACCGTAGGCGATACACCGAAGGAGATATTAACAACCTATACGGGCGTAACGGGACGCGCTCCGAAGTTCCCTGAGAGCTTGATGGGACTTTGGCAGTGCAAGCTTCGTTATCGCACGCAGGAGGAGGTTCTTGAGGTTGCCCATGCCTATCAGAAGGAAGGCATCAAGATCGACATGATCGTGATTGACTTCTTCCATTGGACCGTACAGGGCGATTGGAAATTTGACAAGACCTACTGGCCCGATCCCAAGGCCATGGTGGACGAGCTCCATTCCATGGGCATCAAGGTCATCGTATCCGTATGGCCGTCCGTTGACAGAAAGAGCGAGAATTTCTATCCCATGATGGATCAGGGACTTCTCATCAAGACGGAGCGCGGCGCAGCGCAGACCTATGATTATCAGGGCGACTGTGTGGAAATTGATCCCTTTAATCCGAAGTGTCGTGAATATGTTTGGAAGGTTTGCAAGAAGAATTATTATGACCTTGGATTTGACGGCTTCTGGCTGGATAATTCCGAGCCCGATTATGGCGTTTATGACTTTGAAAACTATCGCTACAGCATTGGTCCCGCGCTGGAGTGTAGTAACCTCTATCCCCAGATGTACAGCCGCGTGTTCAACGATCCCATGAAGGAGATTGGCGACGGAACGGTTGTCAACCTGATGAGATGTGCATGGGCAGGCAGCCAGAAGTATGGCAACGTGATTTGGTCTGGCGACGTTCCCAGCACCTTCTATTCCTTCAAGGAGCAGGTGATGGCTGGCCTGAACATGGGTCTTGCTGGTATTCCTTGGTGGACGACTGACATTGGCGGCTTCATGACGGATGACGTCAAGGATCCCGATTTCCGTCAGCTCCTGATCCGTTGGTATCAGTTCGCTGTTTATTCTGCAGTTCTGAGAATGCACGGCGACAGAGGACCCTACAACATTCCACCTCTGGATAATCGTGACTGGGGCGGCGGATACCTTCATACTGGCCAGCCCAACGAGCTCTGGAGCTATGGCGAGGACAATTACAAGATCATGCGCAAGTACTATGACATTCGCGTACAAATGCATGACTATATCAAGAGCCTGTACGAGGAAGCTTCCGCAAACGGTTCTCCTCTGATCCGTGCCATGTTCTTTGAGTTCCCTGAGGATGCTAAGTGCTGGGAAATCAATGATCAGTACATGTTTGGCGCGAAGTACCTGGTAGCCCCGATCTTTGCACTGAATCAGTTTCAGCGTGACGTATACCTGCCTGCAGGACAGTGGAAGCTGACCAGTGACGGGACAGTTTACGAGGGCGGCCAGACGGTAACGGTTGATGCCCCCATCGAATACATGCCCGTATTTGAAAGGATCTGAACTTCGAAAAATCGTTTATGCGCCGGCTCCGGCAATAGTATGACGGACGCCGGATGAAAACAATCAAGGGAAAGGGTATGTGCCATGTTTTTTGCACATGCCCTTTTGAATCTGGCATGATAGAGAAGGGGAGCAGGCATGTATCAAAGAAACTATGAATTATTATATGCAAAGATCAGACAGTATCTCCTTCCTGCAGTCATGATGAAGCTTGCGCTGCAGCTCGGAAACGTTGTCGATACCATTCTTGTCGGCAACATTCTGGGGACTGACGCCATGTCGGCAGTCGGTTTGTCCATGCCGGTCCTTTCCATGGTTCAGATTCCGGCGGTGTTTCTCGGAAACGGAGGGTCTGTTTTTGCGGGAATACTGCTGGGAAGGAGACAAAAGCAGGAGGCGAAAACGGTATTTACCGTCTCGTTTATCATTACCTTGACATGCAACCTTTTGTTTGCAGCATCCTCCTTTTTCATCACGAAACCGCTGGCCAACTTTCTGACGAAGGGAAGCAGCATGGAGAGTGACGTTGCCTCCTGCATATTTATCTTTCTGCTGGGTTCACCCGTCATGTGCATGGGTGTATTCCTGACGAGGTTTTTTTCGACAGATTCCCATCCAAAGCTGGCAAGCACTTACTACATTGTTTCTAACATGCTGAATCTGTTTTTTGACGTACTTTTCCTGAAATATGCCGGACTGGGAGTAAAGGGGTCGGCCCTGTCAACGCTTTTCGGCTTTGGGCTGGGACTTGTCATCACCTGTTTCTATGTAAAGTCCTCAAAAAGAATGCTGTCATTTTCCCTGGTAAAGCCATCACCAGATCTGCTCAAAAGCATTGCTTCAACGGGTATGCCGCATCTGTCATCCATCTCCCTTACCATGGTCAGGGGATTTGTGTTAAATGGAATCATTTTGGCAATTTTGGGTGAAGCCGGCATCGCCATTTTCACCATATGTAATAATACGCATCTGATCCTGAAGATGTTTGTCGGAGGGATCATGGAATCCTTCCCTTATGTAGTCGGAGTTCTTTACGGTGACAGGGATTTTGGCGGAATCAGGGCAGGCGTCAGAAAAATATTTTCCTATGCGATACCAATTACCGTCATATTAATGTTTGCTTTATTTATCTTCACGAGAAACCTGAGCATTCTCTTTGGCATCAGGGATCGCGGACTGCAGGATGAAGTTATTCTGGTACTTCGGATTTATGTGTTTTCCATTCCTCTGCAGCTTTGGAACTATTTTGCAATGCAGTTCTACGGCGCCGTGGAAAAAAGCAGAGTTGCTTCGCTGGTTTCAGCCATGGGAGAGGGAATTGCCCTGATCCTGGTAGCGTATGTCTGCATCATGACTGACAGGATTATGGGCGGCAGCGGATATGCAGGCTTTGGCGCAGCCTTTATCCTGGCGGAGCTGCTTTCCATCATTGTATTTACCGTCTATGTGTGGTGCAGGCATCCCGGTCAGGGGCTCCTTTTGATTTCGGATGAGAGGGAGGGAAGCTGCCTGGATCTTACCATACGATTGTGCACGGAGGATGCCGTTGCCATGGCACGGGAAATACAGGATTTTTGTGAACAACACGGAGTGCTTCGGACAAAGGCAGTCAAAATCGCGATGGCTGCTGAGGAAATGGCGGTCAATGCCGCAATCTACGGCGGCGACTCCTCTGTATGGATGGACGTTTATCTTTTGATCAGTGACGCGCCGGAGAGTATGGACGAAAGCGGACGGACGGTACTTCTTAGGTTAAGGGACAACGGGATTCCGTTTGACCCGACAGCCTATGAGTATGATGACTCCGGTTCGGATTACTGCATTCACGGGATAGACCTGATTAAAAAGGCGTCGAAAAGCATTACCTATGTCCGGGCTCTGGATTTGAACAATACAACAATTACCGTCTGATGATCGGAAAATGCTATTGACGTTTGTCCCATGGAAAAGGTAATATCAGATATATGTGTTGCCACAAAAGGGTACGCATGAAAAGAAAAAAGTACGGAAAGCCGATAGGGCCGGGGAGAAAACTATGGAGCAGGTAAGGAATTATAAATCCGGATTTGTGACGCTGATCGGGCGTCCCAACGTAGGAAAATCGACGCTGATGAATCATTTGATCGGGCAGAAGATAGCGATCACCTCAAACAAGCCTCAGACGACGAGAAATCGCATTCAGACAGTGCTGACGACGGAGGAAGGACAGATCGTGTTCTTGGATACGCCTGGCATTCATAAGGCAAAGAATAAGCTTGGTGATTACATGGTAAACGTGGCGGAGAGAACACTGAATGAGGTTGACGTCATCTGCTGGCTGGTGGAGCCGACGAACTTTATCGGTGCAGGCGAGCGTCATATCATAGAGCAGCTGCAAAAGACGAATACGCCTGTCATTCTCGTGATCAATAAGGTTGATACGGTAAAAAAGGAAGAGATCCTTTTGTTTATTGATACCTATCGTAAGGAGTATGATTTTGCGGAGATCGTGCCCGTATCGGCCTTAAAGGGAGTTAATACGGATGAGCTGATTAAATGTCTTTTTAAGTATCTTCCCTATGGAGATCCTTTCTATGATGAGGACACCGTAACGGATCAGCCAATGCGCCAGATTGTTGCAGAGCTCATTCGCGAGAAGGCATTAAGGAGCCTGGATGAAGAGATTCCTCATGGAGTGGCCGTGACCATCGAAAGCATGAAGGAAAAAGGAAACATTTGCCACATTGAAGCGACCATCATTTGCGAGAAGGAATCTCACAAAGGCATTATCATCGGCAAGGGTGGTCAGATGTTGAAAAAGATCGGTTCAAAGGCTCGCCCTGAGATCGAGGACATGCTGGAAATGCAAGTAAACCTGCAGCTTTGGGTCAAGGTGAAGAAGGATTGGCGTGACAGCGACATCCTGATGAAGAACTTTGGATACAATCCCAAGGACGCAAAGCAGTAAGAAATTGGATGCATAAGTTCTTTTGTATGTCAGATTCTAATGACATAGGAGGAACGAAGCATGACAATGTGGGAAGAGGATCATGAGCGTGTAAGGCGTGCAGAAGCTTTTCATAAGGAGTATTTAAACGAAATTAGTGAGGAGCTTCGTCCCAATGACCGACCGCTGCGTCCCGAACGCAGCACCTCCCTGTCTGATTCTTGGGAGTGCTTTGCGGCATCGGGGAAAATTGGAGATTATCTCGAATTTGTTAGGCGGAGGGATCAGCGGAAATAGGAACGGCGCATGGTTATGGCGATCTAGAAAGTATTGCGAAGGAGAAGAGGGCATGCAGGAGTTTTTGTTTGCCACGGGTATGGTATTAAAGCAGTCGCCCTCTGGGGAATATGACAGGCGGGTGACCATCCTGACGAAGGAAAGTGGAAAAATTGTTGCATTTGCAAGGGGAGCGAGAAGGCAAGGGAACAAGCTGGCGGCAGCCACAAATTCCTTTGCCTTTGGCACGTTTAAACTGTATCAGGGCAGAGATGCTTATACACTAGCCGATGCGGAGATCAAAAACTATTTTGAAGGCTTGATGAGCGATTTCGAAGGAGCCTACTATGGTATGTATTTTGCGGAAATCGCAGATTTTTATTCCCGTGAAAATAATGATGAAAGGCAAATGCTGGGACTTATGTATCAGTCGCTGAAGGCACTTTCCGTGCCTGCCCTGTCAAGACCCTTAGTAAGGGTTATTTTTGAGTGCAAGGCCATGGCGGTCAATGGGGAGTTTCCGGGCATTCCGAGGGACAGGGAGCTTTCGGATTCTGCGGCATATGCATTGGATTATATCGGGAAGAGCAGCTTGGAGAAGCTCTATACCTTTACGGTGACGGATGAGGTTTTAAAGGAATTACAGGCTGTTTCTGAGGATTATTGTAAAAAATACTGGCATCATGAGTTCAAAAGTCTTGAAATTCTAAAAAGTCTCTGTTGAAATTTCCCTTTGTTTTAGTTATAATATATTGAATTAACGACATACATTGGCAGAAAGCTGGTTGAGGATGAAGAAATTTGGAAGATGGATTGCCCGGCTGATTGCCATTTTAACCATGACGCTTGTTCTTGTCGGATGTGGCGAGGATGAGGCGTGGAAAAAGTGGACGACGGAGCAAATGGCAATTGAAAAGGACGGTCAGGTCGTTTACTGCGTCGTTGACAGCTTTGAAAAGAACTTCTACGATCTGGAAGAGCTGACGGGCATGGCAGTCAAAGAGGTTGCTCAGTTCAATGGGGCAAACAAGACGGGCGACACTACGCCTGCAACGATCTTAGAGGTCGCAAGACTTACGGAGGACGAGAATGCAGTTCGCGTTGCCTATCAGTTTGACAAGGGTAGCACGTGCGGAAGCTTTTTAGGTGTTCCGCTGTATTACGAGACAGTAGAAGAGACCTTCGAACAAAAGCATGTATTTACGGGTACCGTTCTGTATGACAAAGAGGGAAGCATTACTTTAGATGAGCCGAACAAGGTAAAGCTTCGGACAAAGCATATTCTTGTCACTGATTTTAAGGGAGTGATTCATCTTCCCGAGGAAGCTTTGTATTATACGAATGGGGTGAAGCTCCTTTCGGACGGAATTGATACAACGGGTTGCGAGGACACTGTCATCGTGATCCTGAAAAAATAAGGAAGCAAATATTTAAGAGAGAAGAGGAAAAATTATGGAAAAGACAATGGAAAAAATCGTTGCGTTGGCGAAGGCCAGAGGTTTTGTGTATCCCGGCTCCGAGATTTATGGCGGACTTGCGAATACATGGGATTATGGTAATCTTGGCGTAGAGCTGAAGAACAACGTAAAAAAGGCTTGGTGGCAGAAGTTCGTGCAGGAGAATCCTTACAACGTAGGCGTTGACTGTGCGATTTTGATGAATCCCCAGACTTGGGTAGCCAGCGGTCATTTGGGAGGCTTTTCCGATCCTCTGATGGATTGTAAGGAATGTCATGAGCGTTTCCGCGCAGACAAGCTGATCGAGGATTACTGCGAGGAGAAGGGCATTGAGCTCTCGGAGAGCGTTGACGCATGGAGCCAGGAGAAGATGAAGAACTTCGTTGAGGAGAACAACATTCCCTGCCCTACCTGTGGCAAGCACAACTTCACCGACATTCGTCAGTTTAACCTGATGTTTAAGACCTTCCAGGGCGTTACCGAGGATGCAAAGAATACTGTTTATCTTCGTCCCGAAACCGCTCAGGGTATTTTTGTAAACTTTAAGAACGTACAGAGAACCTCTCGTAAAAAGCTGCCCTTCGGTATTGGTCAGATTGGTAAGTCCTTCCGTAACGAGATTACGCCTGGTAACTTTACCTTCCGTACCAGAGAGTTTGAGCAGATGGAGCTGGAGTTCTTCTGCAAGCCTGGTACTGACATGGAGTGGTTCCAGTATTGGAGAGGCTTCTGCCGTGACTGGCTGTTCTCCCTTGGCATGAAGGAGGAAGAGATTCGTCTTCGTGATCATAGCCCTGAGGAGCTTTGCTTCTACAGCAAGGGTACGACTGACATTGAGTTCCTGTTCCCGTTCGGCTGGGGCGAGCTTTGGGGTATTGCGGACAGAACCGATTATGACTTGACGCAGCATGCAAATACCTCTGGCGAGGACATGACCTATTTTGATGATGAGACCAACGAGAAGTATATTCCTTATGTGGTTGAGCCTTCTCTTGGCGCAGACCGTGTAGTACTTGCCTTCCTTTGCGCGGCATATGATGAGGAGGAGCTTGAGGGCGGTGACATGAGAACCGTGCTTCATTTCCATCCCGCACTGGCACCCGTGAAGATTGGCGTGCTTCCTCTTTCCAAGAAGCTGAATGAGGGCGCTGAGAAGATCTACACGCAGCTTTGCAAGAAGTATAACTGCGAGTTTGATGACAGAGGCAATATCGGTAAGAGATATCGTCGTCAGGACGAGATCGGTACGCCGTTCTGCGTAACCTACGATTTCGATTCCGAGACCGATGGATGCGTAACCGTAAGATTCCGCGATTCCATGGAGCAGGAGCGTGTTGCCATCGCAGACTTGGATGCATATTTCGCAGAGAAGTTTACGTTCTAAGGGTTGCTGAAATAGAGGATAAGGAATGACTCGGGGCTAGGATTGGGGTGTCTTTCTACTAACCATTTGACCTAGAAAGACACCCCAATCCTTCCCCTCGAGGTTATTGCAAACCATATTATTAGCAAAATTAGTCAGCTAGGGCCCTTAGAACATGAACTTCTAAGGGTGTAAGATTTATTTGTCCAAGTCTGTGATGACTTGGAGATGAAGTGGGAAAAAAGTCTAGATAGAGTTTGGATAGAAATTAGAGTTGGAGAGAACTATAAAGATTTCGAAAAAGACGAGTTTAGGATGAGGTATGTGTTATGAAAAAATTCACGTCGACGGAGTTAAGGAAGGCTTGGAAGCAGTTTTATATTGAGAGAGGGCATAAGGACGTGGGAGCGGTATCGCTGGTGTCGGACGGTTCTACGGGCGTTATGTTTAACGTGGCAGGAATGCAGCCACTGATGCCGTATTTGTTGGGTGAGAAGCATCCCATGGGAACAAGGCTTTGCAACGTACAGGGATGTGTTAGAACCAACGACATTGACTCTGTTGGTGATAAGAGTCACGGCACGTTCTTCGAGATGATGGGAAGCTGGAGCCTTGGCGATTATTTCAAGAAGGAGCGTTGTCAGTGGAGCTATGAGCTGTTGACCGAGCTGTTTGGCTTTGATGCAGATCATCTTGCAGCAACCGTATTTGCGGGCGACGAGAATGCACCCAGAGATGAAGAGGGTGCTCAGTACCGTATCGCTTCTGGCTTTAAGAAGGAGAATATTTTTTATCTTCCTGCGGAGGACAACTGGTGGGGACTGGAGTATGGCCCCTGTGGTCCCGACAGTGAGATGTTCTATGTAAAGGATGATGTTCCTCCCTGTGGTCCCGACTGTAAGCCTGGATGTCACTGCGGAAAGTACACCGAGATCGGTAACGACGTGTTCATGCAGTATGAGAAGCATCAGGATGGCCATCTGACTCCCCTGAAGCAGCAGAACGTGGATACTGGTTGGGGTCTGGAGCGTATTTTGGCATTCTTAAATGGCGTGGATGACGTTTATAAGATCGATCTTCATGCACCTGCCATCAGCTATATTGAGCAGGCCAGCGGCATCAAGTATGATGCAGACGAGAAGCTGACGAGATCTATGAGAATTCTCGCAGATCATACTCGTACGGCAGTTATGCTGATCGGTGATGAGAAGAAGCTTCTTCCTTCGAATGCAGGTGCTGGTTACGTGCTCCGTCGATTAATCCGTCGTGCCGTAAGACATGCAAGGGCGCTTGGTCTTCAGAAGGAAAACATTTTAAAGGTTGCTGAGACCTATATCGGCGTTTATGCAGAGAGCTATCCTCTGCTGGTTAAGAATCAGGCATTTATTCTTTCTGAGCTTGGCAAGGAGATTGAGCGCTTCGAGGCAACGTTGGAAAATGGTTTGAAGGAATTTAAGAAGATTCTGGAGCAGAAGCAGGCAGAGAAGAGTGACAAGATCGATGGTAAGTCTGCATTCTATCTCTATGATACCTTTGGCTTCCCGATCGAGCTGACTGTTGAGCTTGCTGAGGAAGAGGGAGTTTCCGTGGATGAGGCAGGCTTTGCCGTAGCCATGGAGGAGCAAAAGCAGAAGGCTCGTGAAAATCAGAACTTCTCCGCAAAGCTATCTACGGATGCAAATCTGTTCGAGGACTTGGGCGAGAGCTTTACGACGGAATTTGTAGGGTATGACGTTACCATGAATGATACTTTTGTCGCAGCACTGGCTTCTGACGGTGCGCGTAAGGATAGCCTTTCCGAAGGCGAGAGCGGAACCGTAGTTGTTCCCGTAACGGCATTCTATGCAACCATGGGTGGTCAGAAGGGTGACTTCGGCGTGATCCGTGGCGAGAACAGTGTATTTGAGGTGGAAGAGACCATCAAGCTTCCTGGCGGTAAGGTAGGTCACGTCGGAAAGGTTGTTTCTGGTAAGCTTTCCGTAAAGGATCACGTGCGCATGGAGGTTAATGAGGCAAACCGTGCAAGCACCTGTAAGAATCATACGGCAACGCATCTTCTGCAGGCAGCATTGCAGCAGGTTCTTGGCAATCAGGTTCATCAGCAGGGCTCCTATCAGGATGGCGCTAGAACTAGATTTGACTTTAGCTTTTCCCGTGCAATGACCGAGGAGGAAATTGCAAAGGTAGAAGAGATCGTAAACGCAAAGATTCTGGAAGACATTCCTGTATGTACGCAGGTTATGAACATTGAAGAGGCAAAGAAGAGCGGTGCCATGGCTCTGTTTGGTGAAAAGTATGGCGAGACCGTTCGCGTGGTATCCGTTGGCGAATTCTCCAAAGAGTTCTGTGGCGGTACTCACGTTAAGAGAACTGGTGACATCGCATCCTTCAAGATCCTTTCCGAGAGCGGTATCGCTGCAGGCGTACGTAGAATCGAGGGTCTGACCTCTGCTAACGTTATTGAGTATTATAAGGCTATGGAAGAAACCTTAAAGCTTGCTGCGGCAGCTGCAAAATCTACGACGGCGAACCTCGTGGAAAAGATTCAGCATCTGCAGGCTGAGGTGAAGGCACTTTCCTCTGAGAATGAGTCCCTGAAGTCCAAGCTGGCTAAGAATTCCTTGGGCGACGTGATGAATCAGGTAAAGGAAGTCAAGGGAATGAAGCTCCTTGCAACTAGCGTTGCCGGCGCTTCAATGAATGGACTTCGTGATCTTGGCGATCAGTTGAAGGAAAAGCTGGGAGAGGGCGTGATCGTTCTTCTTTCCGATGCAGACGGCAAGGTGAACATGATTGCCATGGCTACGGACGGCGCAGTTAAGGCTGGTGCACATGCTGGAAACCTGATCAAGGGCATTGCAGCATTGGTTGGCGGTGGCGGCGGCGGACGCCCGAACATGGCACAGGCAGGCGGTAAGAATCCTGCTGGAATCCCTGCTGCAATTGCAGAGGCTGCTAAGGTGCTGGAAGGTCAGTTATAGTTGATCAAAAAATGTATTCATAAAAGTCATCGTTATGCTTGGTTTTGAATCGTTAAAAAAATAGTTGACGAATGGAATTTTTATGATATAATGTCATTAGTGTGCGTGATAAGCGCCACAAAAAAATAACCCAATCAGTCAGAAATGCTAGCGGGACTGAAGGGAGGGTCGGGTGTAAACATGTCAAATGTAATCGTAAAAGAAAACGAGACTTTAGACAGTGCTTTGCGTCGCTTCAAGAGAAGCTGTGCAAAGGCTGGTATTCAGCAGGAGATTCGTAAGCGTGAGCATTACGAAAAGCCTAGCGTGAAGCGTAAGAAGAAGTCTGAGGCTGCTAGAAAGCGCAAATATAACTAAAAAATAAATCCCCAGCCGAGCATTCGACTGGGGATTTTGATTCAGGGAGTTTTACTTTTTGATTCAGGGAGTTTTAATTCAAGGTTTTACTAAAGGGGTTTGTATATGATGTGGATAGAAGCAATTAAATCATTGGATGCCTATCATTTTTTTGCACTCTTTGCCATTTACAGTATGGTTGGTTGGCTGATTGAGTCGATTTACATGTCCATCTGTAACCGCAAGGTGACGAACAGAGGGTTTGCAAAAGGACCGTTTTGTCCCATCTATGGCGTCGGTTGTATTGGAGCCTATATCTTATTTTCTCCCTTCAAGGGACGCTATTGGATTATTTATATTTTAGGCTGTGTCACCGCGACAATCTTTGAATTTGTAGTCGGCAAGGCCATGATTAAGTACATGGGAGAGCTTTGGTGGGATTATAAGGATAAGCCATTTAATTACCAAGGAATCATTTGTCTGGAGAGTACGCTGGCATGGGGTATTTACGCACTGGTTGTCGTGCATATCCTACATGGCACCGTGATCAATCTGGTAGATCATCTAGATAAGCGTCTTGGGGTAATTATCCTAGTTGTCCTTTATTTCCTTGTATTTATCGATTATATGGTGCAGATCAGCCAGATCTTTGGATGGCCGAAGGTGCTTGGAGGTCAGGGACTGAAGGAGACGCCTGACATCAGCAGGGCAAATCGTGTGAACCATCCGGAAGGATCCAAGCCACTTACGATTATGAAGGCGGCTGCTAAAAAGGAACAGGAAGTACAAAAAGAAAAACACCAAGAAGAAAAGGACGATCAGCAGTAGGGTTGTTCTAATAAGGGCCATGCCTTCATATTCTGTAATAAGCAGAATTGGGGGTGTGGCTTTTTTGCACGGTATAAAATTAAGTTTTCAGAAGGTTTTGTTGTTTCTCATAACGTTTTGTATGATTTTTGCGGAGTGTCTAAGTATTCCGCTTAAGGCTAGGGCACAGGTGGAGCTGCAGTCGCCCTCCGTCATTTTAATGGAGCGATCGACGGGGAAGGTGATTTATGAGAAAAATGCGGATGAGAGAAGAAGTCCTGCAAGCATTACAAAGATCATGACTCTGTTGATCACCTTGGAAGCGGTGCAGGCGGGGAAGGCAGACTTACAAGAAGAGGTGCTGGTAAGTGAGCATGCGGCATCCATGGGCGGTTCTCAGGTATATTTGGCGCAGGGAGAGGTACAGACGTTAGATACCATGTTGAAATGCATCGCCGTGGCTTCTGGTAATGATGCGAGTGTTGCCGTGGCAGAGCATATTGCGGGAAGCGAGGAAGCCTTTGTCAAAATGATGAATGACAAGGCACAGACGCTAGGAATGACTGGAACACATTTTGTGGATTGCTGTGGCTTATCCGATTCTGATGATCATTATGTCACGGCGCGAGACGTTGCCATCATGTCGCGGGAGCTGACGACGCAATGCCCCGAGATCTTTCATTACAGTAAGATCTGGATGGAGGATTTTACGCATGTGACGAGACAGGGAAGCAATACCTTTACGCTCTGCAGCACGAATAAGCTACTGAAACGATATCCCTATTGTACGGGGCTGAAGACTGGTTCCACGCAGAAGGCGAAGTATTGTATTTCCGCGACGGCTTCAAGGGATGGAATTGATTTGATTGCCGTGGTGATGGGAGCGCCAGATCCAAAGATACGGTTTTCGGAGGCACAGACGCTTTTGACCTATGGCTATGGAATTTGTAAGCTATATAAGGATGAGGAGCCGCTGGAGCTTCCTAAACTGGTCGTACGGAATGCCCTGGAACAGGAAGTGGAAATTACTCCTGACGGAACCTTTTCCTATCTTGACATTGAAAACCTTCCCTTTGACGAGATTGAGAGAAGTTTGGAGTTGCCTGAGGAGGCGCAGGCACCCATTCATGCGGGTGACATTGCTGGATATGCTGTTTATACCTTACATGGCGCGGAGCTAGGCAGGCTTCCGATCCTTTATCAGACGGACATAGAAGAGGCTGGATTTGGCGATTACCTAATCTATGCATTGAAAGCTCTATTGTTTTCCTAAAGCTTGCTGCTCTGGCAAAATACGTTTTGACCAGGGCGGCTTTTTATGATAAGATTACGAAGGGATATTGGAAGCTGACTTGCGAAGCTTGAGACGCGAAGCGGAGGCCGAACGGTTTATGGACGTGGTGTTATTTGTGTTAGGCGTGCTAATCCTGGGGATTCTCTGGGTAATGCTGCATGACACAACGCATTTTGAGACAACGGAATATTGCGTAACGGATCCGCGAATTCAGAAGACCTTTCGGGCGGTTGTACTTGCGGACCTTCATAATCAGAAATATGGCAGGGACAACCAGCTGCTGCTAAAGGCAATCAGGGATGGTCAGCCAGACATGGTACTGATCGCGGGCGACATTTTGACGGCAAAGCCTGGCAAGGATTTTTCACCTGCCATTGATTTCGTCAGGGAGCTATCCAAGGATTTCCCGATCTATTATGGCGTAGGAAATCATGAGCATCGCATCAGACTTTATCGACATACCTATGGCAGCATGGGCAAGGATTATGTGCAGGCGCTGCGTGAATGTGGCATAAAGCTCATGTGCAATGAAAAAAGGGAGCTCGAGGAATATGGCGTTGATATCGTAGGAAGTCAAATCCATCATCGATATTATCAGCGCTGGGAGAAAAGACCGATGGCGGATACCTATCTTCCCCGAACGCTTGGCAAGCCAAATGCGGAGCATTATACCGTGCTGCTTGCGCATAATCCTGATTATTTTCCAGAATATGCTGCGTGGGGCGCGGATCTGACGCTTTCTGGTCACGTGCATGGGGGTGTCGCAAGGATTCCCTTTTGGAACCATGGCGTAATTTCGCCGTCCATGAAGCTGTTTCCAAAGTATGATGGCGGTTTGTTTGATGAGGGGAAGGCACATATGATCCTGAGCAGAGGACTTGGATGCCATACGATTCCCGTGAGACTTTTTAATCCAGGAGACTTGATCTTCCTACAGTTTGAACCTGCGGAGGAAAGCAGTATTACAAAGCGAGATAAGAAACAAAAAAGAAAGGTACTTTAGCATGGCAATCTCGGTAAAATTGGAGAAGTTTGAAGGCCCGTTGGACTTGCTTCTCCATCTCATCGAAAAAAATAAAATTGATATCTATGACATTCCCATCATTGAGATTACGGCGCAGTATTTGGACTATGTAAAGCAGATGGAAGAAGAGGACATGAATATCATGAGCGAATTCCTCGTCATGGCGGCGACGCTCATTGATATTAAGTGCAAAATGCTGCTTCCTGCGGAGGTCAATGAAGAGGGCGAAGAGGAAGACCCTAGGGCGGAGCTGGTGCAAAAGCTCTTGGAATACAAGATGTACAAATATATGTCGTTGGAACTTCGCGACAGACAGGTAGATGCGGCAAAGAATTTATATCGCAGCCAGCATATTCCTGAGGAGGTTGCAAAGTACAAGCCTCCCCTGAATTATGAGGAGCTGGTGGGCGATCTCAATCTTGGGAAGCTACAGGAGATTTTCCGTAGCGTGATCCGAAGGCAGGAGGATAAGGTCGATCCCATCCGTAGCCAATATGGACGCATTGAAAAGGAAGAGATCGACATGAGTGAGAAGACGCTCTATGTCGAGGCTTACGCGAAGGAGCATAAAACCTTTAGCTTCCGCAAGCTCCTGGAGAAGCAAAAGAGCCGTGCGGAAATCATCGTAACCTTCCTGATTATCCTAGAGCTTATGAAGACAGGAAAAATCAAGATCAGCCAGGAAAACCTTTTCGATGACATCCTGATTACGTCCTGCTATGCAGAACATTCATAAAAGAGAATAAAAATAGTAGTAACCCCGATTTTATTAATAATTAGCAATTTTTTGGAATAAGGTTAGGTAGAGAAATGAGTGAACAGACGGAAGAAAAGCTCGCAGAAAGTATGAGCGAGACGGAAGAAAAGAAGATAGAGGAATCGGTTGAACCGAGCACTGAGAATAATGCTGAGGAAAGCACGGAGGAAAGCGCGGAGGAAAGTGTCAAGGTTCTTTCGGAGAAGGAAGCGGAGGCAATCTTCGAAGCCATTCTTTTTACCATGGGAGATACCGTGGAAATCAGTAAGCTTGCTGAGGTGGCTGGTCTGGACCTTCGTGCGGCAAAAAAGATTTTGAAGAAAATGGAGGATCGCTATAAGGCAGAGGATCGTGGCATCATGTTGACACAGTTTGACAGTGCGGTACAGCTTTGCACAAAGCCCGAAACCTACGAATATCTGAT
Source organism: Lachnospiraceae bacterium (assembly GCA_015056795.1). Taxonomy (GTDB): domain Bacteria; phylum Bacillota; class Clostridia; order Lachnospirales; family Lachnospiraceae; genus Acetatifactor. The sequence goes on from SVFO01000008.1 coordinate 115,657, forward strand.
TAAAATTGCGAAGAATCCGAAGAAGATTGTTCTTACGGATACCGTCATTGAAACGCTTTCCATCATTGCCTATAAGCAGCCTGTGACCAGGTTGGACGTGGAAAACATTCGTGGCGTCAATTGCGATCACGCGATTAATAAGCTATTAGAGTATGATCTCATTACGGAGCTTGGAAGATTGGATGCGCCTGGACGTCCCATCCTGTTTGGAACAACGGAGCAATTCCTTCGTACCTTTGGAGTTAAGAGCATAGAGGAGTTGCCAGAGCTGAGCACGGTGCAGATGGAAGAATTTAAGGCACAGGCGGAGGCAGAGGTTAAGATCAGGTTGGATTAACGAAAGGAAAAGCATAAAATCTCTTTGTCGTCATAAGATGTGACGTAAGGTCACGGAGACTGCAAGGAGATTTTTCATGAAAGCATTTGGGTATTGGCAGAAAAGGAAATGGCTTGCGTTCGCACTTGGAATGCTCCTGCTTCTTTTTGCACAAAGCATACATACACAGGCTGTATCTGATGATCCCTTAGATTTGTATGCTACGGCTGCCATATTGATGGATGGAGAATCAGGGCGTGTCCTCTATGGAAAGGAAGAAAAGGTTCCCCTGCCGAATGCCAGTACGACAAAGATTCTCACCTGTATTCTGGTGTTAGAGCAGTGCGATTTGAAAGAATGCGTCACCATATCCAGCTATGCGGCATCCATGCCCAAGGTAAAGCTCGGAGCGATTCGAGGCGAAACCTATGATGTTCGAAGCCTGTTATATTCGCTGATGCTGGAATCGCACAATGATTCTGCCGTGGCACTTGCGGAGCATGTTGGAAAACGAGTGATGCCTGAGTTGTCCGAAAAGGAAGAAAAGGATTTCACGTCAGAAGAAAGCCACTTGGCAGTCAAGGCCTTTACGGATATGATGAATCAAAAGGCTGCGGAGATTGGTTGCAGGGATACCTATTTTCTGACACCGAATGGACTGGATGCACAAGAGGAAATCACTTTGCCTGATGGCACACAGGAAATCAGGGAGCATCACACGACGGCGAAAGACCTGGCAAGCATTTTGGCATATGCGATTCTGCGTTCTCCGAAGCAGGAGGAGTTTTTGAGGATCACAAGGGAGCCGAATTATTCCTTTATCACAAATAAAAGGGGCTTTGCCTTTAACAATCATAATGGATTTCTGTCCATGATGGACGGCGCCTTGTCAGGAAAAACAGGATTTACGGGTAAGGCGGGGTATTGTTACGCTGGCGCCTTGGTTAATGATGGAAGACTTTTTGTTGTGGCGTTGCTTGGTTGTGGATGGCCCAACAATCGAAATTACAAATGGAAAGACACGCGAAAGCTCATGGAATATGGCATCGCAAGCTTTGTGCGGAAGGATTTGCGAAGTGAGGAGCTTTTAGCTTCGGAAGAAGCTTTACCAACAGTGATTGTTCAAAATGGACAGGGTGAGTACATCGGACAAACGATCACCGTTCCAATACATATTGAGGGAAGAGGCCTGCAGCTGCCAGCAAGTCAGTCGGTCAGCATTGGAAAGCATATTTATGGAAATGGGATTCTCGTTAGGCCAGAGGAAGAGATTCAGGTGATCACGCAGCTCCCTGAACGCGTAGAAGCTCCCGTGACGGAGGGGCAACTGCTGGGAGAGATTCGGTATATGCTTGGTGAAGAAATCTGCCAGGTTGAGACGATTGTTGCGGAGAAGACGATACCGAGGATTGATTTTCGGTGGTGCTTATTGCAGGTTCTAAAACATTTTTTCATATAATCGAGTTCAGAGAAAATTTGAAGTATAAAAATGGAATTCTTATAATGAATTCGAATAAAGACATCAGATTAGGATTTAGATTGAGGTTTTAAATATAGTATTCATAAATAATTATTATAAAGCAGATAACAAAGAAATAGAGAATTACCTCAGACAAATAAAGAAATATAGGAGAAAAAACAATGGCGAAAAAGTTAGTTGCGAGAAAAGAGGTTCCAGTGGAACTGACATGGAATTTGGAAGATTTATATCCCAGTGAGGAGGCAATGCTAGCGGCTTTAGAGAAGGCCATGCTTGCAGCAAAACGCATTGAAGAGACCTATCGTGGTAAGCTGAACACTGCAGAGACGATTGCTCAGTGCATAACGGACCTTCAGAAGGCCCATGAGATCATCGTGCTAGTACAAAATTATGCGGAGCTTGCACAATCGGTGGATTATCAGGATCAGCATTTGCAGGAGCTTGCCGGCACGGTGGGATTAAAGGTAGCGCAGTATGGAGCCTGTCTGTCCTTTATAGACATAGAAATTGGGCAGTGTGAAAACGATGTCTTAGAGGCTGCTGCAAAGCTGGAACCGCGCAATGCAGGTTATCTTAAGGATATTCTTTTGGACAAGCCTCATCAGCTTTCGCCTGAGACGGAGAAGACGCTGGCGTCTCTTCTGCAAACCATTGACGCACCCTATGAAATTTATAATGTCGCAAAACTCGGTGACATGACCTTCCCTGATTTCCAGGTGGGTGAGAAAACCTATCCCCTGGGATACTCCCTGTTTGAGGATGATTATGAGTATGAGGAGAATACGGAGGTCCGCAGAGCGGCCTTCGCGGCCTTTTCTCAGAAACTGACCGACTATGTCAACACGACGGCGACGGCCTATAATGCACACTTACAAACCGAGAAGACGCTTTCCGTGCTTCGAAATTACCCAGACGTCTATTCTTATCTGTTGCATGGTCAGAAGGTTTCGAGAGAGCTCTATGATCGCCAGATTGACGTCATCATGAAGGAGCTTGCGCCCCACATGAGAAGGTATGCCGAGCTGATTGGTCGTGTTCATCATTTGGACAAGGTGACCTATGCAGACCTAAAGCTTCCGTTGGATCCTCATTTTAGCCCTGAGGTGACGTTGGAGGATGCAAAGGACTATGTTCTAAAGGGCCTTTCCGTCATGGGTGAGGAATACGGTAACATGCTGAAGGAAGCATTGGACAATAGATGGGTCGATTTCGCCCAGAATCTCGGAAAATCCACGGGTGGCTTCTGCGCCAGTCCGTATGGCAGTCATTCCTATATACTGCTGAACTGGAACGGAAGGATGTCCGACGTCTTTACGCTGGCACACGAGCTGGGACATGCTGGTCATTTCAAGCTTTGCAATGAAGCGCAGTCTCTTTTGGATACGGAGGTATCGACTTATTTTGTGGAAGCACCATCGACCATGAATGAAATTTTGATGTCAAAGTATTTGCTGAAGACCTCAGAGGACAAGCGATTCCGTCGCTGGGTACTTGCCAATATGATTGGGAATACCTATTATCACAATTTTGTGACGCATCTTTTGGAGGCGGCATATCAAAGAGAGGCTTACAAAATCGTTGACCAAGGCGGTTCTCTGCAGGCGGATGTCCTTAGCGGAATCATGAAGGGCGTGTTGGAAAGCTTCTGGGGAGACACCGTGGAGCTGACAAAGGGAGCGGAGCTGACCTGGATGCGCCAGCCACACTATTATATGGGCCTTTATTCCTATACCTACAGCGCGGGATTAACCATTGCCACCTTGGTTGCAGATCGTGTTGAAAACGAGGGGCAGGTGGCCGTTGAGGATTGGAAGAAGGTGCTCACGGCAGGTGCAACGCTGGAGCCTGTTGAGTTTGCGTGCCAGGCAGGCGTTGACATTACCACGGATGCTGCCTTAAAGAAAACCATTCAAATCATTGGAAGCATGATTGACGAGCTCTGGACCCTCAGTGAAGAGTTGGGTGAGATCTAAGGAAACGAAAAGGTCTGACACGGGGTATAAAACCATAAGAATGACAGTCAAGAAAAGATGACAAGAAATAATGAAAAAAAAGCAATTTGCCTCTTTGCGAATTGCTTTTTTTGTGTTATACTAATGTAGATTTTTGAATAATGGGGGAGAATTGTTTTATCATCTTCCCAAAGTTCAAATATGTTAGTGTTTTATTTACAATAAATGGAGGGCTGAAAGCATGAGTAACACATCGAAAGCGAGTCAAAGAATTACAGCTTTGCTCGATGACAACAGTTTCGTTGAGATCGGTGCACTGGTAACTGCCAGAGCAACGGATTTCAATCTGAAACCCACCGATGCTCCTTCTGACGGTTGCATCACCGGCTATGGAGTAATTGGCGGAAACCCCGTGTACGTTTACAGTCAGGACGTATCCGTTATGAACGGAACTCTGGGTGAAATGCACGCGAAGAAAATTGCCAACCTGTATGATCTGGCAATGAAGACCGGAGCACCCGTGATCGGGCTGTTAGACAGCGCGGGACTTCGTCTGCAGGAGGCTACCGATGCGTTGAACGCATTTGGTGAGCTGTACTTAAAGCAGACGCTGGCTTCTGGAGTCATTCCTCAGATTACTGCAGTAATGGGGAACTGCGGCGGCGGACTTGCAGTACTTTCTGCAATGGCTGACTTTACCTTTATGGAGGAGAAGAGCGCGAAGCTGTTTGTCAATGCTCCGAACTGCCTTGATGGCAATACGGTTGCAAAGTGCGATACGGCATCCGCAAAATTCCAGGCTGAGGAAGCGGGCATCGTTGATTTCGTTGGCGATGAGGCAAGCGTAATTGCTAAGATCAGAGATCTGGTAAGTCTTCTTCCTGCAAATAACGAGGATGATGCAAGCTATCTTGTAGAGTGCACGGATGATCTGAACAGAGTAAATCCTGAGATCGCTGGATGCGTTGGAGACACCGCAATCGCAGCATCCATTCTTGCAGATGACAATGACTTCTTTGAGGTTAAGGCTGGATATGAGAAAAGCATGGTGACTGGCTTTATGCGCCTGAATGGTGCAACCGTTGGTGTCATCGCAAACAGAAGCGAAATCTGTGACGAGGACGGCAAGGTTACTGAAAAGCTTGGAACTGTTCTGACGAAGAAGGGATGCCAGAAGGCAGCTGACTTCGTAAACTTCTGTGATGCTTTTGAGATTCCGATTGTTACTTTGACCAACGTAACTGGTTTTGAAGCTACGACCTGCTCCGAAAAGGGCATGGCTAAGGCTGCTGCCAAGCTGACCGCTGCATTTGCTGATGCAACCGTTCCCAAGGTAAACGTGATCATTGGAAAGGCTTATGGCACGGCTTACACTGTTATGAATTCTAAGGCAACTGGCGCTGACCTGACCATCGCATGGCCTACCGCTGAAATCGGCACCATGGACAGCAAGCTTGCCGCTAAGATTATGTACGAGGGACAGGGCGCTGATACCATTAATGAGAAGGCAACGGAATATCAGAAGCTCCAGTCGAACGTACTGAGCGCAGCAAGAAGAGGCTACGTAGATCAGGTGGTAGAGCCGGCACTTACCAGAAAGTATGTGATTGGCGCCATCGAGATGCTGTACACCAAGACCGAGGACCGTCCCGCAAAGAAGCATCTGACGGTTTAGAAAAGGAGACTTAAGGAATGAAGAAATTTGTTGCAATTCTATGTGCGCTCGTTTGCTCCTTGAGTCTTGCCGCTTGCGCAGCTGATCCGGCAGAGCAGGCAAAGGCTGAGAGCAAAGAGTACATAGATGGCTTGATTGATGACAGCGTGAAACAGAATTTTGAAATTTATCTGAATGTGCTGGCCTTGTTCTCTAACACGGAAAGAGCTGTTCCTGAGGGAGAAGAGCTGTATACCTACGAAGCCATTTCTCAGCTTTCTAACGAGGAAGTGGAATTGATCCTGTCCGGCGCGGACGGACATGGATTTAAGACGGCGCTGGAATCCTTCTATTTGTCTCAAAAGAACACTGGCAAAATTATGTTGGATGAGAACGAAGCCGTGATCTTTTCGGACTATAGCGCAGAACGAAGCGGAGATCAGATTCTGGCACATGCAACCGTGAAATGTGAGAAGGGTGATGCTGACGTAGAACTGATCTTTAAGGATACGCTTCTTGGCACGCTGGTTGGTGGTTCCTTAAACGCAAGATCCACCTTTGGTGACTTAATGGCAAAGGCCGGGTTAAATACCCTGATCGGTATGGGTACCGTATTTGCGGTATTGATCCTGATCAGCCTGATCATTGCCTGCTTTGGATTCATTCCCAAGATTCAGGCGGCATTTGCAAAGAAGGAAGAGAAGCCCAAAGCGCCTCAGACCCCTGCAGCACCTGCAGTTGTACCGACCGTTCCCGAAGTCGTTGAAGAAGCGGACGATACCGAACTTGTGGCTGTCATAGCCGCTGCCATTGCAGCCTATGAAGGAAGCACAAATACGGAAGGATTTGTCGTAAGATCCATCCGCAGAAGATTTTAGTCAAGTCCCTATTTGGGCTGCATGACACAGGGCTTCAAAATCTCGAAGCATAATACTGAAATAACTGGTCGGAGTGTTAAGCTTTTTAAGCTTTGTATGCTCTGCATAACGGTTACACAATATGATTGACAGCCGCGAGAATGCGGCAGAAGGAGAATAACATGAAGAATTATACGATTACCGTAAATGGAAACGTTTATGACGTTGTTGTAGAAGAGGGCGCGTCTACTGGCGCCGCACCCGTAAAGGCACCCGCCGCTCCCAAGGCAGCACCTAAGGCTCCCGCAGCAGCTGCCACGCCCGCAGCAGCCGGCGCGGCAGGCGGCGTAAAGATCGAGGCTGGTGCAGCCGGTAAGGTATTCAAGATTGAGGGTAAGGTTGGCCAGGCCGTGAAGCGTGGTGATGCCGTAATCATTCTGGAAGCCATGAAGATGGAAATCCCCGTTGTTGCTCCTCAGGACGGCACCATTGCAAGCATCAATGTTGGCGTAGGTGATCCTGTTGAGGCAGGCGCTCTGCTGGCAACCATGAACTAATTCGTTCAGGATTTGCAGAGAAATGCTTATTGACAAAACAACAGGAGGTCCAAAATGGATTACATAGTAAATACCTTTAGCAATCTGATCCATCAGACAGCCTTCTTCAATTTGACCTGGGGCAACTATCTGATGATTGGCGTTGCTTGCTTTTTCCTTTACCTGGCCATCCGGCATGGGTTCGAGCCGTTGCTCTTAACCCCCATTGCATTCGGCATGCTCTTGGTAAATATTTATCCTGACATTATGATGTCAATTGAACATTCGTCCAACGGCGTTGGCGGATTGTTGCATTATTTCTATTTACTTGATGAGTGGGCAATCCTTCCGTCCCTGATCTTCATGGGCGTAGGTGCCATGACGGACTTCGGTCCCCTGATCGCAAACCCTAAGAGCTTCCTCCTTGGCGCGGCAGCACAGTTCGGTATTTTCGCTGCTTACTTCGGAGCCATTGGTCTGGGATTTAACGACAAGGCGGCTGCAGCCATTTCCATCATCGGCGGTGCTGATGGCCCGACCTCCATCTTCCTTGCTAGTAAGCTAGGACAGACCGGACTTCTTGGACCCATCGCGGTTGCGGCATATTCCTATATGTCCCTTGTGCCCATCATTCAGCCCCCGATCATGAAGCTTCTCACGAAGGAAAAGTGGAGAAAGATCAAGATGAGCCAGCTGCGTCCCATTTCCAAGCTGGAGAGGATTCTGTTCCCCGTGATCGTAACGATCGTCGTTGGTCTGATCCTTCCGACCACCGTGCCTCTGGTAGGTATGCTGATGCTTGGTAACCTGTTCCGTGAGAGCGGCGTTGTAAGACAGCTGACCGATACCGCTTCGAATGCGCTGATGTACATCGTAGTTATCCTGCTGGGTACCTCCGTTGGAGCAACCACCAGTGCAGAGGCGTTTCTGAACAAGGAGACCCTGTTTATCGTGGTTCTTGGTCTGATGGCGTTCATGTTTGGTACGGCGGCAGGCGTACTCTTCGGAGACCTGATGATGCTCGTAACCAAGGGAAAGACGAACCCTCTGATCGGTTCCGCCGGCGTATCCGCAGTGCCCATGGCAGCGCGTGTATCCCAAAAGGTTGGTGCTGAGGCAGATCCTACGAACTTCCTGCTGATGCATGCCATGGGACCTAACGTGGCAGGTGTTATCGGTACCGCAGTAGCAGCCGGTACGTTTATGGCCGTATTTGGAGTATTCTAAGCATATGGTGGAAGAAAGGACTTTCCTAGCAAACAGGGAAAACCTGATGCATGATGGATAAGTCGGGAAGACCTCAAATATAATCAAAGGCTTCCCCTTGAGGGGAAGCTGTCAGCGAAGCTGACTGATGAGGTGTGTAATAAAAACAAATAGTATAATGGAGGAGAGAAATATGGCTGAAATTGAAAAGAAGCCTATCAAAATTACAGAGACCGTGCTGCGTGACGCACACCAGTCCCTGATTGCGACGAGAATGCCGACCGAGCTGATGCTTCCCATCGCTGATAAGATGGATAAGGTTGGATATCATTCCGTAGAGTGTTGGGGCGGCGCTACCTTTGATGCAGCGCTTCGTTTCTTGAAGGAAGACCCCTGGGACAGACTTCGTAAGCTCCGTGACAAGTTTAAGAACACCAAGCTGCAGATGCTGTTCCGTGGTCAGAATATCTTAGGTTATAGACCTTACGCTGATGACGTGGTAGAGTACTTCGTACAGAAGTCCATCTCCAACGGTATCGACATCATCCGTATCTTTGACTGTTTGAATGACCTGAGAAACCTGCAGGCAGCCGTTGATGCAACGAATAAGTTTAAAGTTCAGGAAGGTCGCGGTCATGCACAGGTTGCCCTTTCCTATACTCTGGGCGACGCATACACCATCGAATATTGGATGGACATGGCAAAGAAGATTGAAGAGATGGGTGCAGATTCCATCTGTATCAAGGACATGGCAGGCCTATTGGTTCCTTACAAGGCATCCGAGATGATCGCTGCCATGAAGAGTGCAACAAATCTTCCTATTCAGCTGCATACGCACTACACTTCCGGCGTGGCAGGCATGACCTACCTTAAGGCAGTTGAGGCTGGCGTTGACGTCATTGACTGTGCAATGAGCCCCTTTGCAATGGGTACTTCCCAGCCCGCAACCGAGGTTATGGTTGAAACCTTTAAGGGTACCCCTTATGACACTGGTTATGACCAGAATCTCCTTGCTGAGATCGCTGATTACTTCCGTCCTTACAGAGATGAGTGCTTAAAGAGTGGCCTCCTCAATCCTAAGGTAATGGGCGTTGACATTAAAACCTTGCTGTATCAGGTACCCGGCGGAATGCTTTCCAACATGGTGAGCCAGCTGAAGGAGCAGAACGCTGAGGACAAGTACTATGACGTGCTCAAGGAGATTCCCAGAGTTCGTAAGGATCTGGGTGAGCCTCCTCTGGTTACGCCTTCTTCCCAGATCGTTGGTACGCAGGCAGTGTTCAACGTGCTGATGGGCGAGCGTTACAAGATGGCTACTAAGGAGACCAAGGCAGTTCTCCGCGGCGAGTATGGCCAGACCATCAAGCCCATGAGCCAGGAAGTCATCGACAAGGTTATCCCTGGCGAGAAGCGCATCACCTGTCGTCCCGCAGACCTGATCCCCAACGAGCTGGATAAGCTTGAGAGTGAGATGAAGGAATGGAAGCAGCAGGACGAGGACGTACTTTCCTACGCTTTGTTCCCTCAGGTTGCTACGGACTTCTTCAAGTATCGTCAGGCACAGCAGGAGAAGGTTGACCAGACCGTTGCAGATACCAAGAACGGTGCTTATCCTGTTTAAGGTCACGCCAGTCGCAAGCCGTGCTAGCGATCCTGAGCGAAGGTCACACTACTCGCAAGCTCTGCTAGCGATCCTGAGCGAAGGTCACACCACTCGCAAGCTCTGCTTGCGATCCTGAGCGGAAGCGAAGGATGTGACGAAGGTCACACCATCATTTATCTGAAAAAAAATCAACAATCATTGGCAGTACAATCCGTGCTGCCAATGATTTCTATCAATTTACCGCCCCGTGGCAGGGCTTCAAACGCCACAGATCCATTCAATTCTTATTAAATATTTCTTATTCAAAGCGAAATGCTTGCCTATAGAAACAAATTGTCTTCTGGGCAAACGCAAAAGACAGTTGTTGCTTGCTTGTGAAGGAAAAATAGTTTCTAGGCAAACATCTATGTCCGTGGTTACTTGCTTGTAAAGGGAAAAGTATCTTCTGAGCAAGCGGAAAAGACATGGGTTGCTTGCTTGTAATGAGAAAATGGCTCGCAAGCAAGTTAAAATGACGAAGTTTGCTTGCCTGTTTAGAATATGTAGCTTCCAGGCAATCAAAGATAAAAAAACCGCTTGCCTGAAAAGGGAAAATAACTTTTCAATACGACCGTGCTTCGTAAGAAAATCGAAGCAATATTGAAATGATGCAGTCAACATTGGGTATTTGACTGAAAAAGTATAGTTTGTTATACTCGAAATTGGAGCTTGGCATGATGATTGGTCATATGAAGCGGAAACTAAAGAATTGGGAGAAATGGAAAATGGATTATAAGAGAATCAAAACGATTGCTGCGATCAGCGCGGCGATTCTTAGCATGGGCCTTGCAGGTTGCGGAGAAAGTGCATCTAGCGCAAAAGATGGTGTGGATTCGACGAAAGAACAGACAGTTTTAACATCTGAAGAAGTGGGAAGATCACAAGTACAGAAGGAGGATACGGCTTCTCAGACAGGTAATGCCGAGAGTCAATCGGAAAATACTGAAGGACAGACAAATAATACCGAAGGACAATCAGGCAACGAAAATGGTAATGCGGGAGAGAATTCGGAAAAAGACATTGCTCTGAAGGATGCCTGCAGCAAGTATTTTATGCTGGGTGTTGGAATCAATGGAAGTACATTGGAAAATCTGACAACCTATGATGACGAATATATGGCGATGGTGAAAAAGCATTTCAACAGCGTGACGCTTTCGAATCTGATGAAATCCAGCTATATCCTTCAGCAGAAGGCAAGTCAGGAGAGCGCGGATGGAATGCCGGTGCTGGATTTTTCGACCATTGATGATACGCTCCAGTGGTGCATGGACAATGGCGTGAAGATGCGCGGTCATACGCTTGTCTGGCATACGCAGGCGCCGGAGTGGTTTTTCTGTGAAGGGTACAAGGATGACGGAAAGTACGTGGACAAGGAGACCATGCTGGCGCGCATGGAGAGTTATATCAAACAGATGCTAGAGCACGTGCAGACGAATTATCCGGGCGTGATCTATTGCTGGGACGTGGTCAATGAGGCAGTGGATCCAGGTTCAGGTGACAAGGAAAGCGGGTTCCTTTGCAGAACGGAATTTGACGGCGGCCCGAACCCTTGGTATGAAACCATCGGACCTGAGTATGTGGAAGCGGCCTTCCGATTTGCAAGACAATATGCTGACCCGGAAGTAAAGCTGATCTATAATGACTTCAACACTTATGAGACGCAGAAAAGGAATGCAATTTATGCGCTCTGCGAGAACCTAAAGACGAAGGGGCTCATTGACGGCATCGGCATGCAGGGCTATTGGGGGATTGACTATCCGAATATTACGGCGATCACCAGTGCCATTACCATTTATTCCAGACTTGAGCTCGAAATCCAGATCACGGAGCTTTCCGTTGGCGTGGATGAGGAGACGCCGGAGGAATTTGAAAAACAGGCAAAGCGTTACCGCAACATCTTCCTGAATCTTAAGGCCCTCGATACGCAGGGCGGCGGAAACTGTAACATTACCAGCGTGACGTTTTTTGGATTGAAGGATCATTATACACCTGGTGATAAGACCAATGCGAGACTCTTCGATAAGGACTTAAATCCCAAGCCCGCATTTGACGCGGTGCTACAGATCTTTCAAATGCTTTATAAAGACTAGTTTAATACCTTTGATGCCCGAAAAGGTACTATAAAACTGAATGATGCTTGAAGAATCCCTGAAGAATGCTATAGATTGGAATTGACTTAAGGGATTGGTATACTGAAAACACAGATTGGTCAAGGAGGACGCGCGAATGGATGCATTGGAAGCGATTTTGACAAGGAGAAGTACCAGAAGATATACGGACGTGATGCCGGAGCGGAGCCTAATTGAAAAGGTGGTTGAGGCGGGGCGGTTTGCGCCGAGCGGAGGCAATAATCAGACGACACATTTCATCGTGTTTACGGAAAGGGAAGTCCTTACGGAGATGGCGGAGCTAGTTTGTCAGGAGTTTTCAAAGATGGAAGCAGACGAAAATACTTATGCGTCGCTTCGGAACTCGATCAGTGCATCTAAGAAGGGCGGTTACGTGTTCCGTTACAATGCGCCAGTTTTTATCTTGGTGGCAAATCGAAAGGACTACGGAAATGCCATGGCGGACAGTGCATGTGCGTTGGAAAACATGATGATTGCTGCGAATGCGTTGGATCTCGGCTCTTGTTGGATCAATCAACTGCATTGGCTTGATGAGAATGAAGTCATCCGACAATTCTTATATCAGTATGGCCTTGAGGAGTATGAGACCGTGACGGGTGCACTTAGTTTAGGATATGCGGAAGGTGGCCTGCCAAACCGAACGCCGCTTCCGAGAAAAGGAAATCCTATAAATTGGGAATAAAAAACCTATATGGATATCAAATGGATACGTTTCCCTGTTAACATAAAAACATAGACAGGGGAACGTATCTTTTTTGACTTGTGATCTCATTTGTCATAAGATAAAAAGAGACATTCTTCTGCGTCCGCGGAGAAAATGAAGGAGTTAAGTTACCATGGCTGAGAGGATTTTACTGGTGGAGGATGATCCGCAGATCGCGGAGGTGATCAGGGATTATTTCACTGGGCATAAGGAACCTTATGAGGTGGAGCATGCCGCAGACGGCGTGACGGGGATGGAGATGATCCGTAGTCGCAACTATGCGCTAGTTCTTTTGGACGTGATGCTACCTGGAAGAAATGGGTTTTCCATGCTTCGGGAGATCAGACGCACAAAGGACATACCCGTCATTTTTATCACTGCGAAGGTGCGCGAGGAAGACAGGCTTCTAGGGTATGAATTGGGATGTGATGACTATGTTTGTAAGCCATTTTCCCTGGCAGAGCTTTATGCAAAGGTTGGTGCGGTGCTACGAAGATTCAAAGCTGCAAAGCAGAGTACTTTGGCAGAAGAGAATCATATCATGACTTGCGGTGCAATCAGCGTAGACAGGCACACGCTAGAAGTGAAGGTTAGCGGGAAGGTCGCTGAATTATCACCTAAAGAACTCGATTTGTTACTGGCATTGATGAGCCACCCTGATTGGATCTATTCCCGCGAAAAGCTTTTAGATATCGTTTGGGGTGCGGATTATGACGGTACGGACCGCACTGTGGACAATCATGTAAAGAAGCTCAGAAAAAGTCTTGGAGATGCGGGAAAACAGATTAAGACCGTCTATACAAAGGGCTATAAATTGACAAGCGAGTAAACACTTCACCTAATATGCTTGATGGAAGAAGCGCAAGAGGATTAGGAAACATACCCAACTAAAAGGAGGAGCACATGAAACGATATCGAAAACGGAATTATGGATATTTTTTTCAAAAGCATTTTGTCATTGCACTCATGGTTTGGTTCGTTGTATTATATGCTTTTTTGCAGATATGTTTTCTGGTAATATTTGAAAAAGAGAAGCAAAAGACGGCAGTCAATTTCTATGAAGGGATGGAAAAGATTCAGTACCTTGTTAAAGATCACTCTCTGCAAGAAGTGGAAGCGGAAGTTACGCTTGCCCTTGAAGAAATGAGTCAGGCGGGTGGAGGGAATAGTCATATTTTCATGGACGGTGGCGTCGGATATGTGCTTGGGGTTAAGTTGAATGACTTTGAAAGGCATTTTGTAGAACTCTCGGGTTTGGGCGAGGATGGAGAAGGAAACGTCTATATAGCCGGCAACGGGATGGGATGTGGGTTCATTCAAGACTGCGATGGCGGTAAAATTGTTTATGAGACGGGACATGAGAACGAACGCTATATCCTTCATCTGATTGACAGAATCAAGTATGCCAACTCAGAGTATGGAAAATCCGTTATTAATCAATATGAATACGTAGACCAGTTCTATTGTGACCGAACAATTTTAGATCCCTATTTGGAAACCTTGGCGCAGATAAAGGAAAAATGGTGGGAGTATTGTAGGTCAGAGGATCCAAACGCATCAAAAAGGCATATGCGTTGGCAGCTGGAGGAATTTTACCTCAAAGGAGATCACTTTTATCCTGCGAAGGCTTCGCTTTACTATTTTGATACGGCTCCCGGTTATGTCATATTACCTGATAATGCGGATGCAACGCTTATGGAGACATATGCTTCCGAACCGCCTAGTCTGATTGACTACACTCTTTATCAGTGTGATCTGAAGAATGAGTCAGCGGTTTTCCCATGGTTAGACAGCGGGCCAGCCGTGTTAGAGAGTGACAGGTGGCAGTCAGATGATGCTTTTCGGAAAACGGCGCTTTCAGAGATCGCCTCTGCCAGAATTCAGGGTCGGACCAGTGACATAGGGGGCGGATCCCTTTCCGGAAATCCCCTGACTTATTTCCTGAATGGCGAAATGAAATTTGTAAGGACGGCTTATTTCCATGACGCGGAGGGTGAGGAGTATAAGATTAGCGTCTATCAGAACATGTCGAATTTATTCCAAGGGAACCTATACTTTGTCATGTGTTGGACAATATGGTATGGCATTGTTATTCTGTTATTAGCAGTGATCACTTCATATCTGCATTACCTGAAGAACAGTCATGTCTTTATGACGAAGGAATATCGAAACATGCTCATGGATTCCATGGCGCATGACTTAAAGTCGCCTCTGATGGCAATCGGAGGATACGCGGAGAATTTGAAGGAGCATGTGAATGACGACAAGCGGGATCATTATGCCGAGGAGATTCAAAAGAGCGTTGGCTACATGAATGACGTGGTCATGAAAAATCTGGAGCTTTTGAAATTCGACAAGGAGCATAAGAAGCTGGATCGCAAGAATGTGAACATGCGGGGGCTCTTTGAGGAGGCGTTTGATCGTTACCAAGGGGAGATGGAAAAGCAGAAGCTCAAAGTGACGCTAGAGGGTGAACTGAACATGAAGGGCGACGAGGCATTGCTACAGAAGGTGGCGGAGAATCTCGTGACGAATTGCGTGCGTTATACTTCCGAAGGCGGTGAAATCAAAGTTACTTTTGAAAAGCACGGTTTTACCGTACAAAACACTACCGACATCGAATACAAAGGGTCGCTTAAGAAACTCTGGGAACCATTTGTGCGCGGTGAAGATAGTCGCACGGGGCGTGGAACGGGAATGGGCCTTGCCATTGTGGCGAACGTAATGGACAGGCATTCCTGGAAGTACCAGTTAAAATATGATAAAGAAAAGAAACTGTTTCTTTGTCAAGTGAAGATTCCAATGGGGATCATTCTTTAAAACAACAATGACGTTTTGGTGATAAATGATAGGTTTGTCACCAAAATGTCATTTTTCCATGTTATGATAATATCAGGGGCAGAAGGTTTAGTGACGCTTGTGCTTACACAAAAAAACATTGACCTTGGGATCTGCCTAAACATGAGCAAGTAGCGAAATGTTAGGTATGTTATCATTTCGGCAGATTGCGAATGTTTGCAGAATTGTAAAAGTTGCAAAGCAATGAAGCAATTCGTTGCATCAAGATGATTTCTCTAGGAGGATGTATGAGACGGTTGCGGCCTAAGAAAGGTTTGGGAGCTACGGCATATTTTTTTTACGTCGGCATCAGGGCATTGGTCAACGTAAACGCCTACGATGAGGGGGGGCTGTTCATCGCCATGGTGGCACTCGGAATAGCGATTATTTTATTCTTTACGGTGGGTGGTTTTAAGGCTGAGATACAGGCGCCCTTTGAGGATTCCGAAAAGTATCGGGAGTGCGTCATGGGTACAAACTATGATCTTGAGGCCTCACTAAAACGGGAGAAGGAAAATAAAGAGCGATACTATTTGGAGCAAAAGGATAGCGGAAAAACGGCACTGGAGGGTGTGGGGATCGTCTTTGCCGGAATCCTGATTAACCTGCTTTCCACGGGCATTGATCATTTGGTCCCAGCATCCGTCATTCCTATATTGCCCATTGGTCATATTGCCGGATGGTACGTCGAATACTTTGGCATCAAATGGATCTTTCGGGCGTACCTTAATTCCGACATGATTTTTGCAAAAGAAATCAGTGAGAAATTTATGCAGCACACGACAAGCGTCAAAATTGAAGAATGCTCAAAGATGATCGCGGTCATCCAAAATAAAATCAGGGAACAGGAAAACAAGGCGCAAAAGGTAAGCGAGGAAGTAAAAAACTTGATCGGATTTTGAACAGGCGAGAGTAGACTGAAATTAAAATGGCGTTTCGCTAATCAGTGATAAAAATGTCACCGAAACGTCATTTTTGTATGTTATTTTATAACCATGCAGAACCAGACAAAGTATCACAAAACGCGAAAAGAATTGAGACAACAGTCGAGATGATATAAGCAATAGGAGGGCGATCATGGAAATCTTAAGAACGGAAAATTTATGTAAGACCTACGGAAAGAACGAAAATGCAGTGGAAGCGGTGAAAAACGCGAACATTCATATCGATCAAGGGGAGTTTGTGGCGGTGGTCGGAAGCTCCGGCAGTGGAAAATCTACGCTGATGCACATGCTCGGAGGCGTTGACCGGCCGACTTCGGGAAAGGTGTTTGTGGAGAACGAGGACATTTACGCCATGAATGATGACCGCCTGGCCATTTTTCGAAGAAGACAGGTGGGACTCATCTACCAGTTTTATAATTTAATTCCCGTACTCAACGTCGAAGAGAACATTACGCTTCCTTGTGAACTCGACGGAAAGGAAATCGATAAGGCGCTCCTAGAGGAGTTGATTGGAACGCTTGGTCTCGACAAAGTCAGGACGCATCTTCCGAACGAGCTTTCCGGCGGTCAGCAACAAAGGGTTGCCATTGGAAGGTCCCTGATCACGCGCCCCGCGATCCTTCTTGCCGATGAGCCGACGGGAAACCTTGACACCAAGAACGGAAATGAGATCATGGAGCTCTTAAAGGCCTCCAATCGGAAATATAAGCAGACCATCATCATGATTACGCACAACTTAGAGCTGGCAAAGCAGGCTGACAGAATCCTCATCATGGAGGACGGCGTGGTCAGGGAGAGTGCGAATCTATGAGGGTATTATGGAAGTGCTGCAAGCGGGCACTAAAGGAGAATAAATATCGAACGCTTGTGACGATCATCGGCGTAGCCATGGCGACGGCCATGATCATGGTGCTGGCCTGCATCGGAACGACGACGCTGGCTTCTGCAATCGCGTATCAGAAGACGATGAAGGGTACTGCACATGAGCGTTTTTACGGAGTGCAGCAGGAGAACCTAAAGTTCTTTACGAGCAATCAGAGCATTGATCAGTTTTGGCTGTCAAAAAACTGTGGGCTTGGTCTTCCTGACTTTGAACAGACTACTGCCAGGGCATTTATGCTAAAGCTCTGCGGCGCGGAAAAAGGATGGTATGAGGCAAATGCACTTCACGTCACTTCAGGGCGATTCCCAGAAAAGGAAAACGAAATAGCACTGGCGAGAAACGTTCGAGGAAAAGTAACGGAAGAGATCAGGCTCGGCGACGTGATCCGACTGACAATGCTAAGTGGAGATACAAAGGAGCTTACTGTGGTAGGCTTTGTAGATCGCGGGAACAGAAATAATCTCTTTTATGATGATAATTTATACGAGAACTTAGATTACTATTATGATGCCGAAACGCACAAAGCCTGGACGTTGTATGATGCCTATACCTACTGGGACGAGGATTCCACTTCAGAAGGGGCCTACGACGTCAGCATTCGCTTTACGAAGGAAGGACTATACAATCGCCATGAGGTGACGAGAGGGCTTTTAAATATATCGGAAGAACTCTACAAGAAAAAGTATACAGACCTATATCATCCCATGCTCTCAACGTCGGAGACGGAGGAGCTTCATAACCGCGTACAGCGCCATGGAGTAAGTGACGTGTTAGAAGACCTTGAGGGCATGAGCCCTTTTCGCCTTACACAGACAACGGTATGGATCATTGCCTTTTCCGAGGTAATCTTTCTTGTATTTGTACTTGCGGGCGTCTTTTGCATCAACAACAGTTTTGACATTTCCATCACCGAGCGAATTAAATTCTTTGGCATGATCTCGTCCGTTGGAACCACAAAACGGCAGCGCAGGGGCATCGTTTGGATGGAGGCTTTTGTCATTGGACTTTTTGGCATTCCGCTGGGAATTTTAACGGGCATTATCGTGAGCTTTGCCTTGGCGAAGCTCGTCGACGGCGCATTACAAAAATACCTCTTGATGCTTGGTGTGAAGGTTGTGTTCAAAATCTCAGGATGGGCAATCCTGATCGCCGTATTCCAGGCAATCTTTATGATCGCGCTGTCTGCGATGGAGGCAGCCTTTAGGGAATCCAGGATTTCTCCAATTGAGGCCATTCGTTCGAATGAAAGCGTTCAGAGCAAGGGCAAAGCAAAAAAGACGCCAAAGCTTTTTAAGAAGCTCTTTGGCATCGGAGGCGGCATCGCATGGCAAAACTTTAAGAGATCCAAGGTCAAGTACCGTGCAACTTCCGTTTCCGTTGCCGTCAGCGTGGCGCTCCTCATTGGCATGAGTTCCCTCAATCTGTTCTTTGGCTTTGCAGAGGAGGAACTCAAGGATCAAATTGGTTATCAGGTTTTTGTCTATAGTTTTCATAAAAGTGGTTATAGAGCGCTAAAGGAAATCGGAAGTCGACCAGAGGTGACAAGTTACGTTCTTGAAACCGATGACATGAGGGTTGTACCGGAAGGAACGGATCCGAAGGAAAGCTATCCGCAGGTTCTTTTTACCATTACGGGAATGAATGACGAAGCCTTTGAAAAGCTCTGTATCGATAATGGCGTTGATCCGGAAAAGGCACGGGGAAAAGGATTGGTCAGCAACAATTGTGAGGAGTATCAGGAGGGCATGGTGTTATCCGGCGTCAACTTTTACGGGGCGCAAAACTATGGTAAACCAGGCGATCCTGTTTCGGTGGAAATCGTCGGGAAATATGACCGCAAAACCTTGGTGGTAAAAAACAGCTATTCCAATGGCATAGAGGTAATTGTCGATGAAAGCTGGGCCTTAGCGCATCTTGAGCAATTCCTGGGTTGGGGAACCGCATACTTTAACTCTAATGATGCAACGGCCTTGGTAAAGGTCATAGATGAGATGGATCTTCCGGACGTTTCCGTAGCCAATTATGACATGGTGTTCCAGTTGATTCATTTCCTAAAAGCACTGATCAGACTCATGAGCGCAGGATTTCTATTCCTGCTGATCATGATTGGCGTGACCAATATCATCAATGCCGTAACCTTTAACATGCAGCTTCGCATGCCAGAGTTTGCAAAGCTTCGTGCCGTCGGCATGACGGGAAAACAATTCCGCGGCATGATCTTTTTGGAAGGCGTATTTATCGGCGTCAAGGGCCTGTTTTGGGGGTTCCTTTTCGGATGCACCATCCATTACGGCGTCTATTACTTTGTGTCCTCCAGCGCAGACATGCTCTGGTCAGATCCAGAGAAAAAATTCACCTACGCCTACCAGCCGCCCGTAATCCAAATCATTGCTTCAATCATTACCGTAGCGGGCCTTTTATACCTCATCCTCGCCCGCTACGCCAAAAAATTCGAAAGTAATAATGTCATCGAAACCATTCGGAATGAGAACTTATAACATTAAACAACCGCACCCCGGATGTCGGAGATACGTAACGTTCTTTCTTTGTCCAGCTTCGAGGGGATTGTTTGTCCCCAAAACCCCGAGGTTGCCCCTCTGAACCCAAGTATACAGGAAGGAGTCCCCATGAACATTCTTTGGAAATGCTGTAAGCGTACTTTAAAAGAAAATCAAAGCCGAACCATTGTGACCATCCTTGGCGTGGCTCTGGCAACAGGCCTTATTACGGCCGTTGCATGCCTCGGCGTGAGCCTGATCGCCAGCTATACGGAGTATGTTAAGCAGACGGAAGGCGACGCGCACGTAATCTTTAGCGGCGTATCGGGGAAGGACATAAAGCGATTCCTAAATAATCAGAGCGTGGAAGAGCTTTGGATTGCAAGAAGAGATGGTTATGCGAAGGTCGAAAACCCGAAGAACTCGGATACAATGGGTTATATCAGTATCCTGTCAGTCACGCAGGATTGGTTTGATCATCATGATGGTTCCGTCAAACTGATACGGGGGCGGCTTCCCGAAAAGGAGAACGAGATTGTTATTGACAGGTTGATTAGATCGGAAGTGGGCATGGAGCTTTCGCTTGGCGACGAAATTACTCTGAGCGTTGGTGACAGAACCTTGGGTGGTCAGAAGATGCGCTTTGGAGCCGACTATGACGAAGAGGAAATACTCCAACCCAGATTTGAAAAAAACTACGTGGTCGTTGGTTTTACGGATGGATCAATTAGCGAGCTAAGCTCGCGTTTCTGGGATTCCAGACATACTTATAAGCGTTACTACACGGCCATTTCTTGTCTTTCAGAAGATGAGATGAGAAAGGAGCTGGAGGCTGCGGATGAAAATGTATATTACAATGTTTCTCTTCGGTATCAGAAATCCGTTTTACTGCGTCAGGAGGAGCTCACGGCAGGCATTCTTGGCATCTCACGGGAGCTTTATCATAACGTATGGTGCGACTGGAAACACAGGGCAACGGAAGAGGAACTGCTTGCCGCTACTGAGGTCGCAAAGAATGTTGAAGCGAAGGATGAAGTCTTTGGCCTGATGCATTTAGAGAGCGGACAGCTGATCAACCAAAGAAATTACCAGATCATCTATCTGATCGCCCTTGGCTTTTTGATTCTCGCTTACGCAGGCGTTTTCTGTATCAATAACAGCTTTGATCTGACCTTTACGGAGCGCGTGCGTTTCTACGGGCTCATGTCATCCATCGGAACAACAAAAAGTCAGCGTCGTAAACTGGTACTTTTAGAGGGCGTCGTGATCGGAGCATATGGCATTCCTCTTGGTTTACTCATAGGTACGGTTCTCACCTTTTTGCTTGTGAAGCTTACCAATCTGATCCTGCGCATGATTGATGCTTCCTTGCAGTTTCACATGATGTTTCGCGTGAACCTGACTGCCTTTTTGCTTGGCAGCGCCGTTTCGGTTTTGATGATTTTTCTTTCGGCGTGGGAATCAGCCGTGCGTGCCTCAAAGGTTTCACCCATTGCGGCCATCCGTTCGAATGAAGAAATAAAGGTACGAAAAGAAAAGAAGAGAAGAAAGCGTTTAAAACCAGTAAAAAGACGGATGAGCGTGAGCGGGAGACTGGCAGTTCTAAATTTCGACCGTGCAAAGATCAAATATCGGGCATCCGTAGCTTCAATCGCCGTAAGCATTGCGCTATTCTTAGGAATCAGTTTGATCTCCATGCTTTTTTCGCAGTTTAAGGATGCTATCTGGGAAGAGACGAACTGTCAGCTTCGAGTGACCGCGTCTGATGAGGAGAATTGGCGGGAAATTTTTGACTCTCTGAAAGGCATTGCGGAAGACGAAGCGGGGGTTACCAGAGCGGAGATTGTTTTACAGATCCCCATCATTGCAGAGTCGGAAGACATTCCGTATTTGCTGGGAAAGCCTGCACAATATGCGAACGACTCTGCCTTAACGTTTCTCAACGTCATGGATGAAAAAAGCTTTGCACTTTGCTGTAAGGATGCCGGGATAGAATATGAAAAAGCAAAGGGCAAAGGGATTGTGAGCTGTTTGGAAGTTCTCTACGTTCCGAGGGCAGGCGCTGCCCTTCTAAAAGACCGCGTTGTGACGGGAGAACGCTTTGCGACTTTTCGAAGCGGAGACGTGCTGCATGGAAGCTATCGTACGTACACGAGAATTGATGATGGGACAGAGGGCATTAGCGGGGCAAAATGGGAAACCCACGACGTATGGACGGAGGTTGAGATTGCAGGACAGGTAGATGACACGTTTGCGTTGATTGAACCCTATCCTTCGGGATACGTGATGCTATACGTCGGTGAATCCTGGCTCTCAGAGCACCCGGAGGTAGCGCAGATGGGTAGCGGAATCCACATCGAGGCAGGTTTTTTGGCTGATGACGTAAATGCCCTCGAAGATGCGATCATGGAAACCGACAGATATGTTCTATTCATTGAAAATTATGATAAGGATTATCGTAAATTGCAGTATACTGAAATCTTAATCAAGATGTTCCTCCTTAGCTTTATGTTCATCATTAGCATGATCGGCATCACGAACGTCATCAATGCCATCGGAACGAATATGGAGCTTCGCTCGCAAGAATTTGCAAGACTTCGCTCCATTGGTATGACGGGAGGACAATTAAGGCACATGGTTCGCACGGAGATGGGGATCCTTGGCGGGAAGGGCATGCTCTATGGTATTCTTATTGGCACGGGTATTTCTTATGCGCTTTATCGGTTCCTTTGGGAGAGCAGCGACAAGTCCTATGAGTTTGCATTTCGCCTACCTATCTTGGAAGCAGCGATCTGCATTGTCTTAGTAAGTCTCCTTCTTGCTTTAATCACGGAGCGGCGCATACGGAAAATGGAGCGAAGGAACATTGTGGAAACGCTTAGAAATGAAAATCTTTAGCTCTTTTTGTTGCGCGGCATGAGGCTTTGCGGTATCATATGATTGATAAAGCAAGGCCAAGGATGTTTTGGACTTTGGCCGCGCGAAGGAGAAGCGAATGAGTGCATTCTGGAATAAAGACATAAAAAGAATTATCATGGTCATGGCGCTGACCTGGATTGTTGGCGGGGTTTTTACAAACCTCGCCATTTTTCGATATCAAAAAAAGGTAAGTGAGGCAGAGTATAACGCATACGCTAACATCTTAAGCGTTGTCAAGGAAGCGTATCCGGAGGCACAGGAGGATGAGATCATCCGCAATCTGTCACATGTTTCTGAAATATCAACAGGGGAGAGTATTCTAAGGCAATATGGCATTTTGAGAGACGGCGAGCTCTATTTGGGACAAAGCAAAGTGAAGAGGGAAGGCATTTTATGGGCAAATGTGATATTCTTCGTTACGGCATCCGTTTCCCTTATGTTATTACTTTGGTTTTGGAAAGACAGAAATAAGAAATTGCGGGAACTTGGACGATATGTTGATCGCGTCAGTCACGGGGAGTATGAACTGCAACTTCAAAAGAATCAGGAAGACGAGCTAAGCGGTCTTCGCAATGAACTCTATAAGCTGACGGTGCTTTATAAGGAGCAGGCGGATGGTGCGCAGGCTGGCAAGGTGGCACTTTCGGATTCCGTGGCAAATATTTCGCATCAGTTAAAGACGCCGCTGACCAGCGCCGTGATCTTAACGGATAATCTTTTGGAGTCACCAGACATGCCAAAGGAGACGCGCGTAAAGTTTTTACAGGAGATCAGCAGACAACTCGTTGGCATGAAGTGGCTTGTCATTTCCATGTTGAAACTATCAAGGCTGGATGCGGGTGTCGTGGAACTGCAAAAGAAACGGGTCTCGCTGAAAAAGATCGCAGAGGATTCCATTGGTCATCTTGAAATGATGGCGCAGTTTAAAGAGATTCATTTTGAGACGAGGCTGGAGGAAGTATCGGTCACGGGTGATGCAAAGTGGCTTTCGGAGGCGCTTCAAAACATTATAAAAAATGCCATTGAGCACAGCCCGCAGGGCGGTACAATTGAGATAGAGATATCGGAAAATGAGGTTTATTGTCAGGTATCTATCAAGGATCACGGCGAGGGAATTTCGGATCTTGATCAGAAACATTTGTTTGAACGATTCTACCGCGCATCGAAGGTGGAGAACGAGAATGTTGGAATTGGGTTAGCACTTGCGAAGGAAGTGGTTGAGAGACAAAATGGTTCCATCACGGTGGAGTCTGGTGAGAATGGAACCTGTTTCTATGTAAGGATTTTGAAGTATTCCGTGTAGGGGGATGGAAACTTGGAACGGATTTTACTTGTGGAAGATAATGAGGCTATTGTGCTAGGACTGAAATACTTATTGGAACAGGAAGGTTTCGAGACTTGTGTTGTCGGAAGCGTTTTAGACGCACGAAAAATCTTTGATGATAAATGCTTTGACATGGCACTTTTGGATGTTACCTTGCCAGATGGCGATGGTTTTACTCTATGCAAATGGATCATGGATAACCATAAGATTCCTATTATCTTTTTGACGGCGCGGGAGGAAGAAAGCGATGTCGTGAAAGGCTTTGAACTTGGCGCAGTTGATTATGTCATGAAACCATTTCGAAATCGTGAATTGATCTCGAGAATTCGTAATGGACTTCGCAGAAATGAAACGAAAAACTCTGACGAATCAAACTTGCTAAAATGTGGTGAGTTATGTATCCATCCGGAAAGTGGAAAGACCTTTGTGGGAGAGAAAGAAGTGAATCTTACAAAATTGGAATTTCGGATTTTGTCTGCCATGCTTTCCCATCCTGGGAAAATTTTCAGTCGCGAAGAAATTCTTGCGGCTGTTTGGGACCTTTATGGAAATTACGTGAACGACAATACGTTGTCTGTTACCATGAAGCGCATTCGTGAGAAGCTTGGTGACATGGATGGAAATATCATTAAAACCGTGCGCGGCATGGGCTATCGCTTGGAGGAACCATGAAGAAATATACGGTAGATCGGTTCTGTTGGATCACGATGTCTCTAATGACACTTACCGTGATCAATATCATTTTGGCAATCATGAGACTGACATTGGAAAAAGACAGTGCCAAAGTCATGGGATGGGTGATATTCTCTGTTTTGACCGGAGTGCTATCCGTAGTCTCTTTTGCGCGAGGCCATTGGATCTCACGTATGCAGGTAAAGCCCTTTGAAGAAAGCTCAGAATACATTCATGTTGCGCGCGGCGTGAATTATGCGATAAAGCCGGAGCTTGTTCGGAAACAAAAATATGTAAAGCATCTGCAGGAAGAACAAAAGAAGATTTGGAAGCTCGTTGTCTTGGGAGCCTTTCTTTCGACAATTGGTGGATTGATTTTTGGTTTTGCCAGTCCGAATGTCAAGATGGAGATGAAGGCGCTTAAGGAGGCCTGGCTAGGTTTAACCTACCCAACGCTCTTTCTAGGAACGGTTATGATCTTTGGCGGACTTCGCATGATGTTCCTTGGCTTTATCAATTCCGACAGCCGACTGGCATATTGGCTTTCCGAGAAATTTGATTTTGATACTTACAGCGTCAAGATCGCCCATGAAAACATTCTTATCGATGTCCTAAGTAAGCGCCATGAGATAGAAATTGAAGAAGAAAAGAAGCGCAGGGATGCTTATGAGCGGGAAGAGAAGGAACGGATGGATAAGATGTATAGTGAATTAACGAGACAATAAATGATAAACTATCATTTTGTGAACGAAGAATGACAAGGTTTGTTTAGAGAAAGTCTTGACATTTCGTTGAGATAAAGATACGATAACAAGTGTTACATATTATGTTTTTTTGAGATAAACACTTTTAGCGCGCAACATATTGGCAAGGAAACGCATTTCATGGAAATGTTACATTGAGTACTGTCTCAATGTGAGGAGGGCGATATGGCACGGAAGGAAAGCATTACAAAGCAAATGATTATAGACGCGGCGTACAACATTGCCCGCACGGAGGGAATGCAGGGGATCACTGCGAGAAACGTGGCGGAACAGGCAAATTGCTCCACGCAACCGATCTTTCGTACCTTTCAAAACATGGAGGAGCTCATGGACGGTGTTTATGAGCGTGCAGCCCATGCTTTTCAGGAATTCTATCGCATGTATCCTCGCACGGAAAAACTTCCGTTTTGTAATTTAGGACTGGCTTACATTGCGTTTGCAAAAGAGGAGAAAGAGCTCTTTCGAATCTTGTTTGTAGGGGAGAAGAAAAAGAAATCCTTTTATGAAATCTTAAATGGCAATACGGAGAACGTGCGGACGGAGATTCAGATTGCGACGGCACAAGGGTGTAAGAATCCGAGCGGGCTGTTTATGAAGCTTTGGATCTTTATTCACGGTGCGGCATGTATGACGATGACTGGGGATTATGATCTCTCTGATGAGGAAACCAAAGAGCTTTTGCAAAATATCTGCAGATCCTTTATGAGCGTTTGATGGTGGATGGAATGAAGCAAGTAATTGTTATTGGAGGCGGCGCGGCCGGCATGATGGCAGCATATGAAGCAGCAATGTGCGGCAGCAAGGTCACTTTATTTGAAAAAAATGAAAAGCTAGGGAAAAAGCTTTTTATCACGGGCAAAGGCAGATGTAACGTCTGCAATGCGGCAGAGGACATGGAAGTATTATTCCAAAACGTCTGCACGAATCGCAAGTTCCTATACAGTGCTTTTTATACTTGGGATAATCGTGCCGTGATGGAACTTTTGGAAAAGGCGGGATGCCCTCTAAAGATCGAACGCGGTGACAGAGTGTTCCCGGTTTCAGATCATTCTTCTGACGTCATTGGAGCATTCAAAAGACTCTTGGACAGAGCAGGCGTAAAAGTAAAGCTAAATACTGGCGTAAAAGAAATTGTCTGTGACGAGGTTGGATTCAAGGCAGTACGGCTTTCTGGCGGAGAACTTGTAGGTGGAGATGCCTGCATTATCTGTACGGGCGGTGTTTCGTATCCAAGTACGGGATCTACGGGCGACGGGTATGTCTTTGCTGAAAAATTGGGTCATGAACTTGTAGATCGTCATCCGGCATTGGTTCCCTTGGAGACAAAAGAAAAGTGGCCGGAGGAGGTCATGGGGCTTTCGCTAAAAAATGTGGGCCTCAAGATGACGCGAGGGAAAAAGGTATTGTATGACGGCTTCGGCGAGATGATGTTTACGCATTTTGGCGTGACGGGTCCGCTGGTATTATCTGCGAGTAGTTTTTATTACGCAGAAGTAAAGAAAAAAAAGAATGGTAAAAAAGCAGATTCGGAAAAGGAACCAGGAAGCAAAGAAAGTGTTCTGGAATACTGCGATGAAACGAATCTGTGGATTGATTTGAAACCTGCACTAAGCGAAGAACAATTGGATCATAGGCTCCTTCGGGAATTTGATGAGAATAAGGCAAAGCATTTTCAAAATGCGCTTGGTGCTTTGTTTCCGTCGAAACTTATTCCAATCATGATCCGCCTTTCGGGGATCGATCCCAATAAGAAGGTTTCGGAGATCAGTCACGAAGAGAGGGAAAGCTTTGGAAAACTGATCAAGAACTTACCGCTGACGGTAAAGGGAACAAGAGATTTTGCAGAAGCGATCATAACGCAGGGTGGCGTCTCCGTAAAGCAGGTGAACCCGTCCACAATGGAATCCAAGGTGATGCCAGGCGTCTATTTCGCAGGAGAGGTATTAGACCTTGATGCAATGACCGGAGGATTTAATCTGCAGATTGCTTGGTCAACGGGATATCTTGCAGGCAAGAGCGCCGCAGAAGAAATTCGCGGAGAATAAATTGTGCAGAATCTTTGAAAATCACTTGGAAGAAAGCTTACGTTACGAATGTTTTTTGTCGATATAATGAAAAGATATGTACAAACGAATAGAAGCTCCGAGGATCAGACGGAGCGCAAAGGGATAAAAGGAGCTTAAGGATCATGAGTTATAATATTGCAGTGGACGGACCTGCAGGGGCAGGGAAAAGTACGATAGCAAAGCAGGTTGCTAAGAAGAAGGGAATCATCTATGTGGATACTGGTGCGATGTACCGTGCCATGGCGCTGTTCATGATCCGGGAGAAGGTGGATCCGACAAATCAGGAGGCAATCATTGCAAAGTGCGATGAGGCTGACGTGACCCTCGGTCAGGAGGATGGCCAGCAGGTGGTCTTCCTAAACGGGGAGAACGTAAATGGACTGATCCGGACGGAAGCAGTTGGCAACATGGCTTCCACGATCAGCGTGATCGGGAAGGTACGTGAGAACCTTGTGGCAAAGCAGCAAAAGCTGGCAGAGACCACGGATCTCATCATGGATGGTCGTGACATTGGCACCTGCGTGCTGCCGAATGCAAACCTCAAGATCTATCTGACCGCTAGCAGTGAGGTACGTGCGAAGCGTCGTTATGATGAACTTGTGGCGAAGGGACAGGAATGTGACCTTGCGCAGATCAAGGCCGACATCGAGGAACGTGACTATCGCGACATGCACCGCGAAATCTCCCCCCTAAAGCAGGCAGACGACGCCATCCTTGTCGACACCTCCTACATGACCATTGATGAAGTCGTTGCCAAAATCCTTGAACTTGCAGAGTGACACATCATCCGTCGCCTTACGGCGACACCTTCTACGCTTCGTTGCGTTCGTCACATGACCGATGTCCACCGGACATCGTGCGACCCTCCAGGGGAAGGCATACAACCTATAAACTGATAGTTCGATAATTAAAAACAATCCATAAATTGATTTTGCAAAAATCATAAGACAATCTATAAACTGAAATTGCGAATATTACATGGCAGTCCATATTTTCGAGGGGATGGGCATGGGAGTCTTTTCAGAAGCCCCGAGCCATTCTAGTCAGGAGGACATATGCAAGTCGAATTGGCGGCCTGCGCGGGCTTTTGCTTCGGCGTAAAGCGTGCCGTAGACATGGTTTATGAACAAGTGCATACTGGAAAGACC
The DNA here is from genome assembly GCA_015056795.1 of Lachnospiraceae bacterium. Taxonomy (GTDB): domain Bacteria; phylum Bacillota; class Clostridia; order Lachnospirales; family Lachnospiraceae; genus Acetatifactor. The sequence goes on from SVFO01000008.1 coordinate 144,188, forward strand.
ATCTATACCTATGGTCCCATTGTCCATAACGAGGAGGTAGTCAAGGAGCTTGAAGAGCTTGGCGTAAAGGTACTGAATTCCAAGGAGGAGCTTCTGGCGCTTGGCTCGGAGGAACAGAGCCAGGAAAAAAGTGGCGAATCGAGAGAAGAAAAAGAGTCTGAGAAGAAGCCGCAAATTGCGGTGGTGATACGAGCACATGGCGTTCCGAAGGAAATATATGACATCCTGGAACAAAAGGGTATCGAATGCATTGATGCGACCTGCCCCTTTGTAAAGAGGATTCATCGAACCGTCGAAGAGGGCAGTCGAAATGGAAACCAGATTTTTATCGCTGGAAATCCAGGTCATCCAGAGGTCGAAGGAATCATGGGATGGTGCCACGGAGATGCGATTGTGGTGGAAACTCTGGAAGAAACGCAAAACTTGAGCTTTGATGACAAAAAGCAAGGATTGCTTGTGGCACAAACTACATTTAATTACAAGAAATTTGACAAATTAGTTGAAATTTTTCAACAAAGAGGTTACAATGGTAGTGTTGTGAATACTATCTGTAACGCAACGGAGGAACGACAGCGTGCCGCAAAAGAGCTTGCCAAGCGGGCTGACGTAATGATTGTAATAGGAGGGAAGCACAGTTCCAATACAAGAAAGCTGTATGAGATATGCAGCTGTGAATGTGCGAAGACCTATTATATACAGACACTGGATGACTTAAGTTTGGTCTTACCGACAACTGTTCGCCTAGTGGGTATTACAGCGGGGGCTTCCACCCCAAACAAATTAATTGAGGAGGTTCAAAATTATGTCAGAACAAACTTTTGAACAAATGCTGGAAGAATCTTTCAAGACAATTCATACTGGGGAGGTAGTTGAAGGTAAGGTCATTGACGTAAAGCCGGACGAGATCGTGCTGAATATCGGTTATAAGTCTGACGGAATTCTGCCGAAGAGCGAGTATTCCAATGACGCTTCCGTAGACCTAACTCAGGCCGTTAAGGTTGGAGACACCATGGAAGTTAAGGTTCTGAAGGTGAATGATGGTGAAGGTCAGGTTGCACTGACCTACAAGAGACTTGCTGCAGACAGAGGCAACAAGAGAATTGAAGAAGCATTTAACAACAAAGAGGTTCTTAAGGCTACCGTATCTCAGGTACTGGATGGCGGTCTAAGCGTAATCGTAGACGAGGTTCGCATTTTTATTCCTGCAAGCCTTGTATCCGATAGCTACGAGAAGGATCTCACGAAGTTCGCAGGTCAGGAGATTGAGTTCGTGATCAGCGAGTACAATCCTAAGAGAAGACGTTACATCGGCGATCGTCGTAGCCTTCTGATGGAGAAGAAGGCAGAGCAGCAGAAGGCTCTGTTCGAGAGAATCCATGAGGGTGACGTTGTTGAGGGCGTTGTTAAGAACATCACCGATTTCGGTGCATTTATCGATCTTGGCGGAGCAGACGGACTGCTTCACGTATCCGAGATGAGCTGGGGACGCATTGAGCATCCTAAGAAGGTCTTCAAGGTTGGTGAGACCCGCAAGGTTCTGATCAAGGAGATCAACGGAAACAAGATCGCTCTTTCCTTAAAGTTTGATGATGCAAATCCTTGGAAGGATGCAGCAACCAAGTATGCCGTTGGAAATGTTGTAACTGGTAAGGTTGCAAGAATGACCGACTTTGGTGCATTTGTTGAGCTTGAGGTTGGCGTAGATGCATTGCTCCATGTTTCTCAGATTGCTAAGGAGCATGTTGAGAAGCCTGCAGACGTACTCAGCGTTGGTCAGGAGATTACCGCAAAGGTAGTTGACTTCAACGAGGCAGATAAGAAGATCTCCCTGAGCATCAAGGCAATGTATGCTCCCGAGCCTAAGGCAGAGGATGACGGAGATGTAGTTCCCGTTGACATTGATGCTGTTATCGCTTCTGAAGAGCAATAAGTAAAAGAATAAAAAAGCTGCCATACAACATGGCAGCTTTTTCTTTTTAGGAGAGTATCATTCATGTACTATGATTATGAATACTTCAAAAAAGAAATATTGAAGCTTACCACCATTGATCTGAATTGCTATAAGGAGCGCCAGATGAAGCGCCGTCTTGACACGCTGATTCGCAACAAGGGACTAAGTGGCTATGATAAGTTCATCCTTGCCATGAAGGACAATTCAGCGCTTTTTGATGAGTTCCTGAGCTACATGACGATCAATGTCTCTGAGTTTTATCGCAATCCAGAGCAATGGGAGTATCTGGATAGAGAAGTCATTCCCTATCTGCTAAAGAAGTTCGGAACGCGTCTGAAGATATGGAGCGCCGCCTGCTCAACGGGAGATGAGCCTTATTCGCTCGTCATGACGCTTTCGAAGCATTTGCCCTTACAGCAAATCTCTGTTTATGCAACGGATCTTGACAGGCAGTGCCTTGAGAAGGCAAAGGTGGGACTCTATGGCGATAAAAGCATTGAAAACGTACCTGCTGAGATGAAAAATCGTTATTTTACGAAGATCGGATCGTCCTATAAAATTAGTGATTTGATAAAGAGCCGCGTGACTTTTCAAAAGCAGGATCTCTTAAAGGACCTTTATCCGAGGGATTGTCATTTGGTGGTTTGTAGGAATGTGCTGATATATTTTACGGAGGAGACAAAGGAAGAACTGTTCCGTAAGTTCTACCATTGCTTGATTCCGGGAGGAACCTTCTTCATCGGCAGTACGGAACAGATCATGGATTATAAGGAGATTGGCTATAACCGAATGAATTCCTTTTTTTATCAGCGCTAGTTTCTGTTTGGCGCTGCAATATGCTGTAAAACATGAGAGGCATAGGACGCAAATGCCTCTCTATTTTTTTTCATTTCATCCGTTAGCTCAAAAAAGAGCTCGGAACTTTCATAATTCCGCTGAAAGCATGGCGTGAAAATAGGAGACCATTCCTGCAAAAAGCTGGACTGTTTTCTGGTATAACAGTTGCGCGCCGTGGCAGGCTCCCTATGCTCTTTCATAACATAGCTTGACACGGATTTATGCAGGGCAAGATCCTCAGATGGGAGATAATAATATTCCTTGTAGTTGGGATAAAAATACTTTAATTCCTCCTCAAAAAGGGGAACGCGAAGCGTCAGTTCAGAACCCTCCAGCTTTGCATAGCACCTGTCAGCAGAAGTGAGAACGGGTTTCGGAACAGATACGGGTAGTTCAGCGTAAATCAGAAGCTCTGTTTGACATTGACCATTTTCGTCAACATAATGATTTGCCTGAACCCTTTTCGATGCCAAGGGCGCCTGAAAGGCATCATCATATGCAAGCATGGGGAGAATCTCCAACATTCCCTTGATATCTTCTTCATTATGCAATAAAAGAATGGAGAGAGTCTCTTCCTTGGGGTGGATCACATAATCCTGATAAAAAGCAATCAATTCGCCGCCATCATAGCGGTCTTCGCGATTGATGCCAAGAAACGTCTCCATGGATTTTTGCTTGAGCTTTGGAAGCTGCAAGAAATCCTTATAGGGAAATATTTTGCGATATAAATCAATGCCGGCATGGGAATCAAAACGATAGGGTAGCTCTAACTGGGCGCATTTCTGCGTCAAATACGGAAGGTCAAAGGTGTTACCGTTAAACTGAATAAAAAACCTATGATCCTGTGAAAACTCATAAAAGGAAACCAAAAGATCCTTTTGCTCCGTTGGTTTCTCCGCCATCCACTGCCTGACGTGCCAACCATTCTCGCCATGATACGCACAACCGATCAAATATAACGCCGATGACCTCGCCGTAAACCCCGTTGTCTCAATATCAACAAATAGCGCCTCCTCCAGCGGACAAACCCGCTCCAACGGATATTTTATGCTGAATCCTTCTAAACACTGATCAACTACCTTCATAATCTAAACCTTTCGAGAAAATTTCTTAATTTCGTGTTCGATTTTCTCTCTTTACGATCCCCTTACCCCCGAGACTTCTGACAAGCTTCGGATCTATTTCCGCATTTTCTGGCTTTCGATGCGAATATCTTTTAAATCTCTTTGACAAAAGAGCTTTGATTCTGGCTGTCCATATTCTCGAGGTGGAGGGTTGGATAGTCTTTCCTAAGCGTGCCCTACGGCACGTCCCTCTCTTCGTTCGGGATCGCAAGCATAGCTTGCGACATGGTCAAAAGGTTAGTAGAAAGACTATCCAACCCAGCCCCCGAGTTCTGAACGACACAAAACATTGATAAAAGTATAGCAGAAAATACAATTTATAGGTAGTATTTTGTTGAAAAAAATAGTATAGTAAGGAGTAGGTGAAAGATTACCATACCCTCTGAAAGGAGTAGCGTATACTATGGCAAAGTTAACGTTTCAGGGCGGCATTCATCCCTATGACGGTAAGGATTTGTCGAAGGATAAACCTATCACGGAATTGTCGGCCGGCCCTGTTTTAGTTTTTCCTTTAAGCCAGCATATTGGAGCGCCGGCAAAGCCCTTAGTACAAAAGGGTGATTATGTCTATCGTGGTCAAAAGATTGCGGAGGCAGCCTCCTTTGTTTCGGCGAATATTCATTCCTCCGTATCTGGTACGGTTAAGGCCATTGAGCCGCGTCGCGTTGCATCCGGCGATCAGGTTATGAGCATTGTAATCGAGAATGACGGACTGAATCAAGAGGTGGAATACTATGTCCCGCAGGATTTGGAGAATCTGACAAAGGAAGAAATCCTATATTGTGTCAAGGAAGCTGGTATTGTCGGCATGGGCGGCGCTGGATTCCCGACGCATGTCAAGCTCTCGCCGAAGGAACCGGAGAAGATCGAGTATGTCATTGCAAACTGCGCGGAATGCGAGCCATATTTGACAAGCGATTATCGAAGGATGCTGGAGGAGCCTGAAAAGCTCATTGGTGGATTGAAAATCATTCTTCAGTTATTTGACAAGGCACAGGGCATCATTGCCGTGGAGGATAACAAACCTGATTGCATTAAGCTGCTCCGTGACCTGACAAGAAATGAGACAAGAATCAGCGTTCGTGCATTACAGACCAAGTATCCTCAGGGCGGTGAGCGTTCCCTGATATTTGCAACGACGGGAAGAAAGATCAATTCCTCCATGTTGCCTGCTGACGTTGGATGTATCGTAAATAATGTCGATACGATTGTGGCCGTTGAGCGCGCCGTGATGGAAGGAAAGCCTCTCATGGAACGAATCGTGACCGTGACGGGAGATGCCATCAAGGATCCTAGGAATTATAAGGTTCCTACGGGGATTAGCTATACGGAGATTCTTGAAGTGGCAGGAGGCTTTAAGACGATTCCAGAGAAGATCATTTGTGGCGGTCCCATGATGGGCGTTGCCATTTTCAGCACGGACATTCCCGTGACGAAGACCTCAACGGCGTTACTTGCCTTCACAAAGGATGAGGTGGCCGCGATGGAGCCTGGTCCCTGTATCAACTGTGGCAGATGCCTGGAGGTATGCCCTGGTCGTGTTATGCCGAGTAAACTGGCGGATGCGGCGGAGCATTTCGATGAGGAGACCTTCCTAGAACTAAATGGCATGGAGTGCTGTGAATGTGGATGCTGCAGCTTTATCTGTCCGGCAAAAAGGCCGCTCACTCAGGAGATCAAATCCATGCGCAAGATTCAGCTTGCAAAGAGAAAAAAGTAGGAGGAAAGGCGAAATGAGTGCACAGTTTCATGTATCATCCAATCCCCATGTTCGCTCAGCGTCTTCGACGTCCAGCATTATGATGATGGTAGTCATCGCTTTGCTTCCTGCTGCGGGTTTTGGCATTTATAATTTTGGCGCAAGGGCGGCATTGGTGCTGTTGGTATCCATTGCCTCCGCCGTACTTACGGAGTTTTTGTTTGGACTTTATAAGAAAAAGCTGACCATTACGGATTTGTCTGCGGTTGTCACGGGATTGCTGTTGGGAATGAATCTGCCCGTGACCATTCCGCTATGGATGGCGGCGCTGGGCAGTGTATTCGCGATCCTGATCGTCAAGTGCCTCTTTGGTGGCTTGGGACAGAATTTTATGAATCCTGCATTGGCAGCCAGATGCTTTCTGGTGATTTCCTTCCCGAAGCAGATGACGGACTTTATCAGCACGGGAAAGGGCGCATTAGATGCCTATACGGGCGCAACGCCGCTTGCTCTCTTAAAGTCAGGTGAGAGCGTCAATGTCATGGACATGATTCTAGGAAAGACGACAGGAACCATAGGTGAGACCTCCATGATTGCCATTGTCATTGGCGCATGTATTCTGCTTTTGGCTGGCGTAATTGATCTTCGAATTCCTGGAAGCTATATTGTTTCCTTTGCGATCTTTACGATCATTTTTGGCGGACATGGATTTGAACCGGCTTATCTGTCTGCACAGCTTGCCGGCGGTGGTCTGATGCTCGGTGCCTTTTTTATGGCAACGGATTATGTGACCAGACCGATTACGGTGAAGGGACAATATGTATTTGGTATTTTCCTCGGTATCATGACAGGTATCTTCCGATTCTTCGGACCTGGAGCGGAGGGGGTTTCCTTTGCCATCGTTCTGGGAAATCTGCTCGTGCCTTTGATTGAAAAAGCAACCAGACCCGTTCCGTTTGGTGGAAAGGGGGCGAAGAAGCATGGCTGAGAAGAAAGAAGTAAGCATGACGGAAGAAAAGCTCGTAGCTAAGCAAGAAAAAAATAATGATGTCTCTGTGATGCTCAAGGAAGCATTAATCCTAACGATCATCACGCTTCTTTCGGGTTTGCTTTTGGGATATGTTCATGAGCTGACCAAGGAGCCCATTCGCGTACAGCAGGAGCTTGCAGTACAAAATGCCTGTAAGGCCGTATTTTCACAGTATGAAAACGTGAAGTTTGAGCAAAAGCAGGAGGAACCCAGTCCCTATTTGAAGGAAGAGCTGGCAGGTAGCGGAGTCTCCATCGGCAAGGTTTTCCGCGCCGTAGGGGACGCTGACGAAACCTTGGGTTATGTGATTGAAACGACCTCCTCAGAGGGCTATGGCGGTAATATTGTATTGTATGTTGGCGTGACGAGAGAGCTTGTATTGAATGACGTATCCATTCTTTCCATTTCTGAGACGCCTGGTCTTGGCATGCGTGCGGGAGAGGTACTGGTTCCTCAGCTGCATGAAAGGTCCGTAGAGCAAATTCAGTATACGAAGAATGGTGCCACGGAAGAAAATGAGATTGATGCCATCAGTGGTGCGACTATCACTACGAAGGCCGTGACAAACGCGGTCAACGGAGCTCTTAAGATGGCACAGGAGTTGGGAGGTGAGTACAATGAGTAATCTGAAGAAAAAAGCAGATTCTCCATTGGAGCGCCTTGGCAATGGCCTTTTTAAGGAGAACCCAACCTTTGTTTTGATGCTTGGCATGTGTCCTACGCTTGCAGTAACGACCTCCGCCATGAATGGCCTGGGCATGGGCCTGGCAACGACGGCCGTGCTCATGATGAGTAATCTGATCATTTCCCTTCTTCGCAAGGTGATTCCGAACAGGGTACGTATTCCAGCGTTTATCGTCATTATTGCAACCTTTGTGACTGTCGTACAATTCCTGATGGAAGCGTACCTGCCTGACATTAACAAGGCGCTTGGAATTTATATTCCGCTGATTGTTGTTAACTGTATTATTTTGGGGCGTGCAGAGGCATATGCATATAGTAATCCGCCTATTCCGTCTTTCTTTGATGGCCTGGGCATGGGACTTGGGTTTTCCTTCGCACTGACCTGTATCGGTGCCGTAAGAGAGCTTCTGGGAGCAGGAAAGGTTTTTGATTATTCTGTGATGCCTGCATCCTACGTTCCCATCAATATCTTCGTTTTGGCTCCTGGTGCATTCTTTGTTTTGGCAGCACTGACAGCATTGCAGAATTATATCCGCATTCGCCTAAAAAAAGCAGGAAAGAAGGATAAGGCTGAGAGACTTCAGTCTGGTTGCAACGAGGATTGCATGAATTGCAATGATAAGGGATGCGCCAAGCGTTTCTATGACGATTCAAAGAAGGCAGAAGAAAAGAGCGTAAAGAAAACCGACAAGCAAGAAGTAAAGAAGCCTGTTGAAAACAAGGAAGAAAAGAAGCTGGCAGAGATCAAAAAGCAAGCTTTCGAGAAAACAGAGGAGCAACCAGCCGCACAGGAAAAGACGCTTCGTCAAATTAAGGAAGAGGCGGAAGCGCAGAGAAGGGCTGCATCCGCACAGAAGGAAGCAGCAAAGGAAGGTTCAGAAGCTTCGAACGATTTGAATACGGAGAAAAAGGAGGACGCAAAGAATGACTGACATAAAAGATTTGTTAATACTTCTTATTAGTTCCTCCTTGGTAAGCAATGTCGTGCTGAGCCAGTTCCTTGGCCTTTGTCCCTTCCTCGGCGTCTCGAAGAAGGTAAAAACGGCTTCCAGCATGGGCCTTGCAGTCATTTTTGTCATCACGCTGGCGAGTGCCGTTGCCGGCCTGATCTATAAGTTCTTGTTGGTTCCTTTGGGAATTGAGTATTTACAGACGATTGTATTTATTCTGGTCATTGCCGCATTGGTGCAATTCGTGGAGATGTTCCTTAAAAAGAATTCGCCAGCTCTTTATCAGGCACTTGGCGTGTATCTTCCGCTGATTACGACGAACTGTGCCGTACTTGGCGTTGCCCTTACCAACGTGCAGAAGGAATATGGAATTTTGAAGGGTATCGTGAATGGATTCGCAACGGCAGTTGGTTTTACTATCGCCATTATTATTCTTGCAGGCATTAGGGAAAAGACGGCATACAACGACGTGCCTGAGAGCTTCAAGGGCATGCCGATGGTGCTTTTGACGGCAGGACTGATGGCAATTGCTTTCTGTGGCTTTTCTGGTTTGCTATAAACTTTTCGTAGGATCGTAAAAGATCTCGGAGGATAAGACATGAATGTTACAAGTATTTTGATTGCGGCAGGCATTGTCGCTGCAGTTGGCATTTTTATCGGTTTGTTTCTTGGGCTTGCAGGCATTCGCTTCCATGTCGAGGTGGATGAAAAGGAAGAAGCTGTTCTGAACGCTCTGCCGGGGAATAACTGTGGAGGCTGTGGCTTTGCGGGATGTTCCGGACTGGCCGCGGCCATTGCAAAGGGGGAAGCACCCGTAAATGCTTGTCCTGTAGGCGGTGAGCCTGTTGCAAAGGTGGTTGGTGAAATCATGGGAGTGTCTGCGGATGCAGGAAAGAAGATGGTTGCCTTCGTACACTGCCAGGGCGATTGTGAGAAAGCAAAGACGGATTATACCTATGACGGTGCGCAGGATTGCCGAATCATGAGCTTTGTGCCAGGGGGTGGGCCCAAATCGTGTAATCAAGGGTGCTTAGGCTATGGTACCTGTGTCAAGGAGTGTCCCTTCGATGCCATTCATATCGTAAATGGTATTGCGGTTGTAGATCGTGAAGCATGTAAGTCCTGCGGAAAATGTGTTGCCGCATGTCCGAAAAAGCTGATCTCCTTGGTACCATATGATGCACAATATGCCGTGGCCTGCAAGAATACGGAGCGTGGCCCCGTAACGATGAAGGCATGCGACGTGGGATGTATTGGATGCATGCTTTGTGCAAAGAATTGTCCTGCAGATGCCGTGAAGATCGAAAGCTTCTGCGCGAGCATTGATCCTGAAAAGTGTATCGGTTGCGGTGCCTGCAAGGAGAAATGTCCGAAGAAGGCAATTGTAAAAACAAACTAAAGACTGTATAAAAGGAATCCTTTTCACATATAGTATCCTAGGACATGCCTAAGATAGAAGGTGAGGAGGATTCTTTTTTGTATAAGAAAGCGATGACAACAACAATCTGTCTCTATTTGTTTCTGCTGGCAACTGCCATGATTTTGTTTGGGGTGGGACAAATCTTTAAAGTGACGAATCTAAACGCGCAGGCAGTGAATGTCGGCGTAACCTTAGAGGATGACATAGAGTGGCAACGATTCAATCGGCATTTAAAGGGTTTGCTGGATATGGAAAGCTTGGGGGATAAAGCAAAGAAGAATGAAATAGAAAGCATTCGAGAGGAAATGGCTCTTGAAAACGAAAATAGTAGGATAATGTCTGTAGTAAGCGCTCATGTGGAAACGGAACACTTGGAAGAAGAAATGGTAAAGAATGCAGAGGAATTAGATCATACATATGACGATGGCCATGAACTGGATGCTCAAGGAAATTTGCTTGAAGATGGAAGCCTATGGGATGATTTGCCAGAACAGGAAATCATGGTTTTACAGCGCATCGTCGAAGCTGAGGCTGGAGGAGAGGATGCGGATGGAAAGCTCTTGGTTGCGAATGTCGTGTTAAATCGTGTTAAGGATGAGGCCTTTCCGAATACCATTTCCGAGGTCGTTTTTCAGCAAAGCAAGGGTGTGACACAGTTTTCGCCCGTGGCCAATGGTAGATATGAAGCAGTTACGGTCAGCAAGGAATCGAAGGAGGCCGTTGAACGAGCCTTAAATGGAGAGGATCTCTCCGAAGGTGCACTATATTTTGCGGCGAGGAAGCACGCAAATCCAAATAACATGAAATGGTTTGATGAAAACCTTACCTTGCTTTTTCAACATGGTGGGCACGAGTTTTTTAAATGAAAATCAAGTTAAAGAATGATAGGTAGGAGCTTACAGGAAATATCGAATTTGCAGGAGAAATAAGAAAAAAACGGATACCTCATGGGTATCCGTTTCAGATTGAAGACAAAGTCCGAGGTTGATTGCCTCGGACTATTTTTTTAATGAAAAAAGTGCCTTGAAGCCTTGT
>SVFO01000050.1 GCA_015056795.1 Lachnospiraceae bacterium
CCCGGCATCATCAAATATCCTTTCTGGCAGATAACAGCAAAGAATCCGGATGCAACATATGCCTGCGTAAATTTCGGTGAAGCAGTGTGTCCGGAGGATATCAGGGAGCAGTCCATCTGCATCGATGGGGATATCGGTACGGTAATAAACGAATTGAGGAAGTGATTTCATGATCATAAATACGGGGATGCGAACGGACATACCGGCGTTCTACCATGAGTGGCTGATAAACAGAATAAAAGAAGGCTTTGTGCTGGTGCGTAATCCCTACAACCCGTCTCAGGTGACCAGGTACAGCCTGTCCCCAGAGGTTGTGGATCTGATCGTATTCTGTACGAAGAATCCGGCACCGATGTTGCCTCATATGGATACATTAAAGCCATACGGACAATACTGGTTCGTTACCATTACGCCGTATGGGAAAGATATCGAGCCTAATGTGCCGGACAAGCAGAAAGTGATGGAAGACTTTAAGAAGCTTTCTGATATCGTCAGTATAGACAGCGTTGGTTGGCGATATGATCCGATCTTTGTGGATGATAAGCATTCTGTGGATTGGCATATAGATCAATTCGAGCAGATGACCGCAACACTGTCCGGATACACGAAGACCTGTGGACATCTTTGCAGGTACTGTTATGCCAATACGAATGCAGCACTTGTGAAGGAGAACATGAAGAAGCACGATCCAAAGTCACCTTTCCTGATCGGAAACAATCTGCCTGGGGATGTGATCCATGAGGCGGAGCAAAAAAGCTGGATGGACAGGATACATTTGTAAGGCTGCTTGATATGTTGGAAATACCATATGATCGCAATTAGCGACGGTGGTTATATACAATAAACTGATGGATCTCTTCGGAGGTCCATTTTTTACGCCATTATTTAAGGACTATGACACGGAGATGCGTGAAGAGGGGATTAGGCTTTTAAATTTCTTGTATTAGCATGGAATTGAGTTTATAATAAAAATAATACCATTCTCGTAAATGAAGGATCGAGAAACGGGAAATGATAAACGCTGAGGGTCGAAGGAAGAAGGGAGACCGCAATGGAAAATTTTATTTATGATACGCCGACGAGGGTGTATTTTGGGATTGGTCAGGAAAAGAAGATCGGAGAGATTTTGAAGGAATATGGTGCGAAGAAGGTGCTGGTTCATTATGGCGGCGGAAGCGCCGTCAGGAGCGGCCTGATCGGGCTGGTGGAGGAGAAGCTAAAGGAGCAGGGGATAGAATATGTTCTGCTTGGGGGAGTGCAGGCAAATCCGGAAATCAAGATGGTAAGAAGAGGCATTGCCCTTTGCCAGGAGGAAGGCGTGGACTTTATTCTTGCGGTTGGCGGCGGCTCTGTTTTAGATTCCGCGAAGGACATTGCGAATGGCGTGGCAAATCCTGAGGTTGACGTTTGGAACTTCTCCATGGGGAAGGCGCAGCCGAAGAAGACGCTTCCGAAGGGCTGTATTTTGACCCTTGCGGCAGCAGGCTCCGAGATGTCGAATTCCTGCGTCATTACGGACGAGGAGACGGGTTCCAAGCGTGGCTACGGAAGCCCGATGAATCGCATGAATTTCGCCATTGAGAACCCTGAGCTGACCTATACCGTGGATGCCTACCAGACGGCCTGCGGCGCGGTGGACATAGCAATGCATACGATGGAGCGGTACTTCTGCCCCGGCGAGGATACCTACCTGACTGATGCACTTGCGGAGTCCGTGATTAAGAGCGTCATGAAGGCCGGCACGGATTGTCTCAAGAACCCTAAAGATTATGCGGCGCGCGCGAACATGATGTGGGCTTCGTCCCTGGCGCACAATGGGTTGACCCAGTGCGGACGTCAGTTCCAGCTGGTGGTGCATCAGCTCGAGCACGAGGTTTCCGGCATGTATCCCAAGGTGGCACATGGCGCAGGACTTGCAGCGCTTTGGTGCAGCTGGGCAAGATATGTTTATCAGGCAAACATCCCGAGATTCCTGCAGTGGAGCAAGAACATTTGGAACCTTGACATTGATTTTGAGCATCCGGAGAAGACCGTATTAAAAGCCATCGACCTTCAGGAGGATTATTATCGCTCCATCGGCATGCCGACAAGCCTTTCCGAGCTTGGCGTGAAGGAAACGGATCTGGAGACTTTGGCATATCGCTGTAGCAGGGAGAAGACGAGGACGCTTATCGGATACAAGCCCTTGGCTTACGAGGACATCCTAGAAATCTATCACATGGCATTATAAGAGAAGCTTGCAAAGCCGTAAGAGGCGATACATAACGCAAGTCCCCTTGCAAAACGATAAAGAGGATAAGGCAAATCAACTTCGATATGGAGGGATTCAGCATGGAGACGAAGAAAAGACGATTTACCATTGAGAAGAAAATGTACCTGTTCATCTTTGCGATGATCTTTTTTGCCGTTGCCAGCGTATGTCTGTTCTCTTATATTATCAACGTAAGTCAGATTGATGGGTATTTTAAGCAGTTGACGTTGGACAATGCCCAAAACGTCGCCAGCCTGATCGATGCAGACTTTTATAAGGAGCTTCGGACAATTGCGGAGTCGGAGGAATATCAGGCGATTCGAGATCAGGCAGAGGAAGAAGATGACGATGAGCTTGTGATCGAATATCTGCAGGAGCAGGGCATGCGTTAAACCCTGCCCTTTCTTGCAAAAACAGATATCATAAAAATATCATAAAAATTTCAAGATTTGTCTCTTGACAGTTCCTGCTTGTGGTGTTATAACACATATAGAACAAGAGAAACGAAACGCCTGACACGATTTTGAAACGTTTCGCAAACGTCCCTGTTCTCAAAATCATGCATTTGAAGGAGGAAAAGTCAAATGAATACTTTAAAAGTGCAAAAAAGAGACATGGCAAAAAAGGCAAAGGAACTCAGAAGAGAGGGCTTCGTAACGGGTACCCTGTTCGGTAAGGAACTGAATGGCTCCATTCCCATCATCATTGAGAAGAAGGAAGCCGAGAGAATTCACCGTGAATGCTTCAAGGGCAGTCAGCTGTTTGTGGAGCTGGACGGAAAGAAGTACGACGTATTGCTTAAGGAAGTTGATTATGACGCCATGAAGCGTCAGATTTTGGAGCTGGATTTCCAGGCGCTTGTCAAGGGCGAGAAGGTTCATTCCGTAGCTGAAATCGTGCTCCACAATAAGGAGAAGGTTGTCGGCGGTATTTTGGAGCAGCTGCTTGAGGAAGTGGCATATAAGGCAACTCCGGAACATCTGGTAGAGAGAATTGATCTGGATTGCAGTGATTGGAAGATTGGCGATGTCATCAAGGTGTCCGATTTGGAGATTGCAAAGAATGATCAGATTGATATTACAACGCATTTGGACAGCGTAGTTGCAAGCGTGCTTGCACCGAAGAATACGGAACCTGAGGCTGAGACGACTGAGGAAGCTACGGAAGCCAAGGCTTAATACTGGAACACCTACGAAGAGCTTGTTGCCACGCGCAATAAGCTCTTTTTATTCAGATTGGAAGGAAGGAGTGAGATTCTAATGGCAAAAAGAGATTATTATGAGATTCTAGGATTGAAGAAGGGCGCGAAGGAGCAGGAAATTAAGAGTGCATACAGAAAGCTTGCAAAGAAATATCACCCTGATTCCAATCCGAATGACAAGAAGGCAGAGCAGTATTTTAAGGAGGTCACGGAGGCATATAACGTGCTGTCGGACGCCGAGAAAAAGAGACTTTACGATCAGTATGGACATGCCGCGTTCGACGGAACCATGGGAAGTGATCCCGATGCCTTCGCAAAGGAGCAGGAGCGCTACCGCAGCTTTTATCAAAATTCCCAAGGAGGACATAACGCATGGCGTACAGGCTCTCAAAACACATGGAATGCAGGCTCGCAAAATGGAACCTATTGGTATGAGTTCAATGGAGACCAGGGTGATGCAGAAGACATTTTCGGTTCTATTTTCGGACACGGTGGGAGTCACTTTGACGAGGGTGTTCATGGAAGCAAGGCATTTCGTGGTAACGGAGCCTTTCATGGTGGTTTTGGCGATGGCGCCTTTGAGGATTATGTCTATGACATGCCTGGCAACAATGACCTCTTAGGAGAGATTACGATTACCTTCCGCGAAGCGGCGCTTGGCTGTGAAAAGGTGATTTCCCTGGGCGAGGGAAGCGGACCGGCACTTGCGGTGAAAATTCCTGCAGGCATCGAGGAGGGCCAGTCGATTCGCTTGGCTGGCAAGGGGAATGTCTCGCGCAATGGTAAGAAGGGCGACCTTTTGATCAAGATTCATGTGTTGGCCGATCAGGTCTTTACCAGAAAGGGAAAGGACGTTTATGTCACTGAGAAGGTTCCCTATACGACGGCCATCCTCGGCGGAGAAGCCGAATTCCAGACCCTGTATGGCAGGGTGAAGTGCAAGGTGCCTGCGGGCAGTCAGTCCGGAACGAAGATACGACTTGGCGGAAAGGGCATTGCTTCTGCCAAGGGAAAGGGCGGCAAAGGGGACGAGTACGTGACGCTGGAAATCAGCGTGCCGAAGCAGGTTTCCGAGAAGGAGAAGGAGCTGCTTAGACAACTCCATAGCCTTTCAGGCAGAACGGCATAAACTATGCGAAAACCTTTCAAGAGGAGCACGTGAGAAATGCAAGAAAATGGTTCCTTCAATTAGAGAATTCCAGAAAGGGATTGTGGAGGCTCACAAAATATTGTAAAATAAGATTAGTATGGTAGTTTACGAGGAGGAATTGTCATGGCTAAGAATGAGATTCAGGTGCATCAGCAACAGGAGAAAAAGAAGGTGAAAATCAAGCCCTATGAGCATCGTACCCAGTATCATGAGACGGATCCGCAGGGCATCATTCATCATGCCAATTATGTCAAATGGATGGAGGAGGCCCGCATGAACCTGCTGGATCAGCTGGGCATGGGTTATAAACAGATGGAGGAGCTCGAGATCATTTCTCCCGTGTTGTCCCTCTCCATCGAATACCGCAGTGCCGTTAAATTCGATGAGACGGTGCTGATCGATACAAAGCTCCTTTCCTATGACGGCCTTGGCATGGAGATCGCTTATCGCATCTATGACAAGGAGACGGGCGAGGACAAAGCCATTGCAAAGAGCAAGCATGGATTCCTGAATAAGTCCGGGATCCCGATTTCGCTAAAGAGGATTTATCCTGAGCTGGACACCAAATTCTTCGAGTTTAAGCATTGACAATTTTAGCCATATTACAGCTGAATATCGATGGTCATTTGAAAAAGTGATTACAATGGAAGATTTGTTTTGTTCGTAAATAGACAAGATTGGAGAGGAGAGGACAATGCTGAAACTGACAGTGAATCAAAAAAAACTGATCGGCGGCTTTGTTCTCTCCTATTTTCTTGCCCTCTTTTTTTCAAACCGAACCATTGCGAAGATCCTTCCGCTAAACGATGTCTTTACGATCATGTATGCGGGGATGATTATTGCCTGGGGTTTTCTGGTTTCCCAGAGGATTGTCAACCATTATGTCCGAAATCACCTTGTTGCTGCTTCCGT
Organism: Lachnospiraceae bacterium; assembly: GCA_015056795.1. Classification (GTDB taxonomy): domain Bacteria; phylum Bacillota; class Clostridia; order Lachnospirales; family Lachnospiraceae; genus Acetatifactor. Next base: position 5,515 of record SVFO01000050.1, read on the forward strand.
GTTCATGCTGATCTTGTTTATTTCGCGCATGGCCAGATGGAAGTGTTTTCGTGGTAACGTTCTCGTATGTGACTATGCCTGGTATGCCTATTATGTCAGCTTTACTTCGGTGCCATTATGCGTATTCCTGGCCGTGCTTTGCATCGGGAAAGGCGAGAAGGAGTGCCCGCTTCGCCTCGCAAAATGGCTATGGAGCGTGCCGATTGTTCTGTTGATCATGATATTCACCAATCCCTGGCATTCTCTTTTCTTACGCTTTCATGACGAGACGCATGAGGTTTATTCCGGCGGGCCTGTATACTTTGTATGCTTTGGCTGGACGGTAGTTCTTGCCGTTGCAATTTTGGTTACTGTCTTTCGGCGGTGTCAGATCACTGCGCTTCATAGGTATTGGTTTATTCCAACCATTGGCATGTTATTTTTCGGAGGACTTATCATTTGGTATTATCATATCGGTGGTTCCCCAAAGCTTTTCGGTGTTGATCTGTTTGGCATTCAGGAGGTTTTTTGCCTTCTGTTTATCTTTCCGGTCGAGAGCATGATTCAGCTGGGAATCATACCAAACAATTCCCGCTACTTCTTATTTTTCGAAAACAGTCCCATTTCTGCCCGGATTTTGGAGAAAGGGGGCGAGGTGGTCTATGCCTCGAAGGCCCCTTTGAAGGATGAAAAAAGGATCCGGCGCAGCGCCAAGGACATTCATGGAGGACAGATTGTCTGGTATGATGATCTGACGGCGATTCAAAAGCTGGATGAGCAGATCGAGAAGGTGACGGAGGAGCTCGAAGAGGAAAATGACCTGATTCGGCAGGAGCAGGAGATTCGAAGAGAGCGCTTCCGTTATGAAACTCAAAACCGCTTATATGATAAGATCGCAAGTGCAGTCAAGGAAAAGGCGCTTGCGATCGATGCCAAGCTGCAGGAAGGAGGGGCGGGGCTTGTTAGGGCCATGATCATGGGTGCCTACGTTAAACGTATGGGAAACCTGATGCTGGTTGCGGAGGAGCTTGGGAGAATATCAACGAAGGAGCTTGGATGCGCCATTCGGGAGTCACTGGAATACTTCGGACTTACAGGTGCAACAACGGATTTTCAGGAGCATGGGGAATGGTCTCTTACTGAAAAACTCACCGTGCTTTCCTACGATCTTTTGGAGACCCTGCTGGAAAGTGAAGAAGAGACATTCTCGTTGATGGTTCTGCTGGATGCAAGGGAGAAATACCTCCTTAAGATTCTGCTGGACGCAGAGCGCATTCCGGTGGACCAGACATGGCGTGCGAAGGAGCTTGCCGCAGAGGGGGCACGTCTTACGATGGAGTACGTCGATGAAACCTGGTGCATCACTCTTTCAGCAAACCGTTCTTCTGTTTCAACGAGTTCGGAGGTGGTCGAAAATTCCTTGGCGGAAGTCTCTGCCGGAAGGGAGGTCAACGCGTGACGTTCCTAACGATGTCAGAATTTGTGCAGGGTCTTTTGATCTTTTGGGTATTTCTGGTAGAACTGCTTTTGTTCTTTAACTTTTTCCGTTATTTGCAGATTGGCAAAAGAAGATCCAACTGGCGATGCATTGTGCTTTGCCTGACGAACTTTTCCCTGCTGCAGATCCTACTGCAACAGATGCAGGGAGAGTTCCTTTGTCCGATCGTTTTACCGCTGTGGCTGCTGGTGCTGATCATTGTACTGTTCACGGTCTTTGCCGTGGCTGAGCAATATCGCGTTGCGAAATGGAATCGCTCCCACGTGTCTGCAACCTCGGTCAAAGAGGCGTTGGATGCGCTGCCGATGGGACTATGTTTTGCCCTGACGGGAGGTCTGCCGCTTCTTATCAATGAGAAGATGGAGGAGCTGGCGCTTATGCTTTTCCAAAAACCATTATCAGATGCCAAAGAGACCTGGGAGAAGCTTTCCGGTGGACAAGTCAAAGGCCTGATCCAAGGCGGAGCGGAGCCCATCTACGAGTTAGCCGACAGCAGGGTTTACGGCTTCCGCAGGGAGAGGCTGGAGCTGAAGGAAGGCGTTGTCTATGCGATTTTTGCGACCGATGTCACGGAAGAGTATTCCAAGACCAGGGAACTGGCCGAAAAACAAAAAATGGGCGGCATCATCAATGCAAGATTAAAATCCCTCCTTGGAACCATTGAGTATGTCACCATGAGCCGTGAGCTTTTGCAGCTTAAGGTAGCATTACATGACAATTTGGGAAGAAGCCTTCTTGCAGCAAAACGATATATCTTAAATCCGGAGGGGGGCGATCCGAAGGCGCTACTCGAGATTTGGAAGCAGAACCTAAATCACCTGATCGGAGAGGCACCTGAGGATTGGCAGGTCCCCTATTACATTGCAAAGAAAGAGGCGGCGACGCTGGGGATCGACCTTCAGATCGTGGGAACGCTGCCGGAGGAAGAAGCGATTCTTCCCGTGATCGACCAGGCGATCTCGACCCATGTCATCAACGTGCTACGACATGCCAACGGACACGTTGCCATGGTGCATATCTGGGAGGATGAAAAGGAATACAGCATTACCTTTACCAATGACGGGGACGCGCCAACCGGAAAGCTCCATGAGACGGGAGGTCTTGGAAACCTAAAGCGGCAGGTGGAGGCGCTCGGCGGCAGCATGGAGCTTTCGGCGGAGCCAAGATTCAAAATGATCCTATCGATTCCAAAGGGGAGGACAAGACATGGCATGGAAAACAGTGATCGCAGAGGATTTTAAGATGATACGACAGGTCTTTGAAGGCGCCGTAAAGGAATCAGAAAACTATGAACTTTCAGCGTCCTTTCCGACGGCAGCCCAGGCCGTGGAATGGTGCGAAAAGCATTCTGCGGATCTTGTACTCATGGATGTTTTGATCCCCGGAAGCATGAACGGACTCGACGCGGCAAGGCGAATCAAGGAAGTCAGCCCCAATACAAAGATCATCATCGTAACCTCCATGCCGGAGCTTTCCTACGAGCGGCAGGCACGTGAGATTGGCGTGGAAAGCTTTTGGCAAAAGGAAGTGCAGGAACAGACGATTCAGGAGATCATGGACAGGACGATGGCGGGGGAGTCCGTGTATCCGGGAACGCAGCAGAAGGTCAATATCGGAGAAGCCGTCAGCACCGAATTTACGGACCGGGAAATAGATATCCTAAAGGAGCTTGTTTCAGGTGCGTCCAATGCAGAAATCGCGGACAAGCTTGGCCTAAAGGAGCCCACGGTAAAAATGCATATCAAAAACATGCTCCAGAAGACTGGCTATCGGAGCCGTTTGGAGCTTGCCGTCAAGGTGCGCCACATGGGACTGATCATTGGGGATATGGAGTAGGGGAGAGAAATCGCTCCTCCATGCGGACGGTCTTTACGGCCCTGCTCTCGAATCGCTTTAGCGAAGCCGGATCTTCCGTTTTGATGAGGACACCATAGTAGTGAAAGCGCTCGTTAAAAAGATAGACGGCAGGAAACACCGCTGCGAAGCGCAGCAGATATTTCGTGGCATCGCCCTTGCTTAGGTTTAACAAATTAATGATGGTGATGGATTCCTTCGAAGTGATGGAATCCAGGTCACGAAGAAAATCATCCGCAAAGATTTGCGGGTGATTTTTGTCTGCCAGAAAAAGGTCAACATACACCAATTGATACCTTTCGGAAGTACTGTGAACATAGGTGAAGGCATCCGCATGGAGCAATTGAAAATTTCGAAATATGGACGGATCATCGACAAAGTATTTTTGCGCAATTTCAATCATCTTTTCCGAATACTCAATTCCCGTGATCTTGCAATTAGGGGCGCTTAAGGCAAGAAAACGCGGAATGGAACAGCCCGCGCAGCCAAGCACCAGGGCACTTTCCAGGAGGGAAAGCCTCGGAAGATACGCGTGAGTTAACTGATGAACCGCATAATAGATGGGCTGATCGCGTCTATACTTATGCAGATAAATGGTAGAATAGGCATAAGTACTACCGTGCTGGAAGACGAGCCTTCGCGTGTCACGCCAATGCAAAAGCGGGTTCGTGTAATCGATCACGTCAAAGGTGATTTCAGGGTTCGCCTCCTCCTGAAAGGATTCCACGAGAGTCTCTTGATTGAATTTTCGAAAGAAAGCACCAAGCATTTTACGCAATTTCATAACCATCACTCCTGACGAAAGACATGGTAAGTCTATCCATATCCTAACACATTTAAGCACGGAAAAAAAGGAAAAATGCCCTTCTTTTCGGTTTTGTCAGGAATAAACTTGACATATGCATCCAGAAATATTATGATAATTGCAGATTCAGCAGAATATAGAATTCTAATTGCTTATAATCTGCTGAAATATATTGAAAAAGTGAAAATACAGCAGATTATAGAGGAGTTGAAAATTTATGAACATTGTTGGAAGGGAAAGAGAAAAGGATATCATATCGAAGTGTCTTGAATCTAAAAGACCTGAATTCTTGGTTGTATATGGTCGCAGGCGTGTGGGAAAGACATATCTGATCAGGGAGTTCTTCAACGAAAAGTTTTCTTTTTATACGACCGGAATTCCTGACCAAAGGACAAGAAACCAACTAAAAGCATTCAATGAGGCTCTTTCTAATTATGGCGATGAGACGGGCGTAATACCAAGTGACTGGTTCGAGGCATTCAGAAGACTACGAAAGATCTTGGAGTCAAAAAGTGTATACAAAGATGCGTTGAGCGGAAAAAAGATTGTTTTTATTGATGAAGCTCCCTGGATGGATACGGCAAGGTCAGATTTTAAATCGGCATTTGACTATTTCTGGAACAGTTGGGGCTCATCACAGGAAGACCTCCTGCTGATAGTATGCGGCTCCGCAACTTCCTGGATCATCAGCAACATCCTTAGCGACAGGGGAGGTTTCCATAACAGAATCACGAAGCAGATGCATATTAATCCGTTCACTATGGGCGAATGCAAACGCTTTTATGAGGATAACGGAATGAAGCTTAATCGGGATCAGATGATAGAAAGTTATATGGTATTCGGAGGAATACCGTACTATCTTAACTTGCTGGACAGCAGATTGAGCCTTACTCAGAACATAGACAGCCTAATCTTTGATGAGAGAGGGGATCTCCATTATGAGTATGACCAGCTCTTCAAGTCATTGTTTAAGAAGCCTGATAATCACATAAAGATCATTGAGACAATTGCCGGCCAAAAGAGGGGGCTGCAGAGAACCGATCTTGTGGAAAAGTCGGGCGTTTCGGACGGCGAAGGACTGACGAAGGCGCTTCGCGAACTTGAGCAGTGCGGCTTTATCAGACAGTATAAGAACATTACCACTTCAAAAAATGGCTGTTTTTATCAGGTTATAGACCCATTCGTGCTTTTTTGTTTGTACTTCCGTAACGGAAAGATTAAGTCTTGGCAGTCATTTATAAAGTCTCCTGACTATTACGCCTGGAGGGGGAATGCTTTTGAAACCGTCTGTCTTGGGCATATTCCGCAGATCAAGGCAGCGCTTGGAATAACAGGAATCGAAAGCTCTGAGTATTCTTGGAAGAGTAAAAAGAAAAAGGGCGGAGCACAGATAGATTTATTAATAGATCGACGTGACGACGTTATTAACCTGTGCGAGATGAAGTGTACGGATAAGCCTTATGAAATTACTGAGGAATACAGAGAGAACCTCATTAACAAGGTTGTCTCGTTTACGGAAGAGGTTCATCTCAAAAAGTCGATCCACGTGACGCTCATTACGTCAAACGGATATAAAAGGAACGAGTATTCGGACGTGGTTCAAAATGATGTTGGACCGGATTGGCTGTTCACGTAATGGATAAGGCACAGAAGGAAGGCTTATCGAAGCAGTTGAATTATAAGGAGCAAACATTTGCTTGGGTGTAGTAATCGACTCAGTAGAAAAACTTCGGAAAAAACAAAAAAATTTGAAAAAAGTTGAAATCATTTAAAAACCTATACTTTCGGATGTAGTATAATTTTGAAAAATCAGTATTATGGGTACTAGAGTGGCAGAAAAGCGACCCGTGATGCTGATTTTTTTATGTAAATGAGCAAATATTCAGTAAATCCAATAAACAAGAAAGGGGCGACACGGATGATCAATCTTGCGATTAGCGTGCCGGGGAAATTTTATACGGATGCCATCACGGAAGCGTTGGAAAAGACGGGGAATTTTCGGGTATGGCCATTGATTGACTCAGACGTGAACATGGCCAAAGGACGAGAACCATCTGATCGTGCGGACGTGGCACTGCTTGGAGTGTCAGTCTATCCGGGGTATACCCTGAGGGAGCGGCAGCGCGTAATACAGGATCTGCGGGCAAATGTGCCAAACTGCAGAATTGTGATGTTTATCGACGAGCTGGTGTCTCCCGAGCAGACAAATGGCGTAAAGAGTCTCAAGCAGGCACGCCTGATCGACGGATTTCTTTATGCGTCGGGAACGATGGAGTACCTCGTGGCAACGCTGGAGAGCATTTAGGTAATTCACAAATAGAATGATAAAAAATTTTCATGAAAAGGGGAGAAAGCATGAGAAAGAAACAAAGAGTATTACAAATGGTGATGGCGCTTGCGCTTGTCCTTGGCCTTATGGGGCTTTGGAAGACGAATGCATCTGCGGCGGGGAATGTTGCAGTCAACGAAAACAATTTCCCTGACGAGATTTTTCGTGCATTTGTCAGCACTGAGCTCGACGAAAATCATGACAACACGCTAACGGAGGCAGAGATTCTTGCGGTAAAGACCATCAGCGTTTCGGGACGTGAAATCGAGTCCTTGAAGGGCATTGAGTTCTTTACTGCCCTTGAGGAGCTGTATTGCTCAGCGAATCAGCTCATATCGCTTAACCTCACCAAGAATACGGAATTGCGGAGTTTGTCCTGCGATAATAATGCGATTGTGGGCCTTGACCTCAGCAAGAATACAAAACTGGAGCGCGTTTACTGCAATGGGAACGGCATGCATAGCATAAATTTATCCGCTGTCCAGAATCTTCAAATGCTTTATTGCTATGGCAATCAATTTGAGGTAATAAACCTCAAGGATTGCCCTAAGCTGGTGGATTTCTACCAGAATGGTACCATGGATGCAAGTAACTGGCAGTGCAATGTTTACGACGGTACGGACGGCAGGCTTGCCATCGATAAAGGGCAGAAGCTGGAAGCTGTGAATATCGTTCAAATTAATGCAACAAACTTTCCGTCGCAGATTCTTCGCGATGAGGTTGCAAATTATGATAAGGATGGGGACGGATGGCTTGGAGATTATGAAATCACTAAGATTAAAACCCTAAAGTTCCGAAATGTATCTATTCCTAGTTTTAAAGGATTGGAATACTTGACAGATTTGCAAACAATAGATTTATATGAAATTTCTGACGTTCAAGAAATTGACTTGAGCAAAAACAATAAGCTTGTAACAATTTGCGTGTATGGTTTTAAAGGGACAACACCGCTCATTAAATGGGGAAGCTTTCCCAAAGTTACCGACATTAGCGCGCTAGGTCATTGTACTTTGGACGTGGATAGCCTTGATTTTAGCAACACAAATTTGCGCTACGCAAACATTAACGTTGATTTGGAAGAATTGGATTTTAGCGATTGTCCTTATATGACTGGATGTCATATTTATAGTGAGAACCTTAAAAAAATCAGTTTTAAAAATGACTCCGCATTGGAATACGTCAGGATCTCGGGAACGAAAGTGCAAGAATTAGACGTGAGCGGACTGGAGAAGCTTAGAGCTCTGGAATGTGATCATAATAATCTCAAAAAGCTTTCCGTGAGCGATTGCCCTAAATTGGAAGTATTACTTGCTTACGGGAATCCGGATTTAAATGAGGTAGACTTGTCAGGTGCTCCCATTCTCCAAAAGTTCATGACAAATCCTAGGTCTTTCGATGTATATTCGGATGGAAGCTGGGCGGTGGGCGAGAAAATACGGTTTGAGATACGAATGCAAGCCGAGCAGGAAAGATTGTCATTTGACGGACATACGAAGGTCACAAAGCTTTTGCCAATCAATGAGGCCTTTCCTGATGAGGTACTCCGGGACTATGTTGTAAATCATTATGACGTGGATCATGACGGTTACTTGGACAGTTATGAGATTTTTGCCGCAACGGATATGAACTTAAGTGGGTCGGCCTTTTCTTCCGCGCAGGGAATACAATGCCTTTTAGGATTAAAGAATCTGACAATCAGCAATACAAATATTGAGGATATTGAAGTTGGCAGTTTATCAAAATTAGAGAATCTTATACTTAGCGGTAATAAGATTCGTGAGTTAGATTTACTAAATAATACTTATTGGTACCTGAAGGTTTTGAAATGTTCGGAAGATCTGAACGGTCTGGACATTACTAATTGTGAAAAATTACGTAATATCGTTCAAAATGGAACGCATACGGTTGTTTCCCTGATGGGAATTGCGTGTGACTCCTATCTCTTGGGTGAACGTCAGGTAGTTTTGCGTAAGGGGGTTTCCCTGCGTAGCGCAGAAAATACCGTGGTTGAGATCAACGACGAGAATTTTCCTGACGAAACTTTTAGGAAGCGTATTGCAAATTATGACCTAACCAATGATGGAGAGTTGGGTAGACAGGAAATACAAAGTATAACCAGCCTCTATGTTAAGCAGAGCACATCTGGCTATATTTCGGATTTCAAAGGAATTGAATTATTACCATATCTAAATGAATTTAAGCTTTCGGGAGATCAATGTGGCGTTATACCAAAGAATTTGAATTTCGAGAACGCTCCCAATCTTGAAAAGTTGACTCTGGAAGTGACGTGTGAGTTCAACATATCTCAAAACCATAGATTAACGTATTTGGCACTTGAAAATAATTCAGATCAGTTTCTAAAGCTTGATTTGACGAAGTATCCGAAATTGGAAGAAATCAGCATAGTGTCGTATGATTACAAAATAAAAACCATAGATTTTTCGGGCCTTCCCCAATTAAAGAAGATTGATGTTCCATATAATTACGGCCTACGGGAACTGAACGTTTCGCAAAATGAATTGCTAGAATCTTTAAATTGTAACTCCGCACGTAATTTATCTGCCTTAGACCTTAGCAAGAATCTCAGGCTAAGCAATCTTCAGGCTCAAGAGACGAGCATGGCAAAAATAGATTTAAGCCATAATACGCTTCTTGAAAATGTTTATTTATATGGTAATAGGCAACTTACGTCGCTGGATTTTACGGGATGCGATTCGATTCAAGATGTGACCTGTAGTTTGTGCGAAAAACTGGAAAAGATTACTTTTGGCGAAGCGACTGATTTGGTTTCGGTTCGATGTTATGGGTGTCCGTTGGAGGAATTAAACTTCCCGTCGGTTCCCAATTTGAGTTACTTAGAAATTCGCAATACGAGGATTCCTTTCCTAAATCTCATGAATTGCCCGAAGCTTCTAGACATCGTTTCGGAAACGGAGTCTGAGCCTTCAGAGGGTAATTCTGTACAGTATTTCAAAAATTATGACAATGCACTATACATCAATGAAGATACCTATTTAATTATAGATGACAAAGAAATCGTGGGTGACGTTCCCCTGACGTCAGCTTTCTTCCCGGATAAAAACTTCCGCAATTTCCTGTCCCAGTATGACAAGGACGGAAATGGTAAACTGAGCAAGAAGGAACTTGGAAATATTTACAAGCTGAACCTGGATGCAAAGAACATTGCAAGCTTGCAGGGCATTCGCTATCTCACTTTCGTACGCGAGCTGAGCTGTCGCAATAACAAGCTGACGGAGCTTGACCTTTCGAATAACAAACTGAAGTGGCTGAACTGCGACAACAATCAGATCAAGTCCTTGAATGTTAGAACGGGATTAGAGTATTTAAGCTTTGCAAATAACAAGGTGTCCAACCTGTATCTGGCTAAGAATAATTCGTTAACCACCCTGTATTCAGACGGAAACGATTTGGAATACCTTGACGTTACCGGCCTGATGCGCATCAAAGCGGCAGCCACGAGGGGGACGAAGGATTCCAGTAATACAGGCTATGATTCCTATACGTATTCTTCCTACGGCCTGACCGTCGACAAGAAGACGAAGCTGATTACGGATATCATTCCTTACACAACGAAAAGCGTTCCGAGACAGGGCTGGTCGCTGGCGATTGACGAGGAGTTTCAGGCGGCCCGTGACAGTCAGTTTGCCAAGTCCCTTGCAGATGGCAACGTAAGCTACGTATGGTATGCCAATGGAGAGATCATCCCCGGGGAGACCTCGAAAGAGCTTATGCTAGACGGAGACTACATTGGCAAGGATGGCGTGACTATCAAAGCCTTGATCCTCTGTGCGAACGGCGCATATGCGAGCCAGGAGATCTTTGTTTCGCCTTCGGCAAAGTTTGACATGACATATGACCTTAGAGGTCACGGCAGCAACGTAACGGAGCGCTGTTTTGAGGGACGTCCCTTTACGCCCATGGCACCCGAGAAGATTGCTGGATGGCAGTTTATGGGTTGGTACGCTGACGAAAACTTTAGTGAACTGTTTGATTTTGACAAGCCTCGCTCTAGGGATTGCACTGCTTATGCGCTGTGGTACGAGGAGATTCCGTATGCAAGGTTTAGCATAGACGAACTCCTGCCCGGACAGGCCTTCAACGATAAAGTCAAGGCAAACGTGAAAAAGACTAGTGATTGCCCGAGAGGCTTTGTGTTAGCTGGAACCACATACTGGAAGCAGGATCCCTCGTTTAGCAGCACGACGCTGTCCACCGTGTATGAGGGTCATCCTTACACGGCACAGTTTACCATGGTTGCAGCAATAGGGTATGCATTCCCTGAGCTTGAGACAAAGGCAGAGAAGGCAGCATTCCTTCACATATTTGGAAATCTGACTGGAGTGGACGTGAGTTATCCTTTAAACGGAGCCATGGCTGGGGACGCATACCTTGACTGGAATGTGGTACCTGGTGAGGGTAAGGACAAGAACAGAAAATGGAATGTTACGGTGACCTATGTTCCCAGATACATAATCATTGAGCGGGCAGACCTGACCTTTGAGGAGCTGCTTGTCGGTACGACGTATGACGGTAATAACAAGCCGGATGCGGGATATTCCCTGCCGGACGGAGCCCCTTATGAGATTGTAACGACGCCGAAATGGAATATGGTTTCCGGCACAACCAGCAGTGACCATGCCGTGAATTCCGGCGAAGTATATATCGCTTCGTTCGCCCTGAATGCGAAAGCCGGATATAAGTTCGACGCATTCGAAAACGGAACGGACGAGGCGGCATTGTTCGTAACCACGCATAGAATGTATGGGGGCGAAACCATTGCAAGCATCCCTTTGTTGACGGGCGGAATTCCGAGCGAGAATTGTGCAATGGCATTTAGGTCTTCTGACGGTCAGATTGTTGTTTCTGTAATTTATGTTACGGAAAAGAAGCCGCTTAAGGTGGAACTGCAAAGTCATAAGGATGATATTAATCAAACAGTTACTTATGTCGTGGATGAGGAGGCCATGTATCAGGCGGCCTGCACGCCGCTTTGCGGAGAAACGACGTTTGCCAATGCATATGAAACCAACCGCGGGGCCATCAAGTATAACTGGTACATGGGAGGAAAGCTTTTAGGAACAACGTCATATGGTGTGGGTAACGGAAACGAGATGGCCTTTGGAAGCGCGGATGTGGGTAAGACGGCGTACGTCGTGGTGAAGTATGGTTCCTGGACGCTTCGTGGTGATACTTTTGAGATAGAGCCGTTTGACAACTGCGTCGTTAGGTTTGAACTGAATGAGATGGAGAACATCGGAACGACGCCGGAGACGCAGAACGTAAAGGCCGGCGGAAAGGTAACAAAGCCTGCAGATCCCAAGACGCGGGAAGGTTATGAATTTGTAGAATGGCTCTATAATGATAATGGTACGGAGAAGGTATTTATCTTTACAAAGCCTGTATATGATAACGTAACGCTATACGCACACAATGTAAAGCTGGCTGCAGTTTCCTTTAACGCAAATGGCGGAACAGAAAGCATGGCTAAGCAGTATGTGTATCCCGGGGATGATTTCGAACTTCCTGAGTGTGACTTTACCGCACCTGAGGGCATGGAATTTGACAGCTGGTATGCTTTCGGATCCTATTGGGAGGTTGGAGAAAGCTGTGAAATGAATGAGGACGGAACCTTCTGGGCTATTTGGAGGGAAGCACCGAAGGTGATTGACGCGAAGATGGAACTGAGCGGCCTTGTGTTCCCGACGCCCGGCGTTAAGGCAGGGACATCCCTGGCAGGACTTACGATTTCGGATGACAGCGACTACTTGCTTGACCTTGCCGGAACGAAGTGGATCAACGCTGAGACGGGCAAGGCACTTGGTGCAAATGACAGATTTATGTTTGACAAGGCTTATTACCTGAAGGTCAGTCTGAAGCAGAAGGATGAGGACAAGATCGTGATTCCTTCCGAGGAAAGCATCACTCAGGCCGTCGTTAAGGGAAGTCAGACGATGCTGACCGATGAAGTGATCTGCATCGGGCAGGCCATGAAGACGGCAAAGGACATGCATAATGACAGTACCGTGACATTATACCTGGGACTCAATGTTGCAAATGGTCCCGAGTTGAACGACCAGAATCCCATGGAAGTAAGCACGGATGCGGGCAAGATTACAACCTACGGCCTAAAGTCCCTGCAGCTCTTGGTTGTGGACTATGATGAGGATGGCGTAATGCGCAGCAATCCGGCCTGGATTAACGTTAGGGCGGGCAGACTACTCCTTAATGAGGACGAGGCCAGCATTGACGGCGGAAAAACTTGGCATTCCTTGTCGGAGTTAAACGGTAGGTATTTCGTTGGACTCTATCCAAACACGGAATATACGTACCAGTTCCGCAAGTCCGGTGAAACCTCCGCATACCATGCAGCGACCGTCAAGACGGCGAATGTTCCGGAAGACTATCTCGCGGAAGGAAAGTATCCCATACCCGAGGAGGCATTTAATGCTATCAATTACCAGAGAAAGCTGGAGAACGTAACGATCACGCACGAGTTCTTGACGGTAGGCGACACGCCTAAGCTGGTCTATACTGCAACGGGTGAGGGACTTACGGGTCTTAAGAAGCTTAGGATGTTTGTAGTTTTGCAGAAGCAAAGCGCGGACGGGACGAAGGTGACCTATGACGGCGCGCCCGCGACCATGGCCGTTGACGGAAGTTTTGTATTTGAAATCGCAGCCGGAACCGACTGCAACGCGGCCTATGCATTCCTGATGGGAGACGAGGACGGTGAGTACGCCGTGAAGCCTGTACGGATTTCGAAGGTGCACGAGGCACTGTTCGAGATGCCAAAGGCAGGCCCCGCAGTGCAGTTAGACAGTGCGGCTGCAAAGCTTGACGGAACCATCGGGCTTCGGTTCTACTACCTGATTCCTGACGAAGCCTTTGATAAAGAAAGCTACGCCCTGATGGAGATTAACGGGAGATCCGTGAAGCAGAAGTTCTCTCAGGCAGCATATGACCCGACGAGCGGATACGGCTTTACGATGCCCGTCTACGCGAAGGAGTC
>SVFO01000051.1 GCA_015056795.1 Lachnospiraceae bacterium
CAGGAGCCCGAGGATCCAGATTATGAAATGAAGCATAAGGATACGGGAAAGGATTACTTCGCCTGCGGCAACATGACTAGAAAATCTGAAAAATATGAAGATGTCTATTCCTGGTCCATCGATACGAGATACTGTAGCCGAAAAGGGGCCTGGGAAAACAATCGGAATGAGGATTATGATTTCCTGTATGAGTGGATCTGCGGTACCATCAAGAGAGACGTGGCAAATCAAGAAAAGGTGAAGCGCCTTCGGGAGCGCGAATATATCACGGCAGATGGCAGGGTGAACGTGATGATCGTGAAGGAAAAGGCGGAGGAATTCTTTGCAAAAATACCCGAGCTCGATGAAGAAATCAAAAAGGAATTCGCTGGCTTTGCCTTAGAGCAGGCCATGGAAGAGGCAAAAAGATACCCCGCACAAATGCAGGATTATGTCGTATTTTTTGATACTTCTGGCTTTATTGGCTCCATGGAGGCGCTCATGGTCTTAGATGAGCTCTATGACAACGGCACCTTCCAGCCGCTGAAGGAGGAAGAGCGGGTAACGAGCCAGCTCCTGACCTTCTGTGACAGGCTTCCCGCATAAGAAAGTATAAGCTTGGTTTCCTTCTTCTGAACAATTTTTCGTAAGCCTCTTAGTTCGTTGCTTCATCCTGAGACTTATTATAGGCGATCTGCTTCAACAGATTATAGAGACCGCTCTTGATCACATTATTGTCATGATCGGCGCCAGTCACCTCGTACCAGATATGCTCCGTGCCGTTGGCCTCAAGCAGCTCGTGATAGGACTTGGGATAGGTACCTACGACGGAATCTCTGGTTCCGCAGCAAAGAATAAAGATGTTAGGCGTAACTGCATCCTCCGCAAATTTAACCTCGCTCTCCTGTAGCTGTCCGGGATGCGTCATAAATTTGTCCGTGGTCGCAACGATTCCAGGTGCCGCAGACATGGCACAAACATAACCAAAAAGCTCTGGCTTCTGAAGCGTGATAAAGATCGTCTCACGGCCGCCCATGGAAAAGCCTGCCAGATAGGTATTTTCCCTTCCCGTAAGAACCGAATACTCACTCTCAATATGAGGCATGAGATCATTTACCAGATCATTGATAAAATTATCATAGGGAAGGCAGCTCTCTGCGTCAAACCCAGGCTGCTGCGCCGGATCCGAGGAAGCGTACATGTTGGGGCATACGACAATCGTCTCCTCGATCAGGCCCTCTGCAGCCATATTTCCGACGATTTCCTTGATCTTATTGCTCGCATCCCCAGAAAACGAATACTCATTTCCAAAAATGCCATGTAAGAGATACAGCACGGGATACTGCTTGTCGGTGCTATAATCTGCAGGTAAAAGAATGCTGTAGCCTCTCTCTAAGCCGCAGGTCTTCGAAGCATAGGTTCCATGGGTAAAATCACCATATTGGACATCCTTTCGGGTTGAAGTAACGTTAATGGGACAACGCTCCTCAATCTCATTCGTGAGAACGCTTTCCTCTACCGTTACCTGTGCATCGGAGGTTGCTTCCGAGCTCTCTTCCACGACAATTCCCGTGGCAAACGAACCCTTGTCCTCCTCGCTTACGGCCTCCGCACTCTCCGCCGTGCTACTATTTTCCTCCATCGTGCTTTCCACCTTCGCACTATCCGTCATCGCACCTACCTCCTGTGTATTTGTTCCGCATGCACTTAGCAGTGCCGCCGTCATGCATGCAAGAAAGAGCGAAACAGATTTCTTTTTCATATATGTCATTCCTTTTTTATAAACTTCAATTCCAGCAAGTATTTTATCATTTTATTTCTCTTGGCTTACTCGACTGCATTATCGCAAATTTGCTTCGCAAATTCACGTGCAGGAAACTTCGTTTCCAGCATGTATTTTATCATTTTATTTCTCTTGGCTTACTCGACTGCATTATCGCAAATTTGCTTCGCAAATTCACGTGCAGGAAACTTCGTTTCCAGCATGTATTATAACATATATTTATCATTCTGCAAGGAGAAAGCCCTTTCACAAAAAGGGCATATAAAAAGACTGCCTCACTGAGACAGTCCTTTTTATGAACTCTTACAAGCTTAATTGTTCAAAACTTTGAATGATCCAGTTCGTCATTTTCCTGTTGACTTCAAAAATCGACTGATACTTCTCTTTTCCTGCAAACCATGCCGTCGCAAGCAACTGATTGGATAAAATGACATAGGGGATCGCCTCTTTTTCCTCGTCCGAAAGATGAACGACGGCATCATAGCCAAGCATGATCTCCTTCATGACAGAGATCCACTTTTGGAGCTTCTCCACATTCCCTTCCTCATAGGTCTCCGATAAAGCGCGCCTTCTTTTCATTAACATGATGTGTTCCTCCTGAAAGATATTGATTCGATAAGGCTTTTTCACCTTAAACTTTCGGAGGTATGCAGCGGGTGTGTATCCGAGCTCTCGCACAAATGATTTATAAAAGCCAGCGTAGGTTTCAAATCCATACTCCAGCGCAACGTCAATCTTTTTTCGGCCAGAGCCAATTTCATAAATGGCATTCAGAAGCTTTCTTCTCAGAATATATTGCATGACAGGCATTCCCACTTCCGACTGGAAAATCCTGTAAAAATGGAATAACGAATATCCTGCCTGCTCCGCAAGCTCTGCTGCCGTCATCTCTGCCCGAAGATTGGCTTCCATATAATCAATTGTGTTTTGAATGCTCTCCTTATACATGCTGCCACCCCCTTCCTGCTTCCTTTCCGATCAGCGCCTGCATCCTTTTGTTCTTCTCAGCCCAATCCTTATTCATGCGTTTTCTGCCTTTCTTTCGCCAGAAGCCAAATACCCGATATTCGTTTTATTTTGTGATAAACGTTACCATCTCGTCGACCAATTCCTCCGGAAAATCCGTTAGCTGATAATAGCTAGAGGTTGCCGCATCAATTTTATATCCAAAGTGGCTTTGATCATCAAACACGCGGATGGTGACAAAATCCTCCTTGCCCAATTCCTCTTTCCAAAGCTCCCTGTCTGCCTCGAAAAGCTGACGATCCAAAAGACTGTTGAGGATCAGCGTGGAGATCTTCGCTTTCTTAATAGAAGCGATGGTATCCAGTTCATTATAGGATGCCCAATAATAATCGGAACAGGTAAAATAGTTCGTTCCGTCTGCGGAATCCTTTGTCACCTTCTTGGCATTTTCAGCCATTTGATGATACAACTCAGAAACGGCTGGTGCCTGTTCTCCATACTGATCTGCCGCAATCTCTGCCAAATGACGAGCTGATCCATTCCATAAAATCATGCCCTGAACGGGGTATCTGGTGGCATATTCTGCCGCAATGTTTGCTCCCATGCTGTGACCCAGAAGCCATATCTTGTTGGAAGGATGCCACTTTTCCAACCATTTTATTGCAGCATCTAACTCCTGAAAATATTCCTCCTCCAAGCCATCCGTGTTCTTCCATTCAGAAGCATAGCGGTAGGTTCTTTTTTCAAATCGAAGGGAGGAAATTCCCTTCTTCGCTAGCCCCATCGCCAGATCCTGGAAGGTTGGCAAAATTCCAATGGTTTCATTAAAATCCGCAGGGCCAGAGCCTGGGAGGAATACAACAATGGGTGCATCCTCCCTTTCAGGCGCCTGAACATAAGCCGCATTCAGCTGATAATCCCCGCTTTCCAGTAAAAAGTAGTTTGATACAATGGAAGGATTCTCCCTCGTAGTCCCGAGCCTTGCTTCCTTGAAACGCAGGTCACAATAAAATCCCGTGATCTGGACATTACTCAGACTGAGCTCAAAGTCCATCTCTTCCATGTCATCCACAAAGATCAGCGTACCCTTATGAATTTCCGTATTGCCAGACACAATGGTCTCTTCCTTCTGTACCTCCTCGAAAACTCCCGTAATACTATAGAAGGTGTTACAAAACATGTACTGAAATTCATCTGGTCCCAAAATAGCTTTCAAGGTATCGGAAGCATACGGATACAAGCTCATTACCATGCCTTCCTTCCACTTTTTCATAAATAACTCATACAATTCTGCATTTGTGGTAGGCGTTGTATTAGACATGGAAGATGCATCTGTCGAAGCTTCTGTTGCGCTTAGAGAGCTATCCTCCGAGGAAGATACATGTTCGGAGGATGCTCCTTCTTCCGATAAAGAGGTGGCGTATTCGATTGTCTCTGCATCTGATATCTTATTATCACCCGCGTTGTTTTTCCCTTCACAGCCAGATAGGGTAAGCAAAATCGCTAAAACTACTAAAAAGCCTTTTCTCATTGCTTTTTCTCCTCAATTATGTCAAACCAAGTTTCCGAGTGAGCTTTTACATCTTTTTTGAATAAAACACAAAATCCTTCTCCCGCTCATTTGTACAGATAACGGTCAAACTAGGGGAATCCCTATTCCTACGTAACTAACGGTAGCAAGGACAGAAGTCATATTTCTTAAAATAAAATTATATCATTTTGCCGCCTTTTTCACAAGACATAGTATTCTCATCTGTCATGAACCATGAAGAAAAGAAGCAGCGGATCGTATCTGCATGAAATTCCTTAAGTTCTAAAGCAACTCCTCATGCATACTCATGCTTTACTCCCTCCTGCTGTTTACCTGCATGAATTGCTAACGCTACATACATTAGCAACCATCCTAGCGATTCAAAAGCAACTGTAAAATCCTTAAAGAACTGAAGCGGGATCATCTTTAACGGAAAATCAATGAGGAGTGTTGAAAGCGGGCAGCTCAAAAGTGCCCATCTGCTCAGCTTCAGTTTCCTTTTGAAAATCATGTAATACCATCCACCGGATACGCCAATATCACAGATCATATAAAGAATGATCAGCAAAGCCACAACATAGGTGCAGCTGTTGTTTACGGATTCTGCAGCGATCCCTGCATCCGCGCCTTTAGAAAGCAATGTTTTATAAATCATAGGGAACAGACACAGAATAATGTGAAAACCGATCCCGTAGGTCAAAAGCAAAATGTGACCAAGACAAAAGGCATTGCCCCAGAAGCTTCCGAGCTTTGTTTCGTATAAAGAAGTGTTTTTCCTTGTCATTTGGATCGCTTCATTTGACGCAAAGAACACAGGCAATAGCGCTACCAGAGCCAAGGTTGCGGAAGCCTGAAACCTCCACATGGACATGTTCGGCCAGTTTGAATGAACGATAAGTCCTATCTCGGAATCACCCGCTCCTGCCGCATCAAGCTGCCAATCTCCTATCATAAATAAGAACATCCCGACTGCTCCTATCATAAAAATCATTGTTTTTCTATTGTTTTTCATCTCATTCACCTTCCTCAAATATAAGATCAAGGATCTTCTCAACGATCACATCAAGAGTTTCGCTATATGCTACCTCATGAAGCTGCGCTTTTGACTCCGCGGCTATGGCCAAGAGCTTTGTAAGATTTGCGATGAGCCCAATATCAAGCTCCTTGCGAGCATGCT
Source organism: Lachnospiraceae bacterium (assembly GCA_015056795.1). Lineage (GTDB taxonomy): Bacteria > Bacillota > Clostridia > Lachnospirales > Lachnospiraceae > Acetatifactor. The sequence goes on from SVFO01000051.1 coordinate 5,437, forward strand.
CACAATACTGTGCCACCTTCCTCGTAATCACAGCCTCTTTTTCAAGATCGGGCGAAAACCTGTCGGAGGATTTGATCAGCTTGTACTCATCCTCCAGGGTCATGTGGGGATAAATACTCACATTTTCATCCACTAGCGCAAGAAAATATCGCTTCACCTCGTCCCTTCGAAGCTTTCTTTTTCCTAAAAGAACCTCCTTGTCAACAAGGAGCGGAAGCATTTTCGCCCGGTGGTATTGGATCAACTCCGTCATGTATTCTTCCTTGGTCTTCCAAAAATTATAGAAGGTACTGACACCGATGGATGCCGCATCCGTAATCTTTGAAATCGAAGTGTGCGTCATTCCATATTCCTTTAAAAGCGGAAAGCCAGCTTCCAGCATCTTACTGCGAAGCTCTTCCTTTTCCTCTTTCGTAAAAACTCTTACCGGCATGATACTCTCCTTTTGCGAATATTTTTATATTTTATTCGCATCTTATGTTAGCATAGACTAACCAAACTGTCAACCTATTTTTTTGAAAAGAAAAAGCAGAAGACCGAAATTCTCCTGCTTTTTGTAATTCTTTCACTATTCATAAGGTTCCTCTGGGAAAATCCGTAAACTTTTTGAACTTCAGCATAGATATTTGTACCCTTTACACCTTTCACGGACAGGTTAGTCGCTCGTTTTCGCCGCGAGCATTACTTTTCTTGCATAGAATTTTTTCGGTTTTCATGAATTACGATTCCCCATAAACCAACTAATCCTATGATTCCAATTCCTAACCATAGCCCGTTGCTTCTTAAAAAACTACCTTCCGGTAACTTAAAGGTCTGGTGGCTTTTCTTCAATTCCCAGAGCATATCAGAAAATGAATTTTTGGAATTGCATATACGATTTTAATGGTTAGCAGTATCTATTTTGTGGAGTTTATGAGGTTTTTGTGCAATTTGACGAATGATTTAGATTGATATACTTCTAGGAACACTTTTGTAAAAAGGGAGTTCTGTAATTACATTTATCTCCTCTTGTCAACTGACGATGCTTACATCCATAAAAACATAAAACTTTTTCCCAACTTCCGTCTTTGGTGCGCTTTATTACTTTGTTGCCATACATACCACTTCCGCAAATGGGATACACAACGATTCCCGACAATAAATGGATTTTTTCATCTTTTGGCTTGCTTACCTTCTCATATTTTTTTGCCTGTGAAAGGATCTTAAACTGGGCACGTTCCCAAGTATCCTCTGAAACAAGTGCTTCATGAATTCCTTCGTAGAGCAAATACTCCTCCTGCTTTACCATGTGATATTCGTTTCTGGTACCATGAATCTTTTCGGTTTTTCGCCTTCCATACGCAATCTTTCCGCAGTACACGGGATTTTGTAAAATCTTTCTGATCAGCTCTGCCGTAAACAATTCCTTTTTTCCGTTTTGCCTTGGCATCTTGCGAATTCCGTTATTTTCAAGATATTTTGCTATGCCATTGGCTCCCATCTCAGTGTTCACAAACTGATCAAATATGATTCTGATGCATTTTGCCTCTTCTTCATTGACGTCAAGTTTTCCTTCTACCAGCTTATATCCATAAGGTGCAAACCCTCCGTTCCATTTACCCTCGCGAGCTTTTTGAACGCGTCCTTCCATGGTTTGAGCCCGTATGTTGTCACGTTCAATTTCTGCGACTGCTGAAAGCACCGAAATCATCATCTTCCCTGCATCTTTGGATGAGTCTATTCCATCTTCGACACAAATCAAATTAACACCATAATCCTGCATCACCTGCAAAGTAGCCAAAACATCCGCCGCATTACGACCAAATCTGGAAAGCTTGAACACCAATACATATGACACGCCGTCCTTGTTAGACCTTACGTCATCCATCATGCGATTAAACGACACACGATCTAACGTTGATTTACCTGATTTCCCCGCATCTTCATATTCGCCCGCAATCTCATAATCGTTATAATCACAAAAAGCTTTCATGCGATTCTTTTGTGCGTCCAGCGAATACCCGTCAACCTGCATCGCCGTAGAAACACGCGTATAAATATATACTTTGGTCTTTTCTTTTTTCATAAAATGCCTGCCTTAAAATGAATTTTCAAATTCTTATTGACAAAGTTCCTCCGTCCATGATATTGTCATGGAAAGAGAAATGGGTTTTGTGTCCGGTAAACTCTTTATGAGTTGAGGGAGTTGCTCGTTTCTTTTTTTATGTCCAAAATGTCATATAAGTACATCTTTTCATCTGTTGCATGTCTTATAAGCATGGTGGCGCGAAAAACATTGTATCTTTCAATTTTCCCTGATTCGTCAAATACTGGCAAAGCAAATCTTGAGTCATATCGATACCAACCCAGTTTCGCATTATAAACATGCCTTTGATCCGTGTTCTCCCGATATCGCTTGTTATCAGCTATTTCAATTAATTCCGGTATCGCTTGCGCGGCATTGGCTTTTGCTTTGGCAATGGCTCCCATGAGCTTATATGTATACCGTGATCCCGTATATTCGTCAGGCAAATCATTCCCGATAAATACCATATCTTCCGCGTCAGAAACTTTATATGACTCTCCGACATATGCTTTAAGATATTCCCTAACCTCTTTCCAATCCATGTTTCTTTTCCCGCTAAACCGGATTGCATTGATTTTTACAAGCTTCTTGCCATTGCAATCATCTATTATTTCAACTTTTCTCGCCACCATGCTTACTCCTTCGTATTTTAACGGGCTTTACAGATTCTCCAGATCCCTAAGCTTTTTCAATGCTTTCACATATGCCATCAACCTTTTCTTTTGTGAATCCTCCATGTCGTGATATGCCTCTAGAAGTTTTTTGTCAGTTTTATCCAAGTGAAACTCCACCGACGTCTTAAGGGGATTCTTTTCGTCATCAATTCCCTTTCCCGTTAATAGCTGCTCTGGCGTTACATCAATAGCGCGACAAATATCCATAATCTTATCTGCTGAAGGATTGGTCTTTTTCCTTTTCCAATCACTTACGGCAGCATTGGACAAACCAGCCATTTTCGCGAATTCCGTTTGGGTCATGTTCTTATCTTTTAATATTTTAAAAATTCTTTCACTTATTGTCATATTTGTCCCTCAATTTTGTATTTGCGAATTCTAAGATTTCGTCTATGCGTAAATCTTATCACATGCATGCCACTAAATCAAGGGGATATCCATTGTGAATTTTGGCGAAGTGGAATTACAATGTATGTCTTTGTGTCGAATAATCATATTCCGTCTCAAGTAATATGCATATGTATCCCTCATTGACCTTAATAAAAGTGTTATTTCAGGATCCGGAAGATGATCTAAATCCATGTCGTCCGCATACTTCATAATCATGTTACCTAAAAAATCCGCCAGCGTGCTCCACTCGTCACGCTGACGGACCGCCGCCTGTTTTTTCAAAAGTTTTTCCTCCCTTCTTACCTACCCTGTTCTCGCTTTTTCTTATCGTTTATTTCCATTTGCTTGTGCGACTCGTTCTCCAGCATTCTCTCCAGTTCCTTTCGGTTATACTCAAGCACTTCCACCTTTGCCAATCTGGAAGCCTCGTCTGCATACGGTATGTCCGTTTTTGCCAAATCCTCTCGTAAATTATCGAGTTCCAGGCGCCATGCCGTCGCTCGGATGTCCTTGTTATCCTCTCTGATCATGCCCTTACCCTGTTCGTCCAGGCTACGCAGGGTAAGCAGCACGTGACAGTGAAGGTTCCTCTGCCCCGTCTGTTTCTTTCCTCCTCCCGTTTAGATTTCAAATCGGCAATTCATTTCCAGACATTCTAGGATCTCTTCCTTAATATCTGCACGAATTCTCGTAATCTTTTTCATGATCGCGTTATAACTTTTCCCCTCTTCTGCGGCGATTTCCTTAACATATCTTCTTTCCTGAACATATTGTTTGATTAGTTTTGAATCTGTGTCCTCCAAATCATTTATGATTTCGTCCAATAATTCAAAATCCATCCTCATGATTCCAATCACTCGCACTTCTTCTTCGTACTCTTTTGCATTCTCCACGCCTTTTAACAAGCCTTTGTCAAGTTCTCCCCGTTGGTATCCTTCCTGTATGGTAACACTAACAATGGCCTCATTAGCCGTTGGATCACTTAGGTCCGAGGTCTGTACCCTCACGCCTAGTTCCCCGCATTTTTTACTTTTAGAATGCGATATTTTTCAGGCGTTGCGAGTCTGCGGCTTGTTTCCAATAGTATCAAAAGCACTATCGGTCCGCTGATCACAGTCATTATCTCCCAAATTGTTAATGTCGCGTCTGCTTTGCTGACCAAAAATGCTCCCACTGACAGAAAGTACAGTATTACGGTGATTATGCCGATGAATGGTAATCTTTTGCTCATATTGTCTAACTCCATCGAACTATATGTTAATTGAAACAAGAATTCGTTCAACTTCCTCATCAAGACGGTTTTTGTTAACCACGCCTTTTATTGTCACAATTGTTGACAGTCCATGAACCAACGACCAGAGGGCAATCACCTTTGCATGAATAAAACCGTCTTTTGTCTCTTGGCCATATTTTTTTTAAGACGTTCTCTACCGTACTTTTAAATAAAACAAATGGTGGGTAGTTTTCTATGTCAATACTGTCTATTGAGAATAAAAAGCGGTAATACAACGGGTTCTTATAAAAAAAGAATACGTAGCTCTTTCCTAAATCCATAAGAATTCGTGAAGGATCGGTACAATGATCAGAAGCGTCCTTCAGAATTGAATAAAACTGATCCGTTATGTAATCACGCACTTCGGATAAAAAAGCTTCCTTGTTCCTAAAATGAGCGTATGGCGCGGCGGGACTGACTCCAACCGAATCAGCCAGTTTTCGCAAGGAGAGATTCTCCGTACCATAATTAGCTATAAACTCCAGGCCTTTTTCAATTAATTCTGCTTTCAAATTGCCGTGATGATATGAATCTGGACTCATAATAGTCTCCTTTTTGCACAAACTGAACACTGTTTAGATAATACCATTTAATCTTAACAGTGTTAAGATTAAAAACGAGATTGTCGCATAATGCGAAGAGATCTCGGAATTTTTGTTCCGAGATCCTCACGAATGATTTTATGTTTCTCGCCATAAGTCATCATGGCATTGTTTCTCCAATCGTTGCCTGCTTCACCATTTCTTACAGGTGCGCTTCCAATAGCCGATATTATTGATGATTAGTTCTCCCTCCTCATTGCCGTCAGTAACTATTTTCATCGAAACTACTTTGGTGAAATCAAACTCGGAGGATCCAAACATGGACGGTTCAATTGTTACCTGCCGTAGCTGGTGCTTATATTCATAGGTGCCAAAAAGGGCGTCCTGTTTTCCAAATTGAATGGCAAGTGCATGATATACAAGCACGGGTTGATCAACTGATACCACGTTCCCTGAAGCATCCGTAAGTTCAACTCTGTAGTTCAGGCCCTCTGTCAGTTTTTCCGTATTCTCCCTCATGTCAGCGATTTCAAAGGAAATACACCCATCGGAAATGTCTATCGCAGGGCAAGATACTTCTACGACAGGTTCCGACTCTTTCTCCCAAGTAAGATCAAGTACGTAATTCTCACCTTCACCGCCGTCTCCCCTGGCATAGGTTGAAATGGTCCACGTTTCGACGCCAGTACATTCGATAGCCGCGCCACTTACGCCGTTGGAAATATCCGTCGTATCATCGAAAGAACACAAACTGTTAAATTCCGTATCCGTATAATTCGTCAAATATACCGTTTTCGGAAGGCAGTCACGATAGGCCGATACGTCAGATAACAAAGATTCATACGTGTGGTCAATGCCTAACGTTACATCAAGGAAAACGCGAACATATGCCTTTGCGATGAGCTTTTGATCCGCTTCATCAAGGAACCCGTTCGTATTCAAATAGTGATTGCAGATTCCCTCGGAATCATATCTTCCCCACAGGCTGTTAAACTGCCCATGATTTGCCCCGAGAATATATACGGAGGACTTTAAATAAAAGTTGTCATTACCCGAGAATGTGATGTTATTATACTGCTTCTCTCCCATCATGCTCGAGACGTCCTGATCATTTGCGCCATGAATCAGAAGATAATTCACGTCGGAAATCTTTACCGAATGACTGACGGGCCTATATTGGTCAACGACCGGTGCGATGGCAACAATCGACGAAACGTGAAAGTGATAGTCAAACTTAATGTTTCCGTCTTCCGGATAAGCATCAAGTTCATTGAAAAGATAAGCCGTGGCTACCATCTCACCGCCTCTGGAGTGACCTCCGATTGCGAGAAGCTCCTCATTCATCAGTCCATACAAAGGATTCCCTGAAGATTCATTCAACTCGAAAATGGACTTCATGTTTTCAAGAAGAAGAATTGCCCGTTTGTCATTCCCCTCGCCTGACGCATTGATGATATTCTCATCAACGGAAACAACGACATATCCGTGAGAAGCAAGGTACTCTCCCAAGTATTCATACCCAAGATAAGACGGAACGTTGGACTCATGATTGCCATGAACCATAAAGAACACGGGGCAATTCTTCATTCCCTTCGGATACCACACCTTACCTTTCACTGGCACTTTCCCAAAATCATAATCCATAAACAAGTCCGTAACTGCCGTAAGCCCTTTTCTTTCCTTCACGGAATCATAAACGGTAAAGTCCAGAGTATTCGTAACAATGTCATTTGAATCTTCCGGACCATATGCCAAAAAAGCTACCTCATGAGGTCCGTTCTCAAGATATGCATCAAAGCCCTTTACCTGCTCCGTTACGGGCACGGAAATCTGATTGTAAAAGTCAATCCGGCTCTTTCCAAAACGTTCATACGTCAGGAAAAAAGCATAGAATCCCATATAGATAACGGATAATGCTACGGCGGCGTAAGCAAATACCTGTTTGAACCGACGACTCTTTACAAATGCCCATGCACATCTTCCAGTAACGTTAACGGCAAGCACCAAAAGAAAACTCATGATCCCTGTAGCGGGAATGGCATTGGCCTGCGTCCCCACCACGTTATCGAATACGATCATGAAAAGCGCGGTCATAAAATACGTCCTGCAACGTTTGCCTGCGCCAAACAGCAGCCTCAGACCTAAGCTTAGGAGCTCTGCGGAAAGCACCAAAACGATTGCCGCAATAAGACAACATAGGAACCCTGGCAATTTATGGAAAAACATGCTACTTAGGATCCATCCATTCAAAAGCGCCGCAAGGCTCATTTCCGCGATCATGCCTCCGACGCGTCCCTCACGCATAAACTCTCTTGCCGGTGCCGTCTTGCGTTTCACAAACGCTTTCAGTTTGGAGTCCTTTTTTCGGATCTTCTTTATGTTATGGTTCATGAGGTGCCGTCCAAGATGACGGAACAAAAACTTTTTAGCTCCCTTGATTTCCTGACCATGCTCCTTCAGTAGCTCATCAGGTGAATCATACGTGCCAAAATCCTGAGTGATGCCCTCGCTTTGAATGTAGGTGTTATTTCTGTCAAAATCAATCACGGGATGCTGAAAATCCTTGACGGCTACGCCATAGCCGCAAAAAGGACCTTCACAGTCCTTATTTCTTTCCTGAAGCTTTTTCAGATATTCCTGATCCAGAATGAATGCTTCCAGTTCATACCAATTGTCATCCAACTGCACCTCCACCCAGCTGTGGAAAATGTTTTTAGGAGCATTCTTATAGACAAAGCCTTTCATTGCGCCTTTTTGAAGCTTCTTGTCTATGGTAAAGCCGTGAATCCTGCACGGGATGCCACATCCTCGCAATAGTGCCATAAACAGAATTCCTTTGGTATTACACTGTCCGAATCCTTGTCTTAATATCTTTGAAGCGGGAAGATCATCATCCACGTTATAACCAAAGAGGATCTCGTCCCTGACAAAATTATAGATTGCCTTAATCCGCTCAAATTCCAGGAGTTCCTTCCAACCTCTTTTCTTGATCAGTTTTTGTATATGTTTGTTTTCAAAATCAAGCAGCTTTGTACTCGCAAGATAATTGTCGCAATTTATTCCTTTTTCTGCGCCATTCATATCCATGGGAAGATACCGTCCTTTCATGTTTCTCTTATGTTAGACGAGAAAATCTTAGATTCGTTACAAAAATTGTTAAATTCGCTGATCCACGCTCTAGCACAAGTTCCCTTAACAACGCTATAAGGCAATTTTTACTGGTTGATCCATTCTTTAATTGTAGCCTGAATGTGCTTGTCAAGATCGATGCGACTCCTGCGACATTCTTTTACATACCCTTTCGCTTCACTAAAAAGCGTGGAATAATCATATCAACCAAAAAAGCTGGAAAAAGCAGTTTCATCATGGATTCCGGAAAAATAATATGACCGCAATGATCATATATGAGGACCTTCAGATTGCAGTTGTTTTCGGATTCCTCAATTTTTTTCTTCATTCTGGATATGCCCCTGCAGGTATTCCAGGCAACATCATCTTTTGCCCCTGCAAGGATTAAATAACCATTGATTTTTTCAACGGGGATTCTTTCTGCTTCTGTCACAGGATGTTTTTCTTCGGCGAGGTTATGAAGATCGAGCGCTGCAAGCGACATACCTCGCTGTTTTCCTTCTTTCTTGAACATCTTCCAGTAATCCGGATGCTTATATGGAGAGGGCATACAGGGCAAAGGCTTCCCTCTCCAGGTAAATGCCGATTCACCATCGGCAGGCCTTTCCAATGTTTCGTCTATCTTATCATTAAATATGCCCCAGTATACCCAGTCCATCAGTGTGAGGGCAATCGTTAGCGTGATTTCCGGTATTCTTGCAGCTGCCGAAAGTGCCATGTTGCTGCCAAACGAGCTGCCGATCACACCAATCCTGTCACATCCCTGAGACTGAAGAAAATGAACTGCATTTTCTATGTTCTCCAAAGGCCAGCTGTGAACGCCTTTCATGTATTTTTCAGGACCGACACCCATGGCAGAAACGCCAGATTGGTTCAGCCACTTCATTGCCGTCTTTACCACATAGCTGTCAGGATGTCCATCCTCCAATACAATGACTGCAGCATTCCCGTTTTCTTCAATTGGGGAAAACAATCCGCAGAAACCGTCTTTTTCCGTTGTATAATTGAATAATCTCATGATCTTCCATTCTCCTTCATCTCATAATTACCAATCAGATAAGCCTTAAGCATTGTAAACTCATCCTCGATGATCTTCCCGCTGATACAACCTGTGAATGACAGGCTGGTAAGCCCCTGCAGTACAACACAGATATGCTCGGACATTTTAAGACTCAATCTCTTGTCCTTATAAACATTCATCAGTATTTTAGTCATTTCAGAGGTTATCGCACCATGTGATTGTTTCATTATGATAATACGTTCCGCTTCCGGCTTGCTGAAATAATACTCATACATAAGGGTATTAACAGATGGTGCCTGTCCCAACAGTTCCTTTTTCTCAGCATCGAAATATGCATCCAGCGCATCCATAAACTCATCAAGCCCTTTTACATCCGCAAATCCGGCCCAGACATCACCAGTCTCACTGGCGATCAAATCTCTGAATATCTCTTCAACATCGTGATAATGATGATATAACCCACCTACAGACAATCCTACGTATTCACCGATATCCTTCATTGTGACGTTGGCATATCCCTTCTCGATTGCCAGCATTTTAAGGGCATTTTGAAGCTCTCTTTTTTTTCTGTTTCCTTTTTCCATATCATTCTCCACATCAAAACCGAGTATATGCTCTGTTTATTATATAAAAGCTTTATGTTTTTGTCAATAGATTGACGAAACTCGTAACATGTATGTCTGAATACCAACAAAAAATGATTGGTAATATACCGACCATTTTTCCATAGCATATCCTTTTTCCTCTTGTTTTTGGACTTTAAATCCGAAAAGGCTTTGTCAAATTTTCAAGTGAATGCATATGTTTTTGATAAACACATCAAAAAAGCGCAGGTTCAAGATTTCTCTTAAAACTGCGCCTAAGCCCTTCTTGGCTTCATATTCGGTAAACAAATCCTTGAATATAAATTCTCTCTTATAATCATTCAGCTGCGTATTCCGAATAATATCTTTGGTTTTTGCTATTGGGCTTATCGGGGATAGTCATCTTTATCGCGCCCTTTTCCAAAAGTAATTTCAAGTGATTCTCCCTAAAATTCGCCCTGCCTGATAACCCGCAATAATCCTGCATCTCAGCTCTGGTTCTCGGTAATTTACAATATTCAGCCAAATCCTTCCAAGTAACTTGACCTATTACTTGACCCATATCTTGATCTGTAACTTGACCTGCGACTTGACATGTAACTTGACCTGCGACTTGTTCCCTGTCGTTCTCCGCAAGAATACTCCGTATCTTTTCGTTTTCATAATTCAGATTCGGCATGGTGATAACAAACTGCGATCGATCAGAGTAAAATGAAGGCTGCTTATCAGGAGCATAATTCGCCGAATTTTTCTGTGCATCACGAATCTTGCTTAATCCGCTACCGCTGCGCTCCATGTAATCAAGCCTAGAAAATATATCCGCAAGCACTGGATTCCTTCTCATGGACGGAATATGGTCGATGTCGTAATTTTGAACAGGTTTTCCCTCCACCATACCTCCTAGAGAAACTATCTCAAGCCTGTCATCAAACATGTCCACATGAACCTCGCTCCCCGTGATCAGGTAGTCACGGTGAATTAGTCCATTTACCAGTGCTTCAAAATACGCCCTTTCCTGATAATCAGGATAATTCTCGCGGGTATTGCTTAATTTCCGCCACATCACGCGCATATTACGACGTATAAAGGCGGTGCTTTCATTCAGCAGATGAATCAATCCCCCCTCAAGCTCGTCACTGTCAATGGAATCCATAAGACCGCCGGATTTTGTCAAACCGTTCCATCTGCGGCAAAAAACACACGAATACCTGATTGGAGATTCATCTGCAAGCAACGCACCAGCATATGTCAAAACACCGTCCTTATCAGCTATCCCAAAGGATTCAAAATTCTTGTCATCGAAGCTCTTTCCCGTCACCTTCTTATATCTTGCGCGAAGCTCAGAGAATGAAAAATCATCAAGCTTATATCCTGAGCTTTGGGTATCAAAGGATGTCTTTTTACCACGAAGCACGAGCCGCTTGTGCTCTGTTGCATCCACAAGGACGCTCTCATTACCTATTCTGGTGTATGCTTCCATAACACCGTCCGCTGCATAATAATACGGAGTCTCTTCTCCGGCAAAAATATCAAGAACCACCAATTTCTTATCTTCCACCGCTTCAAACCGGAGTCTGAATGGCGGCATCGGAGTAATCCGGTTCTTGATAAATTCGAAGTACCCCTGTTGAATAGTAATCTTGTTACCCGTTACTGCCTTTACTACTTCATATTGAAAATCAAAGCACCTGACTGCGAACCTGTCTGGATGATCACATTCATTTACATGAAGTATAAAATTTGTAAATCTTTGTGACCTGTCTGCTGCCTTCCATCCGAACCTGTCGGAATTTCCGACAGGTTGAATTTTCATCTAATTCACCCTCTTCGTAGATATTCTTGATATGATCAACTACATTTGTTCTGGATGTTTGAAATAACTCTGCCATACAATGATCACAAAGATATTTCTCATACAGCAATCATCGTATTGGCAAAATTTTACGGTGTGTCTACAGATTATCTTTTGGGCCTTACAGAAAGTCGGAATGAGATTGGGGCGATCCCCAACGAGCAGTCTAAGCTTTGTCTGGACACAGACATTGCTTGCGAATTTGCATCGAGAGCCCGAGATGCACTGCTTGCGCGAAAGAACAAACTCTCTCTACTGTCATTAGTTGCAACAAGAATTGTTTACCAACTTTAAGAACTTCTTATCATTCATTTGCTCGTTTGTGACATACTCTCCATCACAAAACAGTGAATATGTCGTGATCGGAGTCGGTGCATTCTGAGCATCTTCCCTGCTTTCGATTTTCACTGCCTTGAATGATATTTCGTTCTTCTCAGCGGTCTCTTCCAGAACCGGTACATACTTCGCATTAAACGGACACTGATTCGTATAATAAAGAACATAGCCCTTCTCATTTATATAAGGATGTTTAGCGCATTCCTTAAAAACCGGTGCCACAGTTCCTTTTTCAAACGGTAGGTACCATAGCTGTATCCCATTATCAGCCTCATCGCCGACTTCAAAGCCTTTATATTTCAGGAACTTAGGATCAGCCAGAAACGGCGTTTTCTTTGCTGCAGCAAGAATGCAAAGTCCTTTCTTTCCCTTCTCCTTGCTGTCTTTGATGCATTCGGAAAGCAGGTCACTTGAATATCCATGACCTTTGAAAGAACCGGAAACCCATAGGCAGTCTATATACATATACCCAGGTGCTTCGATTGGATTCCATGCATGCTCTGCCGGAATATATTCTATGAAGCATTTCCCGCGCTCCACACTTTTTAAGAATACAAGCCCCTCATCAAATCTGTCCGCAAGCCATGCCTTCTTTGAAGATACCTGTACATCTTTATTGTTGGATATGGCACAGCAGATATGCTCCTCTTCCAGATTCTCTTTTGTAACCCTGATATACTCCATAGCCCTCTCCTCCTACTCTCTCCGTTCC
>SVFO01000052.1 GCA_015056795.1 Lachnospiraceae bacterium
AAAATCAGTAGCTGCGAAGCAGCGACAGATGCCGAAGGCAGCTGGATTTTATGAGTGAAAGAGGAAGGGAAACAAGCTCACTGTTTTTATGAAAAAAAAGATGCTTGACAATAATGGTAAAATGTACTATTATACAAATAGTAACAAGTACCACAATAAAGAAAGGCAGAATTACAAAGCATTGCAGAGTGATTTTGCTAGAAAGGAGGTCGGGGGATGAGAGATAGCGCATATCTGAAATCAGGACAGCTTTCAGCAGAAGAAAAAGCGTTCTTGGAAAGCTATGATCCCGATCGATACAAAAAGCCATCCGTTACGGCGGACGTCGTTACGCTTACCGTAAATTCCGAGGATCAACTCTGTATCTTGCTGATCAAGCGAGGCGGTTATCCCTATAAAGGGAAATGGGCATTGCCTGGAGGCTTTATGGAGACGGACGTGGAATCTGTAACACAGGCAGCGAAGCGTGAGCTTTTCGAAGAGACGGGTGTGAAGGATGCTTCTCTAAGGCAGCTATATACCTTCAGTGATCCTGACAGGGATCCGAGAATGCATGTGGTATCTGTAGCGTATACGGCACTCATTCCAAAGGGAAGCTTAAAGGTTCGGGCAGGTGATGATGCCTGGGATGCAGAGGTTTTTCGTATTGCCTACGACGTCGACGGAATGACATTTCAAAGTGAAAAGGGGCTCGTGAGGGAAGAGGATTTGGCATTTGACCATGCAAGAATCATCCGAATGGCAATTAAAAGACTTCGAAGTCGCATCAAGTATGAACCAGATGCCTTCTGGCTCTTAAAAAACAAAAAGGAATTTGCCATTTCAGAGCTGAAATCCATCCATGAGACGATCTTAAATGAAAAGCTGGACCTGGCAAATTTCAGAAAAGCATTTTTGAGAGACTATGTTGAAACAGGCAGGGTGAGACCTTTGAACAAAAAGAGTAACGCGAAAAGACCTGCCATGCTGTATGACATGACAGAGGAGCTTGTTGAGGAAGAAATTTAATTAGAACAATAAAAAATGACTGCAGTGATGTTGCAAAAGGCAAAGAAGCAGGCAGGAAAAAGATAAGAGAGGTGACGGTTATGAAGAAGTATTTGATCGTGGTTGACATGCAAAATGATTTTGTGACGGGATGCCTTGGAAGCAGGGAGGCACAGGCCATTGTTCCCGAAATGGTAAAATATGTAGAGAACTTCGACGGTACCGTGATTTTCACGAAGGATACCCACGGTGAGAACTACATGGAGACGCAGGAAGGAAAGAAGCTTCCCGTGCCGCACTGCATTAAGAATACGGAGGGCTGGGAGATCATTCCTGAACTGAAGGCGATTGCAGACCGTTGCAGAGTTTATGAGAAGCCTACCTTCGGAAGCAAGGAGCTTGCGGCAGACATCGCAAAGGAAGCTCCCGACGAGGTGACGCTCATTGGCGTATGTACGGGAATCTGTGTACTGAACAATGCAACGCTGATCAAAGCCTTCGCAACGGAAATTCCCGTGAAGGTAGTTGCAGAGCTTTGTGCCTGCGTAACACCTGATACCCACAAGACGGCTCTTGGCGCGATGGCAACCTGCCAAATTGAAATTGTTTAAGAGAAATTTACATAATACAAACGAATAAACAACCCTTCGCTAATGATAAAACGATCATATGGCGATGATTAAAAAGGAGGACAAATCAATGAAATTACCGAGAATCATCAATTCGTTACTGGAGACCGATCTTTATAAATTTAGCATGGGACAGGCGATTTATCATCAGTTCCCTTCCTATGAAACTATTTGGAGCTTCAAGTGCAGAAACACCGACGTGAAGTTTACCGAGGAGATGGTGGAGGAAATCAAGGAGCAGATCAAGGCATATTGTGAGCTGCGCTTTACAGAGGAGGAGCTGACCTATCTGCAGGGAATCGAGTGGTTTAAGCGTTCCTACGTAGATTTCCTGAGACTGTGGCAGCCTCGTTATGATGAGTTCACGATCACGACGGATGCGGATTGTGGTCTTGCCATTGATACGGAAGGTACCTGGCTGAACACCTCCATGTATGAGATCCCGACGCTTGCCATCGTCAACGAAGTATATTTCAGAATGCAGTATAATTATGATGAGCTGCTCGAGAGCTTCAAGGAAAAGCTGGATGAGAAGTATGATTGGCTGAAGACCAATAAATACTATATCGGTGTATTTTCTGAGTTCGGCATGAGAAGAAGACTTTCTGCAGAGGCGCAGGAGATGGCGGTTGAAAAGCTGTCCCACCTGAATGATACGATGCACAGCGCTTCGAAATTCGTAGGTACCAGCAATGTTTACCTTGCAAAGAAGCATAACCTTCTTCCCGTGGGTACCATGGCACATGAGTGGATCATGTGTACTGGTCAGGGCGACCACAGACATAACCCTGCATATTCCAACTATTATGCATTGCGTGCGTGGGTGGCTGAGTATGGCGTCCTCAACGGAACTGCCCTTACTGATGCCATTACGACGGACTGCTTCCTGCGCGACTTTGACAAGACCTATTCCACCTTGTTCTCTGGCGTACGTCATGACTCTGGCGATCCGATTGAATGGGGCGAGAAGATGATCGCGCATTATGAGAGCATGAAGATTGATCCCAAGACGAAGACCCTGCTGTTCAGCGACAGCCTGGACTTTAAGAAGGCAGACGAGATCTTCCGTCATTTCAATGGAAGGGCTAAGGTAGCCTTCGGTATCGGTACCTACATCGCAAACGACACGAAGGTTCCGCCTCTGAACATTGTCATGAAGACCACGGCCTGCAACGGAATGGATGTTGCAAAGATTTCTGATACCCCTGGCAAGGGCATGTGCAAGAACGAAGCCTACGTAAAATATCTCCAGAGATCCATCAAGTGGCGTATGGAGAACGATAAGTAAAAGGAGTGATTGCAATGAAAGAGTTTGATGCTTTAAAGGTTAGGAAGGAGATTGTGGAGTGGATTCGCAGTTGGTTTGCGGAGAATGGTCCGAAGGCAACTGCTGTCATTGGTATCTCTGGCGGTAAGGATTCGACCATCGTAGCAGCACTCTTGACGGAGGCGCTTGGCAAGGATCGTGTCTTTGGCGTGATGATGCCGCAGGGAATTCAGCCCGACATTGATGACTCTAAAAAGGTCGTAGAGGCCCTTGGAATCCGTCATGCCACCATTTCCGTAGGCGCTGCCGTAGATGCGCTCCTGGAGGCCGTTAAGGCCGGAATAGAACCCTCTAGGGATGCGGCCATCAATACGCCGCCCCGCATGAGAATGGCGACCCTGTACGCTGTTGCCGCAAGCCTTCCGGAGGGAGGCCGCGTGGCAAATACCTGTAACCTTTCTGAGGACTGGATCGGATACAGCACCAAGTACGGTGATGCCGCAGGTGATTTTTCACCCATTTCTGATCTGACGGTTCAGGAAGTAAAAGCCGTGGGAGATACCTATACGGAGCTCCCGTGGGAGCTGGTGCACAAGGCTCCGTCCGACGGACTTTGCGGACAGACGGACGAAGATCGCTTTGGCTTTATGTATGCGACGCTGGACCGATACATCCGTGAAGGAATCTGTGAGGATGAAGCGATTCGCCAAAAGATTGACAAAATGCACCGCTTGAATCTCCATAAGCTAAAGGTGATTCCTAAATTTGAACAAAAAAGGGATGCAAATTGACGGAAACATAGCGAGATCTGCCAAAAAAGATTGAAAATTTTTTCATTTTATGTAATAATTAAAAAAAGGCTATGAGGTAGATGGCATTGGCAGAAATTCGTCCGATCAAAACTGAAGATCTTCCATCCGGTAAGGTTGTGGACCGGACCATTGTGGACGCAGCCGGCAGGGCCCTGTTCGAAAAGGGCTCTATTTTGGACGATTTTCAGATTGAGGGCCTTCTTCGAGCCGGAATTATGGAGATTTACGTCCGTGAGGACGAAGCGGTACCGGAGGAGAAGCACGAGACCGTCATTGCCAAGGACGTTCAGGAGACCATTGAGCGTGTCCGTGAGGAAGATCGCTCGGGAATCAACCTGACAGAGACGATGAAGCAGCGCGTGAGTAAGGGAATTCAGTACCTCTTTAGCAGTACGACGGAAGAGAATTTCGCAGAGGCAACGGAGAATGTGACCGAGGAGCTCATGAAAGCACTCGAGTCGAACAATACCATTGCCATTGATATTGGATCCTTAAAGGTCAGTGATGAATATACCTTTAAGCACAGCGTTGACGTCGCAACGATGTCCATGGTGATCGCGAAAAAGTATGGCCTTGATCAGAAGGCCATCCGTGACGTCGGAGTTGCGGGGCTATTACATGACGTCGGGAAAATGAAGATTCCCACGGAGATTCTAAATAAGCCATCAAGGCTTACCGACGATGAATTCGAGCTGATGAAGCTACATACGAAGTATGGCTATGACATGCTGAAGGAAAACGGAGGCTTTAACGAAGAGATTCTTCTGGGCGTACTTCAGCATCATGAAAAGCTCAACGGCACGGGCTATCCCAATCGTCTGACGGATGCGGACATTCATCTTTATGCGAGAATCATTGCGATTGCGGATATTTATGATTCCTTGGTGACGAGAAGATCCTATAAACAGAAGATCTCCAAGCGGGATTCCATAGAAATGATTATGGCCATGACCTCAGAGCTTGACATTTTCGTGATGCAGAGTTTCCTCGACAGTGTCATTTTGTATCCCGTTGACAGTATTGTCACGCTCAGTAACGGAGAGCAGGCAAAGGTCGTAAAAAACAACCCTGGCTTTATGCTGCGACCTACCGTAGTAGGCGTTCAGACGGGCCGAGTTTATAAGCTGGCGGAGGACTTAAGCTGTGCCAGCATCGTCATCGTATAAAAGAGAGTTTCTAAAATTTTAGAAAAAGGCCTTGCAAGAGGCCTTTTTTTAGTGTATAGTGTTTCACGATTGGCGCTCTACCCATGTCTTCCGTGGGAAGCGTGGGGCGTTAGAGGAAAAAGGGGATGAAAAAATGGCAAAAAATCTGGTAATCGTGGAGTCACCATCGAAGATAAAAACCATTAAAAAGTTCTTAGGAACCAATTTTGAAGTGGTTGCGAGTAACGGACACGTAAGAGATCTGCCGAAGAGCCAGCTGGGCTTTTCTCCAGAGGATGACTACGAACCGAAGTATATAACAATCAGAGGAAAGGGAGACATTCTGGCTAATCTTCGCAAGGAAGTGAAGAAGGCTGACAAGATTTATCTTGCAACTGACCCTGACCGTGAGGGAGAAGCCATTTCCTGGCATCTTTATCATGCGTTAAAGCTGGGAGATAAGAAGGTTTACCGTATTACCTTTAATGAAATTACGAAAAATGTCGTAAAGGAAAGCCTGAAGAACGCAAGGGAGATCGACATGAACCTTGTGGATGCGCAGCAGGCAAGAAGAATGCTGGACCGCATGGTGGGCTATCGCATTTCTCCGCTCCTTTGGGCAAAGATTAAGAGGGGCTTGTCCGCAGGACGCGTGCAGTCCGTGGCACTTCGCATCATCTGTGACCGCGAGGCAGAGATTGAAAGCTTTACGCCGGAAGAGTACTGGAGTCTGGAGGCTGACCTGAAGATTCCGGGAGCTAAAAAGCCCGTTGTGGCAAAGTATTATGGAAATGGATCTTCAAAGAAGGAACTGAACTGCGAAGATGACGTAAATCAAGTATTAAAGGATATCAAGGACGCAGCCTATGTTGTCAAGGAAGTTAAGACGGGTGAGAGAACCAAGAAGGCTCCGCTTCCCTTTACGACCTCAACCCTGCAGCAGGAGGCCAGCAAGGTGCTGAATTTCTCTACGAGCAAGACCATGAACCTTGCGCAGCAGCTGTACGAGGGCGTGGAAATCAAGGGAGAAGGCACCATCGGTCTGATCACCTATCTGCGTACCGATTCCGTCCGCGTGTCGGAGGAGGCAGCACAGAATGCGGCAGCTTACATTGAAAAGCATTACGGAAAAGAGTATTTGGCACAGAAGGCAGCTGATTCCAAGAAGGCACAGAGAATTCAGGATGCACATGAAGCCATTCGTCCTACGGATATTGAGAGACTGCCCATTGCAGTCAAGGATCAGCTCCCCAGAGACTTGTTCCGCCTGTATCAGCTGATCTGGCAGCGCTTTGCCGCAAGCCAGATGGCACCGGCTAAATATGAAACGACCTCCGTCAGGGTTAGTGCCAATAAGAGCATCTTTACCATGGCGGCATCGAAATTGAAATTTGACGGATTTACCTGCGTTTACGTACAAAAGGATGAGGAGGAAGAGACGGGAACCTTTACGGGAGCTTTGGAAAAGGGCATGACCTTGGAATGCAACGGCGTTCGCAAGGAGCAGCACTTTACGCAGCCGCCCGCACACTTTACTGAGGCATCCCTTGTAAAGACGCTGGAGGAGCTCGGCATTGGTCGTCCTAGCACCTATGCACCTACGATTGGAACCATTCTTGGCAGACGCTACATTGCAAAGGAAGGTAAGAACCTGATCGTGACGGAGCTCGGCGAGGTCGTGAATCAGATGATGGTAGAGGCGTTCCCGACCATCGTGGACGTCAATTTCACGGCAAACCTGGAAGCACTGCTGGATGGCGTGGAAGAGGGAAATGTTAAGTGGAAGACCATTATCGAAAACTTCTATCCTGATTTGGACAAGGCGGTTGTTCAGGCTGAGAAGGATTTGTCTGAGGTAAAGGTTGCAGACGAGGAATCCGATGAGGTTTGCGAGAAGTGTGGACGCCGCATGGTGATCAAGTACGGCAGCAAGGGAAAGTTTTTGGCATGTCCTGGCTTCCCTGAGTGTCAGAATGCAAAGCCTTATTATGAAAAAACTGGCGTAACCTGCCCGAAGTGTGGGAAGGACGTTGTCATCAAGCGCACCCAGAAGGGCAGAAGATATTATGGCTGTATCGGAAATCCTGAGTGCGATTTTATGGTATGGAATAAGCCCTCTGGAGAGATTTGCCCGAAGTGCGGAAACGCCTTATTGGAAAAAGGGAATCGGCTTGTCTGTGCAGATGAAAAATGTGGGTATAGTATTCTGAAAATTCAAAAAGATACAGAAAATAAGCAATAAATTCGTAAAATAGTCATTGAAATCTGAAATTATTTGTGTTATGCTATAAGGGAGCTTGGAAATAGCTCCCTTTTTGCGTGCAATTTGAATGGTGTTTTATGGGGTGGATGTTGCAAATATACTAGGATGGGAGGAAAATGTCATGAGTAGTGTACAGCTTTTGGATAAAACGAGAAAAATCGGAAAGCTTTTGCACAATAACAATTCCAGTAAGGTCGTATTTAACGACATCTGTAATGTCATGAAGGACATTTTAAACAGTAATGTGCTGGTAATCAGTAAAAAGGGTAAGCTGCTCGGTATTGGGGAAACCGATGGCGCTGAGACCATTACAGAGCTTCTGGGAGATTGCGTGGGCGAATTTATTGATCCCATGTTGAATGAGCGCTTCCTTGGCGTTCTTTCCACGAAGGAGAACGTTAACCTGGAAACGCTTGGATTTGAGAAGATCGACGTCAGAAGATTTCAGGCGATCATCGCACCGATTGAGATTGCGGGGGAGCGCCTTGGAACGCTGTTTATTTATAAGTGCGACAGCCAGTACGACATTGATGACATTATCCTTTGTGAATATGGAACAACCGTAGTAGGCTTGGAGATGCTTCGTGCCGTAAATGAGGAGAGCTCAGAGGAAAGCAGAAAGATTGCCGTTGTGAAGTCTGCAATTGGAACGCTCAGCTTCTCCGAGATGGAGGCGATCACGCATATCTTCGATGAATTAAACGGCATGGAGGGCATTCTGGTCGCGTCCAAGATTGCTGACAGAGTTGGAATTACTCGTTCCGTTATCGTGAATGCGCTTCGTAAATTCGAGAGTGCAGGCGTCATTGAATCGAGATCCTCCGGAATGAAGGGAACCTACATTAAGGTGCTTAATGACGTCGTATTTGAGGAGATCGAAGAGCTCAAACGCAAGAACAAAAGAAGATAACCCAGAAAGACTATCAAGGCCATCCCCTCGAGGTTGAGGATGGCCTTTTTTATGACAGATTGAAAAAATGTTGTAAAGAAATATATTAGAGATCTAAGGTAAGCAGTTGTTGAATGGGTGGTATGCATTTTGAGAAGGCTTGTTTGGACAAAGTCTTCTTTTTATTGATAAGATTTGGAAAATTGTGCCAATTTTTTGTCGGAAAGAGAAAAAAAGGTTGTGTTTTCATACAGATTTATTATAATATAATAGAGTGGGTGAAATATGCCCAACCAATATAATTGCACTTGTATTTATGGTACGTTTCGAATCGAAAGGTTCTGAAAACGCGGAGGAGAAGGGAATGGCAAAAAGTGTATTGATCTGCGATGACGCGGCATTTATGAGAATGATGATTCGTGATATTCTCACAAAAAATGGGTTTGTCGTTGCAGCGGAGGCCGAAAACGGCGTCAAGGCGATTGAAAAATATCAGGAAACCCATCCGGATCTGGTATTGATGGACATTACCATGCCTGAAATGGACGGTATTCAGGCATTGAAGGAGATTCGCAAGCTGAATCCCGATGCGCAGGTTGTCATGTGTTCCGCCATGGGTCAGCAGGCAATGGTAATCGAATCCATTCAGGCAGGCGCTCGTGATTTTATCGTAAAACCTTTTCAGGCAGACAGGGTAATTGACGCTGTCCGTAAGGTCTTGGAGTAATTTATGGATATTTTGAAAAAGAAAATACTTGTGGTGGATGATTCCGCGCTGATGCGAAGAGTGCTCAGCGACGTGATCAACAGCGACAAGCGGTTTCAGGTAGTCGCGAAGGCGGCGGACGGCGTAGAAGCCTTTGACTTGTTGAGTCGAGAGAGCTATGATGCAGTCGTGCTTGACCTGAACATGCCGAGGATGAATGGCTTAGAGCTTTTGGCTGAGCTTCGCAAATTCCGAATCGCTGCGAGAATCATGATCGCTAGTACGGATTCTGCCGAGGGGGCTCAGGTGACCATGGATGCCTTAGAGCTCGGAGCGCTGGATTTCATTCAAAAACCAACGTCTACCTTTGGATGCAGGGACGAGGATTTTACCGAACGCTTTTTGGGAATCTTAGATGCCGTATCGATTGGTAAGCTACCGACATATGACAAACCGCCAATTCCTGTTCCGAGAAAACGGGAGACGAAAACGATTTTGCCTTCTAAGGGAATGGGCAGGGGCATAAAGAAAATTGTTGCCATTGCAAGCTCTACGGGTGGCCCCAGGGCTTTGCAGAGCGTTATTCCATTCCTGCCAAAGGACTTGGATGCTCCTGTTGTCATGGTGCAACACATGCCCAAGAACTTTACGGCGTCCTTTGCAGAAAGGTTGAATTCCGTGAGCAGTCTTTCCGTTCATGAGGCGAAGGAAGGGGAAGAGCTGGAAAAGGGCGTTGTCTATGTCGCAATGGGTGGCAGACATATGAATATTGTGTCTAGTGCGAATGGAAATTATCGCATTCGCTATTCGGACGAGCCTCATCGTGAGGGCGTACGGCCCAGCGCGAATTATATGTTTGAATCCCTTGCAAGCGCGGACAGGCTTGATATTACCTGCGTTGTGCTGACGGGCATGGGATCAGATGGAACAGAAGGAATCAAAAACCTAAAACAAAGAAAGAATGCTTATGTGATAACACAGGACAGTGAAAGCTGCGTAGTCTACGGAATGCCAAAGAGCGTTGACGGAGCAGGCCTTTCCGACGTATCTCTCCCGCTGGAATCGATTGCAAAGGCCATTGAAGAAAGAGTGGGAAGATTCGTGTAGTCAGAACGGAGGCGGATATGGACGTTAGTCAGTATCTTGACATGTTTCTAGATGAGACGAAGGAACATATTCAGAATTTAAGTGATCAGATCATGCGTCTTGAGGAGAATCCTGAGGACGCGGATACCATCAATGAGATTTTCCGTGCTGCACATACCTTAAAGGGCATGGCAGGAACCATGGGCTTTACGCGCATGCAAACGCTGACACATGACATGGAAAATGTCTTTTCTGAGGTGCGCAGCGGAAAGCTGAAGGTTCAGTCGCAGATTATTGACGTATTCTTTAGCTGTCTTGATGCCCTGGATGAATATGTACAGAACATTCAAAATACCTCCAACGAGGGAACAAACGACAACGAAGAACTGATCAAAAAGTTGAATGATTGTCTGCCTAAGGCGGATGCGGCTCCGGAAAAGAAGGAAGAAAAGAAGGAAGCTCCCGCACCGAAGGCGGAAACAGAAAAGCCTGCAGAGGGTGCTGGCGGAAAATGGAACGAATTAAAGCTGGATGATGCCATTGTCAGTGCAATTAAAATGGCGAGGGATGACGGTGATGAATGCTATGGTTTGAATGTCGTAATTCAGGAGAAATGTCTTCTGAAGGCGGCGAGAGCATTCCTTGTGCTTCGTTCCGTTGGGGAAAGAGGCGAGATTATTGCATCTGATCCTAGCACGCAGGACATTGAGGATGAAAAGTTTGACAGGGACTTTACGCTAATTGTCATTACGGATCTTCCCTTGGAGGATCTGCTAAAGTCCATTCGTAATATTTCTGAAATTGAAAACGTAACTGGCGGCGTGTTGATGCTGTCGGAAAAGACTGCTGAAAGTGCTGAAAAGCCCAGTGAAAGGGCGCCTGAAACCTCACCTGCGCCTGCAGTGGAGACGGAGACCATAGCGAATGCACCGAATAGGCAAGGCGAGATTCCGATTGCCGCACTCCAAAATCCGATGGCACAGGCAGATACGGCTGTTAAGGAAGAGGCGAAGCCACAGGGAACGGCGCCTGCGAAGGATGAGAAGAAGGCAGTCAGTGCAGGAAAGCATATTGGCAATCGAACGATCCGCGTGGATATTGAGAAGCTGGACGAGCTCATGAATTTAGTCAGCGAGCTGATCATTGCGAAGAATTCCATTGTTTCAGCGACGCAGAGCTTAAAAACGGGATCGAAAAGTAACATCAAGGACAATATTGAATATTTGGAGCGTGTGACAACGAATCTGCATGAATCCGTCATGAAGGCACGAATGGTGCCGATTGAGACGGTGACCAATAAGTTCCCGCGCATGATTCGCGATATCGCTAAGAAGCTTGACAAAAAAATGGAATTGTATATCAGCGGTGAGGAGACGGAGCTGGATCGTACCGTTGTGGACGAGCTGGGAGATCCGTTGATGCATTTGCTTCGTAATTCTGCGGACCATGGCTTGGAGTCAGAGGACGTCCGCATCAAGCGGGGAAAGAATCCCGTGGGCTCCATTTTCCTGGAGGCTTACCAGGTGGGAAATAACGTCGTAATTGAAGTAAGAGATGACGGTAATGGCATTGACGTCGAAGCTGTTCGCAAAAAGGCGATTGAGCGCGGCACGATTACGCAGGAGCAGGCAGAGCAGATGACGGATAAGGAAATCATCGACCTTCTGTTCTTACCGAGCTTCTCTACGGCGAAGCAGGTGACGGATGTCTCAGGAAGAGGCGTGGGACTTGACGTGGTAAAGGCAAAGATTGAATCCCTGAGCGGCGAGGTGGAAGTAAAGAGCCAGCTTGGCGAGGGAAGCAGCTGGATTATTCGTCTTCCCATGACCTTGGCGATCATTCAGACCCTGATGGTAGGCGTCGGAGGAGAGAAATACGCCATTCCTTTGGGCAGCATTCAGAGCATTGAGACCATCCATCACGGTGACATCAAGACCGTTCAGAATAAGGAAGTAATTAACCTTCGTGGCATCGTGCTTCCTTTGGTCAGATTGTATGACGTGCTGGAGGTGGAAGGCACTAGAATTCCTGAGGAGGAGATGACGGTCGTTGTTGTCAGAAAGGGCGAGAAGTATGCTGGCCTAATCATTGATGAATTGATTGGACAGCTGGAAATCGTTATTAAGCCTTTGGGTAAATACAGTAAGCAATGTAAGTTTATCAGTGGTGCAACCATTCTTGGAGATGGCGAGGTTGCCTTAATCCTTGATGCAAACGCACTGATTTAAGGAGGGCGAAGGATGGATACTGCAGGGGAGAAAAAACAAGACCAAGCGGGAATTAATCAGTTTATCGTCATTCGCCTTGGCAGTGAGCAATATGGCATTGACGTCCGTTTTGTCGAAAACATCGTAAGAATGCAACGAATCACGAGAGTTCCGAAGATGCCGAAGTATCTTACGGGAATCATCAACCTTCGCGGTGAGGTTTTGCCCGTGATGAGCCTTCGCATCAAGATGGGTTTGGAAAAGGATGTGTATGAAAAGAAGACGAGAATTATCGTCCTTCGGACACAGCAGGAAGGAAACCTTGGCGTGATCGTGGATGAGGTGAAGGAGGTTGTCACCTTGGAAAGCGAACAGGTGGATAAGGTGGACGACTTAAAGCTGGAAGGAAAGGCCTTTGTGTCTGGCGTTGGGAAACGGGAGAATGGGGATATTATTTCTCTGTTGGATCTTAGCGTAGTTACCTTAGAGGATAACGCCTAAATGACTTGTGCTTTGGACGGGAGAAAAGTATGGGCAATGTCAATTTGAAGAAAATTACGGACGTATATTGTGACGTGCTAAAGGAAATCGGCAACATCGGAGCCGGAAATGCCATGACGGCCTTGTCTCAGATGCTTCAGTGCAAGATTGACATGAGAGTTCCGAAGGTATGCCTCCTGGATTTTCAGGACGTCGGAACCCTCATGGGCGGCGAGGAGCAGATTATGGCTTGTGTTCTGTTTGGCGTTGACGGAGACGTAAGCGGAATGATGATGTTCATGATTGAGAAGAATTCTGCGAAGCACTTGATTTCAAAGATCATGGGCATGGGGGCCGTGGGAGACGAGTTCTCGGAGATGGAGGCTTCTGCACTGCAGGAGGTTGGCAACATCATTACGGGAGCCTACTTAAACGCACTGGCCGCCTTTACCAATATGAAAGTCGTTTCCTCCCCGCCAGAAATGACCATTGACATGGCGGGTGCCATCCTGAGCGTTCCCGCCATTGAGTTTGGAAAGCTGGGAGACAAGCTTTTACTGATTCAGACACAGTTTTACGATGAAATAGAAGTAAATGGATATTTTATTTTAATACCAGACATAGATTCTTACATAAAAATCATCGGTTCACTGGGGCTTCCCGTGGACGGATTGATGGAGGAAACTTGATCAATGAGTGAGATTATCAAAGTGGGAATGGCGGACATAAAAGTCGTCTCCTCCCCGGATGGCCTGATCACCATGGGACTTGGCTCCTGCGTCGCCGTTGCACTCAGAGACCCCGTGACAAAGATCGGAGGCATGGCGCATGTCATGTTGCCAGATTCCACGGCGTTTCGCGGAGGCTGTACGAATCCAGCAAAATATGCGGATACGGGCATTGCAGAGCTGATTCGCCAGATGGAGGCCAGGGGAGCAAGAAAAACGAGGCTTACGGCAAAGCTTGCAGGCGGAGCGACCATGTTCACCGTATCCAGCAAGAGCGACTGGGGCATGATCGGAGATCGCAACGTGGATGCCTGTAAGAAGATCCTGCAGGAGCTTCGCATTCCGGTGCTTGCAGAGAGCACGCGGGAAAACTACGGAAGAACCGTAACCTTTTATCCGGAAACGGGAGAATACCACATAAAGGCCGTGGGAAGAGAACTACAGATTATTTGACGCGAGACATAAGAAACGCAGGTGTGTTTTCATGGATGATGCGGAAAGAAAAAAACTATTAGATGAATATGATGCCACAAAATCTCCAAAGCTCCGAGAAAAGATCATTTTGGAGTATGCGCAGCTGGTAAAGTTGGTGGCTGGACGCCTCTCCATGTATTTGGGCTATAATGTGGAGTATGACGATTTGGTCAGCTACGGGATTTTTGGTTTGATTGATGCCATTGATAAATTTGATTACCAAGGGGACGTCAAGTTTGAAACCTATGCGAGTCTTCGGATTCGCGGGGCAATCCTGGATCACATCCGCAAGATGGATTGGATCCCGAGAACCGTGAGACAAAGACAGAAGAAGATTAGCATGGTGGAGAAGGCGCTGGAGCAGGCGAGGGGGCGTGCAGCTACGGACGAGGAAATGGCGGAAGCGCTTGGAATCAGCTTGGAAGAGTACTTAGAATGGCAGTCGCAGATGAAGGTGACTGGCCTGGTCTCCCTGAATGAATACATGGAGCAGGGAAGCGACGTCAGCTCAGATGGCGCGCAGGGGACCACGGCGCGTTTCGAAGGACCTGAGGAGAGTCTTGAAAAGAAGGAGCTCACAAAGGCGTTGAGCGAGGCCATTGAGCTCCTTTCAGAGAAGGAACAGAAGGTTATTACGCTTTACTATTTTGAAGAACTGACGTTAAAAGAGATTAGCAACGTGCTTGACGTATCCGTCTCACGAGTCTCACAGCTGCATACGAGGGCATTGCAGAAGATGCGTTCTAAGATGGGCAGCTACATGGGCATTTTGTTTAAGGTATAAGATCCAGTACAAAGGAGCAGAAGAAAAATGGACAGTATTGTAATTATGGAAATTGTGCTTTTGGTGGTCAGCGCCGTATGCTTTATCGTAAGCTTTTTACTCCCCGAAAAGAAGCAGGAGGGAAGCGGAATCAATCAGGAGCTGGCAAGACAAGAGGTTCATGAGATGATGGAGAAGGAGACGGAGGCCATGAGGGAGCCCTTGAATGCCATGGCTACCCAATATGTCACCTATGCTTATGACGATGCTTCAGCAAAGCTGAGTGATCTGACCAATGAGAAGATGTTTGAATTGACGGGCTTATCAGACACGGTGATGCGGGAGCTGAAAAAAGAGGAGGAGGAAATAGTACTTTTGCATCAGGCAGTAAAGGATGAGCATGCTAGCCTGAAGAATACGGTGACGGCAGCTGGAAAGGCAGCCAAAACCATGCGCGAAAGCATTGAAAAGATTCATGCCTTGCGTCCAGTGGAGGTTTCCTACGGAGCAGGAAGCGTAAAGATTGCTCCCATGGTATCCAAGGACAATGAGAAGAGATAAGGCGAGGCAGGAAACATGCAAAAGGATAAAAAACTATTAATGAAGTATTATTTAAGAGGCGTGGGCACTGGTTTGGCT
>SVFO01000053.1 GCA_015056795.1 Lachnospiraceae bacterium
TGTTAAGGTTACACTTTTTTCTGTTCTCAAAGTACAAAAAAACTTAAAAATATACTTGACAAACATTAGCAAGATTTATTGTTCTCATTTATATTCAAAGATAATTTTTCCCACCCGATAGTAAGTAAACCGAAATTTATCGTTTATTTAAGTCGGCTTTTTCATCGGAATAATCAATAATCACTTTTTTACATTCTCGACATAGGAATGCCACTACAGCAGAGCCTTTCATAAATGATAGTTCGGAAAGGACAACCGATCCTTCATGGAATTCCGCCCTCCCCAGTAATGGTCTTTGGGTTCCTCCTTTCCAGTTCAACTCATGAGGACTCTGGATGATTCCCTGTTCCATCTCATTATTGCAATATGGACACGTCATAACTAATCTACCTCCACAAATCGAGATTTGTCTTTCTCAGATATATTTAAATATTTATAACTACAAACTTGTATGCCGATTTACCAGTTCCTCTATCGCAAGTGCCGCTGCATAAAGACGACACTCATCCTTTCCGTAAAGGATAACCGTCTGCCTCACACCGTTTGTATCCTTTCTGTCAAATGCGACCGTAACAGTCGGAAGACCGCAGAAATGCATGATACTGGTCGGCCCGGTCATCAGAACCGCATCGTATTCGGAAATCTCGCCTTGAATTTCCCGGATGGCTTTCTTTCTCGCCTCCATTGCCTCAAGATATTCTGTCCCGGTTAAGGAGCCATCCACTGTTTCATCAAGAGCCCCGCGGAGGAAACCGTCTCCGTACTTCATCATCGTTTCGGGATTGGCTTCGTAATATGCCACAATCTCCTCGAGCGTCTTAAGACTCGCTGCACTCTTCTTCAAATACTCCTCAAGCGAAGGTCTAAACTCCCATTTCATGATGGTAGCAACCTGTGGCGCAAACGGTTCATTGACCTCTCTCATCCGCGCACCTTTTGCTTTCAGAAAACGAATCAGTTCGTCTAGAAATGTCTTTTTCTCGTCGTCATTCACGTCAGCTTGGAAAACATTCACGGCAATGCGAAGATCCGCCGGCGTTTTAGGTCTGATTTCAGGAAGCGGCTCATCCCGCATTGCAGAGTATAACCGGAGCGTATCGGTCATGTTCATGGCCATGGCACCGGCACTGTCGAGGGTTCTCGAAATCGGTAAGATTCCTTCCTGCGACAAAACACCTGCCGGAGGCTTTAGACCACAGATGCCGTTTCCCCAAGCGCATGCTGTTATGGAATGGCAGGTATCCGTTCCGACAGCCATCGGAACAATGCCGGCTGCAACAGCGACAGCCGAGCCGGTTGAGGATCCGAGCGGATTAAGTTCCTTGTTCACGGCATGTATCACCTGCCCGCCACGTGAGCTGTAACCACACGGCATCAGAGGTGAAACGTAATTGGCAAACTCAGTCAAGTTCGTCTTTCCAATTATCACAGCTCCATTTCTCCGGAGATTGCGGATGACCCGTGCATCATTAACGGAAAAATTATCCTCTAACACAAGACTTCCCGCAGTAGTTGGGAAGCCCTCAACATCGATATTATCCTTTACCAGCACCGGAACTCCGGCAAGTGGTCCGGCGGGAGAACTTTTAGCGACAATTCGGTCTACGTCGTTAGTGTCAATTAACCCCGCAATGCAGTTTAATCCCGTCTTTCCACCGATTCTTGCCGCATTTTCCAAAGCTTCACATATTGGTATCATATCTTCAACTCCATGAACAGATTGTCAACAGTGCGATAAACCGAAAAATAATAAAAATATCACAATAACGATTCTATGATGCTCGCCGTTTCTCCCACTAAGTCATTACAGTTTTTCCCTTGCAGGCGTCTTTTCATGATTAAGCTGGCACATTTATTGTCCCCATTTTGTTCAAGAAAACGCTGTTCAAATTCTTCTTCTGACATACCTAGCTGATCGGCAAACGTCCTAAAAAGACTGGCTGAACAATTGTTTCCGTTTCTGTGATTTTCTCTCGCTTTTGTCTCGTATCCCATGCATTTTCCTCACGATTCTTCTTTTTTCCCATACTTGATCATTTGATAATGATACCGTGTATCCCCATTGGGAACAAAACCCAATCTCTCGTATAATGTTCCAACGGGGTTTTGCTTAAAATACTGAATTTCAATGTCTCGGCCTTTGTTTTCTTCCAGTTTTTCTTTCAATATTTTCGTTCCAATGCCTTTTCCTTGATATTCTGGAATAATGCATATATTCCCAATTTCATAGTTCCCACTCTCTGTAACTTCGCCATTATAAAAGCCTATTTTCTCGGTTCCATTCATGATGATAAATGCATTATTCCTAACGGCTCTGATGAACTTTTCAAAATATGTTCTTTGATCTTCTTCGATCCATTCTCCCCAGCATCCTTCGACATATTTTTTGTAAGCGTTTTTCTTTACTTCATACACAAACTCATAATCTTCATCCACATAAGGGACTAATACAATTGCGTCATCACAATACTTCATCTTCTCAGTCCCATTGACAAACTCAGAATACAATCTGGGACCAACGAATTTTATCATGTCATCATCCACGTAGATCGTATCCTCTTCCGGTATTGCAAATACAGGTTTTTCTTTGGATAATTCCAGTAAATGGCTCCTGCTTAATTCCGTCCTTTCAGGTTCCCTGCTTGTATAATGACATAGCAAGGAATATCCATTGATCATATTGAAACCCGTATGATCCACCAATCCCACATTATTTTCATCATCCGTATTGCAGGAGTCCAAATCCTTGCCAAATATGATTGCTCCTGCGGAACCACCATACACGATTCCGTCATCTTCCAAAAGGTATCGTCTTATTTTTTCGAAAGCATCGCTTTTCTTCAAACAGTCTAAAAGCTTATAAGTATTCCCTCCGCCAATGTATAAGCAAGCATACTCACAAAAGTCTTTGCCCATTAATTCTTCTGGTGTTTTAACCATATCAATTCCAGCTTTATCAATGTCTGACAATTCATCCGTCATGAATTCCAGGCAACCGCTAAATGTAGGATCAGGCCATGCAAAGGGAACATACAGAATCTTTTTGTTATGATCAATGATGCCATTTAACAGTTTTCTTGCGGATTCTACGGCCTTTCCTACTCCTCCGCCATTTAAAACCAATTTCATCATCACACCTCTCATTGAAACTTCATGAATTGTACGATAAACCTAAATTAGAACGCAACCCCAGCGTTTCTCACTTCAAGACCTTTTTTATGTTTACCACAAAATAAATCTCTCCATTTCTCGGGTCAGTTTTTTCTTCCGACATGTAATCAATTTCAAATCCACATGCGTTAAGCAAACCTTTCGACGCAAGATTCTTTTCCCGATAGCTTGCCCAAAATTCTTTTGCTCCTTGCGCTTGTGCTTCCATACAAAGAGCGTTCAGAATTTGTTTGCCATATCCCTTACCTACAAACTCCGGGCCAATGGCAATCCCCATTTCTTCGTATATCATTGGTTCCCGTTCTCGCATGGCAGCGAATCCTATCGGCTCCATGCCAACTTTTAGATAAACCTGAAGTGCATACTTTTCCTTTTGCTGATAATCCAAAGTGCGTGTCATCCGCGTCTTCGCCTCTTCCTCGGATTTCGTAACCTTCCATAGCATGTACTTGGCAGACTCATCCCTGCTCCAAATATTCCGATACAAAGGCTTCCAGTCATTAAACTCGCCCTTTTTCATTATCAAATCCTTCGTTTCAATAAGGATTTTGGAATAATCATTTTCATTCATTTTTTCTTTTCCCTAAGGTTTTTGCATAATACCTGACATCAATCTCTGTCCCATCCGGATATATTTCCCGTCCTTGTTTGACATAATGAACAAATCCAAAATGCCGATAAATCTGAAGATCCATTTTCTTTCCATCTCCTCCATTGAGGCAATCTTACACATGTAAGCCATTTCCAAACTCCCAACTGCAAGTTAACCCGAAATTCAAGGCTATTGCCATCCCTCAAAAATCTTTCCCCAAATTATACCAGAGCCGAAAACTTTGGTCAATTTGATTATCTGCATCCTTGGGATAAAAAGGGCACCTGTCTGGATTATTGTCGTTCATCCAAACAAGTGCCCTCACGTCAGGCAACCATTCTACTTGTATGCTACTCCGTTTACGTACAGCGTATAACCGTTCAAGTTTATGTTCGTCATGTCACCGTTAAAGGAGGTGACATAACTGTCGGCCGTCAGGGTCCATGAGCTGCTTTCATCAAGAGTTATGCTCACCGTTCCCGTTTCCGTTGAAATGCTCTTTCCGCTAGCATTAGCGATCGTGCCCGTGATGGATCCGATAAAGCCTGATCCATTCGTCAGGTTCAAAGTCAGGGTGGAATCGTCTCCCACCAGGATGCTTCCGGAAAGCTCCTGCCCTGAAGCATTCAGCGTCGCCACGTTGGAAGCGCCGCTCCATCCGTCATCACACACGGAGAGAAGAACTTCCGCCGCGTCTTCGTTAATGATCTTAACTCCATTTAAGTTGATCACCGCGTTGGTGTTAGTGACATGAAATACATGCCCGTTCTTGCTAGTGAGCGTCCCTCCCGTCATCGTAAAGGAGGAGGTTCCGCTGTCCGCGTCCCCGGACATGGACTGGTAGATCATGATGGTGTCAAGGAAGGTCGCGTTCCCGTTGCACTTCGTGTTATTCGCGATGAGGTCACAGTCCGTCAGGGTGATGGAATTCTTACCCTCGATGCAAACGCCCTCGGAGAGGTTGGAAATAAGTGTCGCGTTCGATACGGAGATTTCAGCCGTGGAATAAATTGCGGGGGATCCCAGCCCGTTCGTCGTATAAGTCCCGCCGTCCACGGTTACGGTACCTCCGCCGCGGTCCGTTCGAATTGCCGCCGAGGATCTGCCGCTAGTGGTCACCGTCAGGTTGCTGGCCTTCGTCACGCCGCCACCCGTCGTCATGATGCCTCCAGAGCCATCGCCCGTCGTCGTGATCACGGTATCGGAAATGATGACCGTCGTGCCGTCACCCGCAGCACCATTCTGTCCACCGTTGCCGCCGTAGGAGAAAACGCCATTCGCTCCGTCCGCGTCAGAAGTTATGGTCCCTCCGGTAATGGTAGTCGTTGAGCCATCCTTTACCAACACTGCCGCGTTCAGTCCGTAGAAATTACAATTGTCTCCTCCGTCCGAATTACCAGTCTTCGTAACGGTGGGATCCGAAATCATAACTGCATCGGAAGTGCTAATCAGAAGGGCGCTTTCATCCGCCGTGGTGCTTACGTAGGTTTGAGAAGCCTGTGCTTCACTGGAAGTAATCTTCGTCATGCCGGAATATGTTATGTCAGCGCTGCTTCCTCCGCCCCCGAAACCTCCTCCAAGGCCTCCACCCTGGCCTCCGTCAGGCGCATCTCCTGGCATTTCGCCGTCCGGCTTGTCCGGTGGAGTTTGCCCGTTACCTGGCTGAAACTCACCGTCACTTGTTTTCTGCCCATCCGTCACCTCTTCGCTTCCGTCATTACTTGTTTCAGTGTTGGCGTCACTCATCTCAACGCTCTGTATCGTTTCCGTATTGCTATTTTCTGCATTGCTGCTTCCCGTCTGCCCACAGGCCGTAAGGCTTAAGCAAATGGCAATCGTTGCAGCCGTCATCAGCATTCTATTCATCGATTTATTCTTCATGGTTTGTACCTCCTTATCATGTTTCTATGTTTACATGATAAGACGTCCAACTAAAATAAACCTTAAACTTTTCTAAATATTTCGCATATACAAATTGTTAGGAAGTTAACCCGAAATCTATTGTATCAACCACTCGTTCCAAAGCTGATCATAAATGCTATTCAATCTGTCTATGATTTGTGGATTTACTTCGACCACTTTATCTTTATATTTCGTTCCTCTCTCACCCATAAAATCAATGCAATACAATACCCGAGGCATCGGGATGCCCATTTCCATGAGTTTCCCCAAAAGACGAACCGTGTCGTTGTATGCGTGCTTCTCCGTGCTTAACCTAACGGTGTATTTACTTCCCTTTATTTCAACTATTCACTATCGACTGAAATCGTCACATCTTCTTTTCCAAGCATTTCAGCAAGTTCATCTACATTCTTATCTGTTATATGTCCAATACGAGTATAAGACCAGGAATTAGAACCATAGAAAATAACGATCCGGTCACCCGAATACAGGACTATGTCTCCGGCTTCTGTCGTGGTCTGTACATCGTTTCGCGGAAGGCTCGTTCCTATAGAGCCGACCTGTTCAAACCCCCCGTACATGGACATCCGGATAGACAGCGGTTCTTTCGAAACAAGATCCATAAGTGCTTCCACTGATTCATTATCTTCCCACTCAACGGAAACTGTTTCTCCATTTATCTTCAAAATCATCGTATCTGTCTCCTGCTCCGATTCATTGTCCTGAACTATCTCTTTTTCACTGACCTCAGATTCTGTCGTCATTTCGCCGGCTTCATTTACAGTTTCCGCATCCTCTGAGGCAGTTAATGTAACAGGTTCTGTTTCCTGTGATCCAGCCTGTGATTCCTTCGTAGTCTCAGTCTGTCCGCACGCAGTCACAGACACCAGCATCACTAATACGAATAAGATGACGCCTATTTTTCTTCCCTTATTCCAGAGCCCTTCCAAACTGATATGCTTCATCTTTCTCTGTATCCTTTCCGTCTGCCTCTCCCGGATCTGAGATTCCGCCGCAGAACAGTGATCCGGCAAACTCTGCCTTTTCAAAGCAGTCCACCCAGCCCTGAAGCCCGCTTACTGCAGATACTGCTCATAAAAACTCTGGAGCTTGTCAAAAGGAATATAGTCTTTATCGCCGCCGTCATAGAGATCTGTATGTACTGCGTCAGGAATGATAAGAAGTTCCTTGTTATCTGTATATTTGCTATCTTTTATCATGTCAGCATATGCATCCTTTGAAAAATAGCAGGAATGTGCCTTCTCCCCATGGATCAGCAAAACTGCACTTCTGATCTCGTTACTGTATTTAAGGATTGGCTGATTTATGAACGACTCACATCCGATCACGTTCCAGCCATCGTTGGAATTTAGGCTTCTTGCATGATATCCGCGGTCTGTCTTGTAATAGTCATAGTAATCCTTCACAAAGAACGGTGCATCTTCAGGGAGAGGATCCACAACACCGCCTGCACGTTTGTATTCACCGGCTTTTAAGTCTTCAAGTCTCTGTGCGCACATGGCCGCCCTTTGCTTATAGCGTGCTTCCTCACTGTCTTCTGAATCAAAGTAGCCCTTTGCCCCTACTCTTGTCATGTCATACATGGTAGATGCTACGGTAGCCTTGATCCTGGTATCAAGTGCCGCGGTATTGATTGCCATTCCGCCCCATCCACAGATTCCGAGAATACCTATTCTGTCAGGATCCACCTTTTCATTCAGGGAGAGAAAATCTACCGCCGCCATAAAATCCTCCGTATTGATATCCGGTGAAGCCATATATCTCGGAAATCCTCCACTCTCACCCGTAAAGGACGGATCAAAAGCTATAGTCAGAAATCCTCTCTCAGCCATAGTCTGTGCGTACAGGCCAGAACTCTGTTCCTTTACCGCTCCAAAGGGCCCGGATACTGCTATTGCCGGAAGCTTTCCTTCAGCATTCTTGGGAACATACATGTCAGCCGCCAGCGTGATTCCGTAACGATTCACAAAAGTCACCTTGCCGTGATCCACCTTATCGCTCTTCGGGAAAGTCTTATCCCATTCCTGTGTAAGATTCAGTTCCTCTTTCTTTATCATCGTGATTTCCTCCAATTCTACCGGTCTGCCTGCTTCATTTCCTTTTCCGTGGTACGGATCAGAAAATCCAGGCAATCGACCTTCCTTCCGCTCTCGTGCAGCTCATCCATCAGCCTGCACCGGTCTTTCCTCATCATTTGCAGGGCACCTGCCATGTTTCCGGATTCACACATCCTTATGACATCCTCAGTTGTTTTTTTGCAGCAACCCGCATCGGACAGGTTTTGCTTCAATCGTTTCAGATCCATGGTATTCCTCGCATCCTGCATAGATTCTTTTCTTTACAGTTCCTATCATAAACGCTTGAACGAATCCTCGCTAATGGTTATAATGAATATCGTGATATGCCTTTTAGGAATATCAACGATAGTATGAAAGGATGATCCTCATGGAAATAAGAACCCTTAGATACTTCCTTGCCGTTGCAAGGGAAGAGAATATGACTCGTGCCGCTGAAGTCCTGCACGTAACACAGCCAACGCTTTCAAAGCAGCTGAAATCCCTTGAAGATGAACTGGGAAAGAAGCTCTTTACCCGTCACAGCTTCAGCATCCGCCTGACGGATGAAGGCGTACTCTTAAGAAACCGTGCGGAAGACCTGATCAGTATGGCCGACAAGATTGAGCAGGAATTCGTATCCCTTGATGACGTCACCGGAGGTGAACTTTATCTCGGTCTTGCAGAATCCTATCAGATTAAATATCTTGCGAGAGTTATAAAAGAGTTTAAGACACACTATCCCAACCTGCGTTACCACATCACAAGCGGCGACACGGAACAGATTGCAGACAAACTCGACAAAGGACTGCTGGATTTTCTTGTCCTTGCGGAATACCCGGACAGCCGTAAATATGAATACATCGAATTCCCGGAGAGTGACAGGTGGGGGCTTGTGATGCCGGCGGATAATCCTCTCGCAAAAAAGAAGATGATCCGCGCAAAAGATCTTGTTGGGTTGCCTCTCTTCTGTTCCGAACAGGCATGGGATAATGAGATTAAAGAATGGGCCGGAGCATCATTTTCCGAAATGAAATTGGAAGGATCATTCCGTCTGTCCTATAATGGATCGATTTTTGCAAAAGAAGGTCTGGGGTATCTGCTTACATTCAAACATCTAATCGATACTTCTGAAAATAGCGGTCTTGTTTTCCGTCCACTCACTCCAAAAGCAGAAACCAAACTCTATATTGCTTGGAATCGTTATCAGGCGTTCACTCCTATTGCCGAAAGATTTCTTGCGCAGTTGAAGCAATCTTTTACAAGTGCTCTTTAACATCAAAAGACATTTTTATATTAATGTGGTCCAGCTTAGAAAATACCGGATTTACGGTACTTTTGTCAAAAACGGCGTTTACTTCCGTAATTTCCCGGATCCCAAGTAGACCAGCCCACAAAAAACTACGGAAGTATCGCAAATATATGCCGATACTTCCGTAAATCATCTTTTCCAACCGACGCTAACAACTCTATAGTGCCTTATCTTAGTTCAATTCTGAAAGTTAAAGGGTATGATAGTACGGACAGATATTCTCGTAATACCCGTCTTTCATTCTGAATCCACCCGGTATCGTTCCCAACTGCACAAAGCCTAATCGCTCATATAAATGTCTCGCATGCACATTGCTCTCAACTACAGCATTAAACTGCAATACCCGAAAGCCAAGTTCTTTACCTTTGGATAGACAATCTATTACCAGCTTCTCTCCAATATGCAACCCTCTACACTTAGAATTTACCGCATAGCTCGCATTACATATATGCCCACATCTACCAATATTATTCGGATGCAATATATATAAGCCTACTATCTGACCATCATCATCTGCTACACCGGTATAGCTCTGTGATTCAAAGAATTTTTTCCCTGACACAGGATCAAGAAAGTCTTCCTGCGGAAAAGCTATTCCAGCTTCAACAATCTCATTCCAGATGTCTATCATCTGCTGGAGGTCTTTTTCCTCATATTTTCGAATTATCATTTTAGATACACCGGGGGTGCGGACATTTTTTTAGACACCTACACCCATCCTCCTTCTGTATTCCAGAGGGCTAAGCCCTCCGAGTGTTGATTTGATTCGACTGGTACGGTACCAGTTTATGTATGCATTCACAGCCTGTATGAATTCTTCGGTGGTATGCTTGTCCCAATTGCGTCCGTAGAACATCTCGTTCTTTAAATGTCCGAAGAAACCTTCACAGGCAGAGTTGTCCGGCGAGCACCCTTTACTGGACATGGATCTGGTAAGACCGGATTCCTTAATGATATTAAGCCATTCCGGCCAACGGTAATGACATCCCCGGTCACTGTGAATTATGGGATGCTCATCTGGCTTAAGCAGGGAAATGGCGTTCTTAAGCATGGTGTTTACGAGGGCTGCGTCAGGAGATGTTCCCAGCGTCCAGCTTACGGGCATTCCGTCCATGCAGTCTATGATTGGAGAAAGATATACCTTGCCTGCCTTTATGGTAAACTCGGTGATGTCGGTAAGCCACTTTTGATTGGGCTTGTCGGCATGGAAATTCCTGTCTATGAGGTTGTCCGGTGCTGGACCGATTTCGCCTTTGTAGGAACTGTATTTTCTCCGGCGAGGGCTTCGCACGGTCAGTCCTTCCTGCTTCATGATGCGCCGTATAACCTTCTCGGAAATGACGCGTCCTTCGCGCCTCAGGAGCATCTGTATTCTGCGATAGCCGAACGCATCATAATTCTCGTGAAAGAGCCAGGCAACGCGCTCACGAAGGCTGCGGTACTTGTCTTCGACGCGCATGGCCTTTTCCTGATAATAATAACTGCTCCGCGAGATGTGCAGCCTGCGGCAGAGCCTTGGCAGTGAGTACTTGTTTTTCAGGGCGTCAATGATCACTGCCTTCTCCCGGTTGCTGAGAGCTTCCTGATTGACGCCTGGGTCTTTTTTTAATACATTAATGGTCTCCTTAAGAATGTCGATCTCCATCTGCATGTCAATCATCTGGGCCTTTAATGCCTCGATGTCTTCGGCAGATCTGATGTCATTGGGATCGACGGGGATGTTTTTGTCAGTACGATTCATAAGAGAAACTGCCCCTTCCTCGGAATACTTGCGTATCCATTTCCATATGGCAACGGAACTGTATCCGATATCTTTTGATACTGATCTTAAACTCTCTCCACCATTAATGCAACGACGAATTGCCTCTTTTTTCAATTCCAGCGATGCCTGCCTGCAGGATCGTTGTTTGGGAGGCGTAACTAATTCGGGATATGACCGTATCCACTCGCACAATGTGCCCAACGCGGGATATCCCAGTAACTCAATAACTTTTGGCATAGACTTATACTTGCCATACAATTGGAGTGCGGCAGCAATCTGCTCCTTGGTGTAAACTCTTCCTTTAGGCATAATCATTTTGGGTGCCTAAGATGTCCAGGTTTTTGTCCGCACCCCCCACCTCGTCAATTATCCTGTAAGATAATTTTTCCCACCCGATAGTATGTAAAACCGAAAAATTCATCTTTTTTCATTATGATTTATCGGGTCATTCCACAATGATCCACTCACCCTTCTTATTTGAACCTATACGGCGGATCATGTTTTTTGAGATCATCGCCTGTATCGATCTCTTAACCGTAGATTCCGAGCATCCAAGGGCTTCCGCCATCTTGGCTCGCGTGATTCCCGGCTCCGACTGCAACAATACCATGATCTTTGTTTCCCGCTCATCTGGTTTTATCGGGTCATGTTTCGCCTCATTTATCGGGTCATCACCTATCACAAACTTGTCGCCCACGTGCATCTCCCGATTATGGAGCGCATTCTTCTCACCCAAAAGCAGGTTGCGAAGAAACTTCTCAACATATTCCGTAGTTTCGTAAATACCTTTTTTGATATTGTTGTAATTTGCCCGAACCAGTGCATTCCGAAAATACCATGAATGCTCAGCAAATTGATCATTATCGGCCTCAAATCCAAGATGTCTCAAATATTTGATAAAGAATACCGCCGTGGTGCGCGTATTACCCTCACCGAATATATGGATCTGCCATAGCCTTGATACAAACAAAGCCAGATGCCGGATGGTCTCAGTCATCGTTAGTCCTCTGTACTTAAATGTCCTCTCCTGCGAAAAATCGTAGTCAAGAGTTTCCCTCAGATTCAAAGCACTACCGTAGGCAACCGTATCTCCATCCAACACCCACTCTTTTTTTGTAATGTTGTAGTCCCGTATCTTTCCAGCATGGGAATAAATCCCCTTAAACAATTCTTTGTGAATGCTGATATATTGTGTCGGAGAAAACACAAATGCCTTGTCGGAAAGCAGTCTCGCGATCCTCGCAGAAACCTTGTCCGCTTCCTCGGTTCCGTGCTCCGCTCTGCCTTCCTTTGTCTCATAGTAGGAATTGATCAGCTTATCAACTTCATCGATGGTGATCTCACCGTTTATATTCTTTTTTGCGGTCTCATACAAATATTCGGAAGGCTTCAGGCCATCCACATCCTGCAGACCAATGGCCGCTGACCAGGCCTCTCCCAACTCCCTGCGGGTCGGTGGAAGATTCTTTATATATTCCTCAAACGGATCCTTTTTAATATCCTTCATAGCGACCTCCAAATTCGTGCGCCATCCCTATCTGCGTTACCATAACAACTCATACAATTATTATACCTTATCTTACCATACGGAACAACCATTACATGAAACACAAAAACAGGGTGATGGTTCATCTCATAATATACACCTTTGGTACACCAAAAAATGTAAAATAATTTAAAAAGTAAAAAGCCCAAGAACTGCGAATTCTCAGGCTTTTCGAAAAACAGTATCAGTGCTGGCAGCCGGACTTGAAGGCTAGAATCAGACTAAGAAACCAATAGAATAAGGAGGTTTGGAGCATCGATTTTCAAAGTTCACCTGTTGGTCGACCATTTCCTAGAACAATGTCATTTTTTTCCAGCATCAAAGGAGAGTTCTTATTATTTCCTTTGTGCAACATTAGGCGTCAACTTATTCAGCCATATTCGACCAGAAATTTAAATTTTGGCTAAATAAAATATTAGAATTCGCAGCGCTGACCGCATCCTCTACATTTCCAACAAGGGCATTGCGGAGCAGGGCAGCCACGAAGAACTGATGGCCATGAAGGGCCTCTACTACGCACTGAACTGACAACAACGAATAGAATTGAATCAAATGAAACAAATAAAAAACCCAAGACACGTGATATGCTACCCCTAAGTAGGACATTGAAATATAAAACCTACTTGGGGGTATTTCTATGTCAAGAAAAAGTATGATTAAACCTGCATTAAAGGTGGAACTTGTTGAACGGTACTTGAAAAATGAAATCGGGGTAAGTGAAGCTGCGAGAAGGGCGGGCTTAGCAAGTGAAAGATCATTTGCTGACTGGGTAAGCATTTACCGTAATGAAGGTCCTGCCGGATTACTGGAACAACAACACAACAAAAGCTATCCGAAGGAGTTGAAAATGGCTGCGGTCACTGCATATCTGAATGGAGGCGAATCACAACGACAGGTTGCAGAACGGTTTGGCCTGCGCTCAAAAAGACAACTCACTGACTGGATAAAGGAGTATAATACTCATGGAGAGATCCAATCACGCACAAGCGGAGGAGGTAGCTACATGAGAAAAGCCAGACAGACGACACCGGAGGAACGCCTCGAAATTGTAGAGGATTGCCTTGCCAATGATAAGAACTATGGTGAAACGGCAGTGAAGCACGACTGCTCCTATCAACAGGTTCGCAACTGGGTGCTGCGTTATGAAAAGATGGGATCTGCAGGCCTGGAAGACCGACGCGGACGGCGGGCCGGCACGCAGCCTTCCAGAACGCCCGAAGAAGAGATGAGGAATAAAATCGCTGAATTGGAGCGAAAGAACCGGGATCTTCAGATGGAGAATGACCTGTTAAAAAAAGTCAGGGAGTTAGAGATGAAAGATCGCTGTCTCTGACTCGGCATGTTTACAAATATCAGGCGATCAAAGAACTGTCTGAGGAAAAACACTACTCCGTGCAAAAGCTCTGTCGATGCCTGCACCTTTCACGAGGCGCTTACTATCGCTGGTTGAGGAATCCCGTCAGTTACAGTGAGAGGTACAACGGAGAGATTGCCGAGAAGATCACGGACATTCACGAGAAGCATCCGGACATGGGATATCGTCGCATCAGGGATGAACTGGACAAAAAGCATGGCATCGCCGTTAATGACAAGCGGGTCCTTCGCATCTGTCGCAAGGAACGCATCCAGTCTGCAATTAGGTGGAAACCGAAGGGCTGCACCAGGAACGACACTGATCCGGAACACGTAGCCAGAAACTATCTGAACCGGGATTTTCACGCCGAAGCCCCGAATGAAAAGTGGCTGACGGACGTGACGGAGTTCAAGTATTACGTCGGAGTTGAAGTCCGCAAGCTATACTTAAGCGCCATACTGGACCTTTATGACCGAAGAATCGTGGCTTTCAAGATTGGTGATCATAACGACAATCCACTGGTCATGAACACATTTGACGAAGCAGTTGCACTTGAACCGGATGCGCATCCATTGTTCCACAGTGACAGAGGTTTTCAATACACAAGCAGACCGTTCTACACAAGGCTTAAGAAACATCACATGAAGCAGAGCATGTCCCGGGTGGCTCACTGTATCGACAACGGACCCATGGAAGGTTTCTGGGGCATTCTGAAGCGCGAGATGTACTACGGAAAGCGCTTCGCTTCAAAGGCGGATTTGGTTAACGCGATAGAATCATATCTTCGATACTACAA
The DNA here is from genome assembly GCA_015056795.1 of Lachnospiraceae bacterium. Classification (GTDB taxonomy): domain Bacteria; phylum Bacillota; class Clostridia; order Lachnospirales; family Lachnospiraceae; genus Acetatifactor. Next base: position 14,511 of record SVFO01000053.1, read on the forward strand.
CACTGAACGGATCCAGAGGAATCTTCACCTAATGACTCCGGTTGAATACCATGAGAGCTATCGTGCGGCGGCATAAGAATACCGCCAGCCGTTTACGCGACTGGCGGCACAAAGATTTTTAATTTTTCACTGTCCTCTTGACGGGTAGCACACCA
>SVFO01000054.1 GCA_015056795.1 Lachnospiraceae bacterium
CTGATCCAAGATTCGATATACGCAATAATACGGAATGATTCCCGATAACAGACTGATCATTGAGAACACCACCGATACTCCCAGCCTTCCGCCACTGCCCTTTGCGTAGGACAATAGTGTCCCAAACCACTTCTTTTCTTCTTTTGACATTTCTTCGTTCATTTTTATTGTTCCTTTCTTCAATATCTTTCCTGCTTGCAATTTACGCTAACGCTTCTATTCTTTTGTTAACTTACCCCTGAAACGGGCTCACCGCCTGATCCTATATAGGACCAGACGGTGAGTGTTTTTCCTCATATATAGTTTTTAATTCGTCTTACCTTCAGAGAGCTTCTAAATTCCCATCAATAATTTCCAACCAGGCAAAAAGAATTTCTCGAGTGTAGTCAATGCATTCGTTGCCTCCTCACAGGAGTAATTATGAACCACCGGCTCAAACAAAGCCGTAACATAAGCTGTCAGTAACAAGTGGATCTGCTGTGGTGGAATCTTCGGCACCTTGTATCCAGCAGCTCTCAATTCTTCAAGATATGCCTGTAGCTTATTCTGCGCCGCCTCCGTCAGGTCATGTAAGAAGTTTTCGTACTTACTTCCTTTCGATTTGGCGACGAGCAGATGATAGTCTTCCATATTGGGATAGACCAGTTCTCGCATCATATCGATGTTAGAATCCTGCCAGACGAGCTTCCTGCCCTTCTTCACAGGCTCTTCATAACGCATCACATGCGCTTTTGCCCATGTTTCAAGGTTTTCCACTGCAGGCGATACCAGCTGATCAAACAGATCTGCCTTATCCTTGCAATGGCGGTAGATTCCCGCGGCCGTCATCTGACATCGATCCCCGATGCTGCGCATCGATGCCTTTTCATAACCCATCTCTAAGAATTCTGCTCTCGCAGCTGCCATGATCTTGATATGGCTAAATGATTTGTCTCTCGGCAATTCATCGTCCCCTTCGTTCGCTAATGCTTTATGCTAACATTGTTCGCTAACGCACATATACTATCATTTTTCATTTCAGCTGTCAAGCACAAACTGATCTATTTTCTTCCAACCAATAAAGTGGATCCCGACAGTTCCATCCAAAGAGCCTCAAATCTGCTCATAAACATACCGCTTGTGGTGTCAATGAGTTTCACTTCGGCATAGCCCATGCTCTTAAGTTTTTCCGCAAATGCCTGCATATCCCCGTATCTTCCCTTGGACATAATGTCATGGATTGCAAAAGTCCCACCCTTTTTCAAGGTTCGCAGCGTTTCAAGTAGAATGCTCTGCCTGTCATTACTTGGGATGTTATGGTACACATAATTACTGGTCACGGCATCAAATGTCTCATCCTCAAAAGGCAATTTACAAGCATCTCCCTGCATAAAAGAAGTATTGCTGACACCTTCCGCCTTTGAATTGTTTTCACATAGATTCTTGCTAAAGGAAGCGTACTCCTTCCCCCAGCGGTCGATTCCAAGCATCTCTGCCTTAGGGTTTCTCTTTGCGCAGGCAATTGTTAGCGCTCCGCTTCCGCATCCTATGTCAAGCCCCTTCCCGCCTTCAGGGATACTCACGTAAGCCGCAATACCCTCAATGATCTGCTTTGACATCTGACGCTTTCCGTTATAGGAAAATGCTCTATACATCATATACATCCACAGAGTAGTTATAACTAGAAAAATAGTCAGCACCAGAAATATTACGCTGAGCACTGTTTTCAATATTCCAGCCTGTAGAATGGGTGCTATTCCAAATATAATATAGAGTATAAGAGCCACTACTGCTCCACATCCCATTCCAAATACCATGCCCTTCGGCATCCAGTTTTTGTAATCTACTTTCATGATCTTCCTCCAATTCTTTAATTATAAGCAAGGGCAAAATCCCATGCTGCATGAAGCAATACAGGGATCCAGATAGTGCCCGTTTTCTCTTTTAGTGCCTGATTCATACACCCCACAAAAAACAATACGATCATGTCATTCCTAATGAAACTTATGATGTACTCCCCCGTCATCGCTCCCCATCCGGAATAATTAAAAATATGCATCACGGCAAAAAATAAGTTAGGAACGAAAAACCTGATAAACGTCTTCTCATTCTTCAAAAAATAGGTACACACATCCCTGCATATGAATTCTTCCGTAAAAGCAATGATGAAAATATAATAAAATAGCAAATAGATCGCGGTAAGCTTGTCTTCCTGCGTTATGAGATGATAGATCAGGATTCCCGCTAAGCCAGCCATCAAAACCAATACTCCGACCCACTGCCACTTGCCCTTGATTCGAAGGTACATCTCTTCAACAAAATCATTCTTTAGCGCCAAAAGAAAGAGAACAAAAATCAGAATTGGCACAATCACTATGATAAGATTTTGGAACAAAATGCCAGGCAGATCAGAGGATGCCTGCGTAGATGGTATCAGAGTACCGTTCTTTTTCCATAGATATAGCAGCGGCATATCTGCAAGGAGATATACCATAAAAATCAGCAGGATAAGCAGAATCCGAACAAAAAGCGGTCTTTTTAGCATCAGGTATTGACACCTCACTTCTTTGCGATCACCGTGATCCAAGGCTTACTCTTATGATGATCTGCTTTCACTTTGGAGAAACCAGCGCTCTTTAATGCCACTTCAATCTCTTCGATCGTGTGGCATTTCATGCCTTCAATGATCTTTTCAAACTTGAGGCTTGTCTCATCGGTTCCATCCGATTCGTTGACGATCATGAATACGCCGCCTGGTTTAAGCACTTTTGCCACCTGTGCGAAACACTTCTCTAGTCCGGGCCAGAAGTAAATGGTTTCAAAGGCAGTTGCAAGATCATATTTCCCTTCAGGAAGCGTAAGCGCGGATACGTCGCCCTGCCGTACCATGCAGCGACCACTCTTTATGGCCTCTGCATTATACTCCGTTGCTATGCCAACCGATACTTCCGAGTAATCGATGGCTGTAACTTTAGAACTCGGATACTTTTTGAGAAGTTCCCCGGCGTTTCTTCCTCCGCCGCAACCAAGCTCCACAATCTCTTCCGGTGCAATGGTCGTCAGATGCGACATTCCCCAGTCGGCCATCTTCGCATGTCCGCCGTTCATGCCGTTCACCATCATCTTCCCAAGAACGCCTTCCGGCTTCCTAGTCTGACTTACGAAATTTTTGTAAAGACCCATTTTTTCATTCCTCCCTTTTATATATCATCCATAGCTTAAAACAAGCCAAGGAATTTCTTTTTGTTGTAAGCTTCCGTATTCACCGAAAGAACCGTGTATCCAGTCTTGTCAATCTCTTCTTTCAGCCCGTCCAATTTCGGCTCTGTCTCTGAGAGAAAGCTACTCTCACCCTTAGTATGAGAACTGGTTACCTTCTGAGCTTCTGGTACGGCTTTCCGAATCGCATCATTCACATGCGCCTCGCACATTCCGCACATCATGCCCTCAATTTTCAAAACTGTTTTGAACATATTGTCTTCTCCTCTATCTCACATTTTATATAACCGTTTTCTGCTGTATCGTTTTCACAAAGAATAGGAAGTAGATTCAGTGCACAGTCCTCCTTGTTTTGTACCATGGTTTTTCCCGCAATAGAGTGTGATCATTTCACTAACAGTCTGTTTCTCGCGGGCTCTCTTCTTTTCTGTCTTATTCATGAAACTCGACCGCCTTCCATAGCCAACGTCTCATCCGCGATTCTCATGGTAGATTCTCTATGTGAAACGAGAATAACTGTCTTCTCCTTTATTTCTTCTTTGAGAGATTTCAGTATCACTGCTTCGTTCAAACTATCTAGATTGCTCGTAGGTTCATCCAAGAGCATAAATGGTGCGTTATGAAGAAATGCTCTGGCAAGACCGATTCTTTGCCGTTCTCCGCCGGACAAAGTACTTCCCAGTTCTCCGACTTCGGTTTCATATCCTTTAGGAAGAGTCATGATAAAGTCATGAAGAGACGCTTTTTTGCAGGCTTCTACAACTTCCTCTTCGCTTGCATCCAATTTTCCAATTCGAATGTTATTTGCGATGGTATCTTTGAAAAGCTGCGTCTCCTGCGTCATATAGCTTTCCATGTCCCTGAGATTGTCCGTGTTGATCTCATTGATATTTTTACCGGATACAGAGATGTCTCCCTCACCCACATTCCAGAATCTCATGAGGAGTTTTAAAAGCGTAGACTTACCACATCCGCTTTTCCCTACGATACCTATGATTTTTCCTGGGGGCACCTTGATAGAAACGTCATTCAGAACATTCTCTCCTGCATACGCAAAAGAAACCTTCTTTACTTCTGCGCCCGTAAAATCTACAGGTGCTTTTCCAGTAATGTCCTCTGTCTCTGGCTCTTCATCAATGATTGCAAGAACTCTAGCTCCGGAAGCCACTGTACTCTGCAAAGTCGTACCAAGTGCGGCAAGTGCCGTGACCGGTCCAAAGGATGACATGAGTGCGATCATCGGGATTAGGAATCCGTCAAATTCCACCTGTCCGTTCTGATAAAGCATGGTGCATACAACTAACATGACGATATCCGAGATCAAAATCAGCATGTTTGCGATTGCCATATTGGTACCGGTAAGCTTACTTAACCCCCCCTGCCTCTCTGATAAGACTCTCGTTTTGTCACTGATTTCCCGCAGTCTCTTTTCTCCAAACGAATACTGAAGCGTATCGTCAATTCCCCTGATGCTTTCCAACATATGAGCAGAAAGTCGGCCTGACTCTGCCCGCAGCTCATCACCCGTGGTACCGCTACGCCTGGAAATGATCATTGGCAAAGCGACGCCCACAAGGAGAAATGCGATCAGGGCCACTATTCCAAGTAGGGGATGATAGCTCCCGATAAACAGGCACATGATTGTCTCCGATACGATAGCAATGCATATCGGGGAAATCGTGTGCGCATAGAATACTTCCAAAAGCTCCACGTCGGATGTGATAAGGGATATCAAATCTCCCTTATCCCTGCCCTCCAGCTTCTCCGGGCAAAGTCTTCTGAGTGCCTGAAATACTTTGTCTCTAATGATCGCAAGCAGTGTAAACGCGATATAATGGTTTGTCCTCTGCTCCAAGAGACGAAATATCGCCCTGAGGATCGCAAAGGAAAGAAGTAGCCATACAATCGTATTCCAAGTCAGTTTTGTCTGAATTCCAAGTCCAATAAGTATCGCTTCGCCTCCAAGGATTGGGATAAACTCAGCTGTCAGAAATCCCAGCGTTCCAAGGACTACTGCCAAAATCATAAAACCAGCCAAAGGTTTTACCAATTTTACCATTCGGAAAAGGATCCGTGCCTTGCTTTGCTTTTTCATACGGCCACGCCTCCCTTCCCATATTCCTCTAATTCCTTTTGGGTATTCCATAGCTCTCTGTATGTGGCATCTGCCTCAAGAAGCTCTTCATGTGTTCCAACGCCAGAAACCTTGCCATGCTCCATGCAGTATATCTTGTCTGCATCTACCACATTCATCAGTCTATGAGTGATCATGATGACCGTCTTTGTTTTCGCAAGCTTCTTAATCTCCGAGAGAATCAGTTCTTCGCTTTCGATGTCGATATTGCTGGTCGCCTCATCAAAGATATAAACTTTCGCATCATGCAGGATCGCTCTTGCCAGAGCAAGCCTCTGTTTCTGCCCACCAGAGAGATTTCCCGCATTCTCCGTAAGTAGCGTATCCAGGCCATTTTCACCTCTAAAAAATCCATCGATTTTGCATTCTGCTAATACACTCCAAAGCATCTCATCAGAAGCGAACGGATCAGCTAAAAAAAGATTCTCTCGTACGGTCCCTTTGAAGAAGGTGCTGCCAATGCCAACATAGTTTACCGCTTTGAAAAGACTGTCCTCATTGATCTCACCAATGTTTACTCCGCCAATGGTAAGCGCTCCTTGCCCTATATGGTTTCTGCCCATGATCAGAGATGCGATCGTGGATTTTCCACTTCCGCTCTCTCCTACGATACCGGTAAAAGTATGCTCGGGGATGTCCAAGGAAACATGTTCAAGCACATTCTTTTCATCAACATAGGAAAAACTGACATCTAATACCTTAATATCCAATCCCTTTTCTGGTAACATCGCCGTTTTTTCTTGGGGTTCTTCTTCACTCAAGAACTTGAAAATCCTGTCACTTGCTGCCATTCCATTCATAGCGACATGGAAGTAACTGCCGAGTTTTCTCATCGGCAGGAAGAAATCCGCCGAAAGCAGAATCATAAACACAGTACTCTGTAGCGTCAAACTACCATCGATAAAAGCTTTTCCTGCAAGTGCGATACCAAGCGCTGCGCCGCCGTATGCAAAGAAATCCATGATGATTATGGAATTCAACTGCATCGTCAGCACCTTCATGGTGATACGCCTAAAGTTCTCCGATTCCGCATTCATCTGCTCATTTTTGTAAGCGTCCGCTTTGTAGGTCTTAAGTGTCGTCATCCCTTGAAGGTTCTCTAAGAAGGTACTGCCAAGCTTCGCATACTGATCCCAGTATTTCGAGAGGAGCTTCTTCGCGATCTTCTGAACCATCATAATGGCTCCTGGAATCAGCGGTACGCAGATCAGTAACACCCCTGCCACTTTGAAACTCCCAGCGATTCCGAACAGAATAAATAAAGTGATCGGAGCAATAAAAGCATAGAAGAATTGTGGCACATACTGTCCAAAGTAACTTTCCAGTTGCTCCACGCCTTCCACGGATTCCTGTACCAACTCTGCCGTCGTAGCGTGTTCTCTGTAGGTATTCCCGAGTCTCAATATCTTCTTGTAAATCTGTTCCCGCATGACTCGTTTTACAGTTTTGGAAGCCAGATGGCTCATCTCCGTCGTCTTCTTTGTCATAAAGAATCGAATGATTAGGACTCCCGCAAGTATCGCAAGCGATAGAACCATCTCATTGGCAGCCATCTCACTGCGATACAGTTTCCCAACAGCATTGGAAATGATAAAGATCATCACCGTATTCATCATGAGCTCTATCCATTGACAGATAATATTTCCAACAATAAATTTTCTACTCTCCGGGCACATGGCCATCAGCCGTTTGTCAAACATTTGTTACCCCACTTTCAGGAAAATCCACGCCAGCGCCATAGACACAACAGCCTCAATAATAAGCTTATGGATTTCCTTCCCATCCCACTGAGGATCTACTCTCCATGCCATGGGTGCCTTTCCCGTCTTTTTCTTTAGCCAACGTCCAAACATGTCGGTTTTGGTAAACATCCACCAATCCAAAACAATTGCATCGAAAATAGATACCATCCAAAAGAAGATCGCAAAGCGAAGGCTTAGTTCCGCCAAACTCATACCGCAGGCAACGCCTTGCTTTCCAGCAAATAGAATCGTTGCAATAAATCCACCGCCTGTGATTGCAATCAGAATCCCCAAAATAATTTTATCCTTCAGTTGAAACTTTCTGCTGATACCAGATTCTTCCAGTATTTTGATTGCCTTAGGCGTCATAAACCAATAGGCGTTCTGCGGTACCAGAAATGCTCCGATCAAACAAAATGCGGTAAGTAAAGCAATCCCTATCAGACCAAACAACACACTTAATAACATTTACTTACACCTCCAACTATGGTTTTCATATGCCCAAGTATCTTTCCGCTCCTACCATGCTTCAAACTTATACGCGAGTCATCCTGTAATCACAGCAGTCATCACCCTCTGCGACAGACTTTGTTCTTTTATAATCAATCCCTCGGAAGCCGTTCATATACTCTTTGTCCATGCAGCAGATCATTTGTATCGCTTCAGGAGTGCCGAGTTCTTTTGCCTTATCGTAAAGTGGACACCCAGTTACATCCATAAAGCACTTATTCTCAGTAACCTCTAAGTTCTTAAGCTCATAACCAGCACTCATCTTTGCGGAAATCTTGTCCATATTTTTCCACATTAGCGTTGGAATCCCAGGCAACGCCGTGATTCTCCGAAACAGCTTCTTAAGCCGCAGGCCTGTTTTAGTTCCAAAGGCACGCGTTACCTCAAGTGCTTCTCCAGGAGCGTAGTTTTCAATCGCACGATAAATGGAAACGGCTGGAAAAACGAAGGATCTGCTTTCTTTATCTGCATTGGGTTTCGCTTTCTCCAACTTCAGATACATCCCCTCGGCATAAGACCAAATTTCTTCCGCATTTTCCGTTCCATACTTTGCCACCAGATCCTTTTTGATCCTCTTAAACATCGTTTTGTCGATATCGCTTTTCATGATCGACCTCCTCACCCTAGGCATTTTCCCGAACCAACTGTATCATCTGCTTCCAACCTTCCTTGGCTTCCTTCACAACTGGGAATACCGGATAGGCATGGAACATTCCTTCGCCGACCAAAATCTCATGTTCTACACCATACCTCTTTAGCACGGCATCAAATGAAGGAGCCATAGCGTATAGTACTTCGTCGGAGCCATACATAAAAGTTACCTTGGGGCAATCAGTAAAATCTCCTTTTTGTAAAAAGATCATGTAGTCCGGTACATTGTCATTGCCATGGCGCATGACTTCCTCCGCCGTTATAATATACTCTGCGGAGATTAAGATGTCTTTTTGATCCATCTCCTTCAGTCTCTGTCGTTCCTCGTCCGTTACTGCGCCATTGCCTGGCGAAACCGCCATAATATATCTGGGTTTGGGCAGCTTTGATCCGATTGCATTCATATGTGCGATCATTCCAAGCGCCAAATTTCCACCAGAGGAAAGCCCAATCAACGATACATTCTCCGGCGCGTACTCCGTGAGCATTTGCTCATAGGTATCCAAAATCATGTCGTAAGCCTTTGACAGTGGATAATCCGTACAAAGTGGATAATACGGGAAATAAATATCCAACTCAGTTTCCTTGGCAAAGCGAAGCGCTTTCTTAACCATGCTTGGTTGCGGTGCTCCTACCATGCCGCCACCGGTAATAAATAACATGGCCTTTCTTTTTTGAGTAGAGTGTTTCATCGTGATCACTGGAAACCCAGAAACCTGTATTTGCGCTATGGAAATTTCTGCATCTTGCAATTTAGGAATGGAAATCTTTGCATTCTGCTTTTTCTTAAACGCAATGATCTCTTCCGCCGACATCATGCCTCGCTTTTTTAATCCTGATTTCTTTATGATCCACTTGATCATCGTGTATTTCAGCGACATATTTTCTCATCCTATCTTCTCGGTATAAACGGAATACATCTGTTTACCCGTTTCTTATATTGCGCATATTCCTCGCCATATAGCTTCATAAGCCATTTCTCTTCCGTGTTAATCAAAGCAATCGTCATGATCAACCAATTAATGGCGGGAGCCAACAAAAGCCACGCATTGTGCCACATAAGAATCAGGCCAATATTCAAAATCCATATGCCGCTATACATTGGATTTCTGACCCATGCATAAATCCCGTCCGTTTTTAGTTTATTGTCCGATATATTTTCATCCATGCCAGATCCCAATGCGCCCTTATACCATACACATGTCCCAATTAAGATCAGGGCAATACCCGCCATTCGAAATGGCCATATCCAGGGATCCTCCAAGATACCAATCTTTAATACATATTCAAAGAAAACGATCCCAAGAATACTTACCATTACCATGCCATATACGATATAGGGGCCTACGCCATAGAGAGGTAATCTCTGCCCTTCTTTCACAAAATTCTTCAACTTCACCTAAATATGCCACCTTTCTTGACCATTCATCTCTCTTATCATTTCAGGCTATACCTGAAATCACATAGGTCTGCGCCTTCCGCTAACGTCTTCGTTCTCACCAACCTGGCATTCATCATATCCGCCAACAAATAATCTAATTTGCACAAATACTTTGCAAGTTCAGGTACCCCTTCATCCTTGCAAATCTTACAGATCCCGCATTCATAATAATTGTAACCAAGGTCATATTCTTCGCATCCCGGCAGCACGTCCAATACCCAATTGTTTTCGTTTTTCCTCTTTTTGCTTTCCTCTGCCCATTGATATCGCCCCGGCATCTTTTTCTCATCAAGATACTCCTGTGCCGTGCCAAGAGCATTTCGAAACATCTTCGAATTTCTAAAGCCATCTTCCAAAATCTGATAATTCTCTTCCGGAGAAAGCCCCGTAGAGCGGTTCATGGCAATAAAATAAATCCCCATGATATAGGATGAAAGCAGCTTTTCATCATTCATGTCCTTGGCCCTTAACGTGATTGCCTTGTGCTCTTTAACGACGTTCCACATTGCTTTATTGGATATATTCCGGATTTTGTATTGCGACTTACATGTTGAATGAAAGAAATGTCCGTAAAACCATGCTTTAAAAGAATATTTCATGTTCCTGTCCTCCAAAACACCATTTCCTTTTAGGTCTGCCTATGACTTATATTCCAAGCCCTGCTATGGTCAGTAATATTGCGAACATCATAAATCCAACGCCCAGTGCACCTATAATCTTCACTTTCAATTTCTTTAGGATCAGCAGAAGAATAGTCGAAGGAATTGGATTTAGTAACAGGCAAATCTTCGGCACCTCAAGTGAGCCGTTTACAATAGCGATTATGACCATGACCGTAGTGCCTAACCATAATGTTGCAAAGCCTAAGATCATTGGAACCAGAGACACTTTATCTAATGCACCAACCGTTTCTTCGATTTCAGCATCGTTTAGCTTTTTATAAATCTTTCGATACACAAGAGGTTTCATGCAATATACGACATGACAGAGCAACCCAGTATAGCATCCGACAAACGTATTGATTTTGAGCGCCAAGCCCAATCCAAAGTCTTTATCTGAAATCAACGTGGCTAACATCCACATGGTCAGATAAGTTCCGGGCTGTCCCAGAAAAGATAACCAAAACGATGTCGTAAACCTGCTTTCCGGCACCTCTGCCCACCATTTTTGAGGTTTCCTGCCAGGCATTTGATCCGATTCTTTTCCCGGCTTTACAAGCGGCACGTCCGCAAGTGCAGCAACGAAGCCGCTTATGATTCCAAAAACACCTGTTAGTACGTATACGTTCATGGCCTTCTCTCCTTCGCCCGGCTTTGGGTTAGCTGTTTCTAACTAATGATAATATCACAGATTTGCACAAAATGCTACTATATTTTAAAAAATCGAGTAAGTCTTAACTTACTCGATTGTCACTTACCCGATTATTGTTCATTATTTAATCCGCCAGCTGCCGGCATGATTTTGTTCGCTCCAAAGCTTGGCATATACGCCATTTTTCGTAAGCAGTTGCTCATGGGTTCCCGTTTCCGTGACGCGGCCGCCATCCAATACCACGATTTGATCTGCATTGCATACGGATTGAAGTCTGTGTGCGATGACGATGACCGTCTTATCCTCAACCAAGGCGGAGATTGCCTGCTGAATCAGCACTTCATTTTCAGGATCCAACGACGATGTTGCTTCATCAAGCAAAATTACAGGCGCATCCTTAAGTAGCGCTCTGGCGATTGAAATTCGTTGTTTCTCTCCTCCCGACAGCGTCGAGCCGCCCTCTCCGACCATAGTGGCATAACCCTCCGGCAGAGACATGATAAAATCGTGACAGGCTGCCTTTTTTGCGGCTTCCACAACCTCTTCGTGCGTCGCATTACTTCGTCCCATGCGAATGTTGCCCTCTATGGTATCCTGGAAAAGATATACATCCTGAAACACCATACTGATATTTTTAAGCAATTCTTCCGAGGACATTTCCCTGACAGGTATCCCTCCAAAGGACACTTCACCGGAATTCGCATCCCAGAATCTTGCAATTAGGCGCGTGATGGTGGATTTTCCAGAACCTGAAGGACCTACCAAAGCCGTAACGCTTTTTTCCGGGAACGTAAGGTTTACATGATGCAGAATTTCTTTATCCCCGTAGCCAAAAGAAACATCCTTAAACACGATTTCCGTTCCCAAGGGAATCTCGCCCTTTTCCGGTTCCGGCAATGGCTTTTCTTCCAAGAGTGCCCTAATGCGCCTCCCGCTTCTGGTAGTCCTAGTCAAATCTGCGATAAAGGTAAAAAGAGAAAGCACGGGGTCATAAATTGTCAATGTTAAAAGCAAAAAAGCTATATAATAAAATACCGGCAATTGTCCTTTGAGCATCAGAAATGCACCTACGGCCATCACAAGACCAATACCACAATTTAGTACAAATCGTCCCAGCATGCTGACCGGTGCGGCCGCTTTTGTCTCTATGTTGACGGAAGCCTGACGCTGTCTGTTTAATGTGTCCTTTAAGGTTTCAAAATGCTCTCCAGCCATGTGAAACGCCTTCAGTGTTCGGATTCCGCCCACATATTCTAAAATGCCAGCGGCAGCCTCCTGTTGCGAAGTTTGTAACAGCTCCCCTTCTTTTTCCATGCGTTTCATGGAAATAAGCGCGAAAGGCAGGGCCAATGGTATTACTATGAATACTGCTAGCATCATCCTCACGTCAAAGGCCGAGAGCACAACAATTGCCAAAGAGAATCGGATCAATATTGTTGCAACTTGCGGAAGGATCTGCTGTGCGAAATTCTCAATTTCAGAATAATCCCGCAAAAGCACCGTGGAAAGATCGCCCGCATCCCTACTGGAAAAGAATCCCATGCTGAGTTTTCTTAGATGCTCTCCCATTTCAATTCTAGAAGTCTTTGTCGTTCCAACAAATCCAATGCAAAAATCCAAATAAGATTTTTTGCGTACAAACAAATAGGAAATAAACTGCGCAGCCAAAATTCCTACTAACATCCATATCCGGTCTAACGGCAATTGCAAACCCGGTGATGACATGGGAATCAGCAGAACATAAACGGCAAGCACCATTACCGCGTAAGGAATCGAAACAACAAAGCTGTCTAGTAAGCACCATAACAGCAGACGGATATATTTCTTTGTTTGTCCCAGGGTCATCGTATGAAACCATTCACTAAATCCCTTCATGCCATTGCCTCCCTTCTTTTGATCGTCCATCTTTCGCGTCGTTCGTTGGCATCGACCATTTCCTTGTATTGCGGACAGTTTTTCAAAAGTTCCTCGTGCGTACCTTGACCAACCAAATGCCCATCCTTCATAACAAGAATCCCATCTGCTTTTTCTACCGTTTTCAGCCTATGAGCAATAATAAGAACTGTCTTATCTTTTGCAAGCTTTGCAAATGCCTCCTGAATCTTCGCCTCATTTTCCGCATCTGCATAAGCAGTTGCTTCATCAAGTATGACTATCGGCGTGTTACGCAAAAATACCCTTGCAATGGCGATACGTTGCTGTTCTCCACCAGAAAGGAACGCACCATCGCCTCCAATCACGCTTTGATAACCGTTTGGCAGTTTCATGATCACATCATGAATTTCTGCCGCCCTGGCAGCCTCCATGACCATTTCCATGGTTGCCTCACGATTTCCCATGCGGATGTTATTTTCGATCGTGTCATGAAAAAGAAAGCTTTCCTGAAACACATAAGAAACCATGTGACTAAGCGCCTCTGCGGATAAATCCTTCAGTTCCCTTCCGCCGATCTTAATGGTACCGGCATCTGGATCATAAAAGCGTAGCAATAATCCAGCTAGTGTTGATTTCCCGCCTCCCGACGGTCCGACCAATCCCGTAACGGATCCTTGCGTCAGCTTGCAGGAAACATCGTCCACGGCTTTGAGTCCCTCGGTATAAGAAAAGGAGACATTCTGAATCTCTATGTCGTAATTGCTCGGCTCGTTTTCCTCTCCGCACTCCAATTCTTTTTCCTGCAAAATGGCATCCATCCTGTTCACGCCTTCCGTGATTCTTCCGGAGAGGATCACCATCTGCATCATGCTTTCCATC
>SVFO01000009.1:0-7400 GCA_015056795.1 Lachnospiraceae bacterium
TGTGGGTTTCCTATGATGGGACGAATTACCACGGATGGCAGATCCAGAATAATGGTATCACAATCGAGAGTGAATTAAACAAGGCGCTTTCTGACCTTTATAAGCAGGAAATCAAGGTGATTGGAGCGAGCCGTACGGATTCGGGCGTACATGCGCTGGGGAACGTTGCCATTTATGACGTGGACAGCCCCATCCCAGCGGAGAAGGTATGCTATGCGGTGAATGCAAGGCTTCCTGAGGACATCCGCGTGACAAGGTCGGAGGAGGTTCCGGCGGACTGGCATCCACGCAAATGTGAGAGCCGAAAGACCTACGAGTATCGCATTTATCTCGGCGAGATTTTGCCTCCCGTGAAGCGCCTTTACTGCCATCATGTCTATCGTGCGCTGGATATCGAAGCCATGCGCCGCGCGGCAGCATATCTTGTCGGTGAGCATGATTTCAAGAGCTTTTGTCAGGAAAATGCTCAGGTTGAAACCACGGTGAGAACGATTTATTCTATTCAGATTTTCACCAACAGGGACATAACTTTTAGTCTCCTTTCAAGCAGTCAGGAGAATGCTGCCAAAGAACCGGCAAGCTGTTGGCAGCAGACGATACCCCAAAATACAGAACACGCTACGGAAGCACGGGATGAGGAGTTGATCATTCGTGTAACGGGCGGTGGCTTCCTCTACAACATGGTTCGAATCATTGTTGGAACGCTCTTAGAGGTTGGCGTTGGAAGATGGCAGCCTGAGAAGGTGAAAGAGATCCTGGAGCAAAGGGACAGAAGTGCAGCTGGACCGACGGCGCCGTCAAAGGGACTGACGCTGATGAAATACGAATTTTCCGAAAATTTTTAAAAATAATCAATTTCAAATAAAACCGAACACCATTTTTGTCGGGTATAGAGTAAAGGAGGACATGCGAAGCATAAAAACGGAGGTGGAACGTGAAGGACGCGGAAATCGTGGAATTGTATTGGAGTAGGAATGAAAATGCGATCGCAGAAACAAAGCTACAGTTTCATGCCTATCTTATGAAGATTGCCATGCAGATTCTTGGAAATGAGGAAGATGCAAAGGAATGTGTCAATGATGCATACCTTGCAGCTTGGAATTCCATGCCGCCCAATCGTCCTGAAAAGCTTTCCACTTATCTCGGAAGGCTCATGCGCCAGACAGCCATTGACCATTGGCGCAAAAAAAACAGGCAGAAGCGAAAGGGCTCAGAATACGCCCTGTCACTGGAGGAATTGGACGATCTCCTTTCCGACAACAAAACGCCTGAACAGGAGCTTGACGGTGCCTTACTGGAGCAAGCCATTGGTCGATTCCTAAAGGAATTACCTGCGCAGGAAAGGAATTTATTTCTCGGCAGATATTACTATTGTGACCCAATCAAAGAGGTTGCCGCATACTGCGGGATGAAAGAGGCCAAAGCGAAGAGCATGCTGTTTCGCACGCGAAAGAGACTGAAAGGTTTTCTGGAAAAGGAGGGCTTTACTCTATGAAACAGGAGCAGAAGGATCAAAGGCTAATGACAAAGGAATCCCTGATGGATGCCGTTGGAAGCGTAAAGGAAGAAATGCTGTCTGAGGTGGAGAAGCTGCGAAACGATACGACTGTAAAATCAAGGCGCAGCTGGAGAAAATGGGCTTTGCCGTTGGCAGCCTGTGCCTTGCTTTTGATCGGCAGCCTGACGACCTATGCCGTTTTGAACTCTGGAGGCATGTTGGAGACGGGAAAGGATAAGCCCACGGATCAGACCAATTCCACATACAAGTTTTCCGTTTCAGAAGATATTCGAATTCCCATGAAGGAAATCCATGGCGATGTCGTAAAGCTGACGGCGGAGATGGAAGAGAGGTTTCACCAGCAGGATGGGCTTAGCAGTACCTATGCAGGATGGCAGAGAGTGCCATTTGACACGGAAGAAGAGGCACTGACGTTTATTGGATATGGCAAGATGAATTTTCCTCATCTCTCTAGTACGCCTAAGCAAGTATATGTAGAGGCACTCGGGAATCTAGCCTATGCGTTGGAGGTAGAGAGAATCGCGGATGAATCCGGGATATCAAGGGATGAGGCGGCTTACGTCGTTGACAAGGACTCGGAAGAGATGCAGAAGGTAAAGCTGGTTTCGATCAGGCTGTATGCCGAGTATCAGACCGAAAGTACCGTGAACTATATCTCCACGGCAATACTGACTACGGAGTATTCCTTTGAAAACTCGGGGATCATTGGGATTGCGTGGAATGGCGTAGATTTTACAAGTCATATGCAGATAGAAAATGGTCGGGAATTTTATGTCATGAATGCGGAAGGCTTTGCGGGGGAATGGCTTGGCAAACAGGTTTTTTGGCAGGAAAACAACGTGATTTACTATTTACATGTACGCTATAAAATCCAGGACGAAAAGCAGGCTGATGAGGTCATGCTGGAATGGATGAATGCGTTTTAACGGCTTAGGAGAAGGATATGGAGCCATACGAGGATCGCAGGGAAAAATCTTCCGAGGAACGCTGCATGGAAGAGGAGGAGCTTCGGGAGTTACAGGAAAAAAGAGAGAAAATGGAGCAGGAGCTCCTTTATGATGAGGCAAGGCGCCGCTTAAGAAGGAAGCTCAAGTATCGCTTTGTGCTGTCAAATGACGGCATGCTGTTTTTGCTTGTTGTGGGCGGTGCGATTGCGTTTGCGCTTTTTCGCATGGGGATTGTCGAAAAGCTTTTCCGTAAGCATGAGGCAGCGTCGCGCTCCTTTGGAATTATGTTGGGGCTCTTAGCGTTCATGGCCATTTGGCTGCTTTTTTCCCTGATCATGCGGATATTCCTGAAAAAAGAAGCGCTGGCGCTTGTTGCTTCTGGGGAATTGACCATGGATCAAGTGCTTTATACCTACGAGGATCACAACCTGTTCAAGCCGAAAAAGAAAAAGTCCAGTGAGATAAAGATGGAATTCCCAATTGAGGATTTTGAATTCCTTCCTGAGCTTGATTTTGACCTTGCGGAGGAGGAATGGGATCGCTTGGATCGGATCGTGACGGACCAGTTTTTCAGAATGCCGAGCTTTATTCATTCCATGGATGGGCGCGCCGTCTATCGCGTGTTCATTGAGCTTCGCTATGACGATGCATACCCAAATTACAGGCTTCTCAAAAAGACCTGGGAGGAGATTCAGGCGAGCCTCAAAAAGTCCTGTATTGGAGCTGATATGCAGATGTCAGAGTTTAAGGAACGGGCCAAGGAAATCGTTCGCGAAAGAATGGCGCAAAGCTTCCCTTACTTAAACATTCGGGAAATATGCATTGCCGTAAAGCAAATTGCATAATGCTTTTTTCTAATATTTCTGTAAAACTCCCAAAATAAGTTGACAAAAGATTTGGTCCTTGATATGCTTAAGACACATATCAGGGACTATTCTTTTAACCATTTCGGTTGATCATCCCCATATGAACACAATTTAAATACTGGCGGATGACGGTCGGAAGGAGGAGAATCAATCTTTTTTCAGTTGTCATTGGCCAGAGCTTGAAGGAGGAAGCCTATGGCAAAGGAAAGAAGAAAATTGGAAGAACTGAACCTTGTAGACAATTTTTTGTTTGGTACGATGGTGACGCACCCAGATTATGGAGAACCATTTTCAAGGTATCTTTTGAAACTGGTTTTGAACAGGGAGGTCGGAAAGCTGAAGATCTTTCCGCAATTTCCATATTTTGGGACTGACACGAATTTTCACGGAGCGATTCTGGATGCCTATCTGGAGGAAGAGGAAGGCGGGGAGACCACCATTTATGACGTGGAGCCTGAACAGGAAACCCACGAGGACATCATCAGGGCTTTACCAAAACGCATGCGGTTTTATCGGGCAAAGATGGACGGAAGGGGACTTAGGACTGGAGAGGATTATGGCAAGTTAAGGAACATGGTCATGATCATGATCACGCCCTTTGATCCGTTGGGCTACGGACGCATGAGATATACAGTAAGGAACACTTGCATTGAAGTGCCAGGGATGCCGTATGATGACGGAGTCACGATGTTTTTCCTAAATACCAGGGGCGAGCCAGAAGGGGAAACGGAGGAGTTGCAGCAGTTCCTGAAATATCTGGAACAAAGCACAATAGAGAATGTCGCGTCAGAGCATTTAAGACAGCTTCACAGAATGGTGGACGTGGTGAAGCATGATGAGGAGGTGGCAATTCGGTATATGAGACTGTGGGAAGAGGAAGAACGCATTCGAAGAAAGGCATTAGAGGAAGGTATAGAGAAAGGACAGACATTGGAACGCGAGAATACCGAGAAGGAAAAGGCTAGGGCGGACGCAGAGAAAAATAGGGCAGATGAATTAGAAAAACAGAATGCTGAGCTATTGGCCCAATTGGAGCAATTGAAAAAGATTGGTAATAATACAGTTTGAAAATTATGCCATTGAAGTCTATTGCAGAAAGACGGGCGATAGTCATAAAAGGTTTTGACTCATCTGGTAAATATATGAAGTTTTCGTTGACATAATGTATTCTTCCCACTAAAATAATTCATGGGGATTGTTACAAAAGTATTACGAAAATGTTTTTGCGTTGAAACAATTTGAAAATATTTGGACAAGCCATGGAGAAACCATGATAGTAAAGCGTAATGCCTTTAGTTGATGCCGTTGGAAACGGCGCAAATTGCGATACAGGCATGGATGATAGGAAGAATAGATTATGAAGAAGAATCCTTCTCATTTGATGAATAGAGTTTTGGGCGGCATGGTGCTGGGTACCGTGCTGCTTTTTGTGTCCGCAAATGCGCAGGCGGCAGGAAGTGTCCCCGGATACGTAGGACTGAATCTCGATCCCGCAATGGGCGACCTGAAGGGCGTAAAATACACGCAGGAGGAGCTTTTGCTTGCTTCGCAGGAGGCGCGTGCCCTGCAAGGGCAGACAGGGCTTTCAGATGCGTTAATGGGGGTGCGTGCCCTGCAGGAGCTGGACGAGCAGGAGAGTGAGTACGCTGATCTTGCGATAGCACACGTGGACAAGTATGTCAACGTGCGGAGCCTGCCCAGCACGGATGGTCAGATTTTAGGAAAGATTTATAACGGTGCCGTGGCGCACATTATCGAGACGGCAGGCGAGGAAAACGACTGGCTGCACGTGACGAGTGGAAGCGTCGAAGGCTATATTAAGGCAGAGTATTTCATCTATGGTGAGGATGCCGCAGAGGTCATTGAGGATTACGTGACGCGCTATGCCGTGATTACGGCGAGCCGGCTGAACGTGCGAAAGGATACCTCAGCTGAATCCAAGCGCATCGGTTATCTGGACAAGGGCGAGAAGGCAAAAATTGTTGAAAATCTTGGTGACTGGATGAAGGTGGAGTATTCTCAGGGCCAGACGGGCTATGTTTCCGCGGAGTATGTCGAGGTGACGGAGGAATTCACCTACGCGATCTCCATCGAAGAGGAAAAGGCGGAAATCGCACGGCAGAAGGCATTGGAAGAGCGGAAGCGTCAGGAGGAGGCTGCTAAGGCGGCAGAAGCAGCGGCTGCTCAGGAGAAGGCGGCAGTTGCAGGACAAACGGGAGAAGCAACAGACGCCGGACAGGCCGTGGCAACGGGAGGCATTACGCCTGCTGCGGAGTATTCAACGAACGAGGAGCTTCGTGATTCCTTGGTAGAGTACGCATTACAATTCGTTGGCAATAAATATGTCAACGGTGGAAACAGTCTGACAAACGGTACAGACTGCTCTGGCTTTACGAAGCTGATCTATGCGGAGTACGGGTATTCCCTTGGAAGAACTCCGGCCAGTCAGCTATCCTCTGCTGGACGCAGCATCGACTATAGCGAAATCAAAAAGGGCGACATTATCTGCTACAGCTCCAACGGTGGCAAGAGCTGCACGCATGTGGCAATTTACATTGGCGACGGCATGATTGTTCATGCAGCCAACAGCAAAAAGGGAATCTGCACGCAGAAGGCGCAATACAGCACCATCATGGGCGTGAAAAATATTATAGACTAAAATAATACAGAACCTTGCACAAGATTACGATTTCTATGCAAGGTTCTTTTTTGCACTTTTGGGCCATGTAATATGCATTATTTTCTCTTTTCCCCGAAGGAAAACTACGATAAAATATAAAATATGATGGAAAATTCATAAGAAAACGACGATTTCCTGCGAAATTTCCATCTAAATAGTCACTGTTATAGGATGCCATCTTATGTTAAAATATTCAAAGATTTTCCGTGCAAAAGGAAAGCATAAGCATGGTATCACAAGTTTTATCAGCGTCGTAGGACGCAGGGAGGAAAAAAGAGAAATGAAGAAAATGAAATTTGTAACTAAGGGTCTTGCCCTTCTGATGATGGGTGTTATGCTTGCTGGCTGTAGCGATAAGGCAACGGAGCCTTCTGAGAGCACCAAACAGGAGAGCGTTTCCGATGAGAAGAGCAGCGAAGTAGCTAGCAGTGAGGAGAAAAGCAGTGAGGAGAAAAGCAGTGAGGAAGCTAGCAGCGAAGTAGCTAGCAGCGAGGAGAAGAGCAGCGAAGCAACCAGCACTGAGGCATCCGTTGAAACGCAGACAATTACGGGCGATGCTGATGCACTCGTGGCAGAATACGAAGAGTACTTCAAGAATTTTAGCCTGGACGGCAAAATGTTCTCCATGCATCTCGAGGGCGAAGAGGATGGCATGAAAATCAACTTCGACATGAAGTTTGGTGCGAAGGACGGTAACTCCTTCCTGCAAATTGCCATGCCTGGTCAGGCAGACGCGAATTCCCTCACGGCTTATTTCATGAAGGACAGCACCGCATACATGGAGGTTAAGGTTGCAGGTTCTGATCCCGTTCTTCAGAAGACGACTGGCATGGACTCCGCTACCGCTGATCAGTTAAATCCTGGCAGCAGCCTGGTGAACCTTGGAGCCGACGGAAGTAACGAAGTGAAGCTGGCATATGTCAAGGAAGAGACCATTGATGGCGTAACCTATGACGTGCTGAAGGCCGCTGATTCTGATGACGTACTCGTTTACATGAATCAGAACACCAAGGAATGGGAGAAGATGATGGCCAAGACAGAAGGTCAGGAGGTTATGGTTGACATTCTTGCAGCTGCTGATTTCAGCTTGCCCGCATCCTTCGCAAGCGCAGAGGAAGTGGATGCAGACACCTTCACCATGACCCTTGCATTCGGCATGATCGGCATGATGGCTGGTGGACAATAAGCAATATTGTGAAATCATAAAAATGCTGGAGAGTCTTGAAAAAGGCTCTCCTTTTTTATGCTTAAAAATCTTCTGCAATCCGTTATTGAGACTGTCGACAAAATCTGCTATACTGACATCAATTCAAAGGATCCGCAAGTACGGAAGAGAAAGTGAGACGAAATGAAAAAAAGCGTGATGATCATAGGTAACATCGTGATCT
>SVFO01000009.1:7500-92655 GCA_015056795.1 Lachnospiraceae bacterium
CTTTGAAAACATGACGGTGGACGAGGCAGTAAAGGCCTTTGGCACGTTGGAATAATTTTGCGGAATCTTTAGAAAATCTTTGTTTTTTTCTACAGGGATTATTAGGATTCCCGTATATAATGAGAATTACACAGGACAGAGCATGAGGCAATCCAGGCATAAGAGAGATTGCATGCAAGGAACGGGGGAAGCAGTTCACATGGACAAAAAGTATGGCATTCTGATCGTGGAGGATGATAAGGAAATTCGCGACGGCATCGAAATTTACCTGCGAAATCAGGGCTATGAGGTGTATAAGGCGGCCAATGGTCTCGAGGGACTAAAGATGGTGGAAAGCAACGAGATTCATCTCGCCGTGCTGGACATCATGATGCCGGTGATGGATGGCGTGACCATGCTCATGAAGCTGCGCTCTCAAGGGTATGAATTCCCCGTGCTGATGCTCTCCGCGAAGTCCGAGGAGGTCGACAAGGTCGTTGGCCTGAACATGGGCGCGGACGACTATGTGACAAAGCCCTTTACTCCATTGGAGCTCCTTGCGAGAATCAATTCGCATCTTCGCCGCTATGAAAAGTATCTGCATGCGACTGGCGGGGAGGAGGCCAAGGAGGATGAGAAGGTCTTTCGACTTGGCGGCCTCGAGCTCAATGAGGAGACGGTACAGCTGTCCGTGGACGGCGAGCCCGTCAAGCTGACGCCCATGGAATTTCGCATTGTGCAGCTTCTCCTTAAGAACCCTGGCAGGGTGTTTTCTGCGGATGAGATTTATGAGCGTGTATGGAATGAAAAGGCAGTCAACACGGATACCATCATGGTGCACGTTCGTAACATTCGGGAAAAGATTGAAGTGGATCCCAAGAATCCCCGTTATCTGAAGGTGGTTTGGGGTGTTGGCTATAAGATGGAGAAGCAATAGGCATGAAGCGATTTTGGAATTGGAAAACTGCATTTGTGGGCATCCTTACGGCGCTGATCTTTACGGCGATCGCATGTGTTGCCTACCTGGGATTTTGCGAGCATTTACGGCGTGAAGGAGATAGCTCTGAGTATGTGGTGACGCAGGTGATTGACGAGGGTAGCGTCGACGAGGCGCAGGGAGAAAAGGTTGTCAGCGTGACGGAAACCTATTTCTCCGAGGAGAGTCAATATACCCCGACGGAAAATGTCATCCGACAGCTTCAGGGCTATCATTTTGTCCTCTATAAGGAGCTGAGCGACAAAAGAAAAGCGAAGGAGGGGAAGGAGCCCTACCTGCGTTATCAAGACCTTCTGTACGGCGAGCGCTCGGCGCTGGAGTTCCCGGAGGAGCTTTCAGAGGAGGAGCGTGCGGAGTATCAGTCACAGTATGATTACTTCGTTTCCGACGAGAGGGAGCGCGTGGAGGATTACCTGAACAGCCTGGAGCGGGATGGCTTTGCACAGTTCAACAACAGCTATGACTACTGGATATTTGATAATGATAACCCGCAGGAACCGCTGACAAACACGGACGTTACGGACATAGACAGGATTGTGCCCGATGTTTATGCGTTTCTTTATCGGATTGATTATGACGAGTATGGCGTTCCCACCCTGTCAGATCAAAGCTTTGTGGCTTCAGATCAGGAGATGCTTCGAAGAAACATCAACAGCGTATTGCACGAAAGAACGGAGAAGGTTTTAGGGGATATCTCGCGTGTGGTAGAGGGCATGCCGTCCTTCCTCCGAGATGCCATAGAGAAGGCCTGCAAGATCAAGAATCCCGCAGGCTGTAAGATCATCATCGGAATCACCTGGAATAAATATCAGAGCATCCATGAGCCCGCGGAGTGGGACAGAACCTTTACCTATTACTTCCATGAGTTTGGCAGGCTTTCCGTCGTGACGGTTTGCTTTGGACTGCTTGGCCTCGCGGTATGTTGCGGCGTGTTCTACCTCAATTCGAGACATGAGGAACGGCGGGCAAAGCGCGTCCTTGCAAGGGCACCGCTTGAGCTGGTCGCAGCGCTGGTCATACTCGTGTACAGCGCGGAATACACGCTACATACCTGGATGACCAGACTCTATATGGAGCTTTCGCGTGACTATGTTTCGGCGGGGCTGTTCGTCTTTTTCCTGTTCCTCGTGATATGGTATGTCGGCGGGTGCATTGGCGAAATACGCGTGCTGGGATTTCGAAAATATTTTGAAAAAAGATGCCTTGTCGTCATGACGTTTCGCTGGATCAGGGATCACGTGCGTAAGCTGTTTCAAGAGTACGCAAGTCTCAATCTTGGCATGGATCTTCGCTTTAAGGTGCTGAGGGTCGTGATTTGGAATCTTCTGATCATGGCGGCTTTCTGTTGCTGTTGGTTTTTGGGGATTGTGGGGGCAGTCCTATATTCCGTTTTCCTGTATTTTTTGGTGATGCGTTACATTGTCAATGCGCAGAAGGATTACCAGGAGCTCAAGCGCATGACCATGCAGATGTCCGAGGGGAACCTGAAATACGAGCCGGAAAAGAGTTTGGGTCTGTTTGAACCCGTGAAGGAGGATCTCGTACAGATAAGGAATGGCTTTGACAAGGCCGTGCAGGAGGAAGTGCGAAGCCACAAGATGAAGACGGAACTCATTACAAACGTCTCCCATGACCTAAAGACGCCGCTGACCGCGATCATCACCTATGTCAACCTTCTGAAGGAAAAGAACCTGACGGAGGAGCAAATTCAGAGCTATGTTGACACGCTGGATAAAAAGTCCCTGCGCCTGAAGCGCCTGATTGAGGATCTCTTCGAGGTCAGCAAGGCGAACTCTGGCAACGTACAGCTCAACTTGCAAAACTGCGACCTCGCCAACCTGATCAAGCAATGCTTCTATGAGGTGGAGGGACAGTTTGAGGAGAAGAAGCTGACGACGCGCCTGTCGATGCCGGAGGGGAAGATTCTTCTGAAGCTCGACAGCGAGAAGACCTATCGCATCTATGAGAATTTGTTTAATAACATTGTGAAATACGCCATGTCGGGGACGCGAGTATACCTTAGCATGGTGGAGGAGAAGGATACCATTGTCGTGACGGTCAAGAACATCACGGAGGCAGAGCTCTATGTTCCTGCGGAGGAGCTGACGGAGCGATTTGTCCGCGGCGACGCATCCCGCGGAAGCATTGAGGGAAGCGGCCTTGGCCTCGCCATCGCGCGGAGCTTTACGGAAATCCAAGGGGGCAGATTCGAGATCGACGTCGACGGAGACCTCTTCAAAGTAACCACCACATGGCGCAAACCATGGGGGCAAGAGGCAAAGTAATAATGCAGCGCAAACCGCTTATCATGAAAATAGTGTTCCCGACGATGAAGAGTTTGAAGGACGGAATACAGTAAAATCGTTATAACAATTGAAGATAATAGACTTACTTCATAACCGACGGCAGGTAGGACATGATAAATTGTCCGGTGAGTACGATGAAGAAAATCCACATGTAAGGGTTGGTGAAGATCTGTGCCAGTACCTTGCCCTTTGAGGGTTCGTCCTCGAGGCGATTTAAGGCAAATTCCTTCTTAGCCACTTTGACAAAGAAAAGAATCAGTCCAATCAACGCAAGCAGGAACAGGAGAATGACCCAGAGCGAGAACAACCCAGCATAAGCCAAGGCAGTCGGGTTTGACATCAACGCCTGCGCGATGGCGGCGGGATCGCCGTTATCCAAAATGCCAGTCTCTGACATCCTGCCCAAAAGGAACATCGTGATGACGGACGTACTCAGGTTGATCGTCATATGCAGGAAGATCGTGTTCCGAATGTTTCCTGTGCGGACATAAATAAACGCCCAGAGCCAACCACAAAGGGTTGCAAAGAAGAACTGCTGAAAGTTTCCGTGGAACAAACCAAAGGTTAGTCCAGAAAGGAAGATTGCCACAAACTCACCATGCTTAATCAGACGATCAATCAAGAGCTTACGGAAGATCATCTCCTCAAAAATGGGTGCCAGGATTCCGACGGAAAGAACGCGTAGAAATGTTTTTGATCCTAGCAGGATTGCAGCGATGTCAACACTCTTATTATTCGGGAAAAGATTTTCCGTAACTATGCCAATCACGGCGCCAGCAACCATAAGGCCGAGCGTCATCAACAAGTATTGCAAGAACTTTCCAACGCCAAAGGGCTTCTTTTCCAGCTTCTGTACGGGGACATTCCTAGTGATCAGATAGAGCATCGTGAATCCGCAAATATCAATGATAAAAATGGTCATAAGCATGCTGAGCGTTGAGTTGTTCTCCTCAATCACTTCAGGCGTGAGGAAGAAATTAATCACAACGGATAACACGATCTCCAGCAGGAAAACCCAAAAGTTCAAAACAGAATAGCGGATACCGATTGAGGAAAGACGCGCCTTTCGATCATCCTCCTCCGTGGGATGATCCTTAAAGAACAATACCAGAAGCAAAACGAAAAGCACAAGGCTGAACGCTATCACGCCGAGCTTTACATAAATAGGTGTCTTGACATACTCGTCAATGCTTATATTCAAGCTCGTATACCAGTTTCCCGACTTGATCCGATCATTGAAATGGAGCTTATCTTCGATGCTGGCCAGCTGACTCTCCGAATAGATCGGATACTCCGCGCAGAAGTCGCGCAGCGCCTGCTCATTGGAAAAATAGTGGAGCTCCAGCGTTGTCCGCCCCTCGGGGAGCGTCAAGTCCTCCGTATAGCCCGCGACCGTATCAAATCCATTATAGAGAACGGCATTGCCCTTGGCATCCTTGAGCACGATACCCGTATAAAAACCAGGATCAACCGTCGTGAAATCAAGAGTCATCTTGTATTTGCCGTATTTCGGAATCAGAAAAGGCACATAATCCACCGCATCCGCGATCACGCCGTCCTCGACAATGATGTTCAGCTGTTGCTTATGCGTCGCAACATTCTCGCCAACCTTGTTCGAGGAAGTGAGGATCGCAAACGCGACATAGAACGGAATCAGCAAAATCAAAAGAATCGTACAAATCAGTTTCTTCGTATTCATCATAACCCCCTATTACGTAAAGCGAAAGAAGTCGAGTTTCTGCAACAGCTATATTATACCACGCTTCAGCCGGGTTGACCAGCGTTTCTGTTTTTGCTATACTGAAGCTATCCATGAGATTAAGAAACTTTATGACGGCAACCTAAATGGCCAGTAAAGGCGGGAGGACAAGAGCATGAATGAAAACATCCCCATTCTCGGAGTGTTGGGGGTTATTGCAAAGATATTATAGATTGGGGAAGTATATATTTATGTTTAGGGAGAGGATGGGTATCCTCTCCTTTTTGTTCTTCCAAAACAACAACCTAGTGTTGAAAAAATGATATTGGCAAATAGTCAGAAAAATCGACAAATTATCCAACAATATATTGTAATTTATAACATGATGAAGTATAATTGTATCATGGTGATAGTGTATAAAAACATTGGAAATTATGGGGTTGCGACAGGTTATAAATGACATTACAAAGTATACAAAATAATAGATTATTATATCGCTCACGCAATAAACGAATGGAGAGAATAGCAAAATATCACTTCAAATCACTCATAATGATTTAATAAATATTATGACGGATGAAATAGTGAATACTGTCAATTCAAAGCAAAAATATGTAGAGGATATTGATGGTTCAATTTATGTGGAGGGAATAACCTTATGGTACTTGGTAAGAAAACAGATGAATTTAATAGTGACATGTTTAAGATCATAAAAGCTTATGTGGACGAGAATTATGTGGCTGATGTTAGTACGGACTATTATCAGAACGAGATAAGAGAACTTGAGTATTTGAGAGGCATGCGTTTTGAACGACATAAAGCTATGGAACTCAAACAGCAGCAACAGTTTTTGTATAGCTTTTCGTCAACAATTTTTAATGAAGAAGAATTGAAGACAGAAGGCGTTAATACTTTCCAAGAGGAGCTACTTAAATACATTAGTGAAAGATTTAGCAAAGATTCGGATTTTTACAAGCCGTTAGGGTTTTCGCGCCAATTGTTTTCTAAAATACGTAGTAACAAGGATTACATACCAACTAGAAGGACGGCAATGCTCTGTTGCATAGGATTAAAACTTGATATAGATCAAACAACGGATTTATTGAGCCGGGCTGGGATAGCCTTCATGCCAACTGAAAAGGATGAATTGGTGATCAAAGCATGTATTTTACATAAACAATATAATATTGAAGAAATAAATGACTACCTTGAAAGATTAAATCTCTCATATTTGACATATAAAATTGAGGATGCGGTAGATTATAATGATAAGCCTAAAAAAAACAGGATCGGTTCCCGGCAATTGGTGAACCAATTTTCTTTAAAATGTCCCCTGCCAGTTGACCAAAAGTGTAATGAAACTTGCTATAATCAAACCATCAAAACATTCAACAACAAGAAAACAAAGGAGATAATTATGGGAGAAAGAATTGATGGTATTGAGGAACTGCTAAAACAACGCATTTTGGGTTATGATCTATGTGAGGTGTGTGACAATTATGACGAACAAATGGTAATAGAACTTTATGGCGACATAGAATATGATTTGCCTTCATCAGAAAATCCATATGATATTGATAGAGTATTTGTAACACCGGACGAAGTGTCAATTGCGCCTAACAAAATTAAAAATATTTCGTATGAGGTTGTTGAAGAACAGGATCGCGTTTATGTAACTGGGGAAATTAGAGTGGAGGCTGATGCTAGCGCTAGTATATGGGCTGGTGATTTTACTGATCCAGAGGACATTTATCCTCAAAATGCTGATACTAAATCTTTGGATATTGACTTATCTTTCATGGTCTATGTGGACGAAAACGGCAACTTTGATGACATGGAACTAAAAATCATATAGTCTAACATATCAGAAGTATAATTTTACTATGACGATGGTGCATGAAACTCTGAGATTATTAACGAAGTGACAAAGGCCAAAAAACAATAATTTTTTACACATTTGCTGAAAAGGGTAATTCATTACATAGGGTGATTTTGGACAATGGTTAGCAACAAATGATAATGGTATAAAGAACGAAAAGGAGACGATGCCATATGAAAAGCCCCAATTGGTCACATGAAGAATTAAAACTAGCGTTAGAATTATATTTAGATAGAGATTTTTCATGGCATACTCGGGTGTCGGATTCCACATGGGAGATTGTGGCGTTGAGTGAATTGTTAAAAGGACTTGATATATACGATCAAACAATAATGGACTCAAGGTTTAGATCTCCGTCCTCCATTAGGCTTAAATTGGCGAATTTTAAATCATTGGATGAAAGATTCTTAAAGTTAGCGATGGATAATGTAGGGAAAAATGATGTTGTTATATGGAATGAATGGCATGGAAATTATAAATCATTGAAATGCGATTGCGCTGCTATTATTAAGAAGCATTATAAAAAGCGGCCTTCGGAGGTGCTGAAACGCTATTTATCACGTTTTGATAATATGCCCACCAAAAAAATTGACGCAGATAGTGAAACGAAAAGAATTATAGAGATGGCTAAAGGAATGCAGAACCTAACAGCAAATCTTAATGATCCTATATTGGCGCAAACAATTTGGGAGCAATGTGATGTTATTATAGATGCTATTAACAAAAAGGCTGGAAACGAACCTATCCGTGAAATTAAAACGCATGCAGGAATTAATCAAGTAAGTATTAAGAAAGATGTTTATAAAATTGGAGAGCATGTACAGAATACATTAAATGAACTAATTAAACATAACAGATTATCAATATATGATATTTCAAGGTTGACTGATCCTATTTGGAGTAAAAATGTATTGCATCTGAAATGTGCTTTTTTAATTGAACTAAAAGAAGGATTTGATAAGAATGCCCAGTTACTTGATATAAACGGTTATGTTAGATATTGGAAAACAGAGTATGTAATAAATAATAAAAAGTACTGTGCCTGTAAGGAATGGTTTGAATACATGCGTAAGTATTTTGATGACTGGGTTTCCTCACTGACTGATGATCGATTTGAAATTGGCATAGAAGATTTTTGCAAAGTTTTAGATACTATTATCAAGCTCGACAAAGAAAAAGTATGCGTACCAGTAAGCGAACTAAAAAAACAGCTAAGTTTTATTAGTAATCTTGATGTTATACTTGAGGGCTTGCTAACCAGCGGGGCAATTGCTAATTTTCAAGGAGAGCATAATAAAATAATTGTAGAGGATTATGATTTGCTTTTTGAAATGCGTAAAAACCCCAAAAAGTATATTAGGAGAGGATAAAGATGAAAAAACCAGATATAGATTGTCCGCCGTATGCTCCAATACTTATGGAATCCACCAGAGCCATTGGATACTCAACAGAATCGGCAATTGCAGACATTTTAGACAACAGCATAGCTGCCGGAGCTAAAGAAATACAGATTTTTTATAATACGATGCCAAAACCGTATATTGCTTTTCTGGATAATGGAAAAGGCATGAATGAGCAGGCAATTACGGAGGCGATGCGTTATGGCAGCAGTAGTCCGATAGATGAGAGGGAAGCCGGTGATTTGGGCAGATATGGACTTGGTATGAAAATGGCTTCATTGTCTCAATGTAGATGTCTTTCTGTAATTTCAAAACAAGGAGAAGAGATTCAAGGACGTCGATGGGATCTAAATCATATAATCGCGACAGAATCATGGAGCCTTGAACAACTGGATATTGATGAAATAGAAGCGCTTCCAGAAAGCGAGCGATTATTCAATGCAATACAAGGGACATTGGTTTTGTGGCAAGATTTAGATAAAATCAAAACAGGAAGCTTAACATTAGAAAAAGCGTTAGAAGATAGAATGATAGCTGTCAAGCAGCATCTCGAATTAGTTTTTCACAGATATCTTTCGGGTGATGGGGTAAAGCGTTTATCTATAATGATTAATGGTGTAAAACTTGCACCGTTTGATCCTTTTTTTGTCACTAAAAGTACAGTAGTAATGGATGATGAGAAAATTGATTTACCAGGAAGAAAGGGCAAAGTTATAGTTACACCATATGTTCTACCACATCCTTCAAATATGAGTAAGGCAGAGCTTGATTTATACGGAGGAAAGGAAGGATTACGGTCATTACAGGGTTTTTATATATACAGGAACAAAAGACTACTTACTTGGGGGACATGGTTTGGTCTTACAAGAAAAGATGAATTTACTAAACTAGCAAGGGTAAAAGTAGATATACCCAATTCCCTTGATGACTTATGGACATTAGATATTAAGAAATCCACTGCGTATCCGCCAGAAATTGTTAAAACTAGATTAAAACAATTAATTAGTACTATGACTAGTGGAAGTAAAAGATCATGGACTTTTAGACAAAAAAGAGAGACGAACAGTACGACCGTTCATGTTTGGAATAAGGTGGAAACCAGAGATGGCATAAGATATATTGTCAATCAAGAACATCCGGCATTAGAAGCTTTGTATGATCGTTTGGAAGAGGAAGAAAGAAAATTACTTAAAGGGTATTTGGACACAGTACAAAATAATTTACCACTGAATAATCTTCACATGGACCTGAATCAAGATGCAAAGATAATTTGTGATAGCAAGAATGAAGAAAAACAAAAGGTTCTATATTTGGCTAAGACCATTATTAAGGATGCTATTAGAGATGGTCATATTGAAGAGACAATGAAAAATCTAGAGATTGTGGAGCCCTTTTCTGATTACATTAAGGATATTGAGATGGTATACAAAGAGGTAAAAAAGAATGGCTGATTTAAAGAATTGTGAAATCATAGCAAGAACAATGCTTAAAGAATCTATCGAGAGTAAAAGCATTACTGAAGAAGATATTGTCAAGGCAATAAAAAATGTGTCTTTATTAATACCTATGACTGAAGAAGAGATGAAAATTGTTGAGAAACAACTGCAATCAAGTTTATCAATCAGACTTGATTTGGGAATCGATGTGATTCGGGAAACAACATATCATCCCTGGCTTTCGAATCGAAAAGCACAAATGGATTTTTATTATTGGAATAGATATTCGATGTTCCTTGAAACAGATCAAGGATGGAATGCGGATGTGGTTGAAACACTGGGTGATGTAAGCGATCAAATACTAGATTTATGTGGAAATCCAGAAGAGAAAGGAATTTGGAAACGCAAAGGTTTGGTATTGGGAGACATACAATCGGGAAAAACATCAAACTATTTGGCATTATGCAATAAGGCTGCCGATGCAGGGTACAAGCTAATAGTATTACTGACGGGGACAATAGAGAGTTTAAGGAGGCAAACACAAGAAAGAGTAGATGCGGGGTTTGTTGGCCTTAATAGTAGAAATGTGTTACAAAAGAACCCTGAAAAGAAATATATAGGAGTTGGAAATGTAGATAGCAACAGAACGGCATATCCATTTACAAATATACTTTCAGATTTCAATTCATCAAAACTGCAAGCATTCGGTTTTAATATCATTGGCATGCCGGAACCTGTTATTCTTGTGCTTAAAAAGAATAAAAGTGTTTTAGAAAATCTAGCGACATGGTTAAGTACGCGGAATACATCTAAAATTGGGGAGAAAATTGATCTTCCATTATTGCTGATAGATGATGAGGCTGATAATGCTTCCGTTAATACAAATAACGAAGATAAAAAACCCACTGCAATTAATAATGCGATAGTAGAAATTCTAAAACTATTTAACCGCTCTTCTTATGTCGCAGTAACAGCGACTCCATTTGCAAATATATTTATAGACCCTGACCTGGACAGAGGGACGGACGAGTTTAATCTGTTTCCTAGTGATTTTATATATGCGTTATCTTCTCCGACCAATTATATTGGAGCGAATAGAATATTTGGTGCTAACGCAGATTATGGTGACGCACTGGAGACAATAGATGATGTGGTAATTGATGAACCGAATGGTAGATATGTATTTAGATCAAAGGATAAATCATATCATCAAGTACCATACCTTCCGTCTAGTCTAAAAGATGCTATCAAATATTTTTTGTTAGCAAATGCTGTGATGGATAGGACTCAATCAACAAAGTCACATCGTTCTATGCTTATAAATGTAAGTCAATATGTTAATGTTCAAAATGAAGTATTTGATTTAGTGAATATTTATCTTAAGGGATTAAAGAATAAAATACAGTCATATAGCAAATTGAATTATGATGTCGCAATTAGAAATGAAACTATAAAAGAATTATATAAAACATGGGAAGAATACGGTTTATCGCAGAACAGTGGCATTGGTTTTAAGGATGCCCTACAATATTTGTACGAAGCAGTGATGCCTATTGAGATAAGGCTTGTTAATCAGAAGGCAAAAGAGAAGGGCGTTGAACGCCTGGATTATGAACCATACAAGGAAACAGGTTTGAGAGTTATTGCAATAGGAGGAAATAGCTTATCTAGGGGACT
The DNA here is from genome assembly GCA_015056795.1 of Lachnospiraceae bacterium. Classification (GTDB taxonomy): domain Bacteria; phylum Bacillota; class Clostridia; order Lachnospirales; family Lachnospiraceae; genus Acetatifactor. Next base: position 18,874 of record SVFO01000009.1, read on the forward strand.
TACACTAGAAGGTTTGATTGTAAGTTATTTTGATAGAAATTCACAGATGTACGATACACTCATGCAGATGGGTAGATGGTTTGGATATAGAATAGGATATGAGAAACTATTTAAGATTTGGATGGAACCCGAAGCGATATCATGGTATGAGTATATAACTGATGCAACGGCAGAATTGAGAGAAGAAATTCTTGAAATGAAACGAGTTGGTCTTACACCGAAAGATTTTGGTCTAAAAGTCCAGCAAAATAAAACGGCACTGTTTGTTACGGCCAGAAGCAAGATGAGGGCGACGACAACGGTTGAACAGTGGATTTCCTTAGCGGCGGAAGTGATAGAAACCCCCAGGTTAATTGCAAATTATGATACCTGTTTGAAGGTAAACCTACAAGCTACAATTGCCTTTTTATTTCAGCTGAAGACCGCAGGTAAATATTGGAATAAAGAATACAATTTCGATAACAATAGGGCAGTATTTACTGGAGTAGAGAAAGACATTGTTGCTAAGTACATCGAAGGTTTTGTTTCTCATCCGCGCCACATACCATTCAACGCAAAGGATTTATCAGAGTATATTCGACAACTAAGCGAATTCCCAGAATGGACGGTAGCGGTAATTGGCGGTTCGGGTTCATTGCTTGAAGCAGAGTATTTTCCGCCGGAACTAAGAGAACTGGAGATTCGGTACTCGAAAAGAGTTGTACGTAGGGATGACAGCTGTTTACTTATTTCAGGTCAACGGGCAAGAGTAGGAGTCCCGGGGGCAACAAAATATGGCTTAAATGAGAAAGAGATAAAGGATATAGAGAATGCTTATCGTAAGGAAGGTTCAGCGCAAACTATACCTGACAAACCATATTTAAGGACTAAACGAGCCCCCGTATTACTAATCTACATTATGCAAATTGATAAAGATATAAAATCGGTTAAGGATGAGAATGGAAAGGCGAAGCGTAAATTTGATTCCGATAAAGCGTCCATAGAACTGGTAAACGATTGTCCTATTATTGGTTTGGGTATTGGATTCCCAGGGGTCGATGGCAATGGTGAAAGCAAGAAAATTAAATATGTCTTAAATCGAGTTGGAGAGAGGGACATGCTTAATTTTGAGGAGGATACTGATGATGAAGATTAGCACGAACGATCTAATGGAAAAGTGGAAAGCATTTAAGACTCAAGAAGGAATGCTGCAACGGTTAGATCCAAAGCATCCCATGGATTTTTTCATTGGTATTAATGGAAATGGAAACAATGAACTTGTTTTAATTACTACAATCGAGCCAATTCAGTTGAAATCTAGCGATTCTTTTGAGGTTGAAAAGAATATAAGAAAAGATGGCCGTTGGGCTACTCAAATAGCTCTTACAAAAAAAGAAAATGAAGATATTTTTTCGAGGTTTTGCTTAGAGTTGGTAGAAGTGTCTGCACATGCAAATAATGAAAAAGAAGGACTGATTAGTATTGTTAGAAGATTTATGGCATGGCAGAGGCTGTTTGCGAACCATAATAATGACCTTTCTGCAAATGTGATTAAGGGATTAATCGGTGAGCTAGTATTCTTAAAAAAAGCGTCTGAACATTATGGATGGGAAACGGCATTGACGGCATGGACAGGACCAGATGGAGCGGATAGGGATTTTATTTTTGCAGAGAAGTGGTTTGAAATAAAGGCCGTTTCTACTGGAAAAGACGGTGTTACAATCTCGTCTTTAAATCAGTTAGAGAATCCTTCGCCTGGTGATCTTCTGATTTTTCGAATTGATGAAACGGTTGCGACTGATGCAAGTGCAATTTCTGTTGTGGACTTGATTGAAGAAGTTAGACAGAGTATTATTGATAATCCGGTATGGACTCAGAAATTTGATGAAAAACTAATTTTACTTGGATACATCAAGAAAAAAACATATGAAACACTTTACTTCTCGATTGGTGAATTTAATTGTTATTGCGTGGATGATACTTTTCCGAGATTAATTACGAATGATGTGCCACCTGAAGTTATTTCTGTCAAATATGAGCTGTCAATCCCTGGATTAGACAGATGGAAAGTTGATGAGGAAAACCTATGGAATTAACAGACTACAGGAAAGACTATTTAGAAAATGTTAAAATGATGGCTGCTGCTGAAAATGAAGGAACAGTAGCTATGTTTGTAGGAGCAGTGTTGCGAGATTTACAGGAATTAAATACTATCCCGGATTATGAACAGTGCTATTCTGTTGGGAAAAATGGTCGAAAATCATATCGTGTAGATGCATACGCATTTGATGATTATGATTATTCAATGTCGTTATTTATTGCAGATTTTGAGGGCAGTGAAACTATAAACATAATTACCAGAACGGAATCAGTCACGCTTTTTGATAAGCTATACTCGTTTGTTGATGGATGCCTAAATGGTAATTTTAGAAATTCTATAGAGATCAGCACACCAGTATATGATCTTGTAGAAAGACTGGTTAATCTTGAGCACACTATTCGTAAATTTCGTTTCTTTATTCTAACGGATAAAGAAATGAGTGAAAAGATATCTTCTATTGAAACAAGTGAGATAAATGGTGTGCCAATTGAATATAACATATGGGACATGCGAAGGTTGTTTCGAGTAATGGGCACAGGTGAAGGCCATGAGCCTGTAATGATAGATTTTATGGAAATAGCTAACAAGGGGCTTCCGTGTTTAGAAGCAAGTGATGTGTCCAATGATGATATTAAGTGCTTGCTTTGTGTGATTCCAGGAGAAATACTGGCTGATTTGTATGACAAATATGGCAGTACTTTGTTAGAAGGAAATGTTAGATCTTTTTTATCCGTAAAGGGAAAGGTCAATAAGAATATAAGAAAAACAATTATTGAAGCTGACGGTGAAACCAAGAGAATGTTTTTTGCATACAATAATGGAATATCTGCGACGGCAACTAGTGTTCAAATTAGCGAGCTGGATGGAGTAAAATATATAATGGCCATTAATAATTTACAGATTGTTAATGGTGGACAAACTACGGCTTCTTTGTCTAATACACGGTTTAAGGATAAAGCAGATTTATCAGGTATATATGTTCAGATGAAACTAACGGTCATTCCGGACCATGATCAAGCGCAAGTTTTAATTCCTAAAATCTCTAGAGGATCAAACAGTCAAAATAAAGTTAGTGATGCGGATTTCTTTTCGAACCATGAATTTAATATTCGAATGCAACAGATTTCCAGGAGAATATATGCTCCTGCAGTTAATGGCCTTCAATATGAAACTCATTGGTTTTTCGAACGATCAAGGGGACAATATGATCAAGAACAGAGCAAAATGACAGCTGCTGAAAAAAGAAAGTATCAGATGCAAAACCCGAAGAATCAGAAAATTACGAAAACCGATTTCGCTAAATTTCAAAATACATGGAGGGAATATCCATATTTTGTTAATATGGGGGCGCAAAAAAACTTTTCAAAATTTGCAACATATATAGTCGAGGAATGGAGCAAAGACGATTCACAGTTCAATGAATTGTATTATAGAAATACTGTTGTAATTGCAATTTTGTATGATTGTGTGGATAAGATTGTTCCCAAACAGAGTTGGTATGAGAAGGGATACAAAGCTAATATAGTCGTATATGCAATAGCATATTTTCATTTTCTTATAAAGAAACAATTTCCAGGATGTGAACTGAATATGCGATATATCTGGGACAAACAAAGAGTACCAGATGAATTGGTGGGGGAGTTTGTTAAATTGACAAGATTTATTTTTGATCATATAACAGACAGTAAACGACCTATAACAAATGTAACTGAATGGTGTAAAAAAGAGCAGTGCTGGATTTTGCTAAAGGCAAAAGATTATGTATTGGACGAATCAGTTTCTGAATATTTGATTGACAAGTATCAACAACGCAAAGCTAAAGCAGATGGAAAAAAGGAACACTTGTTGGAAACAGGAATACAGGTTCAAGCAGAAGTGATATCGAAAGGGCCGGAATACTGGGAAAAGGCATTACGTTGGGGCAAAGAAAAGAAGTTGTTGTCGGACATTGATGTTAGTTTCTTGACGACAGCCACAAAAATGAATTATGGTAGGATACCATCTGAGAAGCAATGTCAGAGAATAATTAATATTGCCTCAAAACTTATTGATGAAGGATTTACGGGAGAATGATATATGAGAGTTGCGGCACTTTTTTCGGGATGTGGTGGATTAGATCTTGGATTTGAGAAGGCAGGCTATGAGATTGTTTGGGCGAATGATTATGATAAATATGCTGTTCAAACTTACAATCTCAATATGAAAACGCATGCTATTTGCGCTGATATTAATAGCTTGGACTTAAATGAAATACCTCAACATGATGTCCTTATAGGTGGATTTCCATGTCAGCCATTTAGCATGATGGGACAAGAAAAAGGATTTAATGACACGCGGGGGACTTTATTTTTTAGAGTTATGGAAATTGTGGATAATCAAAAAACACGCGGATTTCCTCCCAAAGTAATTGTTTTGGAGAATGTGAGAAACCTGTTGACGCATGATAATGGGAAAACCTTTTTTAGGATTAAAGGAGAGTTAAATGAACGCGGATATAAAGTCTATGCAAAACTATTAAATAGTGCCGATTATGGTGTTCCACAGACTAGAAATAGAGTATTTATAGTCTGTTTTCACGATCAAGAGATAGAATATGAATTTCCGTCCGTTATACCGCTTGAAAAAACTCTTCAAGATATTCTTGAACAAGAGGTGGATGAAAAGTATTTTTTGTCCGAGAAAATCAAGAAGACAATCTTGTCTGATGGCAGTGGTAATTATTTTGCTAAATCGGAAACAGATCTGAGTATTGCACGCCCTTTGACGGCAACAATGGCCAAGATGCATCGTGCATGTCAAGATAATTATGTGACGCAGAATGGAAGGCTAAGAAGACTAACACCAAGAGAGTGCGCAAGATTACAGGGGTTTTCTGACACATTTAAGTTTAATGTTTCGGATGCCCAAGCATATAAACAATTTGGTAATGCAGTTACTGTTGATGTAGCGTATGCAATAGCTAAAAGTATTAGAGAAAAGGTAGATTTTAATAATGATTAGGCATCTAGAAGAGATAGAGCAAGTATTGAAGAATGTGGATATGATGCAGGCTGATGATGCATCGGCCAAGTATTTTTTATCAAATATAGCGTTTGATTCAAATGAGGAAGATCGCAAAATAATAGTTGATTACATTAATCAAAATATTGATAGCCTTTCGGAAAAGTACAAGTTCATTTCTGGTTATACTTCGGCACTATGTTTAAGACAAAAATGCAGTCTGTGTTCTGTAAAAAAATGGTGCGGTAAATTTAGGGCAAAGATTCAAAAAAAAGAAATACATAGGACTGGATTTGTTTATGCGGATTTTTTCTGCGGCGCGGGAGGCCTTTCACTAGGGTTTAAAAGTGCTGGTTTCAAGCTTAGTTTGGCTAATGATATTCAAGAATGTTGTATTGATACATATAGGTTTAATCATCCTGAAACACCAACTTATAATATAGTGGCTGGCGATATAAATGATATTTTGGCTAATGTGGAAAAAAATCGAAGATTTAGTGATATTGATGTGGTCGCAGGAGGACCGCCATGTCAAGGATTTAGTATGGCTAATAGACAACGACTTATAGATGACCCCAGAAATCATTTATATAAGTCATATGTGGCAGTAATTAACAAATTACATCCAAAGTTTATAGTAATGGAAAATGTTAGAGGTATTCTTAGTGTTATGGATCAAATAGATGCTGATTTTTCGACTATCGGATACAGCGTCAAGGCCAAGCTTTTAAATGCGAAAGACTTTGGAATTCCACAGAATCGTGAGAGAGTCATAGTTATTGGTAATTGTTTGGGAATAGATAATGAGAGCATTTTTGGCGAAATACTCGAAAAATCATCGAAAATGACTTCTGTTAATTTGGAAGATGCTATTGCTGATCTAAGACCATTAGAAGCTAAAAGAAGAAAAAATAATACAGAAATAGAAGATTCGAAGTCTGGTTTTAATATTACTAAAAAGGAAGTTGCGCAGGAGAGCGCTTATGTAAAATTAATAAATAAAATGGGTGACACATCGATTTTGTTTAATCATAAGGCCAGATATAATAATGATCGAGATATCGAGATTTTTGGCAGACTTGATCCGGGAGATAATTCAACTGATCCCAAAATAAGTGACATAATGCCATATAAACGTCGAGAAAGGATTTTTAAGGATAAATATTATAAACTTGAGATGGATAAACCGTGTAAAACAATTACGGCGCACATGAAATATGATTGTAATATGTATATTCATCCGAACCAAGCAAGAGGCCTAACACCTAGGGAAGCGGCTCGAGTACAATCTTTCCCAGATGATTATTTTTTTCGAGGATCGTATACGAAAACATATATGCAAATAGGTAATTCAGTTCCGCCTTTGCTAAGCAAAACTATTGCTGAGGTGATAAAAAATAGATTGGAGGGTCTTAATGGCTGCGTATGATCCAATATTAAATATTATTCGAGAGTATTTTATAGACATGGGATATAATGAGATTTATGTGAAAGATTTTATTTCAGAACGGGTTTTTAAGGAAATCATTTCGATTCGCTTGGCCAATGCCAATGTTATGATAAGAAATAAAAGTGATCACAAGAGTCATCAGACACATATAGCTATAACGGGTGAAGCAATAGAGTTTTTTTATGATCCCAAAGAAATGGTACAAAAAGGCAGTTCTATAGTCGAAACCAGGACGATTTATATTTCACCAAATAATATTAAACAGCTAAAAGGGGAAGATGTTGACATTGAGGATCCAAGAGACATGATTCGTGTTAAAGGTGTAGTTACTATTGGCACAAGAACTCAAAAGCAAGTACAGTTGTCAAAACGTAATGCTGAGAATAGCGTTGAATTTAATTTGTTAAGATTGGGGCTTTTTGAAAATGATCTACTAATTCTGTTAAAACAACGAGAACAAGAAGCCCTTTGGGCAATTGGAATACCGCAAGATTTCTATTTGGATCTTATACCTAATTATGCAAAAAAATATGAAACTAATACATATCTGAGAATGCCGAAGAAAATGTAAGCATTTTGTAATGTAAGGGGTTGTAAAAAAAGTCCCTTTTTTAGAATTTAGATTCCAATTGACAAACAAATGGCTAAGTTGTAAAATTTAATTGAAATACGGCAAAAATGCAAAATGCCGAATATAAACTAATTTTGGAGATGGAAAAGATGATAAGCACAACTGCTCTTCCGAAAGATCAGAAGATCTTTTCCATGCAGGAGCTTAAGAGTAACGGCCTCTCGCAGTATAAGGTTAGTAAACTGGTCGATGAAGGAAAACTTATAAAACTGAATAAGAGTTACTTTGAGAATACAGAGTATCAAGGTGAGGAGTCAGACTTCTATTATGCGGAGGCATACGCGCCCAAAGGTGTGATATGTCTGCTTAGTGCTGCGGTTTATTATCATCTGACAACCTTCATTCCTGATGCGATTGATGTTGCCATTCCGAGAAAGACGAAGATATCTACGATGCCAGACTGGCCACGGATGAATGTGCATTATTACACGGATGACAGGCATGAGCTGGGAGTGATAACAGTAAGGGAAGGCAAGAATGAGTTCAAAATTTATGATATGGAAAAGACCATTGTTGATATTGTGTTTTATAGGGAAAATGTTGGGATAGAGGAAACCAAAGAAATCCTTATAACTTATCTACGGCGTGATGATCGAAATCTGAATCGTCTCCTAAAATATGCTGAGATGATGAAGTGTGAAAAGATAATGCGACAATATCTAGAGGTGCTCGTTTGATAAATGTCGTGTCCGAAAAGGATACGAGGCAATGTGGGATTATGAATCTAAAAGTAGGGAGGCCAAGCAATGAGTAAGACTTTAGTAGCGTATTTTAGCGCAAGTGGAGTAACTGAGAAGGTCGCAACGAAGCTTGCAGATGCAGCAGGTGCGGACTTGTTTGAGATTAAGCCCGAGCAGGTCTATACGAAGGCTGATCTGAACTGGATGGACAAGAAGAGCAGGAGCAGCGTCGAGATGAATGACAGGAGCTCGCGTCCTGCGATTGCTTCTAAGGTCGAGAACATGGCGCAGTATGACGCAGTATTCGTTGGATTCCCCGTATGGTGGTATCGTGAGCCTTCGATTATCGATACCTTTATGGAGACCTATGATTTTTCGGGTAAGAAAGTAATTCCCTTCTGCACCTCTGGTGGAAGCGGATTAGGTGATACGGCGAAGAACCTAAAGGAGCTGGCTCCAGGTGCACAGGTTATTGATGGAAAGCGTTTCTCTCCACGGGTGTCAGAGAAGGACCTAAAGGAATGGGTGGATCTGGTTCTGTAGTAAGGTACTTGAATGAAGTTACTTATAAAGGGGTAACATTTATGCAAACGCCATTGTTAGAGGAGCAATTTTATTGATAATATGAAGAAGCTTAAATATATTGTAACCATGATTCTTTTGGCGTTAATAGTCGGAGGCTGCGGAATGGTACAGGTGATGGATGGTGACGGAATGGTGCGAAGCTATACGCAGATATCTCAGGAAGAAGCCAAGAAAATGATGGAAGTCGATGACGGTCACATTATGATTATTCCGGCGTGGCAGAGCCATGCAATCCGTTAAAATAGAGCCGGTCGTTCCGATGTACAGAGCCACGGTTCTGGTGGCGGGAGCCACTAGGCTCCCGCGCATAGTACTTTGAAAACTAAATTCTGCTGTGACGCTTGCGCATCGAAACGTCTCCGCCGATGGTAATGGCATAGCCGTTGGCGGTCATGCGGTCAAGAAGCGTGTCTGCAACGCCGCCGCTTCCAAGACGCTCGTGCCATCCCGCGATTGAGACCTGTGAGCAAAGTATGGTGGAGACCTTTGCTTCGTCCCTGGCCCTGAGAAGAATGAACAGATCCCTCTGTTCGTCCTGCGTCGTCGGGATCAGAAGAAAGTCATCGAAGATCATAAGGGGTATGCCGCGCAGTTGATTGATCACGTCGTTGTATTTGCCCTGCAGTCTAGCGGCTTCCATGTCCCCAAAGAACTCGGAGAGGCGGTAATATCGGGCACGATATTCATTCCTGCACGCATTGGTTGCCAGGGCGCATGCCACGTAGGTTTTTCCGCAACCCGTGGCTCCGATCAGCATGACATTCAGTCCCTTGCGAAGGTATTCGTTGGTCCTGAGCGTTGCAAAAAGATCCTTGTCCAGGTTGCGGTCAGGAAGGTATTCAATGCCTCCAAGATAGGCGGAAGAGTCAGGAAGGTGAGCGCCCTTAAGCAGTCTTCTTACCTTGTTGTTCGTTCGCGTGTCAAACTCGGCGTCAACCAAAAGGGAAAGTCTTTCGTCAAAAGTAAGCGCCGAATACGTGTCAGGATCGTTCGCCTGTTCGGCGTATGCCTTTGCAAACGCGGGGAGCCGCATTTTCCTCAGTTTCTGAAGGGTGTCATGATTCATCGCCGGCACCTCCCGCATAGTACGCCGCGCCGCGAAGGTGCGTGTACCCGTTTGAGTTGGCCGCGTCTGAAACTTTCTTGTTTGAAGGTTTCGAAACGTCTTGACCAGCCTCCAGTATCAGTCTAATATTTTTATATCGGGGGTTGGGGACGTGCGCGAGCGCCAACTTACACGCATTCTCCAGTCGAACCGCCGAGTATTTGTCGGCGAGCTTCAGGAGGGACAGGCATCCTTTGTATGCCTGTTCTTCCACCCGGTATGAAGCAAACAGCCTGTCCACCACTTCTTTCGCGGACGGACCAATGGTTTCGGCCCAGCGCTTAAAGCGTTCGGCGTTCCATTCGCCGTAAAGCCTGTGGTTTTCCGGCATGTGGTCCGGATTGGTGTCGTATTGTCCGGCGCGGCCGTGCAGCCTCCTGTGACTGCATATCCGCGTTCCCTGGTAGAATGCCTCGACGACGTTGTTCGTGAGGCGCACGTCCACCTTTTTCCTGGCGTAAGCATACGGTACGGAATAGTACTGGCCGTCAACCGCAACGTGGTAATTGAGTTGCACCGTTACAGCCTTCCACGTGGCGAATTCGTAGGGCCGGGGAGGAAGCGACTTCATGAACGGCAGTTCCTCTTCAGCGTACACGGAAGCCCTGGAACCTTCCTTTTTTTGGAACGGGCGGTCGTTAAAAACTTCCAGTTCACGCGAGATCGCGCGGTTTAGTTCAGCAAGGCTAAAGAACCTTTTGTCGCGAAGTTTCGCAATGATCCGGGAGGTAAGCTGTCCGACGGTTCCCTCCACTGCCGCCTTGTCCTTGGGCGCAAGCACCCTGGTCGGCAAAAGGGCAGTCCCGTAGTGATCCGCCAGTTCCTGATAACTCCGATTCATGACCGGATCGTCATGCCTTGCGTGGCTGACAACTCCCGTTTTTAGGTTGTCGCTCACGAGCATTCGTGCGGTTCCGCCAAAGAAGGAGAACGCGCGCACGTGAGCATTGATCCAGTCCTCCTGTTTCATCGTAAGGCATGCCTCGGCGTAGCTGTACATGCTGAATGGCAAGGTCGCGACGAACAGGTAACACTTTGATTCCTCGCCCGTGACGGAGTCATGGATCGACAGGGTCGTTCCGGCCCAGTCAACCATAAGTTTGTCGCCGGGCTTGTGCTGCACGTGCATTGTCAGCTTGTTCTTCTCGACATAGTCACCGTAATGCTTGCAGAACTGGGAATACATGTACGGCGGCTTTTTGGTCTCCCTGCAGGCGTCTGAATACTCCTCCCACAAAAGGCGGAGAGTTACTCCCTGCCGGAGCAATTCCCTGTGAATTCGTTCGTAGTCAGGCATGACCTGAACAGGTTCCAGTTCCTTCTCAGGGAAGAGCAGGGCCGTCAGGGCTTTTTCCTCCATTCCGGCGATCTGAGAAGCCTGGAGGCCGGCTCGCTTGGCTGCCGCGATCACGGAAGCCACTGTGTTTCTTGACACCTTCAGCGTGGCAGCGATTGTTCGCTGACTGTAGTTTTCGGCGTAAAGAAGCAGGATTTGTTTTTCTTTGGACATAAGATGCCCTCCTTTCAATGATTCGCACGTTTTGGTGCGTAATACCATTGTAAAGGATGGCTCCGTACAACGGAACACCTTATGATTCCGATTGGCTCCGCCACGCGGAACGGGTGGCTCTCTTTATCGGACGGAGTGGCTCTGGAGGTGCGGAATAATCACATTATACTTGATGTGCGGAGGATCGATGAGTTTAACGAAGGTCATATTCCAGACGCGATATGTATTCCAAACGAAAGCATAATAGACGAACGGCCAGAAGAGCTTCCTGACATAGACCAGATCATTCTGGTGTATTGTCGAAGCGGAAGGCGAAGCAAGGAAGCTGCCCAAAAGCTTTTTGACATGGGCTATGTGAATGTATATGAGTTTGGCGGCATTATAGATTGGACTGGCGAGGTGGAACGCTAGGAAAAATGTAGTACCATGAAAAAAGAGAGAAAGGATTTGAGGACTGTCATGGAAAGAAGGAAAAAGGAATCGCGCCCTGTTCTGGCGATATGCTATGATTTTGACAAAACGCTGTCGCCAGATGACATGCAGGCGCAGGGATATATCCAGTCAGTGAATAATGGCGACGTGGCATCATTTTGGCAGGAGGCCAATGAATTGGCTGTCAAAAATGACATGGACTCCAACTTGGCATATATGTATGTGATGGTCGAGAAGGCACGTGGCAGGATTCTTCTGACAAAGAGCAGCCTTGAAGAATATGGTTCCAAGGTAATGCTCTTTCCCGGTGTTGAAACCTGGTTTAAGAGGATCAGGAGGTACGGAGAAGAAAAGGGCGTGATCATAGAGCATTACATTATTTCTTCTGGTCTTAAGGAAATGATCGAGGGAACGAGTGTTGCCAAAGCTGGTGCATTCGAAAGGATCTATGCCAGCTCTTTCATGTTTGATGACAGGGAAGTTCCCATCTGGCCCGCGCAGGCCGTGAATTACACAAATAAGACGCAGTTTTTGTTTCGAATCGAGAAGGGGGTACTGGATCCAAATGATAGCGGCGTGAATGATTATTTTGCACCAGAAGATTTAAGGGTGCCTTTTAGGAACATCGTTTATGTGGGAGACAGTGCAACGGACATTCCTTGCATGAAGCTTGTAAATTCCTACGGCGGACATGCCATCGGAGTTTATAACAATGTCACCTCAGATAAAACAAAGGTCTTCAAGATGTTTAAGGAAAATCGCATTCGTTATTTTGCACCTGCAAATTATGAGGATGGATCGAAGCTGGACGAGCTTGTGAAATCCATCATTGATCGCACGGCTGCGAATGAAGCCCTGGAGGAGATGTATTACGCCTGCAAGGAAGAATGTAGCGAACGATAACCTGATGAAGTAGAAGATATCATGTAAATCAGTGCCTTTGGACATGCGAATGCCTTTGGGGTTGCGGACGTTACTACGATTGGTATTATGGTAAATGACCCGGAAGAGAGGAAATTATGGGTTTGAGATATAAGGAGTATTCGCTGGATGAAAGCAGCGTGGATGCTATTTCGACCAAAGTACAGGATTATTTGTCTGGATTGGGGACGGAAAGCGGCAATATACAGAGAATACGGCTTACAGTGGAAGAACTTCTGCTCAGCATCAAGGAACATGACAAAAATTGTGCAAAGGTTTCTGTGGGCATGGGCAGGCAGTTTGGACGGCATCTATTGCGGCTGCGCTATGAAGCGGAGCCATTTGATCCAGTAGAAGACAGCGAGGACAACTGGGGCAGTGACATAATGCGCCGGTTGGGATATTTGCCCGCTTGGAGTCATCGCGGGCGCATGAATATGATTTCTCTGGTGCTGAATGACAGAAAAAAACGAAGTACTGCATTTCTTACGATTTCTGCCGTGCTTTTGGCAGCTCTGGTTGGCATGTTAGGGTTACGATTTCCTGAGACGCTTCGCAGGGATATCTGCGATATACTGCTTGCTCCGTTGGCAGATGGATTTCTTGGACTCTTGAGGACTTTTTCTGGAGTGATGATCCTTCTGTCTTTATGCAGCGGAATCACCGGTCTAGGCGATTCCAAAACCTTGGGCCGATTGACAGGCGCTCTTTTACGGCGAGTGCTGCTTCTGTCCGTGGTGGCGGGCTTTGTGACCATCGCCCTGATTCGACCACTGGTACGGCTTAGTTCTTCGGTATCGATGCAGATGGACACGGGTGCAATCAAAGAAATAAGTCAGATGTTCTTTGACATTCTTCCGCCTAACTTGATCGAACCATTTCAAACTGGTAATATTCTGCAGATTCTGACGATTGCGCTTCTTCTTGGCATGGCGTTGCTTGCGATGAGGGAACGGGGAAGCACAATTTGCCGACTGATTGATGAAGGAGCGATCCTGAGCCAGAATGTCATAGCGGTGGTTTGTTCAGCAATACCATTGTATGTCTTTGCTGTTTTTCTGCAACAAATATGGCTCGGTGACGCACAGACGCTTTTATTGGCATGGAAGCCTTTAGTGCTGATTAACCTTTTCATGGTTGTCGCGACGATCGTTTTCTGGATGGCTTCGGCGATGAAACTGAGGTACTCGCCTGTGAAACTGATTAAAAAAGTGATGCCTCCTTGTCTGATTGCGTTTACCACGGCATCCAGCCTATCTGCGGTGACATTGAGCATGGAGACCTGTGAGAATAAGCTCGGAATCAAAAAGAAGATGGTTTCCTATCTTTTCCCGCTGGAATTTATGCTTTACAGGATTACCAATATCGTATATTACCTCGTTCTGGTCTTTTGCCTTGCCGAAATGTACGGCGTTGAGGTTGGCTTGCCTTGGATGCTCATGGCAATGATTTTGGTCATGTTGATGGCTGTGGCTTCCCCTCCGATCAATGGAGGCGGGATGATGGTTTACTCCATTCTGATTACCTCTTTGGGGATTCCGGCGAATGCGATCATTCTTGCCGTGGGGATAGAGGTGCTGAGTGATTTTATGTACACTGGCTGCACGATATTCATGCAAATTCTGCATGTTGCGTGCGAAGCGGAACGGCTTGGTGCGCTGGATCGGAAGATCCTGACAGACGATTCGGACTGAAATGGAGACGAGTGCACGATAAACGAGATATTGTGGTTCTTTTTACGATTTATTCGAGGTGGCCTTTATGATAAATTAGAAAGAGGGAGAGGAATGGGTTCTTCTCTTCCGAAAGGGAGATAAACATGAGGGCTCTTTGCATTCGTAATCGGAAAGAATTTGTAATTGCCATGAGAAAGGCATTGAATAATTTAAGGGCAGCCAAGGCTGATCTGGACTGCGCAAGGGGATGGGGGATTATTGATATTTGCGGAGGAGGTCTCTTCGTGACCATGCTCAAGCAAACAAAAATGGAGGAGGCCACGGAACATCTGAAAACCTCCATGCGTTATTTGCAGAGCTATCGTCGGGATAATGACTCCACGGACTATGTTCACCAGGATTATTTGCGTTTAGGGGAATTTGCGACATCCGCTGATTACCTTCTGGATAATCCGATCACGGACATTTATGTACAGAAAAGGATCAACAGCTTGAGAAGAAGGATCGAGGAAGCCATTGTCAGCATGGAATTTCTTCTGGAGGAAGCAGGCTATACGGAGGTTTGAAAATTCGACAGCAGACAAAAAGTCCTATGACATTTGCAATTCAACTTGCAAATCTCATAGGACTTTTGCTATATCATGTTAATTGAATCTCTTGCATTTTGCTCAATTTTGCCGTATTATATAGTAAATCAGACAAATATGGCATGCAATAACCATTATAAATGTCTGAAAATATGAAAAAATAATTATTTTCAGACATTTATAACTAATGGAGGCGATGAGCGGTGAATATAATCGGTAGAAAAGAAGAACAGAAAATGCTTACGGATTGTTTGGATTCTGGACGTCCGGAATTTATGGTAGTATATGGCAGAAGGCTTTTTTTATGTGGCAACAATTCGTTGAAAATACTAATGTAATGAATTATAATAATATATGCGTTTGGAGTGGAAGGTACGGTGATTTCTGGGGCTGTACGGGATATCCAGACGGTAGGTATACGGAGAAACAAAGGAGGAAGATAAAGGATGAGCGGCTACGATGACTATATTTCCAATGGGAAGCGGCATATTTTAGTAGCAGATGATGAGTTTATCAACCGTGAACTTTTGGAAAATATTCTTGGGGATGAATATGATGTCTTGAAGGCGGAAGACGGAGAGATGGCCTATGAAATGATCAAGCAGAATCGGAATACGATTTCCCTGATCCTGTTAGATCTCATGATGCCAAAGCTGAGCGGTCTTGAGCTGCTCACGTGTCTCAAACAGGATTCTGAGCTGAAGGGGATTCCCGTCATTGTTCTTACCTCGGATCAGCAGTCGGAGGTCGAGAGCCTGAAAAAGGGCGCGGCTGACTTCATTCCAAAGCCCTATCCTCAGCCTGACGTCATTAAGGCCAGAATTTCAAAGTCGATAGAGCTTGCGGAGGATCGCCAGATCATCAGTGCGACGGAGAAGGATGCACTGACAGGGCTTTATACGAGCGAATATTTCTTCCGTTATGGCGAGCAGCTTGACAAGTTTTATCCGACCTGCGACATGGATGCGCTTTGTATTGACGTGGATCACTTTCATGTTTTGAATGAGCGCTTTGGCATTGCGAAGGGTGACGAGATCCTTAGAAGCATTGCCCAGCGCCTGAATTCTATCTTCGATGATTCTCGAGCGATCCTGTGTAGGAAGGCAGCTGATACATTCCTTGTCTATTGTCTTCATCGCGACGACTATGAAAAGGTGGCAGAGCAGGCTTCGGAGGTAAGTGCGGAGCTTTCTGCAG
This sequence comes from Lachnospiraceae bacterium, assembly GCA_015056795.1. Taxonomy (GTDB): domain Bacteria; phylum Bacillota; class Clostridia; order Lachnospirales; family Lachnospiraceae; genus Acetatifactor. The sequence continues at coordinate 34,728 of SVFO01000009.1, forward strand.
CGATTAAACTACGTATCGGGGTATATGCAAACTGTGACAAAAAGCTTGCCATGCATTCGCGCTTTGACCGTGCTAAGCTTGCTGCTGATAAGATACGTAATAATTACTCCGTCTTTGTGAGCTACTTCAAGGAATCCTTGATTGAGAAGGAGTTGTTTGCGGAGAAGCTGGTTGCGGAATTTCCAAAGGCCTTATCCGAGAAGCAATTTCAGGTGTACTTCCAGCCGAAGTTCGACGTGCGCGGGGGCAAGCCTGTTTTGGCAAGTGCGGAGGCCCTTGTCCGCTGGTTACATCCCACGCTTGGAATGATCTCGCCGGGTGCCTTCATTCCGCTTTTTGAGGAGGATGGCTTGATCGCGAAGCTGGATGAGTATGTGTGGCGCGGTACTGCGGAGAAGATTGCCGACTGGAAATCTCGCCTTGGCATATCTGTTCCGGTTTCGGTGAATCTTTCGCGCGCGGAGATGTATGATCCAAAGCTTGTGGAATTGGTGGAGCAAATCGCTCTTGAAAATGGAATCACGACGAAGGACTTGTATCTTGAGATCACGGAATCTGCCTATGTGAGGGACGCAGATCAAATCGTGGAGAGGGTTACGGATTTAAGAAATCACGGCTTCTTCATTGAGATGGATGATTTCGGCTCGGGGTATTCTTCCCTGAACATGATTGCGGAGCTCCCGATTGACGCATTAAAACTTGACATGAAATTCATCAGGACTGCTTTTGAAAAGCAGAATGACACGAGAATGATCAGCATCGTAATCGATATTGCAGATTATCTTGGGGTACCCGTCATTGCGGAGGGTGTCGAGACGGAGGAGCAGTATCTTGAGTTAAAGAAGCTGGGCTGTGCAATCATTCAGGGGTATTATTTCTCGAAGCCCGTGCCAGCTGCGGAATTTGAAAAGTTTCTTCTTGAGAAGAAAGCTAACGAAGGATGAAAGGAGAGATACAGATGTTGACGATCGAAGCATTAAAGGAGTTTGGCGTTAATACGGAGGAAGGTCTTGCGCGCTGCATGAACAACCAGGCGTTTTATTTGAAGCTGATCGATAAGGTTCTTGAGGACAAGAATTTTGCATCTCTCGAGCAGGCCATAGCGGAGGGGGATCTTGCCGCTGCTTTTGAAGCTGCCCATTCCTTAAAGGGAGTTCTAGGCAATCTTTCCATCACGCCGATGTTTGAGCCTGTCAAGGAGATGACGGAGTTCTTGAGAGCTAGAACGGAAATGGATTATCAGCCCTATGTTGAGCAGATCAAGGAGAAGAGGGCGCAGCTTAAGCAATTGATTAATGAATAAGGAGCCCCGGAGACGAGAATCTGTAAGCAGTAATTGGTTTGACGGGAATGATGGACAAAAAATGATAGACCAAAATAAAAATATGGCTTGACAGAATTCGGATGGATGAATTATAATTTAATTACTATTTCAAAATGATAATAATACGAATCAGCAAAACAGCCGAAAGGCTGCGACGCAAAGCTAGTAGGGCCTGTAAAATGGTAGCCAGTTGCAATGTATGTTAGAGCATCGGGATGACCCTATCGGCATCTTAGATGCTCTTTTCTATGGAGGTAGACAAGATTATGGACGCATTTATGACAATTAAGGAAACTGCTTCATTATGGAATCTGACGGAGAGACGAGTACAAAAAATGTGCTCCGACGGATTGATTGAGGGCGTACAGAAATTTGGAAATTCTTGGGCAATCCCAAGGGAAGCAAAACGCCCCAAGGACGGAAGAGTAACGACGGGACAGTATCGCAATTGGAGAAAGAAATAATCCCCTCATGCTTGGAGGTTTACCTATGAGACAAGGAACTTCAGAACCAACAAAGAAGCGTCTTCTTCAAAAAACGCTGGATAGCTTGGATGCCAGCAGAAGGGCGCCTAGAAGCTTTTATGTACTAATGTTGTTAATTCATGTGGTTACGTCCTTGGCGGTCCCGAACATTTCCAGGGCACAAACGATTGTAACTCTGTTTGGAATGCAGATCCCCATGGCGGCCTTCGCTGGCGTGGTTTCTTCGCTTGGAAACATTTGCATTATTATGCTGACGGTATTCTGTGGAAAGCTAGGCTTTTTTACTGCCTTAATCGTATTGCTGGCACAATTCCCGATGCTTGCGATGAATATTATACGGAGTCATGCCTATAATAGCATCCCTGGCTTCTTTACCAATATTCTGACGCTGATCACGATCAGTATTATTTACGTGAACATGCGTCAGGCGGAAAAGTATCAGGACAGGATTCGTAATCAGGCGGTTACGGATAGCCTCACGGGAATCCCGAATCGTTTTGCGTGCTCCGAGCTGGTGGTTAATCTCGTGGAGCAGGGCAAGAAATTTATTACCGTTTCCATCGATCTGAATAATTTCAAGAGCATCAATGACAGCATGGGATTTGGCGCTGGTAATGAGGCGCTGAAAACCGTTGCATCGCGGTGGAAGGCCATCGCGGACGGTGGTCTCTCGGATACGCTTGACTTTATCGCAAGACTGAGCGGCGATGAATTTGCGCTGGTCATTCGCGATTATGATTCGGAGGAAGAGATTTTAAGGACGATCCAGAAATACAAGGATGCGCTTCAGGAAAAGATGACGGTTGATAACTGTGATTTCTATGTCAGTGCAAGCTTTGGCTATGCGGAATACCCTACGGATTCCGATAAGATGGATACTTTGATCTCGTATGCCGATGCAGCCATGCTGGAGGCAAAGCGTTCTGGCAATAGCGACAGGATCGTTCGTTTTACGCCTGAGCTCTTAAAGGAAGAGCATACGCTGGAGATTGAAAAGAAGATCCGTGCTGCCTTGGAAAAGGATGGCGTTTTCTTCCACCTTCAGCCCCAGTTTGACATGAACCAGAAGCTTCGTGGTTTCGAAGCGCTGGCCCGCATCAGGGATGAGGACGGAAAGATGATCAGCCCTGGCGAATTCATTCCCGTGGCTGAGAAGGTCGGTCTGGTGGATAAGATTGACGTTACCGTCTTTCGGAAATCTGCAGCGTTCTTTGGTCAACTCTTAAAAAAGACGAATTCGGACATTACCTTGAGCGTCAATGTGTCCGTAAGGCATTTGATGAAGAACGATTTCCTGCAAGAGACCAAGGATATTCTGGAGTGTAATGGCATCCCCGCGAAGAATCTGGAAGTCGAGATCACCGAGTCCGTTATGATCGATTCGGCGGAAAGAGCGCTAAGATGCATTAACTCCCTGAAGGATATGGGCGTTCAGATCGCAATTGATGATTTTGGTACGGGATATTCTTCCCTGAGTTACTTAAATAGCTTTCCTGCAGACCTCTTAAAGATTGATAAGTCCTTTGTGGATAAGATGAACGACAGTGATTCCATGAGGCAGTATGTGGCCGCAATTATTTCCATGGGACACATCATGGGCTTTGACGTCATTTCCGAGGGCGTGGAAAAGCAGCAACAGATTGATACACTTCAGAGCATTGACTGTGACTTCATTCAAGGCTTCCTTTGGGGAAAGCCTTTACCGGCTGAGGAAGCAGAAAAGGTTGCGGTAGAGAACGCAGAGCGCTTTAAATGATTAGGGAACAGTAGGCTTAGGCCCGCAAGGAAGATTATCCCATGTTGGTCTTTATGACCATGACTGCCGTTTTGTGTTTGACTATGCCGCTGTTTATGGAAAACATGGCAACCCATTGGTTTAACGTTACGATCACGATTGATCTCACGAGATTTTTAGAGAAAGGAACTAGAAAAATCTGCACTTTTCGATTATAATGATAGGTAGATGAGCTCTTACTAATAACGAGAGGAGAGAAGGCATGAAGACAAAGAAGATTTTTGTAAACAACCAGGAGCTTGGCATGGAGGATGCTCTTATCCTGACGGAAGGCTTGGGCATGGAGCAGGGGCTGGAAGTAAAGCAGCTGCGTCGCCTTCGTCTTCTGGCAGAAGAGCTGTTTGGCATGCTTCGAAGCATCACTGGCGTTGTGGAAGCCGACTATTGGGTTGAGTATGAAGCAAAGAGCTTTGAGGTTCATTTAAAGTCTGACGTGGGCCTTACGGAAGAAATGCGGAAGCAGTTTCTGGCAGCCTCCAGCAGCGGAGAGAACGCTGCAGCGAAGGGCTTTATGGGAAGACTGAAGGTTATGATTGCTGAGACTCTGTTTGGCAATACGGCATCGGATTCCATGATGTTTTCCGGATTGTCCATGGGACTGATGAGCATGGCAAGCCCGACGGCAATGGGCGCTGGAAGCACCTCTTATCTCTGGTCCATGCAGAAGTGCAAGGATGAGGCAGGAAAGAACGGAGAATCAGAGGTGTGGGACGAGCTGGAGAAATCCATCGTGGCAAACATCGCGGACGACGTTAAGGTAAAAATTGTTGGAACCAGCGTAGAGATTATAGTTTACAAGTCATTCGAATAGAATCGTTTATCGACATAAAATTATCTGGAAAAGGAGAAAAAACATGAAAATTGAGAAGACGCAGGAAGGAACCAAGCTGACGATTGCATTAGAGGGAAGACTGGACACCATGACGGCGCCTGAGCTGGATCAGGAGCTGAAGGTAGGTCTGGACGGCATTACGAATCTGGAAATTGACATGGCGAAGCTGGAATATGTTTCTTCCGCTGGACTTAGAGTGTTGCTTTCCGCGCAGAAGGTTATGAATAAGCAGGGCGAAATGATCGTAAAGAACGCAAGCGAGCAGATCATGGAAGTCTTTGAAGTGACTGGCTTTACGGATATTCTTACGATTCAATAGTCGGCAAATCTTACGTTCTTGTTAGAATTGGCGGCGAAACCGTTAGGAGGAAGCCTTTTCTACCGAATCCTTAATCTTTTCTAAAGGAATTCTGAAAGCCCTTGAATAGGGTAGTCGAGATTGCTATAATGAAAGCCTGTAGGGGATTCCTATGGGCTTTTATGTTTGTAGATGCTGCGTCGTCTGTCTTGTCTGGCAACGCATATGTTCAAATGAAGGGTGCAAGGGGATATTGGAAAGCTGTAACAAGAAACGAAAAAAGAATATGTTATGGGCACTGTTTTCGACGGTGCTTGCGATTTTGACGGTGCGCTGTATTCTTAAGCAAAACAAGGACATGTCCTTGGGAGACCTCGTGGAAGTGATTCGTTCGGCAAAAGCGACCTATTTACTGTTAGGAGCCTTGGCTTCGGCACTGTTTGTCTGGTTTGAGAGCATTGCCCTACAAGCGATCCTAAGGCATACGAAATGCCCGCACGGTGGTCTTCAGACGCTGTTATACAGTGCTTCGGACATTTATTTTTCAGGAATTACGCCTTCTGCCACGGGTGGTCAGCCAGCCAGCGCCTTCTTTATGATGAGAAATGGCATTTCAGGGGGCATGGCGACGGCGGTGCTGATCTTGAATTTGATGATGTATACCTTTTCCATTGTCTTCTTGGGGATTGTTTCGATCTTGCTTAAGCCGCATGCCTTTTTGGAGTTTGGCATCGCGTCAAAGATATTGATTGGCATTGGGTTCGTTGGACTTACGCTACTCTCCGTGATCTTTTTTATTCTGCTCAAGAAGGAGGACTTGATTTTCCGTCCGCTGTCTGCCCTGATTACCTTTCTCTGTAATAAGAGAATATTAAAGGGCAAGGAGCATAAGCTAAAGAGAATGGCGAAGATTCGGGAGGATTATGCAAGATGCTCCGCCCTTATTTCTGGCAGGAAGCGAATCCTGTTTGGGGCGTTCTTTTGGAATCTGGTGCAAAGAGCATGTCAGATGACGGTGCCGATGCTGGTATATGCAGCGCTGGGAGGACAGGCGGGAAAGATGCTCATGGTCTATGCAAAGCAATGTCTCGTCACCATTGGATACAATTTCATCCCCGTTCCTGGCGGCATGGGTGTCGCGGATTACCTGATGATAGATGGGTTTTCCAGCATCATGGGAGAGCAACTGGCCTTTAGCGTGGAGTTAATCAGCAGGGGATTGATGTTCTATATCTGCGTGGCCGCCAGCGGAGTTTTGACGCTGGTTGGGTATGTTTGGAGCGGACAACGTCAAAAGAAGCAACTGGTAAAAAGCAGTTCCTAACAAGAGAAGGAGGCAAGGTATGGAATTTCAGGTAGACATTTTCGGACAGTTTGACAAGAAGTGGGCGCTGCTCACGGCAGGAGATGCAGAGAGCTTTAACACGATGACCATCAGCTGGGGCAGCCTTGGCACGATTTGGGGAAAGCCCGTGGCAACGACCTATGTTCGCACGTCGAGATATACGCACGAATTCATGGACAAGAATGAGTACTTTACCGTAAGCTTTTTCCCTGAGGATTACAAGAAGGTGCTTGGCGTTCTGGGAACTATGTCTGGGCGCAACATGGATAAGATGCATGACAGCGGCCTTACGGCAAAGAAGGTTAATGTTACGAAGGCGAATGGCGAGAAGGCCGAGACGATGACCTTCCAGGAGGCGGAGGTGACGCTGGTTTGCAGAAAGCTGTTTATGCAAAGATTAGAGCCTGAAAACATTTTGGATGAGGGCGCCAGGAAGTTCTATGCAGGCGATGCGCCGCATGATGCTTACATCGGTGAGGTTGTGGAGATTCTTCGCGCTTAGTATCAGAATTGTTACATTTTATACCGCTGGTAGAATGGACAAACGGAAACTTCTGTGATATATTATTCTGTGAATGAGGAGATACTTCTCAGATTACGAGAGAAATTAGGGCGTAGCCCGGAAAGGAAAAGCAATGATCCCGGTACTGTTTCAGATTGGCAAAAAGGATATGGAATCAACGTATGCGCTGCTTCAAAGGAAGAATCAGAGCGTGTGCTTTGCGTACCGAAAACAAGATGACTACAGGCGAACCGTTCGGATCATGGAAAATGCTTAATCCGACAACGAATTAGAGAAGCTTACGAGCCGCTTATCTTGTTTTTGGGCAGGATAAGCGGTTTTTTTGCGCGATAAAGCCGCCAAGCGAGTAGGTTATTTTTTCAGCTCGATGGTCGGCATAAGGAATTGAGGTGAGAAAGAAATGTTTGAAATCAAGGGAAAGGTAAATACGGCACTCTGCTACGCAACGGTAGTGGAGGACGAGGCAATAGAGCAGATCCGTCGGATGTGTGATTACTCCTTCACGGAGGGATCGAAGATCCGCATCATGCCGGACGTGCATGCGGGAAAGGGCTGTACGATCGGTACAACCATGACGGTTGCAGGAAAGGCCGTGCCCAATGTGGTCGGCGTTGACATTGGATGCGGCATGTATACGGTGGAGCTGGGCAAGGCGGCCGTCGATTTTGAAAAGGTTGATGAGGCGGCGCACTTTATTCCTTCCGGCATGAATATTTGGGAGGGACGCACGGAGCGGTTTGATTTGGAGGAGCTTCGCTGCTACCGCGAGCTAAAGAATACGAAGTGGTTGGAGAGAAGTCTGGGAACCTTGGGCGGAGGCAATCACTTTATCGAGATCGATGAAGCGTCAGACGGTACGAAGTACCTTGTGATCCACAGCGGAAGCAGAAACCTTGGCAAGCAGGTCGCGGAGTGGTATCAGCAGCTCGCCATTGATTTGCATAAGGGCATTGGGGAGTATCTTGAGGCGAGGGAGGAGCTGATCCGTACGCTGAAGGAGCAGGGTCGCAAGGGAGAAATCCAGCAGGCACTGAAGAATCTCAAATGGGAGAAATACAATGGGGAACCAGACATGCCGGCAGACCTTTGCTATTTAGAGGGGAAGTATCTGGAGGATTATCTGCATGACGTGGAGATCTGCCAGCGTTTTGCGAGAAGAAATCGTGAAAAGATGGCGGAGGTGCTCTTAGGACGCTGCGGCATGAGCGGCAGCAATGCCTTCCACACCATTCATAACTACATTGACACGGAGGAGATGATCCTTCGGAAGGGTGCCATTGCGGCACATCAGGGGGAAAAGGTTTTGATCCCCATTAACATGCGGGACGGAAGCGTTCTGGCAGTTGGAAAGGGAAATCCTGAGTGGAATTATTCAGCGCCTCATGGCGCAGGACGTGTCCTGTCGCGTACCATGGCGAAAAAGTCCCTTTCGTTGGAGGAATATCAAGAGACCATGAAGGGAGTCTACACGACTTCCGTAAATGAGAGCACGTTGGATGAGGCCCCCATGGCATATAAGTCCCTGGCGGACATCATCGATGTTATTCGAGAGTCCGTTGACGTCATCGACGTCATGAAACCAATATATAACTACAAGGCTTCTGAGTAGTGTTTTTTATGCTCCTCATAAGCCGGAACAGGAGGAGCATATGATGAGAAACATCCCCGCAATCGACGTGATCAGAACGGGGCAAAGAATTACAGAGCTTAGAAAGGCAGCAGGCTTGTCCGTGCGGGACCTGCAGGAAATCTTCGGATTTACCACGCCACAGGCTATTTACAAGTGGCAGCATGGAACGGCAATGCCTACCATCGACAACCTTGTTGTGCTGTCCGTGGTCTTCGGCGTGTCCGTGGATGACATTTTAATACTTCGGGGCGCTGACACGGCGCTGGCGCTCGGAGCCTAAAGGGGAGGGAAACCTCCTCTTTTTGCTTGTCAATTTTGTTGCTATTTTAGACTAAAAATGGTATGATATATTGATGGCTTGCGGAGTTTTTCGCACAGATTGTGAGATAAAGGATAAAAAGGAGATTGGCATGGACGGGAAAAATGCTTGGAAGCAGCTTTGGCTAGCGTATGATAAGAAAAAGGAACAGGGAAACGGAGCCTACTTTGAGAAGGTTTCCCTGATCGGATTTGACGGGGAAAACCGCGTCGTAAAAAGTGCCCTGCAGGAGCTGAAAAATGGCGTGGCAGGCATGTTTGACCTTAAGGTTGAGGTGGCATCGCAGGATACGGAAGCCAAGGGGCTGATCCTCAAGAAGTGTGACGAGCTTCCTAAGGAGAGCTATTCCATCAAGGAGGAGGGCGGAAAGCTTACCCTTTCTGCAGGTGATGAAAATGGTCTGCTTTATGGCGTGTTCCATCTGCTTCGTCAAATCTCCATGGAAAAGACGCTTTCTGGAATGAACGTAACCTGTAGGCCGGACAATCCGCTTCGCATGTATAACCATTGGGACAACATGGATGGCAGCATTGAGAGAGGCTATTCAGGAAATTCCTTCTTCTTCGTGAATAATGACATCGTGATCAATGAGAGGACGAGGGACTATGCGCGCCTTGTCGCAAGCGTTGGCATCAATGGCGTTGTCATCAATAACGTTAACGTAAAGCAGGCGGCGAGCTGGTTGATCTCTGATCGCTTCTTTGCAAAGGTGGCAGAGCTTTCCAATATTTTTGCTGATTATGGCATCAAGTTTTTCCTGAGCCTGAATTACGCGGCTACGATTGAGCTTGGCGGTCTGGACAGTGCGGACCCCTTGGATGAGCGCGTGATTGCATGGTGGAAGGAAAAGATGAAGGAGTGCTTTGCAAAGATCCCGAATCTTGGCGGATTTTTGGTGAAGGCGGACTCCGAGGGACGTCCTGGCCCGTTCACCTATGGAAGGACGCAGGCAGACGGCGCAAACATGCTGGCTGAAGCAGTTAGACCCTATGGCGGCATCATCATTTGGAGATGCTTTGTCTATAACTGCATGCAGGATTGGCGTGATTATAAGACTGACAGAGCCCGCGCGGGATATGATAACTTTATCCAGATGGATGGAGATTATGCCGATAATGTCATTTTGCAGATCAAGAACGGTCCCATGGATTTCCAGATCCGTGAGCCGATTTCTCCCCTGCTTGGCGGCTTAAAGAAGACCAATCAGATGCTTGAGGTTCAGGTGGCGCAAGAGTACACGGGACATCAGATTGACGTATGCTATCTGATTCCGATGTTCAAGGAGGTTTTGGATTTCCATACTTATTGCAAGCCTGGCGCAGATACCGTTGCTGACGTGATCAGCGGCCGCACCATGGGAAATCAGAATACGGGCATGGCTGCCGTGATCAATACGGGTAATGATGCAAACTGGACGGGAAATTATCTCGCGGCTGCAAATCTTTATGGCTTTGGCCGTTTGGCCTATCAGACCTCTCTTTCCGCAGAGGAGATTTTGGACGAGTGGATTCCCATGCAGATCTCTACGGATTCAGAAGTTATCAAGGTCGTAAAGGATATTTTACTGCGGTCTCGTGAGACCTATGAAAAGTACACAAGTCCTTTGGGAATCGGCTGGATGGTAACGCCGCATGACCATTATGGCTGTAGCGTGGATGGCTATGAGTATGACCGCTGGGGAACCTATCACAGGGCGGATCATCTTGGCATTGGCGTGGACAGATCAGATAAGGGAACGGGATATGCACAGCAGTACTATGAACCCAATGCTACTGCATATAATTCCGTGGAGAGTTGTCCCGAGGAGCTTTTGTTGTTCTTCCATCATGTGCCCTATACCTATGTGCTCAAGACGGGAAAGACCCTGATTCAGCACATCTATGATACCCACTTTGAGGGCTATGACGAGGCAGAGGGCTTCGCCAAGGCGTGGGACGGCCTGGAAGGAAAGGTGGACGCCGAGGTCTTCGCGAACGTAAAGCAGCGCTTTGGACGCCAGCTGTATAATGCGAGAGAGTGGCGCGATCAGGTCAATACCTACTTCTATCGAAAGAGTGGCATTCCCGATGAAAAAGGAAGGACAATTTACTAATTCCCGTGAGAAAGATGGTCACGTGAGGAAATAGATTGGGGCAATGAACTATGAGAAAGCATAGAGTTCATTTTTAGAGTGTGGAATTTTTCATGATTTTTCTCCTGTGTTTGGCTGGATGTGCGGGCCGCGGGGGAAAATGGTAAAGAACCAACGGATCAGGAAGGAGCAGTTTTGGAAGAGCAGGAATTTGCAACGAAATACATAGATCTGCACCTGCATCTGGACGGCGCCGTGACGTCGGAAATCGTACGGGAGCTTGCAAGGCTCCAGGGCATTTCGCTTCCTGAGGATGACGTGGAGCTGCAGAAACGTCTTACCGTTCCGGATGATTGCAAGAGCCTGAATGATTTTTTGGAGTGCTTCGCCCTGCCCCTGTCTCTCATGCAGACCAAGGAAGGATTACGCGAAGCCGTAAGATTGGTCGCGGATGCCTGCAAGGCGCAGGGTGTCATCTATGCAGAGCTTCGTTATGCACCCCAGCTTCACTGCGATCAGGGCATGACGCAGGAGGAGACCATACAGGCAGCCTTAGACGGGATTTCCAAGACGGATTTGAAGGTGAATTTGATTTTGTGCTGCATGCGCGGTGAGGGGAATGAGGACCCAAATGAAGAGACGCTTCGTCTTGCCCAAAAATATTTGGTGGAGGACGGAGGCGTCGTTGCGATTGACATTGCAGGCGCGGAGGCAATATTTCCTACGGCGAATTATCGTGAATTGTTTGCCAAGGCGAAGGAGCAGGGGATTCCATTTACGATTCATGCAGGAGAGGCAGATGGCGCGGAGAGTGTGAAGCTTGCACTGGAATATGGAGCAAGCCGCATCGGACATGGCGTGCGAAGCTTCGAGGATCCCGAGGTTATTCGGCTCCTGAAGGAGAATCAAATCCCCTTGGAGATGTGTCCTACCAGCAATCGACAGACGCACGCCGTCGAGGATATGTCAGCCTATCCCTTTATGGAGTATTTACGGCAGGGACTTAAGGTGACGCTGAACACGGATGATCCGGGAATTGAGGGGACGACTCTTGCCAGGGAGTTTCGTTACATGGAGCAGACCTTTGGCCTGACCGCAGCCGAGGAGAGGGTGCTCTTAGAGAATTCCGTGGAGGCGGCGTTCACCACGGAGAAGGTAAAGGAATGGCTGCGCTCCGAATTGGGATTTAATAAATAACGGGCGAAGCTTTTGGAAAACATTTGGCGAAAAGCGCCTGCCGAACGGAAACTACCTACGGTAAGAAACAGTTAGAGATGGAAAGGAACGGAAGGACGGATGAAAACAAGCGAAAGTAATCTGAAATTATGGACGGACGGTTGGTCATTTTTGAAGACTCCCTTGGATACGACCTGGGAGGAAATGCAAAAGCTAAAAAAGAAGTTTGCCCCCGTGGAGCTTCCGCATGACTGGCTGATTTATGATGCCAAGAATTTATATGAGGACAGCTTCGGCTGGTATCGCAAGAGCTTTGAAAATCCGCTCTCTGAGGGAGAGAGATTGCAGCTTCGCTTTGACGGCGTTTACATGGATTCTACTATTTATGTCAACGGAAAGGCTGTCATGGATTGGAAATATGGCTATACGACCTTTACGGCTGACGTGACGGATTTCCTGAAAAAGGGAAAGAATGAAATTATTGTGCTGGTAAGGCATAGATCGCCGAATTCCCGCTGGTATTCTGGCGCTGGAATTTATCGGAATGTCTGGATGAAGGTTTGTAAGCCGACTTATCTGCCGCTGGATGGCACCTATGTCGTGATTCGCCCGAAGGGAAAAGCCGTGGAGGAGAATCACAGCTTTGAGATGACGCTGAAGACGGAGATCAGCGCTTCCCTTGGGAAGTGCGCTGGGGTTAAGGCGCAGGCGGCAATGGATCCTGCCGCCATGGGACTGCGCGTGCAATATGAGATGACGCAGGAGGAGCCCTTTGCTTTTACAGAAAAGAAAACGCAGAGCGAGGAGCGTTTTGGAAGACAGTTTGCGGGAACCTGGAAGGGTGAGACCTGGAGCGCAAGGCTTGCAGGCGTAGCACAGAAGGAAGATGCGGTAGTAGAGGATAATGTATGCGCTGAGGCTTCCCTCGTGACGGTTGTGGACGATCCCGCGCTCTGGGACGTGAAGGCACCGAATTGTTATCGACTTGCCGTAAAGCTGTATCAGGGGGAGGAGCTGTTAGACGTTCAGTCCTATCTGGTAGGCTTTAGAAGCATTGGATTTACGCCCGAGGAGGGCATGTTCTTAAATGGACGCATCGTGAAGGTGCATGGCGTCTGTGAGCATCATGATTTGGGATGTCTTGGCGCGGCCTTTAACGAGAAGGCATTACAGCGCCAGTTCACGATTTTGCGTGAGATGGGCGTGAATGGCATTCGCACGAGCCACAATCCGCCCGCGCCTGAGTTTATGGAGCTCGCTGACCGCATGGGCTTTCTTGTGGACTCGGAGTGCTTTGACATGTGGGAGCGCCCGAAGACGACCTATGACTATGCAAGATTCTTTATCGAATGGGCGAGGAAGGATGTTGCAAGCTGGGTTCGCAGGGATCGCAATCATCCGAGTGTGTTCCTTTGGTCCATCGGAAATGAAATTTATGACACGCATGCGGATGAGCATGGACAGGAGATTACAAGAAGGCTGCAGGCCTATGTCAGGGAGAACGATCCCGAGGAGAACGCAGCCGTGACCATTGGCTCTAATTATATGCCGTGGGAGGGTGCCCAGAAGTGTGCGGACATCGTAAAGATGGCGGGCTATAATTACGGAGAAAAATGGTATGGGGTGCATCACAAGGAGCATCCTGACTGGTTCATCTACGGAAGTGAAACAGCATCCGTTGTTCAGAGCCGTGGCATTTACCACTTCCCGCTGTCTCAGTCCATCCTGTCAGATGAGGATTTACAATGCTCTGCCCTGGGAAATTCTTCGACCAGCTGGGGCGCGGAGAGTACGGAGAAGGTCATCATTGATGACCGTGATACGAAGTTTGCCTTCGGCCAGTTTATCTGGACCGGATTTGATTACATTGGTGAGCCGACGCCATACCATACCAAGAATTCTTATTTCGGTCAGATTGACACAGCGGGCTTTCCAAAGGATCCCTATTACGTATTTCAGGCGGAATGGACGGATTATCGGGAAAAGCCCATGGTGCATGTATTCCCTTACTGGGATTTCAATCCGGGTCAAATGGTGGACGTCAGAGCCTGCACGAATGCACCGCAGGTGGAGCTCTTTGTCAATGGAAGAAGACAAGGCCGAAAGATGATTGATCATGAAAAGGGAACGAGTCTTCTTGGAAATTGGCGCGTGCCCTACGAGCCAGGCGTGATTACGGCAATCGCCTATGATGAGGACGGAAAGGAAGTAGCCAGGGACGAGCGCCGCTCCTTTGAGGACAGCCGCCAGATTTATCTGACGCCGGATAAATTCGAGATGTGCGCAGACGAAAAGGATTTGATTTTCCTGACCATCGAGACCTTGGATGCCAAGGGGCATCCCGTGGAGAACGCCGTAGATTATGTTACGATAAGCGTGGAGGGGCCGGCTAGACTGCTTGGCATGGATAATGGTGACAGTACGGATTATGACGAGTACAAGACGGGAACGCGCAAGCTCTTTTCCGGTAAGCTTTTGGCAGTGATCGGATCCACGGGTGAGAGCGGAACCATTTGCGTGAAGGCATCGGGAGAAGGCTTAAAGGAGGGGCAGGTGTTGCTGTCAGCCCTCAGCAGAAAACAGCAAGAAAATACCTGCGAGCCTCTGTATCTGGAGAATTGTCTGTCGGTGGAAGCAACGGGAAAGAAGAGCCGTGGAACCCATGTGGAGAAAGGATCGGCAATGCCTTTTGTACCGACGAGAAAGCTGGAGATTACGGCAGAGGAGGAAAAGAGAAAGCTCTCGAAGAGAAAAAAGAGCATGTACCTGCAGGTTCGCATCTTCCCTGAGACGGCAACGCCAAAGCTGATTTGGAAGGTGGTTGGACCGAGTGGCATTGAGCTTCCGACGGCTAAGATTGAGGAAATTCATTTCTCAGGAAGCGCAGAGGAAATATTGGAGACTGGCATTTCCGGTCAGGAATCTGCAATACAGGAGAGTAGCTCCAACATGCACATGGCCATGGTGACGGCGCTTGGCGACGGTGATTTCCTCGTGCGCTGCATGGCGCAGGAGCCTGACGGCAAGATTACCGTGATTTCGGAGCTGGATTTCTCAGCAAAGGGTCTTGGAATGGCATTCCTAAATCCTTATGGCTTTATCTCCGGGGGACTCTATACGAAGAGTCAGGGAGACATTGGCAACGGAAATGAGAAGGGCTTTTCAACGGCGCGTGACGGAGAAAGTTCTGCGACCTTTGAAAATATTGACTTTGGTGACTATGGCTCCGACGAGATCACCATTCCTATTTTTGCGTTGGATGGAGAGCCTTATTCCCTGGAGCTTTGGGAGGGCGTGCCAGGCGCGGACGGAAGCGCTTTGATTGATGTTTTGACTTACCAGAAGCCTTCCATCTGGAACGTATATCAGGAGGAGACCTGGAAGCTCCCAAGGAGGCTTAAGGGCGTAACAAGTATTGGAATTCGCATGAAAGACCAGAAGATTCACGTCAAGGGATTCTCCTTCCGGAAGCTGGAAAAGGCCTTTGGACTTCTCTATGCAGGAGAGGCATCTAGAGTATATGGGGATGAGTTTACGCTGAAGGGAAGATGCGTGGAAGGGATTGGAAACAACGTGACCATGGAATTTGAAAACATGAATTTCGGCGAGGCAGGCACAAGCAGCATTACCATCAGTGGCTGGACGCCCCTTGCGGTCAATACCATTCATCTGCGATTCCGGCCTGAGGGTGAGGATGAGGTGCAGGCTCGCATGGTAGAGTTTGCGGGAACGGGAAAGAATACTTATGAGGAGCAGACCTTCACGTTCCAAAAGATCAGCGGAAGGGGCAGAATGGATTTGGTATTCTTGCCCGGCTGTCAATTTAATTTGGAGTCCCTTCGATTCCGGAAAGACGAGGAATAAAGTTTTATGTTACATTGGTTATTTCCAGAAGTGTCCAGCTCGCTGGTGGCGCTTTGCGGCATCCTGACGGCCTTTGCGGCAACGGTGATTGCAACGGCAAAGCTTGCCCCGCATCTTCCAAAGGATGGGGGCAGAGAGTTTGCTCATGATGGCAAGCTTTCTGCAGGAAAGCCGAGGGGTGCGGGCATCATCTTTGTGCTGGCATTCGTTGCGGCGGCGCTGTTGTTTATCCCCTTGCAGGCAGAGCTGATCATTTATCTGATCCTGATTGTCATCAGCATGCTGACGGGATATTTGGATGATGCCTCCAGCAAGCCTTGGGGAGAATACAAGAAGGGCTTTCTAGATCTCTGCGTGGCAATTATGGTGGCATTCAATTACATCAAGCATAATGGCTGTGACGTGGACCTTGCCATGTTTGGAGTAAGCTTTACGATGCCGGCTTGGATCTTTGCCATTTTGACCATAGTGCTGGTTTGGACCTCCGTGAATGTTACGAACTGTGCGGACGGCGTCGATGGTCTGTCGGGAACACTTGCAATTATCAGTATTCTCAGCATTTATGCCCTGGATATTCTGCGCGACTGCGATGAGCACTTCGCATACCTGAATCTGCTATTCTGTGTCACGATTTTAGGGTATCTTTGGTTTAACGCAACACCCAGTAAGCTGATGATGGGAGATGCGGGATCCCGTGCCATGGGACTGTTTATCAGTATTGCGGTTCTGAAAATGGGTGCACCATTCCTCTATGTTTTGGTGGCACTGGTACTGATTTTGGACGGTGGTCTTGGACTGATTAAGGTATCCCTGATCCGCTTTTTGAAGATTCATATTATGAAAAACATTCGTACACCCCTGCATGATCACGTGAGAAAGCTTTGGGGCTGGTCCAATACGCAGACGGTGTACCGCTTCGCCATTATTCAAATTGTTGCAAGCGTCATTGCAATTTATGCAGTGGCATGTAGGATGGGAGTGTGAGTGATATGTATGATGAATTAACCCCGAGTGATCTGAAAAAGATGCAGGAGGAAATCGAATATCGAAAGGTAGTCGTGCGTCAGCAGGCTTTGGCAGACGTTAAGGAGGCAAGGGCGCATGGGGATCTCTCCGAGAATTTTGAATATCATGCAGCGAAAAAGGTAAAGAATCAAAACGAGAGCCGCATCCGTTATCTCGAGAGGATGATTAAGACGGCTAAGGTGATTTCCGAGGAGTCTGCGGAGGATGAGGTCGGAATCAACAACACGGTTACGGTGGAATTTGTGGATGACGGAACCGTGGAAACCTATAAGATCGTTACGACGGTCCGCGGAAATTCTCTGGAGGGCTTGATCAGTAACGAATCCCCCTTGGGGAAGGCGCTTCTTGGCAAGAAGGAAGGCGACGTTGTACATGTCGACGTGAATGCGACCATCGGCTATGACGTAAAGATCGTCAAGATCGAGAATACCGTGGATGATGGCACGGACAAGCTGAGAAGCTTCTAAAAGTTAGGGAACCTTAAGGGAGAATGACATGGCAGAGCATAAGATGCGATATCTTGCCACAAGGCAGGCGGGCGATCCCCTGCCCGAGGAGGAAGAAAATAAGACGAGTGATGTTGAGAGCCCTGAGAAGGCGGGGCGACAGGCTGATGAGTCGATGAAGGAGGCTATGGCACCGCTGTCGGGGGCTCGTTCCAAGAAGGAGAAGGATGACATCTGGGTAAAGAAGGAATACCTTCTGTTTGACCTAG
This sequence comes from Lachnospiraceae bacterium, assembly GCA_015056795.1. Lineage (GTDB taxonomy): Bacteria > Bacillota > Clostridia > Lachnospirales > Lachnospiraceae > Acetatifactor. The sequence goes on from SVFO01000009.1 coordinate 52,131, forward strand.
ATGGAACGCTGACCGATCCCAAGCTGGGCATCACCACCTGCGTACAATATGCATTAAAATCCTTTGGAATTGACGAGCCTGATCTGGACAAGCTGGAGCCCTTTATTGGACCGCCGTTATTGGATAGCTTCAAGGAGTTCTATGGGTTTGACGAGGAAAAGGCACAGGCAGCAGTCGAAAAATACAGGGAACGATTTAAGGATGTCGGAATCTTTGAGAATGAGATTTATCGCGGTGTTCCGGAGATGTTAAAGAAGCTGAAGCAGAGGGGCCTGCATCTCGGCGTGGCATCCAGTAAGCCGACCGTCTTCGTAGAAAAAATATTGGAGCATTTTCATATCAAGGATTACTTCGAGGTCGTGGTGGGAAGTGAGCTGGACGGAACGCGCTCGGACAAGGCAGAGGTTGTGCTGGAGGCACTTCGCAGATTCTTCCCCAATGGAAGAGTGCAAAAGCACAAGGTATTTATGATCGGTGACCGCAAGTTTGACGTGATCGGAGCAAAGAATGTCGGTGTGGAATCGGTTGCCGTGAGCTATGGCTACGGTGACATGGAAGAGCTGATGCAGGCACATGCAGATTATATTGTTCGCTCCGTTGAGGAGTTGAAGAGATTTCTGTTACGCGGCTATGAGGATATGGAAAGGGATCTAAACAATTTCCAGAAAATGTGGATCCTGATCTCGCAGTTTGTGATTTTTGTGGCCATGCGTGGATTTGTAAGGACTGGATGCGTCAAGGTGTTAGACGTGATCGGAATACATGAGGTGTCAGACGACGTCAGCACGCTGATTCTTGGCATTGGCTTTATTGCAGCAGGAGCTGCGATCTTCAAGGTATCTCGCGGAATCATCAAGAGAACCATACAGGATATGTATCTCACACACTTGAAAAAGGAGCCAAACAGCCTTTATGGCGTGCTTGCCGTGATGTCGATTGCGCTGTCCCTAGGGCTTGCGATGGTGTTTAATCTTGGCGGGTTTGTCAAGGGCTCGGAGGAGTTTCAGAAGATTGCGGAGATTCAGGCGAGCGCTGCATTTTGGGTAGCGTTACTCACCTACGGACTCATTGCTCCGATCGCGGAAGAGATGTTGTTTCGAGGAGTGATGTACGGATATGTGCGAAAGTTTTTTGACGTGCGAACAGCAATCATCGGTTCTGCCATCTTGTTTGGTGTTTATCACGGAAACATGGTACAGGCACTGAATGCAACGATTTTAGGATACTTTATGGCATACGCCTATGAGTACTTTGGTGACTTTAAGGTACCCGTCTTCATGCATATCGGAATGAATGTTCTGGCGCTGATCATTGAGTATTCTGGACTTGGAAGGACGGGATTTGTCTGCTGGCCCGTATGCATCGTACTTCTCGTGATTGGCATCGGATGTGCCTTCTTCCTCGCGAGAAGGAAGCGACTATAGGACAAGCCTAATATCTTGCAAGAAGGAAGTGGCTTTAGAGCAGGGCTTAGGAGGTCAGGGTGCGATACGCTACCTCGGCGGCTTCTGGCTCCATGTTACAGCCAAGCCTATAAAAGCGAACGCTGTTTTTTAAGAGTGCAAGGAGCGATAAGTTTTTTTGCATGCCAGCAATATCATGAGGGCGATATGCCTGTTGAATTAGCATCGAGAGAGCTTCTGAGAAGGAGATGGGAACCATTTCATTCTTGGGGGCTCTTTCTAGAATACAAATGGCGCTGAGTGGCATGGCAATATTAGTGTCAAGCTGATGCTTGCCGTTCCACGGCGTTCCGAAGATGGTGGCTGCTTCTTCCGTAATGCGAATCAGAGGCTTGTCATCGTTTACCATGATGGCGCGGTCTCCCAGCATTTCCCTCCATAGCCTCGTATGTGTGGATTTTCCCGTTCCGCTTTTGGCAGTAAATAAATAAGCCTTCCCATCCACCGCAATGGCGGAGCCATGAAAGAGAATGGTTTGATGGAAGGGAAGATACTCTGCAATCTTACGATAGACGGCGAGAGATTCCAAATAGGCATCAGAGAACTGATCCTTGGGCTCCTCCGATTTTTCGCGTTCATAATGGATGTCCTCCTCGGTGGCCTGAATGACCAGATCCGCAGGAATGTCGTCAGCAACCAAATAGTTTTTACACTGACGCTCCACATAGGGATAGCGATTATGAATTTCAAAGATCTTTTCTGCCAATTGAATTTTCATTGCTTGTTCCTAAATGCCGAAGGCATGCCTTATCTTTTTATGTTTCATGTCACAAAATTCGAATCTATTATAATGCATCTGCAAAAGAAATGCAAAGTCTTTGCTTATTCTAAAGAAAAAGTATCGTTTTTATGGATTCTAATGTGCATAAAGCACAAAACGTGGTAGAATGGTCCTAGAGGTACTTAAAATACGCACAACGAGAAGGAGAAGAATACCAATGAAGCTGATTTCGTGGAACGTAAATGGTCTTAGAGCTTGTCTGCAAAAAGGATTTTTAGAGTATTTTCAGGGTGAGGATGCGGATATCTTCTGCCTGCAGGAGACGAAGCTTCAGGCAGGACAGCATGACCTAGAGCTTCCTGGTTATCATCAATATTGGAACTATGCGGAGAAGAAGGGATATTCTGGAACGGCGCTATTTACGAAGAAGGAGCCGATCAGCGTGACCTATGGCATTGGCATTCCAGAGCATGATCAGGAGGGGCGCGTCATCACGGCGGAATTTGAAGAGTATTATGTGATCGTGGTGTATGTTCCCAATGCGCAGAGAGAGCTGACAAGGCTTGCATATCGCATGGAGTGGGAGGAAGCCTTTTTGAATTATATAAAGGAGTTGGATGCGAAAAAGCCCGTGATCTATTGCGGTGACCTGAACGTGGCGCATCAGGAAATTGACCTGAAGAATCCGAAGACCAATCATAAGAACGCAGGCTTTACGGATGAGGAGAGAGGCTGCTTTACGAAGGTTTTGGCAAATGGCTTCGTGGATTCCTTCCGCTACCTTTATCCGGAAACGAAGGATGCGTATTCCTGGTGGTCCTACATGGGAAATGCCCGTGCAAAGAACGTAGGATGGCGTATTGACTATTTCGTCGTCTCAGAAAAGCTGAAGGACAGGATTGCCGACGCGAAGATCCATCCTGCGGTGATGGGTTCTGACCACTGTCCCGTTGAGTTGGAGTTAAAATAAGGCAAGGTGAGGACTGCGAGGTTAAAGCATCAAAAAGCAAAAAAAGGTTGATAAAAGAGATGACAAAGCCCATTAAGGGCGGTTTATGGTACATAAAAGTGTGGTAGACTTAGATTGGCTGGAAACGCGGCTGATCGAAAGGATTGTAAACAGGCGGCTGGCAGCTGGGAGACGTTCGGGCTGCTGGCTGTTTTTGGCAGAGGAAGAGAGAAGTAGGATTGGGAGAAACTATGGGGCTTAGATTTTATTTTGGTGCATTAGATGGGGAATTGAGCAGAAGGGCATATCAGGACATTATCGCGCGTTCCGTGGAGCATCCTGAGACGAATTATCTTGTGATTGTCCCTGATCAGTTTACCATGCAAACGCAGAAGGAATTGGCTGCCATGCATCCGCGCGGCGGTATTTTAAATATCGATGTCTTAAGCTTTGGACGCCTTGGCCATAGGGTGCTTGAGGAGGTGGACTGCCGTGAGATTCCCGTTTTGGATGACACGGGTAAAAGCCTTGTGCTGCAGAAGGTACAGGCAGGGATCAAGGAGGAGCTTCCCGTGCTTGGCGGATTCCTTCATAAGCAGGGCTATGTCCATGAGGTGAAGAGTGCCATCTCGGAATTTATGCAGTATGGCCTGTCCCCTAAGGACGTGGGTGATCTCATTGAGTTCTCGAAGGAGAAATCTGCGCTTGCTGGTAAGCTGCGCGACCTACAGACAATTTATGAAAGCTTTTTGGACTATCTGGGGGATCACTTTGTCACGGCAGAGGAGACGCTGGACTTACTGAGACGCCATCTTAGAAGCTCAAAGCTTGTGAAAGACAGCGTTATTTTGCTGGATGGATACACGGGCTTTACGCCGATCCAATATCGGCTGATACAGGAGCTGGTGGCGGTTGGACAAGAGGTGATCATTACGCTGGTCTGTGGGGAACAGGCGGATCCCTATCTGCTATCAGGAGAGCAATCACTTTTCTATCTGACACAGAAAACCGTGGCAGATTTGGAACGAATCTTAAAGGATGACGGCGTGACGAGAGATCGTACGACTGACGTATTTCTCAGGAAAGAGAAGGCGGATGGGGCAACGCGGGCAGCTGGTGATGTTAACGAAGAGTCATGTTCTGGTAACGCTGAACTGGATTTCCTTGCCAGGCATATTTTCCGTTATGATGCTCAGAGTCATGCTGGTGAGCATACGGGAGAAATTCGTATTTTTGAGACGACTAATCCTTCGGCGGAGGTGCATCAGGTGGCGCTGGAGATGCAGCGCCTGATTCGGGAGCGGAAGCTGGCGTATCGTGATTTTGTCATGATTACTGGAGATCTGGAGGCATATGCACCATTTGTGGAGTCAGAGTTTGAACGGCTGGGCATTCCCTGTTTTGTTGACAGGACGAGGAACATAACGCTAAATCCCCTGACAGAGTTCCTTTTGAGCGCTTTGAACCTGTCGCTCAAAAACTATTCCTATGAAGCTGTATTTCATTATCTGCGAAGCGGTCTGACAGGGATTCCTGTTTCCGAGATTGACCGTTTGGAGAATTATGTCATTGAATTGGGTATCCGCGGGAAGAAGGCCTATTTTGAACGATTTGCGAGAAAGACGAAGGCCATGCGGAACAAACCAGAGGATGAGGCTCCTTTAGAAGCGCTGAATCGAACGAGGGAGATCTTTGCTTCTCAGGTTGGGATTCTTTCTGGAAAGGCAAAGGACAAGGCGTGCAACTATGTGGATCGACTCTATGATTTTCTGGTGCAGGCGCATGCAGAGCAGGAGCTGCTGCGGCGCGCTAAGCTTTTCGAGGAAGCAGGCGATTTATCTCGTGCAAAGGAGTATTCTCAGATTTATCGTCTTGTGATGGAGCTGTTGAATCAAATCTATCAGCTCCTGGGAGAGGAGGAAGTCTCCCTTCAGGAGTTTACGGATATCGTATCGGCGGGACTTGGTGAGATTCAGGTTGGAACCATTCCGCAGGTTGTTGACAGGGTTCTTGTAGGTGACATGGAGCGTACCCGATTTAAGCCCGTGAAGGTGCTATTCTTCCTTGGCGTAAATGATGGAAACATTCCGAGAAACACCTCTAAGGGTGGCATCATTTCTGACGTGGAGCGCGAGTTTTTGAAGGATTCGCAGCATGCGTTAGCGCCGACGCCGAGGCAGCAGTCGTTTATTCAGAGATTTTATCTCTACCTGAATTTGACAAAGCCGAAGGAAGCACTATATTTGACCTATTCGAGACAGGGGAGCGATGGCAAGGCCCTGCGTCCAGCCTATCTGTTGGATCAGATTAAGCGTATGTTCCCAAGGCTACAGACGGAGATACCGCAGAGTCTGCCGCTGTTGGAGCAGATTCAGACGCCTGAGGAGGGAAGGGCATTGCTTGCCGCATCCCTGCGAGAATTTGCGGGCGGAATCTTACCCAAGGAGCAGGAGCGGGAGTTTTATACCTTGTATTCTGCGTATGACGGTGAGCAGGCAAAGAAGACGAGGGAGCAGTATCTGGAAGCAGCGTTCCTTCGCTACCAGGAAAAGCATTTGCTTCAGGGAATTGCGAAGCTCGTGTACGGTCAGGTTTTGAAAAATAGTGTCAGCCGCTTGGAGACCTATGCGGCCTGTGCTTATCGTCAGTTTCTGCAATATGGTCTGTCCCTTCGCGAACGGGAGGAATTCGGGCTGGAGGCAACGGATCTAGGTACGGTGTACCATAATGTCCTGGAACAGTTTTCCAAGGGATTGGAAGGCGAAAAACTGACATGGTTTACCTTCGACGAGGAATATGCAAGGAAGGCCGTGGCAAAGGCGATGGAGGAGCAGGCAACACTGTATGGTGGCAGCGTTCTCAAGGCAAATTATCGAAATGAGTATCAGGGAAAGCGCATGGAGCGCATTCTCCTTCGGACGGTCATGACTCTGCAAAAGCAATTGAAAAAGGGCGCGTTTACGCCGCAGGAATATGAGATTTCCTTCCGTCAGATGGTGGAGCTTACCAAGGAGGCTGGTGAGCAGGCGGAGAAGGAGATGATGCAGCTGGAGGGAAGAATTGACCGATTGGATGTCTGCGAACAGGATGGGAATGTTTATGTCAAGATCATGGACTACAAATCAGGGGAGAGAAAGTTCGACCTTGTGGCATGCTATCATGGCTTACAAATGCAGCTGGTTGTCTATGTAAATGCGGCATTAGAGCGTGAGAAAAAACAGCATCCTGACAAAACGATCGTACCAGCGGCCCTGCTGTATTATCATATCGAGGATCCCGTGGTGGAGGAAGCGCAGGAGCTATCTGAGGAGGAGCTGGACGTCGAATTAGAAAAAGCTCTGCGTGCAAAGGGCATTGTCAATGAGAATGCTGAAATCGTAAAGCTTTTGGATGGTGAGTTCTTGGATAAATCCACGGCGATTCCCGTAGAGAGAAATAAGAACGGCAGCTATTCCGCAAACTCTAAGGTGATGAGTAAGGAGAGCATGGAGAAGCTTTCGAATTACGTCAATTATAAGCTGCGGGAGATCGGACAAGAGATTTTAGATGGCAATATTGCCTTAAATCCATATGAGCGCGGTGATGAAACGGCATGTGATTATTGTCCTTACGCGAAGGTCTGCGGCTTTGATGCGGGGATTCCAGGCTGCAGGACGCGCGTGATTGAGGACATGGCGCCGGAGGAAGTTTTAGTGCGCATGGAAGAGGTACTGAAAAAGGATGAGTGATAGGTTTAGGGAACAGGAGGTTGACGCATGGGCGTGAAATTTACTCCCGAGCAAAGAAATGCAATTGACTTAAGAGATTGCAATATATTGGTTTCTGCGGCAGCTGGTAGCGGAAAGACGGCCGTTCTGACGGAGCGCATTGTCAATTTGGTTTGCGATGAAACGCATCCCGTGGACATTGACAGGCTGCTCGTCGTGACCTTTACCAGCGCAGCGGCGGCAGAGATGCGGGAACGTATTGGAAATAAGCTGGGTGAACGCTTGCTGGAGCATCCAGAGTCGGAGCATTTACAGCGCCAGGCGACTCTGCTTCACAATGCGCAGATTACAACCATTGACAGCTTTTGCCTCTTTTTGGTGAAGAATCATTTTCAGGAAATCGGTTTGGATCCTGCGTTTCGCGTGGCGGATGAGCGTGAAATCAAGCTGATGCAGCAGGAGGCGCTGGCAGAGCTGCTAGAGGATGCATTTGCAGAGGGCAGGCAGGAATTTTTGACCTGTGTTGAGTTCTTGTGTCCGAAGGGACGCGAGAAGGTTTTGGAGGAGCATATTCTGAATCTGTCGCGTTATGCCGCAAGCTTTCCCTGGCCCGAGGAGTGGCTTCAGGAACGGAAGAAGGACTACCAGGCTGAGGATGCGGAGCAGCTATTGACGGAGGACTTAAAGAAGTACTTTTTGCATTATGTGAATGGTGTGATCAGCGGTTGCGTTCATAAGCTCAACCAAGCCATACAGCTTGCCCAGATGCCAGATGGTCCCTATGCCTATGGGGAACTGCTGGACAAGGAAAAGGAGCAGCTGGAAAAGGTTCAGAGGGCGATGGGGGAGCAGGAGATCGGAACCTGCTTAGAGAGCGTGACCTTTGGGCGCCTGCCTAGTAAGAAGGATGATTCCGTGGATCCGAAGAAGAAGGAAATGGCGAAGGATCTTCGGGATGAGGTGAAAAAGGTTTTAGGTGAGCTAAAGGCTCATTTTTTTGAACTGCCATCCTCCGTATGGCTAAGACGCAGCAGGGGCTGCCAGGTTGCGGCAGAGGAATTACTTGATCTTGTGCTTGCATTTAATAAGCGCATGCAGGAGAAAAAGCAGGAGAAGAAGCTGATTGACTTTAATGACATGGAGCATTTCGCCTTGAATATTCTGTTGCAGCGTGTGGATGACGAGATTCGTCCGACGCAGGTCGCACGGCAGTATCGGGAATATTTTCAAGAGATTCTGATTGATGAATATCAGGACGGCAATCTGGTACAGGAATATCTTTTGCGCGCCATCTCAGGGGAAGAGGACGGACATTTTAATCGCTTTATGGTTGGTGACGTGAAGCAGTGCATTTATCATTTCCGTCTGGCAAGACCCGAGCTGTTTATGGAGAAATATGAGCGGTACCAAAAGGAAGGGGTCGAGCGAAGGATTGACCTCTCGAAGAACTTCCGAAGCAGGGATACGGTGATTGCTTGCGTCAATGAAACCTTCTGCCATGCCATGAGCAAGGAGGTCGGCGGCATTGCCTATGATGACGATGCGGCGCTTTATCGTGGCGCGGAGTATCCTGAATGCTCGGGCATGGAGGGAGAGCTTCTCTTGGTGGAAAAGCCAGGACAGAATCTACGCCTGCAGCAGCATCAGGCGGAGGCCCTCGCGATTGCTGCTAAGATTCGAACTCTGCTTTCAGAAGGGAAGGTCACGGACGGAAAAACGAAGGAGCTTCGCAGCGTAAGATATCGTGACATTGTGATCTTGCTTCGCACCTTGAGTGGGTGGGGTGACATCTTTAAGTCCACGCTGGAGGAGCAGGGAATTCCTGCCTATGTAACGTCAAAGAGCGGTTACTTTACTGCCACGGAGGTTCAGACGGTGCTGAATTATCTCCGCGTGATTGACAATCCCCTGCAGGACATTCCGATGTTTGGCGTATTGCGTTCTCCCTTCGGCAGTTTCTCCGAGGAGGAAATCGCAAAGCTTCGGGGCACGGACAGGGAGCTATCACTTTATGAGTGTCTGCAGCGCTCAGAGGATCCCAAGGCGATTTCCTTTTTAGGGAAATTACAGGTTTATCGCGAGCGGTCAGGCTATCTTACCATTCGCGTTTTACTGGAAAAGCTGTTATGGGAATATGATTATATGAATTATGTGACGGCCCTGCCTGGAGGAAGCAAGCGTCGCGCGAACTTGGAAATGCTTCTCGTCAAGGCCTCGGATTTCGAACAGACCTCTTACTTTGGACTGTTTCATTTCCTGCGTTATATTGAAATGCTGGAAAAGTATGAGGAGGATTATGGCGAGGCGGACGTACTAGATGAAAACGCAGATGTGGTTCGCATCATGAGCATCCATAAGAGTAAGGGTCTGGAATTCCCAGTTACTATTGTTGCGGGCCTTTCTAAGAAATTCAACATGCAGGACGTCAACAAGGCCGTGATTCTCGACATGGATCTTGGGCTTGGCATGGATTACGTAGATCCCGTAAGGCGCTGTCGCAGTAAGACTCTGCAAAAGAATATTGTAGCGAAAAAGCTACGGGAGGATACCCTTTCCGAGGAGCTTCGACTTTTATATGTGGCAATGACCCGTGCAAAGGAAAAGCTGATTCTGACGGCTGAGATAGAAGAGCCAGAGACCGTGCTGCAGGCTTCGCAGTGGTTTTCTGGAAAGCAGGCAGCGTTGTCCTATTTAGAGTTTTTTAAGGCGACCACTTATCTGGAATTTTTGCAGCCAATCCTAGGACAGACGGGACTTTCCGTTCAAGTTGTACCTGCGTCGGAGCTGCTTGCAGGCAAGACTACAGAGCAACTGGAGATGGCTCTCTCAAAGGAAAGCTTAGCCGATGCTATGCTCGCGGCAGATCCTGAGGCACTGGCAAAATTAAAGGAGCGTTTTTCCTTCCAGTATCCGCATGCGGCGCTGAATGGTCTCTATACGAAAACGACAGTTTCAGAACTAAAGATCGCAGCCATGTCAGAGAAGGATGAAGCAGCCTTTCATGCCTTTGAGGAACGAGAGACGGAGAGCTATGTTCCTGAGTTTCGTAGGAGCGGGCAGGAGATTACGGGAACCGTGCGCGGAAATGCATATCACCGCGTCATGGAGCTCATGGACTTTGTGAGCATTCATCAGAAGGGTATTTCGGCGGAAAGTGTTGAGGAGTTCCTGAACGCACAGGTCAAGGCACTTCGCCTTTCTGAGGAATATCGAAGCGCCGTGCGTATCGACAAGCTTTGTGAGTTCTTGAAATCTGAGCTCGGCGATCGCATGTTCCGTGCGCAGGAAGCAGGAAAGCTTTGGAGAGAGCAGCCCTTCGTCCTTTCCATCCCTGCAACGAGACTAAAGGGTGAATTTCCCGCTGAGGAGACCGTTTTGATTCAGGGAATTATTGATGCCTACTTTGTCGAGGATGATGAGATCGTTCTTTTGGATTATAAGACGGATTCCGTGGACAGCATGGAAGCGCTTTGGACTAGGTATGAAACACAGATGGATCACTATCAGGAGGCATTGGAGCGCCTGACGGGAAAGAAGGTAAAGGATCGCATCCTATATTCCTTCCATCTGGGAAAGTACGAGAGATAATATAGTATGAGTAGATAAAAACATAATCGAAAGTATGAGAAGATTAGAAGAAATATAATCGAAAGAAATGATATGATATATGGACAAGGAAAAAGACACATGCACTCATGCAGTGCTTGTGTCTTTCTCTTTGCCATGATAAATTTAAAACATAAGGAGTCGATTTCTGCTTACATAGGAATTTATGTATAATTTACGGGTGCATTATTTAATGTCGTCAGAAAGAAGAAGGCGGCTGGTCTGAGGAACCTTGAGGAGTGCAACGGCACCAATCAAGGTGAAAATCAGCTCAGGAAGCATATAGCATCCGTTATAAACTAAGCTGTAAATAACGGAATTCTCCGTGGAGAAGCCCTCCCAAAGCTCACCATAGCTATGCCAAATCACGACGCCGCTGATGAAGTGAACGAGGAAGCGAAGCGTGACGGCAATGGCAATACCGACAATCCAACCAGTTAAGCCTTTTTTACGGAAAATGCCTGCAATGCCAATGATGCTGTACGCAAGAAGATAATCAAGAAAAATGCAGGCAATCAGCATGCCGGGAGTCAGTCCCCAACCGAAAAGACCGTCCAGAATGCCTTGGAATAATTGAATCAGGGAAAACAATACAGAGGCTGCAAATCCTGCCTTGAGGCCTCTTTTGATAGAAAAGAGAACGATGGGCAGCATGGAGAGAAGCGTAACGGAGCCTCCCCAGGGCAGCCTGATGATACGGATAAAGCATAGAATGGTGGCGAGGGCAACCATGAGTGCCCCTTCTACAAGTACTTTTGTGTTTTTCATAAAAAAATCCTCCTAGTTTACTGGGAGGAATCACGTCTTGCCATCGCATGACTCGCTGGAACAAATCGTGACCAAATGGAACGATTGCTTTTGCGATTTTGCTGGCTCTGCTTCCTTCCGCCGGTATTATCCGGTTCAAGTAATGAGGGTCTTTAAGGGCAATCCCTTAAATCTCAGCGACGTGCTCCCCTAGCGTTATGTTATTTTTTTGTGACAGGCGCCTGTCACTTTTATGACTATAAGCCCCAAGTAGAAAATTGTCAAGCTTATTTTTCATGATTTGTTGCCTCAATTTCCAAGCGTGTTTTTTATGATGCGTTTTAGGCATATCAAGGTTCGTTCCAGTTTGGCGACAAGTGCACGTTCGTTATGCTTGGCAAAAGGAGCTTGGACTCGGATGCACCATGCTCCTTGCTGATTTCGATGAGAATGTGCCACTCTGCCATATCATCGGTTCCGACCTCTGGAATTGTCCTTTGGATCATGGGCTGTAACTCATAGTGCTTCTCTTGATTTTCCAATGGCGTCGCGGTTAATCCCAAAACTCTATGCTCGATGGAACCACTGCCTTCCTCCAGCAGGACGATGATGAGGTCATTTTTCTCAAAATAGTGATCATCATATTGCTTTACGGCATCCGTGAATCCATTGGAATTCAGATGATAAAGCTCTTGATTGGCTTCAACATAAGTATTCATTTCCTCCAAAGAGGTGATCCAAAGAGTCTTGGGATATTGCACGTCATCGCGATAGCCATCCGTTCGCACATACTGAACGTTTCCCAGCGGAACCTTGGTGTTTTCGCTACTGCTTGCCATTTCATCCTTCGTGTATGCCTTTGCCGTAATGACAACATCCTTGTCTGGCATGGTAAAGGTATATCCCCAATAATCACTGTCTTGATGGGACTTTTCCAGCTCCTGTGCATCAAGATAGAGATGAATGTCGGCATCATATAACACACCCATTCGGATTTCCACGCTGTCACCAGCCTTTGCGGCATCAGGCGTATCCGTGAAATCAGAAGCAAAATCTCCAAGCTCGTAGTGAATGCCATAAAGAGATCCTGTATTGATTTCCGAGACTTGCTCCGTATTTGTTGTGCTTGCATTCGTTATTGTTGTATTCGTTTTGCCGGGCTCATTGGATGTGCCACAACCCGTAAGAAGGGCAAGCACTATCATTGACAGAGATAAAAATGTATTTTTCATGGTTTCTCCTTTGACGGCAATGTTATTTATGCTTTCAAAACCATAGACGAAATCCAGGAGAAAAGGTTTCACAATAAATGATATCATAGACAAAAAATTGCTTCAAGAAACCATTGGCATAGTAATAAAAAAGTTGCTTTATCAATTTATTGATGATATGATGTCAAAGTAAGTTAGCATGGATGTGGGGGATGAATAATTCATGAGATTTCAGCGTCAAAATATCGAGAAATATGCGATAGTGACAATGTGGATATTGACATTGCTTGTCAGTGTCAAAAGTATATTTACGGATTTTGGAATCGATAATGCATATCAAGTGGCTATGTCCTACAGACATATGAATGGTGACAGGATGCTGGCGCAAATGTGGGAACCCCATCAGTTCTCCATTTTGTTTAATGATATCTTGATGACTCTTTATTATTTGGTTGTTCCTTCTTTGGCGGGAGTGGCTATTTTTTTGCAAATATGCGGTACTGTTTTATACTATCTGTTGGCCTTGCTTTTATTTCGGACATTGCGCGGAGTGATGGATTTTCTGACGGCAAATCTTGCATGCATGTTTTTGATCTTATTTCGTGCGAAGCAGACCCCTTTTCCAGAATTTTCAAATCTAGAGATTGCATGTTCCGTTTTGATATTTTGTTCCGTTATGGCTTTCTTAAAAAAAGAGGAGGAAGGGAAAAAAAGCGTACTGCTGATCTTGGCGGCGTTGTTTGTATTTCTGCAGACGCTTTCCTATCCCACCTGTCTTTTCAGCGCGGTCGTGGTTGTTGTGGTTTTACTCCTAAAATCAAAGGATAAGCTTCGCAATTGTCTTGTATTTGGGTGTGCACTTGCCATGATGGGATGCTCCGCGGTTGCTTATTTTGTGATAAGCATGGGACTCGATCAGGTTTTCTATTGCCTGAAAAATATCTATTCATCGGATACGCATTCCGTAACCAGAGCTTTTGGAGCATATTGGCCAGGATTCTTGTTTGCGCTTGCCGGATTGGTTTCCAGTATTCTGATTGGATTTCTTTTGAAATTCTGTCTTGGACGATATTTGGGAATCCTTAAAAAATTTTCCTGTTATGTGATATGTGCCGCGGTGGCGCTTTTGATTGAGATCATCATGCTGATATTTCAAAGAAGGACGGGAATCGATTGGAATTGCTGCTTTTTTATCATTCCAAGTGTTATGATTCTTCTGGGAATGCTGGCATATTCAAAGATGGATGCGAATGAGAAAACCATGTGGCTGGTAGGACTGTCTCTTTCCATGGTTTCTTGTCTGGCGACCAGTTTACTTACGGATCTTGGTTTGATTACCATTCTTGCCTATTTGGTTCTTGGAGGAATCGTTTCCATGATTCCCATTCGGCATCTATGTAGTGATTACAAATGGTTTCTAACACTGATTTTAATGATCATTGTCTCTCACAGGGCATTGGTCGTATGGGGATATGGAAATACCGGCAATCAAGTTTATTTAACCTATGAGGTTCAAAGTATTATACATCATGGACCGGCCATGGGAATTGTTTGTGACAGAGACACGGCGAACCAGTCGAGATTGGATCAGGAAGCCGTCGGGCAGTTTGTACGTGAAAAGGAGAAGCTTTTTGTCGTAGGGCCGGATTATTTTGATTCTATCTTTTTCTTGTATGGAGATATACAGGTTTGTAATTATTCTACCATTGATACTCCGTATTACAATGAGTGTTTGGAAGCATATCTTGACATGAATCCGCAAAAGGTTCCCGTGGTGGTTGCCGTGGCGAGGTGGTACCAGGGAGAGCCCAGAGTCGCAAAGGATTCCTGGATCATGCAATGGGTCGAACGGCACTATACAGTCGCAGGAGAATCTGATTATTGGTTTTTTTACCGATAGCCGATCAGAGCCTGCCTCTTTATCAAAATACGCTTGCAACTTCTGGGCGCAAAGTATATAATTCTTATTAGAGATGAACCGCTATGCACGAAGGCGTAGCGGTTATTTTTATAGTGATGAAGGCTGCAGAAAATTGATGGAAATGAGGATGACAAGATGAGCGAAACGAAGATGATGAGACCGCCCATGGAGGTACAATATCGCGAGGAGCTGGAGGCGCTGGCACAGCAGGATACGGCGAGAAAGCCCATTGGCTGGAAGCTTTCTCCGCAGGCAGTGAGAACCTTTATTTTGGGGAGCAAACAGCCTGTTCCCTATGGCAATGGAGAAATCACGATTCGGAAGAAATATTATGGCAATGATGCTCTGATTGAGCGTTGCATCGTGACGCTGGCGGGCAATCGCGGACTCATGCTGGTGGGAGAGCCTGGCACGGCAAAATCGATGCTTTCGGAACTTTTGTCTGCAGCCATTTCAGGCGTTAGCACGAACACGATTCAGGGCACGGCAGGAACGACGGAGGACATGATCAAGTACTCCTGGAATTATGCCATGCTGTTAGATCGCGGCCCCGTCAGGGAAGCGCTTGTTCCCTCACCTTTATATGTCGGTATGGAGAAGGGCATCCTCACCCGTTTTGAAGAGATTACAAGAACGCCTGCGCAGATTCAGGACAGTTTGATCAGCGTGCTTTCCGATAAGGTGCTCAACGTGCCGGAGCTTGGCGACGGAGGGCTTCTTTTTGCAAAGCAGGGCTTTAATGTCATTGGCACGGCGAACACGAGAGATAAGGGCGTGAATGAAATGAGCTCCGCGCTCAAACGTCGTTTTAATTTTGAGACGGTGCTGCCCGTACGAGAGGTCGCCATGGAGAAGCAGATCATTATTCAGGAGGTAGAGAAGCTCACGAAGGAGAATCAAATCGAGATGACCGTGGATGAGTCCGCAGCAGAGGTGCTTGCTTCCACCTATCATGAGCTTCGCGAGGGTGTCTCCTCCATGGGACATCAGATCGACAGACCTTCGGCTGTCATGAGTACGGCGGAGGCCGTTTCCGTGTTTTATCAGACGATGATGAGCGCTTATTATTATGGGGATTCACGGATCAGCATGGACGCGATGGTGCAGAATCTCGTCGGCGCCGTGGCGAAGGAAAATGGGGATGATTTGCCCAAGGTGCGTAGTTATTTTCAGACGGTCATTCGGGATAAGAGTGCGAAAGAGGGCGGCATATGGAGCGCGTATTACGAGGCGAAGAAATATCTAGGCTAATGGACATAGCCTGCAGCTTAAGCGGGAAGGTCTACTACTTTCCCGTGCGGCATCATAGTCCTGCCTGCTCGTTCCATTTGGAAAAGGTCATCGAAGCATATCAGCCCGACATCATCCTCATCGAGGGTCCGGACAATGCGAATGACCTGATTCCTGACATGACGGATGAAACCACGCAGGCGCCCTTTTGCATTTACTATTCCTATCGCGACAAGAAGGGCTTGATCAGTGAGGAGAAGGGTGACTATCGGTGCTATTATCCCTTCCTCGACGCATCGCCGGAGTTGGTGGCGCTAAGAGGCGGTAAGGCGAAGGGGGTGCCAACGCTGTTTTGCGATCTTCCTTTTGAGGAGATTTTAATTGCAGAGCAGGATGGTATGGGCCTTCGGAAGCAGGATGAGAAAAACAGTTATAATGATGATGCATATCTGGCGGAGAATTCCTTTATCGCGGGCGTTGTGGAGCGAAGCGGCCTAAGAAGCTTTGAGGAGTTTTGGGAGCGCCACTTCGAGATGAAGGGCCTTGTCGAAGAAACGAGCGAGTTTCTTGCGGATATGCTGTATTATTGTGTGCTTTCACGGGCAAATACGGCAGTCTCGATGATGCGGGAGGACGGGTGTCTCTCGAGGGAGGCATACATGCGTGCGCAGATTCAGAAGGCCAGCGAAAAGCACGCAAAGGTCTTAGTGGTTTGCGGCGGATTTCACGTCGCAGGTCTTATGGACAATAAGGATTGGCTCCTTGCGGAGGATGGAAGTGCCATCGGCGGCGAGTTTTTTGGAAGGGAGATCCCCGAAGGACTTACGGTTAGGGAAGGAGATAGAAAGCTCCATTCGATCGATGAAGGTGACAAGGGCGTGTACCTCATGTCCTACTCGATGGAAGCTGCGGATCGCCTGAACGGGTATTGCAGCGGAATGCCGCACCCCATGTTTTATCAAAGAATTTGGGAAGGTTTACATGCCGGGGGAGGCGAGATCGAAAAGGTTTATGAGCAGGAGCTTTTGCAATTTCTCGTGGAGGTTGGAAAGCGCGTGCGTCAAAAGGAAGGGTATCCTTCTACCTTTGACGAGATTTGCGCGATGACGATGGGCAAGAATTTGGCACTGCTTCGTGGAAAACCTTTTCCAGGCGTGTATGAGCTGACGGATGCAGTCTTGTCCAATTATGTCAAGGGAGAATACCAGCTTGCAACGGATAGGCCGATGCGCGTATTGAGAGAGCGACTGACGGGCAATCGTATTGGAAAGCTGACGGAGAATGCAAAGCTTCCGCCTCTTTGCTCAGATTTTGAAAAGCTTTGTCGCACCTATCGCCTGGATATTCATGCAACGACGAAAAAGGAGCTGACGCTGTCCCTTTTTAGTAAAAAAAGGCACCGCGAGATCAGCGCATTCCTATATCGCATGGAGTTCCTTGGAACAGAATTCGCCGTTCGCAGAAAGGGGCCGAGTTTAAGGCAGAGAAAGGATCGCAATCTCATTCGTGAGATTTGGGAATATAGTTATAAACCGCAGGTTAGCAGCGTTCTCATTGACTCAAGTGTCTATGGCGGAACGCTTGAGGAGGCCTGCAGAACGCTTGTCGATCGGTGCTTTTTGGAGGAGAATGATGCGGGCGCGGCATCGACGCTGGTTGTCAGGATGTTTGAGATGGACCTTGGCTTTGGCAGCGCCGGGATTTGGGAGAAATTAAGCAGTATCATTCAAGAGAGTGAGGATTTCTTTTCCCTGACGCAGACCTTCTCGAACCTGGGAATGCTGATCGACATGAAGGAGCTCTATGGGTACGAGGTGGATTTGCAGCCCATGAGAGACCTGGTGGTACAAAAGCTTTTGGCGCTCCTGGGGCACCTGACGAAGGTTAAGGATGAGGATGCGCAAAAGATACTGGAGGCACTGAAAGAACTGTATCGCGTATTCCTTCGAAGCGACATGAAGGAGGAGCGGCTTTACTTTATCGAAATCCTCTCTAAAATGCGGGAGGAGGCAGATCTCAATGCCTTGCTGTCTGGCGGCGTAAACGGACTTCTCTTTTCTTATGGTGAGGTTTCGAATGAGAAGATTGCGCAGACGACGCAGGGGTATCTTCTGGCATCAGGTGAGAAGGCGGGAAAGGCGGCAAATTTTGTGAGGGGTCTGTTTTACGTGGCGCGGGACGTAATCTTCGCATGGGAGGGAATGATTGACATGCTGGATGGTTTCCTCAGGCGGACTTCGTACGAGGAGTTTTTGATCGTTCTGCCGCAGCTTCGTCTTGCGTTTAGCTTTTTTACGCCAGCGGAGATGGACCGATTGGCGTCAAAGGTGGCAAAGAAATACGGACTGCGCCAAAGTGAGTTTGAAGAATTAAAGGCCGTTGGCGCCGACGAATACGCCTATGGAAAAGCATTGGAGGAGAGAATTCTAAGGGCGATGGCATAGCCGATGGATGAGAAGTCATGGATAGCGGGAGATATTTGGATGGACGGTTCTCAAAATACGGAACAACTAAATAAATGGCGGCTGATGCTTGGGCGGTATGCGGACAATCAGATCTCCTTTGGTGCAGGAAGCCAGAGGATGCGGGACATGGACAATGTCCTTGATTATCTCTACTCCCGCGAGTACGGCGAGGACGAGGGAGTGCGCGATCCCAAGGAGCTGCGCGGCGGAAGCGGACAGTCTCAGCTTACAGTTTCGAAGTGGATCAATGAGGTGAATCGGCTCTTTCCGAAGGAAACCATTAAGGTTCTTGAAAAGGAGGCGCTGGATCGCTATGGCATGACAGAGCTTCTGACGGATGAGTCGGTGCTGGAAAAGCTCGAGCCCAATCAGGAGCTTTTAAAACTGATCATGCAGCTAAAGGGCCTGATGAGCCCAAAGGTGCTTTCAGCAGCGAAGGAGATCGTTCGGCGCGTTGTCATGGAGCTTCGAAAGAAGTTTGAACAGGAGATCAAGCAAAACCTCACGGGCAGAATTGACAAGAGTCAGGAGAGCCCTATTGCGTCTGCGCGTAATCTCGACATGAAAAAGACGATCCTTCGCAACTTAAGGCACTATGACAAGGAGAAGGAACGTCTGGTTCTCGAGAAGGTCTATTTTTATTCCCGCATCAAACAAAACATCACTTGGCATGTGGTCATCTGTGTGGATGAGAGCGGATCCATGCTGGATTCCGTGATTCACAGTGCAGTCATGGCGGGGATCTTTGCATCGCTGCCGATGCTCGAGACAAAGCTGGTAATTTTTGATACGAATGTTGTGGATTTAAGTGAATCCGTCGATGATGCCGTGGAGACGCTGATGAGCGTGCAGCTCGGCGGCGGTACGGACATTGGAAAGGCCATGCGCTACTGCGAAACGCTGGTGACGGAGCCAGAGCGCACAATCTTTGTATTGGTGACAGACCTCTACGAAGGTGGCAGACCGCAGGAAATGTACGCCTGTGCAAGAGGACTTGTTGAGGCGGGCGTGAAGCTCATGATTCTCACGGCGCTGGATAAGGAGGCCAACCCCAACTACGACAGAAAGGCAGCGGCAAAGATGGCGGCTCTCGGTGCGAACGTTGCGGCGATGACGCCTGGAGAGCTGGCAGGTTGGGTGGGAGGTATCATCCATGAGTAAGCTTAGGCAATTTTTGGAAACTGTCGATGAGGAGTACCTGATCGGTTTATCAAATAAAGGGATTGTAAAAAGGTCCTACAAGGATTTGGAAAATACCACCGTTGAAATTACGGAGGAGGGTGAGGAGATTCGAGGCATTTGCGGTGATGCACAGGTCGTGCTGAAGCTCCCACTCACAAACAGCACCTGTAGCTGCCCCTCGACGAGTATCTGTAAGCACGTAATTATGACACTTCTTACGGCACAGAAAGCTGACGGGGAAGCGCAGAAAGCTGGCGGGAAAGTACAAAATGTCATGGCGCAGGAGACGACGAGTAGTCAAGGGGATGCGCCTTCGCAGGAGATCAATACAGCAGCTGGGGAAGAAGCACCTAAGGAAGAAGCACCTAAGGAAGAAGCACCTAAGGAATCGGCATCTAAGGTAACAGAATCTAGAGAAGATTCGCCGAAGGAAGAGATTGGCGAGAAAATATTGCGGGTTCCGTCAGAAAAGCTAAAGAAGGCATTGTCCTCTAAGGATTGGATCAAGCTCCTGACGCAGACGAATTTTTCAGAGGATTTTGAGATCCAAAAAGAGAAGCTAATCACCGTAAGGAACGCGAAGACGAATGCGACGGTAAAGCTCATGTACCCATTAGAGCTTTCCACTTGTAGCATCTGTCATGATGAAAAGCTCTGTTATCATAAGGTGGGCGCAATTCTTGCAATGCAGCTGCAGGCTGGCGTCTGTAGGTTGGAGTCGCTTATGGATGCGGCGGTGGAGCAATCGGAGGAGTTTGACGAGGAGAGCGTTCCCGAGGTTTTGACGGATTTGAAAGCCTTTTTAAGTGAGCTTTTCCTGATCGGCGGGGCAAGGCTTTCTCCTGAGACGTCTCTTGGGGCGGAGCGGTTTGCACTTCGCGCGCATAATGCAAGGCTTCCAAAGCTTGAGGATCAGCTGCGCGCACTTGCAGAAACCATCGCGGGTTATCAGGGGAGACAGGCAAAGGTTACGGTTTCAAGCGTGATGCAAAGACTTACGGAATGCTACGCTTACATCGAGCTCTTGGAGCGTACGATGGCGGAGGGAAAGAGCGTGTATTCCCTGGCAGGAGCATTTCACACGGCCTACTTTGACGTGCCGGAGCTGATGCTCCACGGCATTGGCATGCGAGCCTTTGAGAGCGCGACTGGGTTTGCCGGAAAGACCATTTACTTTTTTGAAGAGAATACCAAGAGGTTTTATACCTATACGGTGGCAAGACCTACCATATACGAAAAATCAAATGTAAAATATCGTCCGCAGTCGCAGACGGAGGTTGTCCCTTGGGGCCTGAACTGTACACTAGTGCAGCTCTCATCGGCGACGATAAAGCTGAAAAATGGCAAGGCCAACGAGGCGGGGCGTCTATCGTCCACAAGTCAGGCAAGGGCAGACCTCATAACGGTCGGCGGTGCTTTGCCGGATAGCATTGGTGATACTATTTATGATGATTTTGAGGAGCTTTGGGCTGCTTATCGAAAGCGCATGAACGCTATGGGCGAGGAGCTTTCTGAAGCGGAAAAGCTTTTTCTGATCAGGCCGAAGAGCCTTTTGAACATGCATTACGATGAAATACGGCAAAAGCTTCTCTTTTGGTTTGAGGATTTCGCAGGGAGGCGCCTTCGTGGAGAACTCGCATATTCGAAACAGGAGGAGATGGCGATCCGAAGTCTTGAAAGATTGGTGAAAAAGTGTGGTGAAGGAAAGGAACTGCCTGTCTTTTTGGGTGTTCTCTATGCGGAGGAGGGCGAGTGCAGTTTTTATCCCATCGAGACAATCGGTGAAGGGAGACTAACGGAAGGCTAGAGGGTACGCAGGTGAAGGAACAAACGATCAGAAAAGAATTGACGCAGGTGCAGGAGCTGTTGGCAGATCTCTTTCAAAGTGGCCTGACCAATGCTCCGGAGAGTCTTGTCATGAGACTTTCGCAGGAGGAAACCTTTGTCAGGCAGTATGGCATGGAATGGCTCGCCGAAAGGCTCCATGAGCTGTCAGAGGAATTAAAGGCAAGAAGGCATCTGTTCGACAACGAAAATGCAGACAAACTGGTAGCTTTGTTTTGCAGAATTGGAGGCTTTGTAGAAGAGGGCATTCGGCAATGCAGCCTCGATGAAGCAGAGATTCGAATTAAACAAAAGGATTGGGAACAGGAAGATTAGGGGGAGGTAAAATCACATGAGAAATCCAGAGGAAGAACGCAAGGACGCGGTCTATGCAAGCTTTGAGGATTGCGGCTTGTCAGAGCAGCAGATCGAGATGGCAACGAAGTATGTGAATGGGGAGATTCCAAGCTGCGATCTTGGCATCACGCAAAAGCAGACATTTACGCTCGGACAGGGCATGCAGCAGAGGGATGAGAACATCCAAAAGATTGCTGACCGATTGGAACGCCACAAGCAGTTCGAGATGGCAGGCCGTTATATCGAGATCATGTACCAGATCTTTGGGACGAGCATGTACAATGCCTATTATCAGATTATGCAGGCGCGTAAGTTTGTTCCCGCGAAGACGCGCATTGCCCTGGAGGTGACGCTGGCCACTCGCCATCACAGCGTTGGGTATGCCAGCTACAGGGCAATCCTTCAGATCACCACGGACCGCAACATTCTGCGCGCGGCGATGGAAGATACGGATAAGTCCGCAGGCGGTCCAGATTTTATCATTTTGACGGCCATGTTCTATGATGGTCCAGAGAATAAACGATGGGATGGCAAGCCCGTTTGGATGGCAAGACAGGCACATGAGAGCAGGCCTGCGGAGAAGGGTGTTTTAGGATTCCTTGGAGGGCTTCTTGGTCTTTCGACTGGAAGTACAGCGACCAGTGCGCCTGTTGCTATGAATGGAGGAGATTGCCTCGAGACCAACGCTTACGTAAAACAGTATCCGCAGGAATTTAGGCGTTATGAAGAGATGTTCCCGGAGGTTATGGAGAAGCTCTTTTATGCGGGAATCCCTGCGCCTGTAAAGACGGCAATGCAAAGCTTCTTGCGCGAAAGGGATATCAGGAAGCCCATCCCGGCGGACATTTTGAGTTTTACGGCGAATGCTGCGGCAGGTATTTTGCCGCGTGAGGGTGGATTTTTTATGAGCTACGCCGCAGTCAATTACAGACTCTCTCCCGTGATTTTTAATTTCCTGCGCATTTTCCTCTCTGGCAATATGCTGTCCAAGGGCTTGCAATATATGTATTACACGGAACCCAAGAAGCCCATGGAGCAGGAGGTTCGTCGTTGGAGGGTGGATTTCCAGGTGAACGACGTTACCTATATCATTTGGCTCGGCTCTAAGTGGGCACATCAGAATTCCAACCTGCAATTGGATAGGACCATTGCTGGTAGGATTTTGGCAGATATGACGAGGGAGAAGCCAGAGGCTTACGTACAGGCGATCCGCCAGGCGAGCGATGACGTAAGACAGTGCCTGATCGACGCGGCGAAGCACTCTGGAAACAACGCATTTATCCAAGGTCAGCTCCTTCCCATCGTCAGCTCAGATCAGTCGGTCATTCAACAAAAGATTATCGATCAGGTCATTCCAACGGGTGACCCTGTAATGAAAGCAAACGTGACCGCATACCTCAAGGGGGAGAAGGGAATCGACGTGGTACTTCCGTGGGAATCTCAGGTGGTTGGCGTAGGAAACAGCTATCAGAATTTAAGCGGGCCTGTGATAAACTATGCTGCTACCTACGGAAAGGATACCTTCTATGATCGTTGTATCACGTTCATCGCGTTCCGTCAGATGGAATATTCCATTCTGCCGTTCTGCGGAGAGTTCAGCTATGATTTTAAGATGGACCGTTTTAAGACCGTACTGGAATCCATTGAGCGGGGAAGACTGCCCGTTTTACACCGATTGAGAATCTGCTCGCTGATTTATGATTCTTATCGCGGCAAGAAGGAAGAAAAGTGGAAGGCAATGGATCAGTACTTCTCAAGGATCTTACAGGAGCGTCGTGCGGAGACGGTGGATGCCTTCCAAAACGGTCCCGTGTCTGGAAGACTCCTTGGTGTCGAAATCCTTGGAAGAAATGCTTTGAATTATAAGGCGGAGCTGATGTCGTTCCTTGGTGAGAGCTCCAAGCAGGTGAAGGAGGAATTAATTAAGGTTTATGGTGCACATCCTGAGTGGATGGAGGATTTTCTGGAGATCCTAAAGACCTCGAAGAAGGGGAGTGAGCGCGAGCTGGCAGCAGCCGTTCTTGCAAAGTATCCTGGTATTATGGCCCATCAGGAAGAGCTAAATGCCGTGATTGAACAGGAAAAGAGCAAAAAGGTCATTGACCTTGTACGCATGATTTTACGTGCTGGCGCACCTGACATGGAGGCGCCTGAAGGCGAGACAGAGGGCGGCGCAAGCGGTTCCGTAGTGCTTACGGCAGACGGATTTATCAAGGAGTGTCATAAGGGTGGTAAAAAACGCGGTTTGGCATGGATTTACGACCAGCCCATGCCTGAAGTACATTTTGCTGCGGAGGAGGCGGCAGCGTCAGAGGAATACTTGCAGGCAGTATTGCTAGCATATTCCAGCATGCCCATCCCTGGTGTGAACAAGGATGTACACATTCTGACGGATAGTTTAAATAAGGCAGAGCTTGCTGCATATATGGAAGCGGTTTATGAGAAGTTCATGCAGCAGGGCGCGGAGGCAAAGAAGAAATGGGTGCTCTATCCAACCTCCATTCACGGTGGTGCGAAGATGGTTTCCAAGCTCCAGCATCAAATTGGTGAGTGGGCAGAGAATTCCAGGGGTGCCATCGCGTCTGAGGCAGTAAGGGCACTGGCACTCAATGACACCCCGACGGCGCTTCTCATTGTTGATGGCATGGCGCGAAAATATAAGTTCAAGCAGGTGCGCAAGGCGGCGCAGGATGCCATGACCTTTGCAGCGCAGCAGCTGGGGCTTACGGTGGAGGAGCTGGCAGACAGAATTGTTCCTGACCTCGGATTTGATGAGAGGATGGAGCGGCACTTTGACTATGGCACAAGAAGCTTTACCGTACGCATCTCACCGGATCTAGACATTGAGGTGAAGGACGAAAGTGGCAAGAAGCTAAAGAGTCTGCCTGCCGTGGGCAAGAGCGATGACGAGGAAAAGGCAAACGCAGCCCTTGAGGAGTTTAAGGAGCTGAAAAAGCAGATGAAGACCACGGTAAAAACGCAGACAATCCGCCTCGAGCTGGCCATGTCACTTGATCGTAAATGGACGGCAGAGAACTGGAAAAAGCTCTATGTAAAAAATCCACTGATGCATCAGTTCGCCATTAGCTTGATCTGGGGCAATTATAAGGATGGCAAGCTTGCAGAAACCTTTAGATACTTAGAGGATGGTACCTTCAATACCGTCGACGAGGAGGAGTACGAGCTTTCAGATGATGCTCTGATCGGTCTGGTTCATCCGATCGAGCTTGAAAAAGCAACAATTGATGCCTGGAAGGAACAGCTCTCGGATTACGAGATCGCGCAGGCTGTGGAGCAGCTGGATCGTCCCGTCTTTACCCTGACCGAGGAGGAAAAAGGCAGGAAGACGTTGGAACGCTTTGGCGGTAAGATCATCAACGGGCTTTCGATTTCCGGTAAGATGACGGGGCTTGGCTGGAGCAAGGGCGCGGCGCAGGATGCTGGCGTATATTATAGCTACTATCGCAAGGATGCGGATGCAGGATATGCCGTGGAGCTTCATTTTTCGGGCTCCTACATTGGCGATGAGAGCGAGGACGTCACGGTGTATGACGCGGCCTTTTATGCGATAGAGGATGCGGATAAGTGTGTGGGCAATTCCTACGGATCTATCCCGAAGGGGGATAAGGAGAGAAGACTGGGAACCATCCCTGCGCGGTACATGAGCGAGATTCTCTATCAGCTGACTAAGGCGACCGCATCCAGCACGGAGACGGATGAGGAGTGGCGTAAGGATCGATAGGTCCTATCAGAAAAGAAATCACGAAGGTATTTTGGAGAAGACGTTATGAAGGAAAAGCGGCTAGTCATTGGAATCTTGGCACACGTGGATGCAGGAAAGACCACCCTTGCGGAGGCCTTCCTGTATCTTTCCGGTGCGCTTCGTAAGGCGGGAAGGGTTGATCATCAGGATGCCTTTCTTGATCACTTTGCACTGGAGCGGCAACGCGGCATTACGATCTTTTCCAAGCAGGCGCTTTTTCAGTGGAGCAAACCGGATGGGACGGATTCTCTTTCCGTAACGCTTTTGGATACGCCGGGGCACGTGGATTTTTCTGCTGAGATGGAGCGTACGCTTCAGGTGCTTGACCTAGCGATTTTGGTCGTGAGCGGCGCGGACGGCGTACAGGGACACACGCTGACGCTTTGGGGACTATTGAAGCGCTACGGCATTCCAACCTTTCTCTTTGTCAATAAGATGGATCAGGAGGGTACGGATCGGGAAAAGCTCCTGCAGGAGCTTCGCGAAAGATTGGATCTAGCGTGCATTCCATTTGACTGCAGAGATGGAGAGGATACGGCGAAAGAAGGAATCGAACAAGCTGTAGAAGCGCTTCCTAGGAAAGAAAATTGGAAGGAAGATGGAGAATCACGGTTTTGGGAGGAGGTTTCCCTATGCAGTGAAGAGTTGATGGAGGAGTATCTTGAGACGGGTAATATCTCTCGGGAGAGCTTGGAGGATGCGATTGCTGACAGACTTCTCTTTCCTGTCTATTTTGGATCAGCGCTTCGAATGGAGGGTGTGGAGGCGCTGCTTGATGGCATGCTTTCCTATGCACCGCGGCCAGAATATCCCGAAGCATTTGGGGCAAGAGTCTTTAAGATCAGCCGCGATAAACAGGGAAATCGCCTGACGCACGTGAAGGTGACGGGCGGAAGGCTTCTTGCGAAGCAGACCTTAAGTACCTCTGAAAAGGTGGATCAGATTCGATTATATAATGGTCTAAGCTTTGAGACCCTACAGGAGGTAAAGGCGGGAGACGTCTGCGCTTTGGCAGGCCTAAAGGAAACCTTTGTCGGCCAGGGAATTGGATATGAAAGCGAAGATTCGTTGCCTAGTCTTGAACCTGTCCTCACCTATGGCGTGAAGCTGCCGGAGGAGTATGATCCCGTGACTGCGCTGGGACTGTTCAGACAGCTGGAGGAAGAGGAACCGCTGCTTCGCGTACGTTGGCAGGAGCGCGCAAAGGAGATACATGTCTCTGTTATGGGAGAGGTGCAGATTGAAATCCTAAAAAGCCTGATGATGGAAAGGTATGGCCTTGAGGTATCGTTTGAAAATGGCAGCATCGTTTACAAGGAGACGCTTGCAGAGCCTGTGCTTGGCGTTGGACATTATGAGCCACTGAGACATTATGCCGAGGTGCAGCTTCTGATGGAGCCCATCGAGCGCGGGAGTGGATTACAGTTTGCATCCTATGTCAGTGAGGATGATTTGGATAAGAATTGGCAGCGACTGATTATGACGCATCTGGAGGAGAGAACGCATCCTGGCGTACTCACGGGCAGTGAGGTGACGGACCTTCGCATCAGCATTGTGGATGGTCGTGCCCATGAAAAGCATACGGAGGGTGGCGATTTCAGGCAGGCAACCTATCGGGCAATCCGTCAGGGACTACGCAATGGAAGATGTATTCTCTTGGAGCCCGTGTATGCCTTTCGACTGGAGCTTCCGCAGGATTGCGTGGGTCGTGCCATGTCGGATATTACGAGGAAGGGCGGAAGCTTTGAACCTCCAGAAATCTATGGAGACACGGCGATTCTTACGGGAACGGCGTCCGTTGCAACCATGTGGGACTATGCTCGGGAGGTCGTCTCTTATACAAAGGGCATGGGAAAGCTTTCCTTGACGGTCAAGGGATATGAGCCATGTCAGGAGCCCAAGGAAGTGATTTCAAGGATTGGTTATGATCCCGAGGGAGATGTAGATAATCCGACGAGCTCCGTATTTTGTTCCCATGGTGCGGGGACCTTGGTTCCTTGGAATGAGGTGTATGGCTGGGCGCATTTGCCGCTTCATACGGACTTTTTAGAGGCTGCCAAAAGATGGCAGGAGACGGAGCATTTGGGAAGAGCAACGGATGCCAGCTTAAACACGGAGGGAAGCGGCGCAAGGGATGCGGAGAATTCTGGAAACATGAGCAATTTCTTGCAGGATCAAGAGAAGGTTACGCGTGTCGCTGGCGAGGCGGCAGTTTTTTCGGCTAAGCCACGAGATTCCCAAGACTCAGGATATATTAGTCAGGAGGAGATTGATGCCATCTTCGCGCAGGGCAGAAAGAATCAGAACCGCAAGGAGAATGACAAACACGGGTATCGGAGATATCACCGTGGGAATCGCAGGGTGGATGCACCGAGTGCTGCAAGTACGGGATCTGGGGCAGCAACTGCACAGAGCAAGGAGGGTACTTCCAACCAAAGAGCGGGGAAAGCTAACATGCAGGCTCAGAAGGAGAATTGCATGTTGGTGGATGGATATAATGTCATTCATGCATGGCCAGAGCTCAGCGACCTTATGGCGGTGAACATTGGCAGTGCAAGGGATCGTTTGATTCGAGAGATGAGCGATTATCAGGGATATGTCGGAGGCACTTTGATTCTTGTGTTTGATGCCTATAAGGTCAAGGGTAATCCTGGAACGGTGGAGCAGGCCGACAATATTTATGTCGTATATACCAAAGAAGCCGAAACCGCAGATCAATATATCGAAAAAACCGTACATCAGATGGCTTCGAAATATCGAATTACAGTGGCGACCTCAGATGGCCTGGAGCAGATCATTATCTGGGGGGACGGTGCCACGAGAATGTCTTCCTTAGGGTTGAAGGCGGACTTGGAACAACACAGAAAGCAAGCGCGGGAAATCTACGGGATGGAGTAGGATTTGTTATTTGGATTTACTGAGAGGCATGTGGGATACAAACCATGTGCCTTTTTTGGTAGGACATGGGTAATCAGAAGCAACTTGACTTTTGCCCCGATCAATCGTATGATGAATGTATCAGAGAAAGCCTGTCACGGGCAAGTATCAAATCTTGTTGTATTAAGTTATGTCAATTGGCGAATCGGCTGATTTTTCCAGAAAAGCAAATGACATATAAAAGATGTTTGGGCAGGCATTTTGCACTCAAAATAAATTCATGCATTCATTAAAACAAGGGAGGACAAAGGATGAATAATACATATGGGAACCTGCCGGAGGCGGAAGAAATTGTATTGGGTTTTAACGACGGCTTGGAAAGTTACGGGCGGGAAGCATGTTGTGAAATAAGGAGCATACTGTATGCGGTTGCGGAGGAATTCCAATATGGAAAGGGTAACAGGGAGTATGCCAGCGATGTATTCGCCATGCTCATGGAGGACGGGGAATACAGGCTGGACATATATAACGCGCTGAACGGGTCGGATTACCAGGATCCCAATCTTGTGGAAGTAATAACCTTGGAATCCGGAGTATCGTTGTCCGTTCACAATGATGCGTCCTTTCTGATCGGTGGGGAGGCGCATTTTTATGAGCACCAGTCTACGCATTCGCCGAACATGCCGCTGCGGTTCCTGATCTACTTCTCACACTGCTTGAAGCTGTGGATGGATCGCGTTGATGCCGACATTTATTCTGGGAAGGTTGTGAAGGTTCCTACTCCACACTTTGTGGTGTTCTATAACGGAACAGAAAAAAGGCCGGAGGTCGAGGAGATGCGTCTGTCCGCTGCCTATACACATCCGATGAGGGAGGGGGAGGAACCTGACTTGGAGGTAAGATGTATCGTTTACAACATTAATTCAGGGAAGAATGTTACCCTGCTGCAGAAATCCAGCGTGCTGAGTGGATACATGCATTTCGTAAATAAGGTTAGGGATAAAATAAAAAGCAAGGAATCATTGGAGGGGGCAATAGATAATGCCATTCAGGAGTGCATTGATGAAGATGTGTTGAAAAGATTCTTTGAAACCAGAAAGGATAAGGTGAGAAAAGCAATGAAGTGGGATCTGACGATGGAGAGGCATATGCGCATTATGAAAAAGGAAGAGCGCGAGGAGGGAAGGCAAGAAGGAAGGCAAGAAGGAAGGCAAGAAGGTAATTTATTATATCTTATAAAACTAGTTCTAAAAAAGGTAACGAAAGGTAAGTCTTTGGAGGAGATTGCAAACGATCTGGAATTGGAGGAACGGGAAGTTGAGATGATTTACCATCTGATCCTGAAGCACGGACCTGATACCGACCCAGAATCAATTCTCAAGGAAATCCAGAAGGAAGAAATAGCTTGCTTGTCAGCAGGGGAAATAGACTTCTAGTTATCAAAAATGGAAGTGATTAGAGCCATCATTGAGGCGCGTGTTTGTGCCGAAGCAAAAAGCATAAGCCTGGCTTGTTATTATGACAACAATAGACAAACGCTAGGCAATTTAATCTATTGTCAGGAAAGGCGTCCTATACTAAAATAGATTCAGAGACGAAATTGGAATCGTATGAAAAATGGAGGACGACACATGGAAATTGCAAAGAATAAAGAAAAGGTGCAGGAGTATCGGGAGCGCGCAAAGGCATTGGTTGCGCAGATGACTTTGGAGGAAAAGGTAGGTCAGACGCTGAACTGGGCACCGGCGGTAGAGAGACTTGGCATCAAGGCTTACAACTGGTGGAATGAGGCACTTCACGGTGTGGCAAGAGCTGGCGTGGCAACGGTTTTCCCCCAGTCCATTGGTCTTGCGGCAACCTTTGACGAGGACTTTATCGAGGAGGTGGCAGATGCCATTTCTACGGAAGGTCGCGCAAAGTTTAACATGCAACAGGAATATGATGACACGGATATTTATAAGGGACTGACCTTTTGGTCTCCCAATGTTAATATTTTCCGTGATCCCCGTTGGGGTCGTGGTCATGAGACCTTTGGTGAGGATCCCTATTTGACCTCTCGTCTTGGCGTACGCTTTGTAGAAGGCATCCAGGGTCATGATGAGAATTACCTGAAGGCGGCAGCCTGCGCAAAGCATTTTGCCGTACACAGTGGCCCCGAGGACATTCGTCACAGCTTTAACGCCGTTGCTTCTAAGCAGGATATGGCAGAGACCTATCTCCCTGCATTCAAGGCTTGCGTACAGGAAGCAGGAGTTGAGGCGGTAATGGGAGCTTATAATCGTACCAACGGCGAGCCCTGCTGTGGCAGTAAGACGCTGTTACAGGACATTTTGAGGGATGAGTGGGGCTTTACGGGTCATGTAACCAGTGACTGTTGGGCCATCAAGGATTTCCATGAAGGCCATCATGTTACCGAGACGCCCGTGGAGTCTGTTTCCATGGCAATGAACAACGGCTGTGACCTGAACTGCGGTAACCTCTTCCACTATTTGAAGCAGGCCGTGGAGGAGGGCATGGTAGCTGAAAGCCGTCTGGATGAGGCTCTGGTGAACCTGTTCACCACGCGAATGAAGCTTGGCGTGTTTGATGAAAAGGGGAAGAATCCTTTTGACAAGATTGCATATACGGAGGTTGACACGAAGGCGCATCGGGAGCTCAACAGGAAGGCTGCCGAGAAGTGCGTTGTTCTCTTAAAGAACGAAAATCATCTTTTGCCGCTAAACAAGAGTACCATTAAGACTGTCGGCGTGATCGGACCGAACGCAAACAACAGAAGAGCACTGGTTGGTAACTATGAGGGAACTGCTTCCCGTTATTGGACCATCCTTGAGGGCATTCAGGAATATCTTGGAGATGAGGTTCGCGTGATGGCCAGCGAAGGCTGCCATCTCTGTCACAAGAAGGTCCAGGGGCTTGGACAGGAGGATGACCGTATCTCTGAGGTAAAGGGTATTTGTGCCGCCAGCGATGTCATCATCGCCTGCATGGGTCTGGACTCTGGACTGGAAGGAGAAGAGGGAGATCAGGGCAATGAGTTCGCTTCCGGTGATAAGCCGAATCTGGAACTCCCCGGTCTGCAGCAGCATGTGCTAGAGACGATCTGTTCCTTCGGAAAACCCGTAGTATTGGTACTGTTATCTGGTTCCGCACTCGCAGTGAACTGGGCAGATGAGAACATTCCCGCAATCCTGCAGGGCTGGTATCCTGGCGCACAGGGCGGACGCGCAATTGCAGACATTCTCTTTGGTGAGAAGAACCCTGAGGGTAAGCTTCCCGTGACCTTCTATCGCAGCACTGCAGACCTGCCTGAGTTTACGGATTATTCCATGAAGGGCAGAACCTATCGTTATATGCAGAACGAAGCGCTTTATCCCTTCGGTTATGGTCTGTCCTATACGAATTTTGAGTATTCCAACGTAAGCGTGACTGCAGAGAATGCTGGCGCAGACGGAGCAATTGTAAAGGCAACCGTAAAGAACGTTGGCAAGGTGGCAGGCGGCGAGACCGTTCAGGTTTATGTCAAGGTTTGCAAGGAGGGAACACCGAACGCACAGCTGAAGGGCATTAAGAAGCTCTTCCTTCAGCCTGGGGAAAGTGCTGACGTATGCATCAAGCTTTCCCGCGAAGCATTGGGCGCGTTTGATGAAAACGGCGAGCTTCAGGTTGGCGGTGAGGTCAAGGTTTATGTTGGCGGACAGGCTCCCGATACCAGAAGCGCTAAGCTGACTGGCAAGCAGGATGCAGAGTTTGATTTGACCATTGCATAAGTTTTTTTCGCAGAATTAGAAGCTCTTTTATAGAATAATATTTGAGGAAAAGGCACCTGACCACTCGTCAGGTGCCTTTTTCGGTTTGCAACAATTTTGAGGGGAGTGGAAAGGAAACAAGGAAAAGAAAAAGAAGATATTGAGGCTTGAAAGGAGTTGTGATAAAATATGGAGTGGAGTTGTGTATAGATTTTGATGGAGATGGCAAATGAAAAAGTTTTGTAAGCGCGTTTCAGAGTTTTTGAAACTCATTCATCTGAATACGATCTTGCTCATTTTGACATTGTACCTACTTCTCTGCTGTTTCTGTTATTTGGTACTGAAGAATGAGGGGATGGAAACGCCCTTTTGGGACATTGTCGTGTTTAATCTTCTCGCCGTGACGGGAAATGATTACATGTACGTGGACAGCAAGTGGACTCGTCTTGCAGGCATTCTGGTGTTGATTCTTGGCATGGTGGGACTTTCCTCCATTACGGGTTATGTCTCCTCAGCCTTTGTGGCAAGACGACTGAACTTGGAGAGAGGGGTAAAGAAAATGCAGAACATGAAGAAACACATCATTATCTGTGGATGGAAAAATGACGTAAAGATCCTGATTCAGGGAATCATGAGAAAAAATAAGGATTTAAAGCTATCCGACATCATTCTGATTAACAATATTGATGACGTCAAAATTCAGAATCTGAGGGACGATCATGAGTTAAAGGGACTGAATCTTCTTAGGGGCGATTTTACGGAGGAGCAAACGCTCTTAAACGCAAACGTAAAGGAAGCTTCAAAGGTCTTGATCATTGGAGAAAATCAGGATAATTTGGACGATGAACTGGTAGATTCCAGGGTGTTCGTCACGGCACTGCTCGTACGTAAGTTGAACTCCAAATGTCATATTTGCGCTGAAGTAAAGACTGAGCGCTATAAGAATTATTTGGAGAGTCAAAATTGTGCCGAGGTGGTGTATGTGGAAGAGTATACGAGGTACATCCTATCAACCTCTACGAATTACAGTGGCATGTCGAAGGTGATGTCCTCCTTCTTGGATAATGGTGACGGCGTCTCCGTTCAGATTTCGCCCATCAGCGAGAAGTGGTATGGAAAAACCTATGGGGAGCTGTTCCAGTGGTATAAAAAGGAGCAAAACATTCTGCTCTTGGGTATTCTGGAAAACATGGGCGTGGAGAAGGAGCTAAAGCATCAGATTCTTTCAGAAGCACAGAAATCCACAAATTATGGCGAGATCATTCAGCGTCTGAAATCCGTAAAGACAATGGAGACGAATTGCCCACATTTGAATCCTGCAGATGATTATGTTCTTGACCGTAATATGGGAGCCATTATTCTAGGAGACGAGATCTAAGGAAAACGAGGATGCTTTTGTAAAACACGAGTGAGGAAATGACATGGATTACATAAAGGAGCTTAGGGCATTCCCCCTGTTGGCGAAAATTAAGGATGATGACATTAAGATCTTGGCAGATCTTTTAGAGGTGCATAAAACCCAGGCGGGAGAAAATATCATCACAGAGGGCGACACGGGATCAGAAATGTATATTTTGATTGACGGCGTCGTGGACATCATTAAGACGACGGTGTTTGGTGATAAGTTTGTCGTGGCAACCTTAGATGCGGCAAAGCATTGCGTTTTTGGCGAAATGGCCATGGTAGACAATGACAAGAGGTCAGCCACAGTGAAGGCGAAAACGGCCTGCACGACGCTTTCCATTGATCATTTGAGCTTTGAAAAATTCTGTGATGAACATCCTGAGAGTGGCGTGGAATTACTACGTTTAATCAGCATCAATTTGGTTAGAAACATACGGACGGAGAACAACAATCTCCGCATGGTATATCAGGCGTTAATTGAGGAAATTGAGACAAATTAAAGGTGATTAAGAAAGGGGTAAGGGTATGGCAGTCATTCAAATGACGGACGAGGAAAAAGCACTTCTGGACCTTGCTTATACGGACGGGGAAAGAATTGCGAAGGGTAAGCTTTTTGATTATCAGGAGAAGGCGCTTAATGAGCTAAGAGCTGGTAGCTTTTATCTAAAGAACAGGTATCCTAACGAGGAGCTGCAGATCATTTCCTTCAGGCCTTCCTCGAAAAAGGGATGCGTGGAATTACAGTTTATTCAGCCAGGACTAGACTCGACGGAGTATTTACTGAGGTATGAGAATGGCGTTTATACAGATAACTTCTACGACGTGCCCTATGAGAAGGAATATGATGGGTTGGTGGAAGAGATCCTGAAGGAGGGTGGCATTCGTGCAAGAGTTTATACGACCTTCCCCTTCCTGATCAGCGACGAGATTAAGTCTGGCAAGGATCTGATGGATAGGAGACCACATCTTGGAAGAACCATGCAGCTATTTATACATGCGGATGCATTGCCTAGCTATGAGGAGGCGGATGCGCTTTCCGAGAAGGTGCAGAACCTCTTGGAGGAAAAAGGTGTTTATGGAAGCGGCATGATCTTTTACATCCTTGGCATGGACGGGCTGGATACGGAGAGTATTTTGGAGCTAGATGCTTATGCAAGAGACCGGAAAAACGCCCGCAATGTTGTCAGCGTTGGGTTCCGCTGTTTTCACGTAAAGCAATAAATTCTAGTAAAAGCAGGAGATAAAAAAGATGTTGTACAAGATGGACGAATTGCTCCTTCTGGAGTTGTTGACATACCTACCAGATAGTTTTCCCTTTGTTTCCGTATTGAATGCAGACAATCGTACGGTCAGGGAATATTTGAATGGAATTGACGTTTCGAAAATCGACGATGAAATGGTGTATACGACATGCATGAATGGCTTCGATTGGAAGAACATTCTGTTGGCGTTGGAGAAAAAGCGGAATATCCTCGATGCTTATATTGCTTATCCTCATTTGGATACCGCCTATGGCGGAGGCGGTGGAATTTCAGCCGTGTTCCTGAATGAAAGGGAGAAGGAAGCGGTTGTTGCGTTTCGCGGCACGGCCAGCAATGAGTGGGTGGATGATTTCCTCGGCGCAAATCAGGTGGATTCCCTGCAGCAGATCAATGCGCTGGAGTGGTATAAGAGCGTTTATGAAAAGCTCCATCTGGAGGATTATACCGTATCTGTCATCGGTCATTCCAAGGGCGGAAATAAGGCAAAGTATATTACCATCTTAAATGATACGCCAGATCGCTGCGTCTCCTTCGACGGACAGGGCTTTTCTGATGAATTTATTCAGCATTACAAGAAGAAAATCCTGAGGAGACAGGGTGTCATTGAGAATCACAACATCGATTTTGACTATGTTAACATTCTCATGAATGACATCGGAAAAAAGACCTATTACATTGGTTACGACTATGGTAAGTTTGGATTTGCCGAGAGCCATAGCCCCAATACCTTCTTCGATTTCGGGGAGAACGGGGAGTATCAGATGCGGGTGAATCCGAACGGACAGCGTCCAGAGATGCAGATCATGGATCAGTTTATCAACAGCATGATCCGTTCAGGCATCAGCGCGAAGGAGCAGGCAGAGACCAACAAGCTGCTGGGAATCCTTGTGGAGAAGGCATTTGCAATCGGGAAAGACAACACCGTTACAGAGTATATCAACCTTCTCTGTGATCTGGTGGGAGATCCGACCTACTCAGATAATACGGCGTACGTGTTGGCCTTTTGCATTAAGTATTCCCGTCAGAATCAGGATTTCCTGAAGGCACTGAAGGACATTATGGTGAACTTTAAGATGGATGACGTCGTAAAGATCATCGATATGTTTGAGGGGCTGGTGGACTCCAAGAAGCTCAATGCCATCATTGATCTTTCAAACTTCCTGATCATGCACGCGAGCGGCGTTGTCGTAAAGCAGATTCAGAATATTTGTAGCAAAAAGTATGGCGTGGAGTTGACCGCAGATCAGGTTCGCGGCGTGCTGCAGATCGTCAGCATGACGAAGGAAATGCTAAAGACCCTGGAGCTGAAGATGGATGGTTCTGACCTTGTCGTGGAGGAGAACGACGAGGAGGAAGAAGGCTATGCCCTTCCTGAGAACATGAACATTGTCGTGTTGGCAGGCGGCTTGTCCAACGAGAGAAATCTCTCGCTGAAGAGCGGTTACGTCGTATCGAAGGTGCTGGCAGAAAAGGGTCACAACGTGATTTTACTGGATGCTTACATGGGATATGCGGAGCAGGAGGAGATCATTGCAGATGCCTTCTCAGATCCCCCAAAGTATTCCTTAGAGCCGCAGGATATTCCCAATGACATTCCTGACCTATGGGCTGTGAGAAAGCGTAGAAAGGATCAGTCGGGCGCATACTTTGGACCGAACGTGCTGCAGATTTGTCGCCAGGCAGATTTAGTATTTATCGCATTGCATGGTGCGAGCGGTGAAAATGGAAAGGTGCAGGCAGCCTTTGACCTCCTTGGCATTGAGTACACGGGCTGTGATTATTTCTCGTCCGCCATTTCGTCCAATAAGTCTGTTTCCAAGCAGCTATTGGAGGAGGCAGGCATTCCCGTACCCAAGGGCTTCTGTGCCTTCAAGGGGGAGGAGATTGGAGATCCCGAGGACTTTGGCATCTCCTATCCTGTCATTGTAAAGCCCAACAACGGAGGCATTGGTCTTGGCATTTCCGTAGCGAGTGACAAGAATTCCTATCTGAAGGCGTTGAAGGAAGCCTTTCGCTGGGAGAGCGAGATTGTCGTAGAAGAGTATATCGCAGGTCGTGAGTTTGCCGTGGGCGGCGTAGATGGCAAGGCCTTCCCTGTCATAGAGGTGCTTCCTTTGGAGACGCGTGACAAGGAGCAGGGCATGTCTCTTCGCGGGGAGCGCGTGCAGAAGTGTCCTGCAGAGATTCCCGACGAGCTGTCAGAAGAGCTTCGCGCGATTGCAGAAAAGGTTTCCGCGGTTCTGGGCGTGCACGCATATTTCAAGGTAGATTTCATTGTCAGAGAGGATGGCTCTTATGTTTGCCTCGAATGTGATTCCCTGCCACAGCTCTATCAGGATGCCCATCTAGTACTGGAAGCAAAGGCAGCAGGCATTTCCTTCGGTGAGCTCTGCGACAAGATTTTGGAGATGAGCCTGCGGAAGAAATAAACGCGTGATAAAAAAATTGCGGTGAAAACAACACAATAAAAGTTTTTTATGATTTCAAAAAGGTCGCTTTCCGGGCGACCTTTTTTTCTTTGTCACGTGATAGGATGATCTCAGAAGGAAGGCAGAAGCACCTAGTAAAGTAGGACAGAAGACAAGCAAAAGAGAACAATGAAACATCGCGAAGCGATTCCATTATGAAAGGAGAAAAGACTATGAAGAATTTAACGGAATTGGTATTTGTATTGGACAGAAGCGGATCCATGAGAGGTCTGGAGAAGGACACCATCGGTGGTTTTAACGGCATGATTGAAAAGCAGAGGAAGGAAGAGGGAGATGTTTTGGTTTCCGCGGTACTCTTCGATGATCAGACGGAGGTGCTTTATGATCGCGTGGACATCAAGACAATTACACCCATGACGGACAAGCAGTATTATGTTCGTGGCTGCACGGCGCTGCTGGATGCCGTAGGCGGTGCCATCGAGCATATTAAGGAGGTTCGTAAGGCAGTTCCCAAGGAGGAGCGTCCCGAGAAGACCATTTTTATCATCACGACGGACGGCATGGAGAATGCCAGCAAAAAGTATTCCTACGCGAAGGTGAAGAGCTTGATTGAAAAGCGCAGGGCAAAGAACTGGGAGTTCATTTTCCTCGGTGCCAACATTGATGCCGCAAAGGAAGCAGGCCGCATGGGCATTGACGCGAGCCGCGCCGTGAACTACAAATGTGACGCCGCAGGAACGGCACTGAATTACGCCGTATTGGAGAAGACGGTCAGCAAGATGCGTAAGTGCGCGAGTGCTCCCATGATGGGCGCGATGTTGGATGCCGAGGACTGCTTCGAGGAAATTCGCGAGGATTGCGCAAAGAGAAGCTAAATTGGATCAGCTAAATAAGTGATGATTGAACTGCCTTGTAGGAATACTGCAAGGCAGTTTTTTATGAGTGTCGTACTACCGATTTTTGACAACCCAAGCGTATCATGCTATAATTGGTTTACCACAGAGGTAAATTAAAACTGTGGGGTTGGGTATCGTGGAAATCGTGAGAAGCAACTTACGGGATTCGTAAGAGAAGGTGGCATAGGCATGAAAAAGGAAGAGAATGACATCGTAAGAGCTCCAGGATATAAGATTCGGGAAGAACTGCTTCGGCGTGGCATGCTGCAGAAGGAGTTTGCCATGCGCATGGGTATCACGGAAAAGCATATCAGTAAGCTGATTAATGGGGAGGTTTTGCTTACGGCAAACATTGCGTCCCGGCTTGCGACCGTACTCGGAATTCCAGCGTCCGTATGGAATGCACTGGAGGCTGAGTATCGCGAAAGCCTGTTGCGCGAGCAGGCAGAGGAGGATCTAGAGAAGGATGTCGCGCTGGCACAGTGCTTTCCCTATGCGGAGATGGCGAAGCTGGGATGGGTGCCGGAGGCGAGACTTGCGAAGGAGAAGGTAAGGAACCTGCGCGATTTTTTTGAGATGGTGGATCTGTCGTTAATTGAAAACTGGAAGATGACGGGCTATGCTGGGAAGGCATTATCCATTCATGAAAAGGAAGACTTAACGTTGATGGCTTGGATGCAGGAAGCGAAAAGGGAAGCAAGGGAGGTGACGTCAGAACCGTTTAATCTCAAGGAACTGGAGGATTTGGTTCCTCAGATTCCAAAGTGGACCGTGGAGAGAAGAACGCAATTCCTGCCAAAGCTCAAGGAGGAATTGGCAATGCGAGGCGTAGTGCTCGTGCTGTTGCCGAGGCTTCGCGGGCTGACGATTCCATCTGCCACGATTCCCTCTGGTAATCGGATGGTGATTGCAATTACGGCAAAAAAGATGGATGATAATGCCTTTTGGTTTCGTTTGTTTCACGAGCTTGGGCATATTTTCCTAGGGCATGCCAATCAAGAGGGCGGAACCATGGAGCAGGATGAGCGGGATGCCAATCTTTGGGCACGGAACGCCCTGCTTCCGAGGAAGGAATTCGATGTCTTTAAGCATGAGGGAAAATATACGGAGCAGAGCATCTGCAGCTTTGCGGCAGCGCAGGGGATTGCTCCAGGCATCATCGTCGGAAGATTACAGCATGACGGGCTGATTGGCGGAGGGACGCTCAATCGACTGAAAAAGGATTATGATCTGACAAAATAGGAGAGAAACCATGCGTGCCATCAATATCTATGCAATGACAAGAACCGTTCAAAGCGACATAAAGCCGTTGTTCGAAAAGGCCCTGTCTCATCGTGAGGAAAAGCTGCGGATCAAGGAGCAGGAATTTGATCAGATTGCGCAGATCGTGAATGAATTGATGAAGCTCGAAGCGCCTGAGGAATGCTTTGAGGACTGGTTTTATTCCTTTACGATTCCGCATATTTCCAGAGAATTTGATTTAATCAAGGTCGGCCGCAATGGCTGCGTTGTCAACGTGGAGCTAAAGAGTGTCAGTCCGAGCGTGACAACGGAAAGAGTACGAAAGCAGCTGGAGAGGAATGCCTATTATCTGTCGCTAATCGGAAAAAGAATCTACAGCTTTACCTTTGTCAGCGATGGACGAAAAAAAGGAAAGCTATATCATCTGACCAAGGAGGGACTTAAGGTCTGTACCTTCCGTGAACTCATTCGAAAGCTCGGGAAGGTAAAGCACCCCGTTCAGGAGGAAATTGAAGAGCTGTTTAAGCCTGGAGATTATTTGATTTCGCCATTTAGTGAGCCAGAGAGGTTCTGTAATGGTCAGTACTTTTTGACGGAGCATCAGCAGCAAATGAAGGAGAAGGTCTTAAGCGGTATCCGTAGGTCGAGCGCCACGCTCTGGGGAATCACGGGAGAGGCTGGCACGGGCAAAACGCTTCTTCTCTATGACATTGCGAAGGAATTAAGCAAAAATTATAGGATTGCCGTCGTACACTGCGGAAAGCTTTCAGAAGGACACGAGCGATTAAAGCTCTTGCTGGAGGGAATTACGATTGTCGAAGACATTCCCGCGGGGAGCTTTGCGGACTATGACGTGATCTGCGTGGACGAGACGCAAAGGCTTTCAGAGGAGAACCTGGAGAATATATTGGAGGCCTATGGAAGCGGAAAAATCAAGGCCTGTCTGTTTATCTATGACTTAAAGCAGGTGCTGTCAAAATCGGAGCGGGAGCGGAATAATCCGGAGAGATTGCGTGCGATTCGGAGCTTTCAGGAGCTTCGGCTTGCAAAAACCATTCGCACCAGCAAGGAGATTTATGCCTTTATCAATGCGCTGCTGGATTTAAAGAAAAGGGCAAGCCTGACCTTCCCGAACATTGACGTTCTGTGCTCGGGAAGCGAGGAGGAAACAAGGCGTCTTGTATCCATGGGGCAAAAGAAGGGATACCGCTATATTGCTTCCGAATTTGAGGATTCACATGACGTGATCGGGCTGGAATTTGACAGGGTGCTTGTCGTGCTGGATCGGAAGTTTAGCTATGATGAAGGTGGCATGCTGACGGGAGAGGAGCATCCAGGAGAGGATTATTTGTATGTGCAGCTTCTCTATCAGAATGTCTCGCGTGCAAAGGAAAAGCTTTGTGTGATCGTGCAGGACAATGCGCCAGTTTTCAAGGAACTGATTGGGGTCGTGAACCGAAACTCGTGAGGGGATTTCCTGAAAAATATAATGACATGGCCATGGAAATAGTGGTATAATAGTT